>CAYYID010000064.1:0-35324 GCA_964471915.1 uncultured Solibacteraceae bacterium | reverse complement strand
GCTGGTGGGCTACACGAACGCCGGAAAGTCGACGCTGTTCAACCGGCTGACGGGAGCGGCGGTGCTGGCGGACGCCAAAAGGTTCGCCACGCTGGACCCGACGGTGCGCCACCTGGTGCTGCCGTCGAACCGGAAGGTCCTGTTGAGCGACACGGTGGGTTTCATCCGCAACCTGCCGACCACACTGGTGCGGGCGTTCCGCGCCACGCTCGAAGAAGTCACCGAGGCGGACCTGCTGCTGCACGTAGTGGACGCCTCCGCGCCGATGGCCGAGGAGTACATCGCGCACGTGGCCGAGGTGCTGAAGGAGATCGGCGCGGAGACGACGCCGCAGATCCTGGTGCTGAACAAGATGGACCGGGTGCCGGCGGCCGAGCGCGACGTGGTGACGCTGAGCCAGCGGCTGGCCAAGGGTCCGGTGGAGGCAGCGGGCGTTTCGGCGCTGGCGGGCGAGGGCCTGCCGGAGCTGGTCGCGCTGATCGACCGGCGGCTGGAACTGGATCCCGTGGTGAAGACGGTGTTCCGGATCCCGGTGGCCGAGGGCGGCGCCACGCACCTGCTGCACGAGCACGCGCGGGTGCTGGACGAACGGTACGACGAAAAGTACTGCCACATCGTGGCGGAGGTCCCGGAGTCCGTCCGGCGGCGGCTTTCCGCGCATATCGTCCACTGACCGGATTCCGCCTAAGGTTATTGCTAACGGTCCCCCGCCCGCTCCGTATACTGTTCTAGAACACTAGAACAATGAAACCTACCCTGAACCCCGGCAGCCCGGTGCCCCTGTACCACCAGCTTGCGGAGGACTTCCGTTACCGGATCGCCACGGGGAAGCTGGCGCCCGGTCAGCAGTTGCCGCCCGTCCGGGAGGCCGCGCGGATGTGGAACGTGAATCTGCACACAGTGCGGCGAGCCTACGGAGAACTGGTGCGGGATGGTCTGGCGGAGACCCGGCCCGCGAGCGGGACCCGGGTGCTCGCGGGCTCGCCGGCTGCGCGGGTGGCGCAGGGAACCGCGCGGTTCGTGGACCGCGTGATCCGGGAAGCCCATCGCGTCCACCGCCTGTCGCCGCCCGCCTTGGCTCGCCTGATTGCAGACTGGAAGCCTGCGCCGCCCGCGGCCCCCGAGGCGGTCTACTTCCTCGAATGCAGCGTCTTGCAGTGCGCCGGCCACTGCCGCGAGATCGAGGCGCACTTCGCGGTCGCGGCCACCCCGTGGCTGGTCGGCGCGGCGAAGGAGCCGCCGCGCGCGACCCTCGTCGCGACCTATTTCCATTACAACGATTTGCGGCAGCGCTGGCCGCACCGGCTGGACGGGATCCGCTTCGTCACCATCCGGCCGGATCCGGCCTTGCCCGGCCGGATCGCCCCGGGCTCGGGAGGCAAGCGCCGGACACTCTGGGTCTGCGAGTTGGAGGAAACGAAGGCGCGCAGCATCGCGGCGGATCTCTCGTTGCTGTTCCCCGCCGCCGCGTTCGACATTCGCCCGCGGGTGCTGACGCGGTCCGGGGACGCGGCGCAAGTGGGAAGCTCCCGCGATGCCGTACTTCTGGCGCCACGCGTGTGGGGCGCGTTGCCGGCCACGGCGCGCAAGAACCCCAGGCTTCACGAAATCCGCTATGTGCTGGCGCCCGGCGAATTGGCAGCGGCCGGGGAACAATTCGGCTGGCCGCGCCGCCGCGGCACGGAGGTGGCCTGAGATGCGCTTCGCTCTTCTGATGCTCACGATGTCGGCCGCGGCCGCCGAGACGCCCTTTCCCGGTGGCGGCTGGAAGTATGTGCGCCTGGATCTGGACGTGCACGTCGAACCGGACGCCCGGCGGATCCGCGTGGAAGGGCACGCCCAACTGCGGCTCACCATCCCCGAGGCCAAGTCCCTGGCGCTCGGGTTGAACGCCGGCCGTGCGGGAATGCATTTCGTCGCCGCTTCCGCTGCGGGCGCGACCGTCAGCCTGAATCAGACGCTTGGAGCCGTTCCCGGCGTCCGGATCGCACGCTTCGAGTTCGACAAGGCGTACCGGGAGGGCGACATCATCGAGGCCGCCTTCAAGTTGGAGCAGATCGCCAACGGCGACCAGTTGCTTAGCGCGGAGCGGTTCACGCTGGCTTCCTGGGTAAGCCGCTGGTACCCCATTCCCGCGCCGCGCACGGCGGCTGGTTCGACCGACGACCTGCTGGCGGCGCCGGGTGAGACCGTGCTGCGCCTTCCGCGGAGCTGGAACGGGGCCTCGGACGGCGCACTGGTTTCGCGTGACGAAGCTCCCGGTGGCGCGGTCGAGCGCTGGCGGACGAATGTTGCCGTTCCGCGATCCTTGATTGCCGGGGCCTATGCGGTGTACACCGGCCGCTCCGGCGGCTTGCCGATCCGGGTCCTGACGTTCTCTCCTGCGCCGGACCGCGGACCACGTCAGGCGAAGGCGCTGGCCGAGGCGGTGCGCGCCATGGAGGAACGGTTCGGCAAGTACCCGTACGCTGGACTGGCGATCGCCGAAGTCCCGGAGGACTCCGTCCCCTGGTACGCCGCGTCCACGCCGGGGTTTGTCGCGGCCCTCAGCAGCGCCTTCGCGCAGCCGGACGGCAACCTCCCCCTGTTTGCGCATGAGGCCGCGCACGCCTGGTGGGGCAATCTGGTGGCCGTCCGCGGCAAGATCGGCGAGACGCTGGCGCAGTACTCGGCGGCGGTCGCCATCGAAGCGGTCGAGGGGCGCGCGGCCATGACCACGTTTCTGCGCTTCTCGCGCGAAGGCTACAGTCCCCGGCAGTGTGCCCGGGGCTACTTCGAGATCCTGCGCAACGGCGGCGACAAGCCGCTCGCGCAACTCGGCAACTCCGATATCGATCATACGCTTGCCGATGCGAAGGGTCACTGGGTCCTGCACATGCTGCGCGACTGGGTGGGCGACAAGGTATTCTTCGCCACCCTGCGGTCTTTGCTTGTGCGCTGTGCGGGACGCGGCATGGATCTTGACGACGTGCGGGCGGCGTTTGTGGCCAGCGCCCCTCCGGACTCCCGGACCCGCGAGTTCCTGGCCCAGTGGATGGACCGCCCGGGAGTTCCCTTCCTCGAAGCGTCGTGGGAGCAGACCGGCCCTCTGCGCGTGTCCGTGCGCCAGCGCCAGTCCGGCCCGCCCTATGCACTGAAGCTGTCCCTCGCCATCGAAACCGATCGCGGCGAGGAAGAGCGGACGGTCCTGCTCGACCAGGCGGAACAGTCGTTTGCGATCGAGGTCGCGGGGAAGGTGCGCGGGGTCCGCCTCGATCCCGCGCACCGGCTGCTGCTCTGGACTCCGGAGTACGGCCCACGGCTGTGGTGAACCGCCCGGTGGTTTATCCTGTAAGCGGCGACGTTCATGAACCTGCCGAATGTCCTCACGCTGGCCCGCATCTTCTTTGTGCCGCTCCTGGTGGCGGCGCTGGTGGCGGACACGCGCGCCTTCGTGCTGGCGGGCATGCCGATCGAGAAGGCCTTTGTGGCGTTCGCGATCTTCGTGGCGTGCGCGGCTACCGATCTGCTGGACGGATACCTGGCGCGCCGGTGGAACCAGGTAACCACGGTGGGGATCCTGCTGGATCCGATCGCGGACAAGCTGCTGATCTCGGCGGCGCTGATCTCGCTGGTGCAGATCGGGCGGGTGCCGGGCTGGATGGCGGTGCTGATCATCGGGCGGGAGTTCGCGGTGAGCGGCCTGCGTTCCATCGCGGCGGCGGAAGGCTACACGATCAAGGCGAGCGACCTCGGCAAGAGCAAGATGCTCATGCAGGTGATCGCCGTGTCGGTGGCGATGCTGGCGATCCACTGGAACGAGTTGCAGCCGTGGGTGCTGGGCGCGATGTGGGCGGTGATGCTGTTCTCGCTGGCGTCGGCGCTGGAGTATTTCGGCCGGTTCTGGAAAGTGCTGGACCAGGGGATCAAGGAGCGCAGCCGCGCGGAACTGCTGGAACTGGAGCGGGAGCGCGTGATGCAGGCGCGCGCGGAGCGCAAGGCGGTGCGGGCGACGCGGCGGCTGGCGCGCCGGGGAGCGCGCCCGGGTCCGCGAACGAGCTAGCCGGCGGCGGAGCAGGCGGGCGCGGCCTGCGCCCCCTCGCAGGGAAAGCCGCTGATGCGCCAGGCGTCGAAGCCGCCGGTGACGTTCACCACGTGCGTAAACCCGGCGCGCTCCAGGATGCTGACGGCGATCGCGCTGCGATAGCCGCTCTTGCAGTGGACGGCGTAGGACGCGGCGGGGTCCAGGTCCGCGAGCGACTCGGCGAGCTTATTCAGCGGGCGCAGCAGGGCGCCCGGAACGTGCGCGTCCTCGAACTCGGCGGGACGGCGGACATCGATTACGCGGAGGTTGGACAGCTCCTGCCGCAGGTTCTCGACGGTGATCTGCGGGGTCTCGGCGACCGGGCGGCCGGCCGCCAGCCAGGCGGGGAAGCCGCCGGCGAGCGCGCCAGCGACTTTCTCGACGCCTACGCGCGCCAGGCGCATGCGCGACTCTTCGAGCGCTTCGTCATCCTCGGCGACCAGGATCAGCGGCGTGGTGAGCCCGAGCAGCGTCGCCGCCCAGGAGGCGTACTGGCCGCCCAGGGGGATATTGTACGAGCGCGGAATGTGGCCCGCGCCGAAGGCGGACGGCGGGCGGGTGTCGAGCACGATGGCGTCCGCGGCCGTGGCGACCTGCTCCGGCGAGAGTAGCGCCAGGGGCTTGAGTTCGGCGAGCGGCGCGGCGCCGGTGCGGTTGATCTCGGCGTCGAGGGCGAAGTAGCCGGGGCGCTCCGGAAGCTCCGCCGTCAGCAGGTGCACGAACTCGTCGCGGGACTTCGCCTTCAGGGCGTAGTTGGTTTCGCGCTCACGGCCGATGGTGGAAACGCGCTCCGGGCGCATCTGGCGCCCGCATAGCGACCCCGCGCCGTGCGCGGGGTAGACTTCGACCGCGTCGGGAAGCGTCAGCAGCTTGGCCTGCAGGCTGTCATACAGCAGCCCGGCGAGTTCCTGCGGGGTCTTGTCCTTCGAGAGGTCGGGGCGGCCGACATCGCCGATGAAGAGGGTGTCGCCGGTGAGCGCGGCGAAGGGCTCGGGCGATTTCTCGAGGTCGGAGACGAGCACGGTGATGCTCTCGACGGTGTGTCCCGGCGTCTCCAGGAACTTCAGGCGGCACTTGCCGAACTCCACGACGTCGCCGTCATGAACAGCCACGTGGGGGAAAGTGGCTCCGGCGGCGGCGCCGACGTAGATGGCGGCGCCGGTGCGGGCGGCGAGTTCGATGTGGCCGGAGACGAAGTCCGCGTGGAGGTGCGTCTCGATGATGTGGCGGATGCGGAAGCCCCGCTTGGCGGCCTCCTCGAGGTAGAGGTCCACGTCGCGCTGCGGGTCGACCACCGCGGCTTCGCCGTCGCTCGCCACCATGTAGGACGCATGAGCAAGGCAGGTCAGGTAGAACTGCTGGAAGTACATCATCACCCCCGAAAATCTATTCTAGGGGGTTCGGGGCCCCGGGATTTGCTCCGCCAGCCAGGGGAAGAAGGCTTCCAGGGCGGCGCGGCGGGCGAGGACGAGCTGCGTGGTTTTTTCGCCGGCCTGGCCCACGCCCATGGCCAGGAGGAAGCGGCCATCGGGGAACGAGCGGACGCGAACGCGGTATTGAGCTTTGCCCTCGGCAGGCCACTGGTACGTGCGGGTGGCGCCGGCCGGGAACAGAGCATCGACGAGTTCCGGTTCCTCGGAGTTGCGGGTGATGCTGAGCAGGCGGCCGGCCTTATCGAAGCAGAATGCGTGGCTGAATTCGTGGTTATCGTGCGTGTCGATCTGGAACTGCAAGGTGCGGAAGCCGGGTTCGAAGTCGGAGGTGACGCGGGGTGAGCCCATCCGCGCGACGACCGCAACCGGAGTCTCGGTGAGCGAGAACTGCAGCAGGTAGGCCGCCGCGGAGCGCGGATCCGTTTCCCCGGCAGGGGCCAGGGGCGCCGCGGTGAGCAGCGCCCCCAGGAACATCGAGCGGAACATCTGGCGCAGCACGGGGCTACTTACCGATCGACTTCGGGAAGCGCGTGCTGTTGAGGATCTCCACCAGCTTGTCGCCGTCGGCGGTGTCGCCGGTGAGGGCGTGGGCCATCTTGAAGAAGATGTCGGTCTGGTCCATGTAGCCGGTGAAGAGGAACGCGCCGGGGCCCTCCGCGGTCACCGGGACGCTGGAGCCGGTGTGGTCGCCGGTGCGGAAGCCGACGGCGAGGCGGCGGATGGGGGTAGAACCGCTGGTGGAATTGGCCGGATATCCGGACGCGGTGTCCAGCGGGTAAGCGGTGGATCCGAAGTAAGTGGAGTAACCGCTGGCCGCGGGGTTGCCCGCGACGGTGGACCAGGTGAAGGTGCCGGGCGCGCCGCTCTGGCCGCGGTTGTTCTCGGCGCCGACGCTCCCGTTGATGAACGGGATACCGGCGCGGGTGTTGGTCTGGGAGTCGCCGTAAATGGTGAACCACTGGTTGCCGCGGGCGGAGGTGATGGCGATCTCCTCACGCTTGGAGCGGTTGAAGTATTCGGCCTCCGGGAGGTTCGAGACGCCGATGATGTGCATGGACTGGTCGTGGTCGGCGGTGGCGACGAGGAGGGTGTCCTTCTGGGCGCGGCGGTTGGCCCAGCGGCGGGCGACGCCGATGGCGCGGTCCATTTCAATGGTGTCCCAGATCGTGCCCGACATGTGGTTCGGATGCGACTGCTTATCGATGGAGGCGGCCTCGACCATCAGGATGAAGGGCTGGCGGCCGAACGAGGTGGAGAGAATCTCGATCGCCTTTTCGGTCATCAGCTCCAGCATCGGCTGGTCGGGGAAGCCGCCGAAGTTCGGCTCGGGCTCGGAGGCGGGACGGGGCAGGCGCAGCTTGTCGTAGGCGACATCCATGTTGGTGTCGTTGGCGGCGCGGATCCCGTCGCTCGCCGCGCCAGGGCGGGAGGCGTTCTTGAAGAAGCCGATGGTGGGCTGGCCGAATTGGATCCCCTTGAGTTCGGTGGCGGTCGTCACGTAGCGATAGCCGAGATTCTGGAATTCCTGCAGCAGGTTGCGGCGGTCGGTGCGGCTATCGGCGAAGAACGCTTCGCCGCCGCCGCCGAAGATCACGTCGAAAGCGGGACGTCCGCCGAGCATGGGGTTCTCGAGGTACTGGCGGGCGATTTCAAAGCGGGTCTGGCGGAAGCCGCTGTAAGCGCCCTGGACCGCCGGGGTGGCGTCGGTGACGGCGGCGGTGGTGACGATGCCGGTGCGGTAGTTGAAGCGGCGCTTCAGGTACTGCCAGAGGTTCTCGACGCGGGGGTTATCGAGGATGAACTGCTGGTTGGCGGCGTTGGCCGCGCCGTTGAAGCGCCAGCGGCAGTCGGTGCCGTCGGTGAAGACGTTCACGGCGTTGAGGAAGCTCTTGTTGCCGGAGGCCCAGGAGGTGCCGGTGTTGGCGGAATCGGGCACGATGGAGTCCGACCCGTAGGTCATCGACATGCCGGAGACGGGCATCTTGTCCATTTCGAGCAGGTTGTCGAAGAAGCCTTCGCGGAAGGAGTTCTTGCCGGCGGCGTCGAGGATGGCTTTGTCGACCAGGCGGGCGGCGTCGCGGTAGGCGGTGCCCATGGCGTCGCCGATGAAGAGCACAACGTTGCGGCGTCCGTCGGCGGGCAGGCTGAAGGGGCGGACGACGATCTCACGGGAATCGGAAACGGAAGCGCCGCCGGCGGTGAGTGTGGCGGTCAGTTTGACGGTGCCGGCCGCGGCGAAGGACTGGAGGTTGGCGCGGATCACCCAGTCGGTGGAGGAGTCGCAATCGAGCTGCGCGCTGACGGGAGCGGCGAAGCGGGAGGTGAGGTCGAGGTCGCCCGCGGTGACGCGGAGGCCGGCGACGGCCGGGGCGTTGCGGACTTCGAGGATCAGGTCCACCAACTGGCCTTCCAGCAGGCGGGTACGTTCCGGCAGCAGAATGCGGACGCTCGGGGCGGTGCTCTGCGCGATCGCCGCAGTAGCGAGGATGCCTCCGAGGATCGAGGCGGAAAGCCAGCGGGGTGCAAACATTGAGGGTTCTCCGTTCCGGGCAAAAGGTAGTGAAGGTTGAGTGGCGAACGGTAAGGTTACCTCGCGCGGATTGCGGCGGCATAACGGGCGGGAGAACATCTGGTTAACGCAGGCGAGGGTTGTCCGCTAGCGGACAGTCGGGGAAGAGGGGCTCTGGTGGCGGAAGCTATTGAGATCCCGAGAATTTGGATCGCTGGGCGCGGACGGGAGCCCGGAAAACCCGGAACTGTCCCGGGTTTTGGCGGTGACGACGAGCAGGGCCCGGCGGCGGCCGGCAACTCACCCGGGGAGAGCTGGGGCTATCGACTGGGTGAAATCACCCAAGGAGCAAAGAACAGCTTGTTTTTTCATGAGGTCTTGTTGGCCAGGCACGTGCCCGTAGTACCTTCGGCTACTGCAAGGAGGCCCATATGCGCGACTCAACCGCAGTCCGGCGCAGCCTCATTGTCCTCGTGGTCGCGGCCGTATTCGCGGGACCCGCTTGGGCCCAGCGCATCGACCTCACCGGCTACTGGAAGGACGACGCCGGCGGCAGTTATCAGATCCGGCAAGTCGGAAACAACGTTTTCTGGATCAACGACGGCCGGCCCAACTTCCTGAACGCCCTCTTCGGGAACGTGGAGGGTAATATGCTCCGGGGGTCCTGGAGTGACCTGCCGGAGAGCAAGTGGCAGGGCAGCGGCACGCTGTTGCTGCGCATCGAATCGAATGATCGGCTGGTAAGAGTCTCTTCCAGCGGTTCGAATTACGGCGGCTCGGTTCTCACCCGGGTGGCGGTCGTGGGCATGACCGGGACGCCGCCGGGCACGACGCCCGGATTCCCGCCGGGCGGCACGGGATCGATCGTCGGCACCTGGAACTGGTTCACCGGCCCCCCGGTGCTGATCGCGCCGGACGGGACCTTCCGGCAGGACGCCAATTTCGGACTGACGGGCAAGTGGCGGTTCGATCCGGCGGAGCGGGTGTTCGTCCTGGTGTGGAGCCACGGGTACACGGATCGCCTCACCCTGACGCCTGACGACCAGCGTTTGGTTCAAGGCACGCGGCTGTTCGGGACCCGGGTGTCGAGCGCGCCGCCGGCGCCGGCCTCCAACCGCCCGATTACCGGGCTTTGGAACTGGTTCACGGGCGGGCCCGTCGCGATCTTCCCGAACGGGACCTTTCGTCAGGCCCAGGGCAACCTCACCGGAAGGTGGATCCTCACCGACCCGGTGAAGCGCCAGTACACGCTCATTTGGAGCCACGGCTATACGGACTATCTGACGCTGTCGCAGGATGGCATGCAGTTGGTGAGTCCGGGACGGCTGTTCGGCACCCGGATCAGCGACGACCCGGGTGGCGGTGGCGCGGTGACCGGCGGCGCGGGTGACCTTTGCGCGAATCCCAACACGCTGGTCATGATGGACGAATGGCTCAGCCGGGCGATCCCGCCGCAACGGCCGGGCGACGCGCTGCGGTACGAGCCCTGGGGCCGGATGGTCGGAACGGTGTATCAACAGGGCGTGATCACGGCCACCAGCAAGCCCGACACGGAACTCGACCGCTGCCACTGGCTGTTGCGGTACGCGGCGCAGATGCGGTCGACCAACGGCATGGGGACGCTCGAGGAGTACTTGCGCCGGCGCACCGGTACCTGAAGCCGGGCCAAGCCTCCAAAATGAAGACAGCGGCCCCGGTTCCATTCTTCCGCGGACCATTCCCCCGCTGCGGACGACCGAACTAGTTGACCTGCCAGAGCGTCACGGTACCGCTGATCTCGTTGGCCACCGCCAGCAGGGGACGCCCGTTCGGGGAGTCCTCCGCGCGGATGAACGTAATCCCTTCGGGGCCCAGATCGCCCGCCGCCGCGGTGTTAGCCGGCACGAACGGATTCCGGTTCCACCACTGCCCGATGTAGCGGGGATTGGTGGGGTCCACGAGATCGTAGATCAGGATGTTGCTCTGGCGTTCGTTGGCGATGAAGGCGTAGGGCACGCCGCGCACCGTGCCGGTGGCGATGCCTTCCGGTTCCGGACCCTTGTCGTCGCTACGGTCGTCGAAGGTCTGGTTGGAGTTCGAGAGGTTGAACACCGGCCCGAGGTTGATCTGCGAGATTAGCTCGAACTGGTTGCCGCTATCGAACGCCAGTTGCAGGTCCGGAGTCCAGACCGAGAACGACCGGCCGCCGAAGGTGTGGATCATGTCGATGTCGCCGTCGCCGTCCAAATCGCCGGCCGCGTTCGTGCAACGCAGGCGGCCGGCCTCGCCCGGACGCTGCATCTCGGCCGCGTTCGGATACATCGCCGGATCCAGGCGCAGGTCGGCGATGCGCGTCTCCTCGCTGAAGCCCGGGTACGCCCGGGCATCGCCCTCGTTGGCGGTGAGCAGCCACAACCGGCCGTCGGGGCTCGTGTACGGCACGATCGCGTCCGGCTGGTACATGCCCCAGACGGTCCAGGTGCGAAGCCGGGCCACGCCGTCGCGATCGGAAGCGTCGAGCGTATTCTCCGCGCGCCAGTGTTCCTTGAGGCCCAGCGGCGCGATGCGAGTGAAGCGCGCCTGCTCGATGTCGAGCACCGCGACCGCGTTGTTCTCCTGCAGCGTCACCCACGCCGTGCGGGAATCGGGTGCAACCGCAATGAACTCGGGTTCGAAATCCTGCGCGGGTGTCGCGCGCGGTCCATAGACGCGGACCCCGGCGGGGAGGCTCGCGGCGGCAAACGCGCGGAAGTCGGCAGTACGGACGTTGGCCTGTGTGAGGTTGTCGATGCCGCCGGAGATATCGATGATGCTGACGCTGCCCTCGGGATCGGTGCGGTAGTCATCGGAGGGCTCGCCTTCGTTGGCGGTCAAGACCCGCCGCCCGTCCGGCGTGAACGTAATCATGTCCGGCAGCGCGCCCACCTTGACGCCCTTGCGAAACCGGCCCTCGGCGTCGAGGAAGATCACCGAACCGGGGTCGGTCTTGGGCGACGCTTCCACGGCCACGGCGACAATTCCGTTCCGGACGGCCACGCTATTCGCGGTCACCCCCCAGTCGGCGGGGATGCGGACTTGCGAGATGCGGCGCAGGTCGGCCGGGTTCCGGCAATCCAGGATGTCAATAGTCTGGTCGCTGCCGTTGACGACGAACAGCCGCTGGGAGGCGGGATCGTGCGCCACGATCTCGGCTGCGCCACGGTCGAACAACCCCGTGCGGAAGGTGCCGAGGGGCGTCAGCGTGGGATCCTGAGCGGCGACCGTGCCGGCGGCGGCCAGAATCAGGCAGGCGAGTCTCAACACAGCGATTTCTCCTTCGGATTGAGCTTGATGACGGCGACGGCCGAGTTTCCGGCACCGAGTGTTAATCGAAGGAGGGTAACAGCTCAAAGTGAACGAACGATAACGATTGCTTGTCAGTTTGGTGTCGCGACGGCCTGATGCGAGCCGCGGTAAGACGCAAGGTCAGCTCTGCGTGACCGCGAGCCACAGCAGCAGACCGATGACGCCCGGCAACAGGATCTCGGCCCAGTTCTGCACGACGAAGCGCAGCGCCAGCCTGTGCGGCGGCGCCGTGGCGGCGGGCCGCGGCCGGCCGGGCGCGGCGTGGGGGACCCCGAGGGGCTTGGCCAGGCGCGTCCGGACGTGCGACGGCAGTCCGCGCAGCGCGCGCACCAGTTCCTCGCGGCCGTTGCGGTCGGCGATCAGGATGGTGGCCGAGTTCAGGCTGTTCGTGGAAGCTTCCAGTTGCTTCCGCAGCGGCGCGGGCATGTCGTCGACGGACCGGTAGACTTCGGTTTTGCCGCCGACGGCGGCGAAGATCGTCGAAGTTTTGATGGTGTGCCGATCCATGCCTATACCCGTGGTCAGCGCGAAGCCACGGCGGGCGCCGGGCCCCCCGCGAACTCCAACGTAGCCTGAATGAAGCCCAGCGCGGCTTTCGACAGCGCTTTGTCTTTTCTATAGATTAACCCGAGCTGCCGGATCATGGGTTCCGGCGCCAGCGCAGCCGTCACCAGGCCGCCCCGTTCCGCCTCCTCGCGGCAGTTCGACGCCGCTAGGAACGATACCCCCAACCCCGCGATGACGAAGCGCTTCATCATTTCGGTGGAATCCAGTTCCATTGAGATCTGTAACTTCTCTTCGACCGGTTCCAGCCATTCGTTGAGGCGCGCGCGGGTCTTGCCCGTCTTCGGCAACAGCAGCGGCGCGCCGGCCAGGTCCCGCGCCGCGACGCTGCGCTTGCCGGCCAGCGGGTGGCCCGGCGGCAGGATCACGCGCACTTCGTCGCTGTGGAACTTCACCGCCTCCAGGCGCTTCTCCAGCACCGGCAGTTGCGTGATCCCGAAGTCCGCCTGGTTGTCCACCACGCCCTCGACGACATTCGCGCCGAAGCTGCGGTCCACGCGCAACTGTACATTCGGAAACAGCTTCTTGAACTCGGCGAACACCTGGGGCAGCACGTAGATGCAAATCGACTCGTTGGCCGCGATCACCAGCTCGCCGCGGGGTGTCCGCTCCAGCTCGCGGATCGCGTCCTGCGCCTGGCGCCGCAGCGCCAGAATCTGCTCGGCATGGTCGGCGAAGATCCGCCCCGCGGTGGTCAATTGGATCCGCGTCCCCAGCCGGTCGAACAGCGAGGTGTTCAGCTCCTGCTCCAGTTGCCGGATCTGCGCGCTCACCGCGGGCTGCGTCCGGAAACACGCCTGCGCGGCCTTGGAGAAACTCTTCAGGCGGACGATCTCCAGAAACGTGTGCAACTGGTCCAGATCCACGGCAGGTGCTTTCTAGACATTCTATCCGGCTCATCAGTTACCATGTGGCTATGCGATTTCGCGCATCCCTTCTGACCCTCGCCGCGGCGGCGCTGGCCGCCGCCCAAGACCCCAAGGGCGTGGAATGGGGCAAGTACCTGGCCAATGAAGTCGGCAAGTGCCAGGACTGCCACACGCCGAAGGACGAGAAGGGCCAGTTTGACAAGACCAAGTGGATGAAGGGCGCGGTGCTCGACTTCGCGCCGCTGCAGCCGGTGCCGGGCTGGCACAAGACGTCGCCCGACATCACGCCGGGCGGCAAGGTCTGGAAGAAGTGGGGCGAAGGCGCGCTGGTGAAATACCTGATGACCGGCAAGGGACCGTCGGGCAAGCCCGCCGATCCGCCGATGCCGGCCTACACGCTGACGCAAAAGGATGCGGAAGCGATCGTCGATTATCTCAAGACGCTCAAGGACTGACGTGGGGCGCGCGGTACTGGCGCTTGCCGCGGCCACGGCGTTCGCGGCCGACGCCGACCGCGTCCTGTTGATCGTCAACGAAGCTTCGCCGGCCTCGCGCGAAATCGGCGCTTACTACGCCGCGAAACGCGGGCTTCCGGAACGCAACATCTGCCGCCTGCGGACCCTTGCCGCCGAAGACATCGACCGCCCCAGCTACCTGCGCACCATCCAGGCGCCCGTGGCCGAGTGCCTTCGCTCCCGCGGGCTCGTCGAGCCGGTCTTCTATCTGGTGACGACGCTCGGCGTGCCGCTGCGCATCGCGGGCACGATGGGGCGCGACGCCGAAATGGCCGCCGTCGACAGCGAGCTGACGCTGCTCTACGGAATCCTGCAGGGCAAGACCTACCCGCTGGCGGGTTACGTGCCGAACCCGTTCTACCGCCAGCGCGACCTGCCGTTCTCGCACGCGGACTTCCCCATCTACCTGGTGACTCGCCTGGCCGCCTACGACGTCGCCACGGTGAAGGCCATGATCGACCGGTCACTCGCGGCGCGGAAACGCGGCCGGTTCGTGATCGATCTCAAGTCGGACGATGACCAGCCCGGTAACAACCTGCTGCGCACCGCGGCGATCCTGCTGCCCAAGGAGCACGTCGTGTTCGACGAAACCACCCGGGTCGTGGAAGGCGAGAAGGACGTCATCGGCTATGCGTCTTGGGGGTCGAACGACGGGAACCGCAGACAGCGCCGCGTGGGCTTCCAGTGGCTGCCCGGCGCCGTGGTCACCGAGTTCGTCTCCACCAACGGCCGCACGTTCGAACGGCCGCCGGCGGCGTGGAACATCGGCCCGTGGTCGAACCGCGACGGCTGGTGGAAGGGTGGTCCGCAGACGCTGGCCGCGGATTATCTCGACGAAGGCGCGACGGGCGCGGGCGGGCACGTGACGGAGCCATATCTGAACACGATCGCGCGGCCTGATTATCTGTTCCCGTCGTACTGGCTGGGAAGGAACCTGGCGGAGAGTTACTATGTGGCGATGCCGGTGCTGAGCTGGCAGAACATCGTGCTCGGGGATCCGCTGACGGTCTTGCGCTGAGGTTGGCTCGCCGAACCACGTTCGTCGCCGAGAGATCATGAGAGCGCTGGCGCCACCTCAGAGCAAGGTCTCGCCAAGACCGCGCGGCTCGATCGCCGGCTAGCTCACTCCCTTAGTTCGTGGGATCGACGAGAAAGTCTCAGGATCGAACGTGAAGTCCTCACGCTGCGATTCGTAGTTTGATGACCAGCTATGCAGAGCCGCCCTTAACTCTTTCCAAAGCGGTCGTGGTTCGCCATTCGGGCGTTCGGGAGTTCTATCAGCCCAGCAAGCGAGAGCGCGACCCCACTGCTCATCCTTCAGTTTCCCGGGCCTTCGGGCCGACGCTTCCAGGTACTTGGCTTCGAACGCGCGCGAAGTTGTAATACCGTCCCAATTCGCCCGCCGCACTGCGTCACCTGGAAAGCCATTGTTCTCGTCAATCCCGGCGGCCACCTCAACAAGCTCCGCGCAAGTGAAGTTTGCGAACTCCCAGTCAGGATTGTGAACGGTGATCATGCCAACGATGTGGCCCTGCCTGACTTGCTCCCGGACAAACTTCACATTTTCCGGAACGTCTCCGTCAAGGGAAAGCATGCTGAATCGTCGGAGATACCTGTCTTGCTTCAGCATCGCCTCCAACTTCAAGGGTGCGTTGTTCTTTCCCGACGCGATGCCTCCTTGAAGGTTCACTAGCTCGACCCCGAACCGAGCTATGTCTTCCACGACCTCCAACAAAGCGAAGTACTCGGTGTGTCCCTCTACGTACCAGCGCAGCGTACTTCCGGTGAACAAGCCGAATTCGCGCGCAAGAAAAGTCTTTGCCATCATCACATCGTCGAGGGGACGTGCAGCTCCAAAGGCAATGACGCGCCCATGGGTGCTCCAAAGTCCAAAGGCCTCATCCTCTTCGTGCCACCGCTGCGCATGGACTTCCTCGAATGCCCGTCGGATCACCTCTGCCATATGTCGGATCCAAAGCGCTCCAGAGATCGGGCCGCGCAGTTGCTTTCGTTCGTGCCACTTTGAAACTCGTAGCAATAGGTAAAGACTCGAGTTGCCGTCCATCGAGGCAGCCTCAAGGCGCAAGCATTCATGGACCTTCTGCCATGCGCCGGCATCGAGTTCTTGAACTAGTTTGGTAACTCGCGCCCGATACGCGTCGTGACGCATTCGATATGCTTTCTCACTGCCGAGGCTCATACGCTCGGTGCCGACTAAACGGGGCCAGTACACTGGTTCTAGGATCACGGCCAAATCCGTGATGCTATCCCAATACCGTGCCCACGCCCGGAGTTCTTCGTCCGACAGCACATCTCTCCACGTCGGCCTGAGCGTTTCCAGCAGTCTGGAGAGCGGATACAAGCGAAAGGGATGAAACCAGGGCTCTCCGTCTGTGCCCGCTGCGTCCGCGTCAAGCAAGCCGCGCTTAACAAGCTCCCCAGGTTCGCCGCGAATCACTCCGCCGACGGGTAATCCGCAGCCCCTGGCAAATCCTAGGAAGACTCCTTCATTGGTCAACCAATTCTGACGAAGCTGCTCAAGATCGCCCGCGCACTCGTGCAGATACGGTCCAAAGTCCGGAAGGTCAACGCCGATCATGCCTACACGATACTCACTCAGGCCGGCGCGACGCCAGGCGATCTTCCCGGGCAGCCAGGTTCCAGTACCCCCCAGGTCGCGCACCGAATCCAAGCCGACGGCCTGCGCCGATCGGAAGTCGATGTCTAGCTCCCTCAGTCCCGTGGCGCAGGCGCCGGCCGTGCCCGCTCGAGCCGAGCCTGCAATTCCGCGCTGGGTGGCTCCCCTGCTCGCTCCAGTTCCTGCCACTGCCGCATCCCCGCGAGATAGGGGTCCACTTCAGCCTGATGTTCCAAATAGAACCCGATGGCGCGCCATGGGCGTTGACGAGCGTCAGCTTCGGGAAGTCCTCGCGAATCGTCTCGGGTGCCGAGCCTTGGTGGAAGGCGTGCACGATCGAATCGAGCGAAATGCGCGTCCCGCGGACGTAGTAAACGCCGCCGCGATTCTCGATGTGGCCGTTGTTCCACAGCCCCTACCCTGGTCCGATAATGCTGCCGATTCACCAAGAACCGAGCGCCCGGTGCGGCGCCGCTCCTAAAACTGCAGCCGGTCGCCCACCCGCAGCCCGTGCTTCGCCGCTACGCCCGCGGCCAGCTCCAGGACGTACTGTGCATCCTCTTTGCCGCCATAGCTCGGACACTCCCGCGCGGACTTCGACGGACACGGCGGGACTTTCGGCAAGATCTCTACGATATAGCCCTTCGCGTCCATCCAGATGATGTCGAGCGGAATCTTCACCTGATACATCCAGTACGAGTAACGCCCCGGCGCGCCGTGCGTGAACAGCATCCCGCGATCCTCCGGCAGGGACTCCCGGAACATCATGCCGCGGCTCATGTCGAGTTCCTTGCGCATGGACTCCGCCGTGATCCGCGTGCCGTCCGGCAGGATCACCAGGCGCGTGGTCAGTTCGCCGGGCGCGATCGTCTCGAGGCCCCCCGAGCAGGCGGCCAACAACAGAGAAGCCATCAAGAGAACAGTGCGAAGCATCCTCTAAGATGGTAACGTTGCCTGGCTTCTTCGACAAACTGCGCCTGACGCTCGACATGATCAAGTTCGAGCACTCCATCTTCGCGCTGCCGTTCGCGCTCACCGGAGCCCTGCTGGCGTGGCGCGACGCGGGTTCCCCGCTCGCGGGCCTCGGCTGGAAGCTCCTGTGGATCGTCGTCGCCATGGTCGGCGCGCGCAGCGCGGCCATGACTTTCAACCGCATTCTGGACCACGCCATCGACGCGCGAAACCCCCGTACCTCCGCGCGGCAACTGCCCGCCGGCCTGCTCTCGCGCGCCTTCGCCTGGGGCTTCTTCCTGGCCGCCGCGGCCGTCTTCGTCACCGCCGCCGCCCTGCTGAACCGCCTGTGCCTGTTGCTCTCGCCCGTGGCGCTCGCCATCGTGTGCTTCTACTCGTTCACCAAACGGTTCACCAGCCTGTCGCACCTGGTGCTCGGCTTCTCGCTCGGCATCGCGCCCGCCGCCGCGTGGATCGCCATGCGCGGCGCGCTGGATCCCCGCATCCTGTGGCTCACCGCCGCCGTCACCCTGTGGACCGCCGGCTTCGACATCATCTATTCGTGCCAGGACTTCGCCTTCGACCGCCAGGCCGGCCTGTTCAGCCTGCCCGCGCGCCTGGGCATCGCGCGCGCGCTGCTCGCCGCCCGCGTGCTGCACGCCGGGATGATCACGTGTCTGGTGCTGCTCGCGCTTGGCTTCGGGCTCGGCTGGCTGGCCGCGGCGGGCATTGCCGCCATCGCGGGGCTGCTCGCCTGGGAACACAGCATCGTCAAGCCCCACGACCTGTCGCGCGTGAACGCCGCGTTCTTCACCGCCAACGGCTACGTCAGCGTGCTGTTCCTGATCTTCTGGGCGGCCGACATTCTGTGGCGACGCCCGGGCGCGTGAAACCGCGCTACGCGCTGAATATACTGACTCAGGGCTGGTCCCGTCCGCATCTCACTGGACGAGGAGAACCTGCATGGAAAAAGAAAAACTGGACACGACATCCTGGCCCGATCTCGCCATCGGCCTGTACGACCGGCTCACGGGCCGCGGCGCCGAAATCATCTACGAGTTCCAGAACATGGAAGTCGCGGTGCCCAGTTCGGCATCGCCCAGCGCGCAGCACGCCACCTGGCGCTTGAACGGCACCATGAAAATCCGGACCAAAGATGGATCTCCGGCTCCTGCGCGCGCTTGAACTGGACCTCGCCGTCGAGCATGCGGGCCACCGCGTCCAATTGACCGGCGCGGACGGACGCTTCGTGGCCCGCTTCCCGGCGCTGTCTTCCCTGCTTCATTTCGCGCGCCTCGCGTTTCCGGCCCGCAAGCTTTTCCCGCGGGGCCTTTCGGTGCGCCTGGAGTGGCGGGGCCTCGCCTGGCGGGTGAACCGCTAAGTGCCTCCCCTCAAGGTCGCCATCGCCGGAGCCACGGGATACATCGGCGGCAGGCTTGCCCCGCGTCTGCTCGAAGCCGGCTACGAGGTGCGCTGCCTGGTCCGCTCCGCCGGTAAGCTGCAAGGCCGCGAATGGGCCGCCCACCCCGCGCTGGAAATCCGCGAGACCTCCCTGGAAGATCGCGACCTGCTCGCCCAACATTTGGAGGGTTGTTCCGCCGCATACTACCTGGTCCATTCGATGACCTCCGCCGGCGCCGCCTACCAGCAGAAGGACCTCGAACTCGCGCACGCCTTCGCGGAAGCCGCCCGCCGCGCCTCCGTACAGCGGATCATCTACCTGGGCGGCCTGGGCGAAACCGGCGCCGATCTCAGCCCGCACCTGGCCTCGCGCCGGGAGGTAGAAGCGGCGCTGGCCTCCGCCGGCGTGCCCGTCACCGTTCTGCGCGCCGCCATGATCATCGGCTCCGGCTCCGCGTCCTTCGAGATCCTCCGCTATCTGGTGGACCGGCTGCCCGTCATGGTCACGCCCCGCTGGGTAAGCACCCCGTGCCAGCCGATCGCGGTGCAGAACGTCGTCCAGTATCTGGTCGCCGCGCTCGCGACGCCGGCCACCACCGGCCAGGTCTTCGACATCGGCGGACCCGAAGTTCTCCGCTACCGGGAAATCATGGAGGTGATGGCGCAGGAACTGGGCTTGCCGCGCCGCTGGGTGATTCCCGTTCCCCTGCTCACTCCGCGCCTCAGCTCGTACTGGATCCACCTGGTCACGCCGCTCAGTTCGAACATTGCCCGGCCGCTGGCCGAGGGTCTGAAGAACCCCGTGGTGTGCCGCGAGAACCGCATCGTCGAACTGATTCCCCAGAAACTTCTCACCGTGCGCGAGGCGATCCACGCCGCGCTGGCCCAGATCACCAGCCACCAGGTGGAGACCATCTGGTCGATGGCCGGCCCGATGCCCGGCGATCCCGACTGGGCCGGAGGTACGCTGTTTCGCGATGAACGCGCGCTCACGGTCGACGCACCGGACTGGGCCGTTTTCGCCGCCGTCTGCCGCGTCGGCGGAGGCCACGGCTGGTATGCGGCGGACTGGCTGTGGGTCGTGCGCGGCTGGATCGACCGGCTCGCGGGCGGACCTGGACTCCGGCGCGGGCGCCGCGACCCCGAGCGCGTCGGTTACGGCGAAGCGCTCGACTTCTGGCGCGTCGTCGGCTTCGACCGCAACCGCCACCTGGCGCTCCGCGCGGAAATGAAGCTGCCCGGCGAGGCCCTGCTCGAGTTCCGCGTCCAGGCCGGCACGAACGCCCGCGCGACGCTGACGCAGAAGGCGCTCTTCAAGCCCCGCGGTCTCTTCGGCCTGCTCTACTGGTATGCCGTTGTGCCGCTCCACCACATCGTCTTCCGCGGCATGTTGCGCGGCATTCAGCGAGAAGCCCTCCGCATCGCCGCCGCCGGCCAGGCCGGGAACCACCCGGTGCTATCCTGAAAGTCCCACCTATGCAGCCCGTTTTCGAGGATCGCCGCCTGCTTCCCCTGCTCGAAAAGGTCCGCGCGGGGCAGCGCCTTTCCGAAGCGGACGCCGTGACGCTGTACCGCTCCCCGGACCTGCTGGCCATCGGCTACATGGCCAACCTGGTGCGCGAGCGGCTGCACGGCGACGTCACCTACTTCAACGTCAACCGCCACATCAATCCCACGGACGTCTGCGTCGCCTCCTGCCGCCTGTGCGCCTTCGGCAAGAAGAAATCGGATCCCGCGGCCTATACCTGGTCGCACGAGGAGATCTGGCACCGCGCCGGCGAAGGCTACCACGAAGCCATCACCGAGTTCCACATCGTCGGCGGCCTTCATCCCACGCTGAACCTCGAGTGGTACTGCGAGATGCTGCGCGGGCTGAAGCAACGGTACCCGGAAGTGCACCTGAAGGCCTTCACGATGGTCGAGATCGGCTACTTCGCGCGCCGCGAGAAACTCTCCGTCCGCGAAGTGCTGCGGCGCTTGCGGGACGCGGGCATGGACTCGATGCCCGGCGGCGGCGCCGAAATCTTTTCGGACCGCGTGCGCCGCATCATCTGCGATCACAAGCTCACCGGCGACGAGTGGATCGACACGGCGCGGGCGGCCCACGAGATGGGCGTCCACTCCAACTGCACCATGCTCTACGGTCACATCGAGACTCCGGAGGACCGCGCGGATCATCTGGTGAAGCTCCGTGCGCTGCAGGACGAAACCAAGGGCTTCGTCACCTTCATCCCGCTGGCCTTCCACCCGGCCAACACCCCGCTGGAGCACATCGAAACCACCACCGGCTTCATGGACCTCACGGAAATCGCCATCAGCCGCCTGGTGCTCGACAATATCCCGCACATCAAGGCCTACTGGGTGATGATGACCGAAAAGGTCGCCCAGATCGCGCTCCGCTTCGGCGCCAACGACATCGACGGCACCGTGGTCGAAGAGAAGATCTACCACGACGCCGGCGCCACCACCAGCCAGGCGCTGCGCCGCCAGGACCTGCTGCGCCTCATCCGCGAGGCCGGCCGCACCCCCGTCGAGCGCGACACGCAGTACCGCCCCGTCGTCCGCACGGAATCCGCCTTCACCATCGTTGCCTGAACCCGGCGCCCTGCTATCCTAATGGGCGGACGTGTTCAGCCGACACCAACGCAAGACGAAGCTTCTGCTTTGCCTGGCTGAGGTGCTTCTCATCGCCGTGGCCTTCGAGGCGGCGTACCAGACCCGCACCCGCCTGACGGATCTCCGTTTCCTTTTTTACCTCACCGTCCCGGTCAAGGCGCTGCTGCTCGGCTGGGCGATGGTTGTGTGGGCGGCGCTCGGCTACTGGCTCGGCATCTACGAACGCGCGGAACGCGCTTCGGCGGGCCTCGCGCTGCGCGACACCGCGCGCCAGGCCGCCGTCGCCGGCGTCGCCATCGTCCTCTTCGAGTACGCCCTGCGCCTGGACCTCTCGCGCCTCTTTCTCGGCTTCTTTCTGGTCTACGGCGGCATCCTTGTCGTTGCCTTCCGGCTGAACGCGCGCCGCATCGCCACGTTCCTCCGGCATGAACCCGCGCGCGTCCTGGTGGCCGGCCGCACCGACAACGCCCTCCGCGTCGGCCGCCAGCTCGAGGAATCGGGCGACTACGGCATCGAATTGCTTGGGTTCCTGGACGACGAAGAGGGCCCCCCGGTGCAACTGGGCCGCGAGTATCCCGTGTTCGCCCTGCGCTCCCTGCCCCGGTTGCTGCGGGAGCACGTGATCGACGAGATCATCTTCGCCGTCGAGGGCAAGAAACTCGCGGAACTCGAGGAGCTGTTCCTCCTCTGCGACGAAGAAGGCATCCGCACGCACATCGCTGTGGACTTCTTCCCGCACGTCAACAGCGAGGTGTACCTCGAGCGGCTGGGCGCGCGTCCGCTGCTGACCTTTTCCGCCACGCCGCACGACGAACTCCGCCTCCTGCTGAAACGGATCCTCGATGTGCTGATCGCCGCCACGGCGCTCGCCGTGCTCGCGCCGCTGCTGCTGCTGACGGCGCTCCTGGTCCGCCTCACTTCGCCCGGCCCGGCGATCTTCCGCCAGACGCGCTGCGGCCTCAACGGCCGCCGCTTCACGGTCTACAAATTCCGCTCCATGCGCCAGGACGCCGAGGAGCTGAAAGAGTCCGTCGCCCACCTGAACGAGCGCGACCAGGTCGTGTTCAAAATCGCCAACGATCCCCGCCTCACCGGCGTGGGAAAATGGCTGAGGAAATTCTCGATCGACGAGTGGCCGCAGTTGTGGAACGTCCTCAAGGGCGACATGTCGCTGGTGGGTCCGCGGCCGGCCGTGCCGGGCGAAGTGGAGCAGTACCAGCGCTGGCAGCGGCGGCGGCTCCGCATGCGCCCGGGCTTGACCTGCCTCTGGGCCGTCTCGGGCCGGGACAGGCTGGATTTCGAGACCTGGATGAAGCTGGATATGCAGTACATCGATAATTGGTCGCTCGCGCTGGATTGGAAGATCCTGCTGCAGACCATTCCGCAGGTATTGAGCGGCCGGGGAGCGCACTGAAACTCTTATGAATTTGGTTCCTTCGCAAGAAGAAGTGATCGAGATTTTGCGCAAGACCGGCGGTCTGCGCAAGGGCCGCGTGGAGCCCATCGGCATGTGGGGCGACGAGCACCTCGACGTCGCCGCGACGATGCGCTACTACCAGTACGCCAAGATCCTCAGCGTCGGCCTGTCGCGGCTCTGCCGCGCCAACACCGAACTCCGGGCCATGATCCCGGAGCTGTCGATCGTCGCGCCCGCCACCGGCGGCCTGCCCGTCGCCTACGGTCTCTGCGAGGCGCTGCGCGCCAAGCAGGTCTACTGGGCCGAACGCGAAAACGAAAACGAGCCCCAGCACTTCCGCGCCGGCATCGAGCCGCGCGCCGGCGAGAAGGTCCTGCTGGTGGACGACATCCTCCGCACCGGCAAGAAGCTGGCGGAACTCAAGGCCATCATCGAGAAGCACCAGGCCGAAGTGGTCGGCCTGGCGATCCTGGTGTGGCAGCCCTCGCCCGGTTGCCCGGACTTCGCCCCGCTGCCGCTGTACTATCTCGCCAAGCTGGAGCAGTAACGCCCCATGAGCCGCCGGCTGATTTCCTCGGGCACCCAGTGGGAGCCGGTCGCCGGCTACTCCCGCGCCGTGCGCATCGGCCCGCACATCTGGGTCTCCGGCACCACGGCCACGCTCCCGGACGGCGGCATCGCCGGCGAAGGCGATGCCTATGCGCAGGCGGTCCAGACGCTGCGCAACGTGCAGGCGGCGCTCGAAAAGGCCGGGGCGCGCCTCGAGGACGTCGTTCGCACCCGCATGTTCGTCACCGACATTTCCCGCTGGGAAGAGGTCGCCCGCGCGCACGGCGAGTTCTTCGGCGACATCCGCCCGGCGACTTCGCTGGTCGAGGTCTCGAAGCTGATCGATCCGCGGATGCTGGTCGAAATCGAGGCCGACGCTTATGTCGGGTGAGGAGCCGATGGAGTACGACGCCTGGACGGTGTTTCGCCGCGAAACGACTTATCCGCCGTTGTCGCCGGACGAAGAGCGGGAGATGATCGCCCGCTGGCGCGCCGGAGACGAGCAGGCCGAGCGGCGGCTCGGGGAGGCGCATCTCGCGCTGGCGGCCGAGATCGTGGAGCGGTTCGCCGAGGGCCTCTCCCGTTACGACGCGGCCATCGCCGGAAACACCGCGTTGTTTGCCGCCATGAGGGAATTCGTAGCGGCGCCGCCCGCGTCAGGCCGCCTTGCCGACTTCGCCGCCCCGCGGATCGAGGCCGCCATCCGCGCTTCAGCCCCCGGCCGGCGATCCCTCCTGAGCCCCCGCCGGTATAGGCGGGGGCCAAAGTCCGCGCCAGTGATTAGTGTTTTACGGCTTCCTAGCCGGCGCCAAAGTCCACCGCGCGCGCTATCGACCCGCCCTCACTCGTCCCGGTGCACCGTCTCCAATCCGAACGCCGGCAGGCAGATCGCCACATACTCCGCGCCCTCCGCCGTCGGCGTCGAATACCGCACCCACTCGCCCTTCTCCGCCAGAATCGCCTGCCCCCCGGCGACATCGATGAACCCGCCCTCGTGCTCCACGCGCAGCCTCCCCCGGAACACGAGGGTATACTCATCGAACTCCGGCCGCTGTCCCGGCTCCGACCAGCCCGCCGGACTCCGCATGTGCGCGATGCTCACGCCGCGGTCCCCGGTGTTCAACCGTCCCACGTACTCGTGGATAATCTTGTTGCCGGGCACGGGAATCGCCGTGGGCCCGGGAATCAGCTTCGGCATCCCGCCTCCCTTACACCGTCACCACGATTTTGCCGAAGTGCGCCCCCGCGCCCATGTGCGCGAACGCCGCCCGCGCCTCGGCGAACGGGAACGTCCGGTCGATCGCCGGCCTCAAGCCGTTCTGCGCGATCGCCTTGTTCATCTGCTCGAACGTCTCGCGGCTGCCCACCAGCACGCCCTGCAGCCGGATGTTCTGCATCAGGATCGGGATCACGCTGAAGTCCGACGGAGCGTTCCCCGACAGGACCCCAATCACGTGCACGATCCCGCCGATGCGCACGCACTTCAGCGCCTTGCCCAGCGTCCCCGCGCCGCCCACCTCGATGATATGGTCCAGGCCCACGCCGCCCGTCAGCTCCCGCGCCGGCTTCTCCCAGTCCGGCGTGGTCTTGTAGTTGATCAACCCGTCGGCGCCGAGCGCCTTCGCCTTGGCCAGTTTCTCATCCGAGGACGACGTCACGATCACCCGCGCGCCGAACATCTTGGCGAACTGCAGCGCGAAGATCGAAACGCCCCCGGTCCCCTGCACCAGCACCGTGTCGCCGGCCTTCAGGCCGCCCTGCACCACCAGCGCGTGCCACGCCGTCACCGCCGCGCACGGCAGCGCCGCGCCCTCTTCGTACGAGAGGTGCGCCGGAATCGGCGTCACGCCCTCTGCGTCGAGCACCACCTGCTCGGCCAGCATGCCATCCAGCGGACCTCCGAGTGTGCCCGCCAGCTTGGCCCGCATCGGCTCCCCGGCGATCCAGGTCTGCGAGAACGCGCCCATCACCCGATCCCCCGCCTTCACCCGGGTGACTCCGGGACCTGCCGCCACCACCTCCCCGGCCCCGTCCGAGCACGGGATCAGCGGCAGTTTCTGTTTCGGGTTGTAGGCCCCGGCCACCATCAGGTGGTCGCGGAAATTGAGCGATACCGCCCGGATGCGGATCAGGACTTGCCCGTGTCCCGGCTGCGGATCGGGCCGCTCGGCGAGCGTCAGGTTATCGAGGCCAAACTTCTGGATTTCGAAGGCGCGCATAATGAGCTACCAGGATACAGCGCCCGTACCCGGTCCCGCCGCGCACCCCCGCGTCACTCCGTCGCCGGAGACTGCCGCGCCAGGCGGCTGGCGTCGGCCTTCGCGGGTACGGCCACGTAAACGAACCCGAGCATCATCTCTTCCCAACTCTGGTCGCCCCAACGCACCACCTGCTTCGGGTCCGGATTGTACGGGTTATTCGCCGAGTTGTCGAACGTTCCCGTGCACTCGATCCGCGTGCCCTTGGGCAGCAGCAGAGGATCCCGAAGCGCGTACAGCAGTTGCCAGTTGAAGTCGTAGCGCGGAACCCGCAGCGTCGTTTCCCGGCGGCCGTCCGGATACACCACCTGGTACTCGAAGGCCTTGCCGCGAACATGCATGTGCGGCGCCCAACCGACCACCGCAACGTTCTCGTCCAGCGTCATGCTGGCCGCCAGTTTGTGGTCCCCCGCGCCCGCCGGGATGGCGAAGTTCGTGTTCCGGACCGCGAGAGTCAGCACGCGGTTCTCCACCGGCGCCTTCGCAAACGTCAGTCCGATCTGGGTCCGGTCCAGCGCGGGCTTGCCGTTCGTCGTGTAGTGCATCTGGATCACCAGGTCGGAGCCCGCTTTCACCAGCATCGCCGACCCGGGAGGCATGATCTGCGGCGGCGTTCCTGGAGCGTAGCCGGCCAGGATGTCCCCCGGCACCACGTCCGTGGTCTTCACCCCTGCCGCCCGCTGCGGCAGATACCATGCGCCCGGCTGCGCCTCGCGCATCCACTTCGAATCCGGTTCCCGGACGTACACGAGGATATGGTGTACCTGTTCCCGCGCGCCGGGGCGCGCCTCCGCCATCTGGATCCAGCGATCCTCCCGGAACGGCAGCCGCAGCACCAGGTACTGATACTCCACTTCGCCTGACGCGGGGATCGAGAACGGCTTGGCTTCCAACACTGTGTCCGGCACGCCGATCCGCCAGCCCTGGGCGAACTGGCGCGCGGGCGGCGCCTTCGCGGCGTCCCCGGCCGGCGCACCCGCGTCCACCCAGTCACCGATCGTCTTGATCTCGGCTGCCGACAGGCTCGGGTCGTTCAGGAACTGGCCGTGCTTCGGGTCGGCGAACCACGGTGGCATCTTCCGGGTTACTACTGCCTGTTTGATCGCCTTGGCCCACGGCCGGGCATCCTGGTACGTCAGGAGCGAGAAGGGCGCCGCCTCCCCGGGCCGGTGGCAATCCTGGCAGTGCCGCTGGAGAATCGGCAGCACCTCCTGGTGAAACGCCGGGCCGGCGAATAGCCCTCCGGCGCATGCGGCAAGCAGCGAAACACGAATCTTCACGTTCACTTTCCCCCCACGCCGGAGTATAAGGGCCGGGCTCGCGCAGTCCAAGTCCGGCCGGGTCAGGATTCGGTAAGGAAGTTGTCAGCGGGTCGCGGAAGCCGGGTTGCCGCCTTGTTTCCACGCGCGGTATCCGGCCAGTTCGTCGTCGGTCACGGGCGCCTTCAGCAGCAGTTGGGGCTTCCAGGAGGTGAAAATCGCTTCACCCACCGGCAGGTGCGCGATTCCGAAATTGTCCGCCGATTCGGCGCTCCCGGTTCGCAAATCCTCCACCCGGATGGACTTCGGGCGCTCCGCGAACTGGTTCCCGTACAGCCGGACATGAACCAACCCCGGATCCCGCGCCAGCACCTTCACCACCTTGAATCCCGCGCCGCCCTGCGACCCGATGGAGTAGAGGCTGCCCGGTTCCGGTCCGCCCCCTCCGGTCCATTGCGACCAGTTCATGGCCGTACCGGCGAGCGCCGCCATGGCCATCGCCAGCAGCCATCCCGACTTGCGAAATTCGAGCTTCACCTTCTCCAGCATGCCCGGTCACTGGGCGGGATACCACCCGGCGTTTCCCTGAGTTTTAGCCTAGGGTTTCCCGAACTCACCGCGAGGTGGTCGCCGCCTTCACGTACGGCGGCTTCTGGCTGGATCCCGTCCGGCATTCTGTCGCGAATGTCGCGTAGCTGTCGGCGTTGTGCAGCCGCTGCTGCACCGAGAGCTTCTTGATCGTGTCGTCGCTGAACCAGCCCCGGCCTTCATCCAGAATCAGCGACCCGCCGGGAAAGCCGACGAAGTGCGCCATCTCGTGCAGCATGATGAACGCGCAAAAGTCCCGGTCCCCCAGCGCGAAGAAGCTCCGCCGTCCCAGGTAGATCCGGTCCAGCGGGATTTTGCGCTTGGGGTCCGTCTTGCCTTGCAGAAAGAAGCCGTTGCCGAACGTGAACGCCACCCGCGGATCGCCCGACGGGTCCATCTCGAAGGCGCCGGGACCCAGGGCTCCGGGCATCCGCAGCACGTTCGAGAACATCGTGAACACGCCCTGTATGTCGCGGATCGCCTTGGCCCGCGCCGTCTGGCCCAGGCTGTCGAGCTTGAAATGGCGGTTCAGGCGGTCGTTCGCCGTATTGCTCAGGAACTGCAGCAGCCCGCCCTGCGGCGTCATCGCCGACATCAGCGTCGCTTGCGCGGCGTACACGCCCCGGGCCACCAGATCCAGGTGTTGCACCATCTGGACCTTGATCTCGGCGTGCGCGGCGGGGTCCACGGGTTGGTTCGAAAACAGGATCTGGTTCATCCGGTTGATGGTCTGCTGCCCGGGGTCCACGCGGCCGTCCGCGCCGGACCAGCCGAACTGCTTGATCTGGAACTGCTGGATGGCCGCAATCGTCGAATCCGACTGCTGGTTCACCAGCGTCCCGGTCTCCGGCACCGGCGTCTTGGGTCCGCCATGGAGCACCGGGATCTTGTTCAAGGCTTTCTGAATGGTCAGGACGTCCGCAGGCAGGTTCTTGGCCTTGGGGCCCAACCCCACCGGCTGGCTGATGCTGATCACCTGGTCCGACGACGGGATGCAGGTCGCCAGGTTGTCTTTCTTGCAGATGAAGTTCGCCTGCATCACGAGCGGATCCGGCATGGCGGAGTTCTCCTCTGCCGTTAGCGCGCGAAACCGCAGTGGACCGGGTCAGTAACCGGCGAGTTTGTCGACGATGTTCTCAAGTGGCTCGCCGCGCCGGAACCTCTCGTAGTTCCGCACGAAGACCTCGATGGCGCGGTCCAGCCAGCCCGGCGTCCGGTCGGCGGTGTGCGGCGAGAGCAGAACGTTGTCCAGCTCCCACAGCGGGCTCTCGCGCGGCAGGGGCTCCGTCGCAAAGACGTCGAGCCCCGCGCCCAGGATCCGCCGGGTGCGCAGCGCCTCCACCAGCGCGGCTTCGTCCACCAGGGACCCGCGCCCGACGTTGATCAGCACGGCGTTCGGTTTCAGCAGCGCGATCTCCCGCGCGCCGATCATCTGCACCGTGGCCGGCGTGTTCGGCGCCGCCAGCACCAGGAAGTCCGCCTGCGCGATCACTTCATGCAATTGCGCCGGCGCGTACACCCGCTCCAGCAGCGGGTCGTTGGGCGACAGCTCGGGCCGCCGCCGCAGCCCCAGGATCTTCATGCCGAACGCTTTGGCGCGCTCCGCGCACGCCCGCCCGATCTCGCCGTAGCCGACGATGCCCATCGTCTTGCCGTACAGCTCATCGACGTCGGTCGGGTTCCACTTTCTCTCCCGTTGCTCGCCCAGCCGCTGCGGGACGAACTTCGCGAAGTACAGGGCGGCCAGCAGCGCCCACTCGCCCAGCGGCCGCGCGTACGCGCCCCGCCCGTTCGTCAGGATCATGGCGCCGGCCAGCACTTCCGGCAGCAGCAGCGGTTCCACGCCGGCGGCGAGCGAATGAATCCATTGCAGGCGCTTCGCCACGGGAATCGACGCCTGCGCCAGGTCTGGCTTGAAGGTGGCGGTGAGAATAATGTCCACTGCCGGTGCAAAGCCCAGCGCCCGCTCGCGGTCCGAAGTGACCAGCAGATGCGGTTCGCCGCTGAGCCGGTCCAGCGCCTTGAGAAAGGGCGCACGCGGATCCGAGAGCACGAGTATCGAGGGAGAGGGCATGAGAATTAAGTTCTTAGGCTAATCCAACGGCGCGAGGCTGTGTCAAACTGGATTTGTGGCCCGTTGCTCCTGCCGCGCCGAATTACCGCCCGATGCGCTGTTCTGCCACCGCTGTGGCAAGCCCCAGCGTGACGACCTGGTCGTGCCCGAGCCGCCCCCGGCGGCCCGCGAGGCGGAACTGCGCGCCGACCTTCCCCTGCCTGAACCCCAGCCCCAGGGGCTGAACAGCGGCCTCCTGCTCCGCACCGCAATGATCGGCGGCGCCGTGGTGTTTCTCTGCTCCGCGCTGTTCGTGATGATCACGCCCGCGCTGGCCATCGTGGGGATCGTCTTCGGCGGCTTCGTCGCCGTGATGCTCTACCGCAACCAGAGCCCGCAGCCGGTCTCAGTTCTGAACGGACTCCGCCTCGGCTGGTTCACCGGGTTTTTCAGTTTCCTGCTGGCCGGATTCCTGTTCGCGGTCACCGCGCTCGCGCTCTCCGATCCCGGCGCGCGCGATGCCTTGATTGACGGGATGCGCAAGGCCGGCCTTACAGAACAGGCCGCGCGCGACACGCTGGAAGGGATGCGCGATCCCGGCAAGCTGATCCTCAGCCTGGTGGCGAGCTTCCTGCAGTTCACGCTGCTCGCTTCGATCGGCGGCGCCATTGCCGCCAAAGTCTTCGGTCAGCGCCCCAGCTAGCGCAGGGCCCGCTGGCCTCAGCGGAAACGGGGTCAAAGTCCGCAGACGAGGTCAAATGGTTGACAAAGTCAACGATCAATACTTGACTTTGTCAACCACTTGCCGCTAGTGGTGCCCGCCGAAGCTCCGCGTCACCTCGATCATCAGCGCCGATTTCCCGCTCTGCGCGTTGTTGGCGACCTTATAGCCGAAGATGATCAGCGTCTTCGGGTCCCGTTGCCAGCTCAACGCGAAGATCCCCGCCGCCAGGTCGTGCGTCCCGCTGAACCAGTCCGCCACCACGCTCCAGCGCTTCGTTACCGGCTGCTCGAAGCCCACCATCGTCGAGTACTTCCGGCGCCCGAAGATCTGGCTGGTGCCGAAGCTCGGCCCCGCGGTGAGCCGCGTCCGCGCGCCGGGAATCCGGATGCTGGCGTTCGAGTAGGCCCAATACCCCACGCCGCGGCCTTCAAAGGAAATGGGCAGCATGAAGCCGACGGTGGACCGCAGCTCCCATTTCTCGGCCCAGCCGGTCCGCAACTCCGGCAGCGCGGTCTTGAAGCCGATGCCGATCGACGTATTGTTCGACCGGGGGGTGCTGACGCCGTACACACTGGCGGCCAGCTCGGTCCGCTTGCCGATCCCATAGGTGGCGAAGGTGAAGCTGTTCCAATAATTGCCGCTGGTCAGGCGGTTGTACTGGGATTCATGCGCCAGGACGAATTCTTTCTTCTTAGCGATATCGGTCGACGGAATGCCCACGATGAGGCTCTGCGCCCGGGCTAACACACTGATACTAAATAGAAGCCAGAATCGCAAGGGAAAAAGTGCACACGGACAGATTAGAAGATGAAGTAATCTTCATCTGGTTGGATGCAGACCCGCGAGACCCGGATTCCAGAAAACTTACTTGAGCTCGCCCGCTCCGCCCAGCCGGACCCCGCTGAGCCCCCGCGCCTTCGCGGCCTCCAGCCACCAGCCGATTCGCGCGGCGGCATTCCGGTAGGCCAGGCCCTCGTGCCGGATGTTGGAGATGCAGTTCCGTTCGGCGTCCGAGCGGCCCACGCGGGGCGCCCAGGTGAGGTAGACGCCGAGGGAGTCGGGTGAACTTAGCCCCGGCCGCTCGCCGATCAGCACGATGACGGCGGCGGCCTGCGCGCGCTCGCCGATCTCGTCGCCGATGGCCACCCGCCCTTGCGCGACCACGTACACGGGACCTTCGGCGGCGCACGCTTCGAGCAGCGGCGCGGCGTGGCGGTGGACGGCAAGAGCGGAAAGTCCGTCGCAGAGCACCCAGGCGGTGGCGCCCGGCTGGAGGATGACCCGGTCCCGCGACGTTGCATCGAGCCGGCGGCCGAGGTCGGGACGGCGGAGATAGGCCGCGCGGTCCGGAGCGGCGCTATGCAGCAGCGCACATGGCACGTCCATCTGCCCGGTGATCTCGGCGGTATCCAACGGCAGGTGGACGGCATCCCGGGCGCGCGCGTGGGCCAGCCGGAAGTCGAGGAGTTCGGCGGTGGGGAGCGCGTGCCCCGCGCGGCCGAGGGCGATCCGCGCCGGGGTGGCCGCGCGGAGGTGCTCCCAGGGGTTGCGGGTGAACATGCGCCTTCAGTCTAAGCTATCGCGCTTCTGGCCAGGCTATGGCGCGTCTCCCTCGGGCTTCCGCAACGCCGCCCCCGCCAGCAGCAGCGTCGCCGCCGCCAGGAACAGGATCGGCAGCAGGAACCAGTACAGAAACCCAACCACGGTTTCCGCCCCGAAAACCACCGCCGAGATCCCGGCGACCGCCCGGCGCAGTCCGGCCTCGCCCCGCCGCGCCACCACCCAGTTCACCAGCCCGAAGCCGAGCGGAAGAATCGAGAACGTCAGGCTGAATCCGGCCAGCAGGTCGAACATGCTGCGGACGAAACCCGCTCCCAGGTCGGTCTTGTAGCTGGTCATCAGGTCGAAGAGCTGCTGCTCGGCAGGGTTCGCGGCCTGCAGTTGCACCAGTTGCAGGTGTCCGGCGGCGTGAGCCACCCCGAGAAGCATCAATACGACGGCGGCGCCAAGGTGGAGTTTGCGGGGCACCCTTTTCCTATGCAACGTGGGGCCGCGCGTCTTTGCGGGGTGCGCCTACGGCGCCCCCAGGATGCCCTTCATGATCATGGGCGACATGTGCGCGCGCGTCACGGCCGCGCCGTCGCAGTACTGGTTCGCCGAGCAGCCGTTCCAGAACCCGAGTTCCCGCATCTTCTGGATGAACCGGAAGAACGGGTGCGTCGCCGGCACGTCCGTGAAGTACGGCGTCGTGGGATGCGTGAAACTCGTCAGGTTGTTCGCCTGCATCCACGAGGCGATGATGAACACCGCCATCTGCCCGTGGGTGATCGAGTTGTCACTGCAGTACAACGGCGGCGTTATCGAGCAGCCCGCGGTGATGCCGAGTTCCTTGATCCGCTGCACGAACGGGAAGTATCCGCTCACCGGCTGCATGTCGTTGAAGTACGGCGTGGGCGAGTAGGTCAACGTCGTCCCCAGCCGCTTGTTCAGCGCCGCCACGATGAACACCGCCATCTGCGCCCGCGTCACCGGCGTGTCCGGGCAGTACAGCGGCGGATTCGCCGAACACCCGGCCGTGATGTTGTTCTGCGACATCTGCGCGATGTAGTCGTAATACGGCGAAGACGGCGGCACGTCGTTGAAGATCGGGTCCGGAGCGCCCTGGCGCGCTTGCGTAACCGTATACAGCAGTCCGTTGACGGTGAAGGTGCCCGTGCGGAACGTGGATCCGGTGTTGGCGGCGACCGAGAAGTTGACGGTCCCGTTGCCGATGCCGCTGGCGCCGGAGAAGGTGATCCAGGCGGCATTGGAAATGGCGTTCCAGCCGCAGCCCGCCGGAGCGGTGACGTTCACCGATCCCGCGGTGGAGCCCGCGCCGGCGCTGAAAGCGTTGGCGGAGATCGCGTAGGTGCAGGCGACAGCAGCCTGGGTGATGGTGACGTTCGTGCCGGCGACGTTCAGGGTCGCCGAGCGGGGGGCGCCAGTGGTGTTGGCGGCGATGGAGAGGGCGATGTTGGCGGACCCGATGCCGAAGGCGCCGGAGGTGACGGTGATCCAATTCGCCGTGGTGGAGGCGAGCCACGCGCAGGAGGGTCCGGCGACGACGCTGACGGAGTCGAAGCCGCCGTTCAGCGAGGCTCCGACCAGGGTGCGCTGCGGCGTGATGGTGCACCCGGGGTCCGGCGGATTGGCGGAGAGGACGTGAACGAAATAGGCGGATGACGCACTGCCATCCCCCGCGCGCAAAACGGTGACGATGCTGTCCTGCGCGTTGTTCCAGAAGGTCCAGAGCGGGTAGGCGACGTTCGAACCGGTGCCGATGGTCAACTGCGGGAACGTCAGTGTTCCCGCGGGAGCGAGGAACTGGTCTCCCACGATCCGAAGCTGATTCACGGGGGATTGGTACGCCGACGGGGCCAGGGCGAAGGAGCGTCTGGCTGCCGCGTAATCGGCTGTTTGGACGGCCGACAGACCGGCTACGGCGCCAGCGTAGACCGGAGCCGCCGCCGGAAACGAGGACACGTCATACAATTGTGCGCAGGTGTTCAGAAAACGGAGGCCGTCGGGTAGAAACCAGGCCGCTTCGCAGCCGTAGTAGAAAGCCTGGTTGGATGGAACCGAGACCGGCGCACCCTGGCGAACGTCCCACTTGCCGAAGCTGGAGTTGGTGTAGAGGAAGTCGCCCGAAGCCGCCAATTCCATCCGGCCGTTGGAACTGGTGGAGAACATAGTTAGGGCCCGGTTGGTGAGGTTGAGCGCGAACGCGTTGTAGTAGTAATTGCCGGTGTTGAAGTACGCGAAGCCGGTCCGTCCCAGTTGTATCCACTGCGTGGTGTTGTAGACGCTGTAGATGTTCGCCAGCAGCAGCGGGTTCAGGCTGGCGTACGACACGAATCCGTCGTGTCCGACAACGGCCTGGTTGCCCGCCGGATTCACTGCGACCGACGTGGCCGGCCGCGGCAGCGACAGGATCTGATCGTCCCCGGTTACAGGGTCGTAGAGGTGCAGCTCCCTCGGGTTGGAGGAGACCAGAACCAGGCGGTCGAGGGGGCGTGAATACTCGGCCGCCGCAACGGGGTAGCCGAGGCGCCGCAGCGGTCCCAGCGCCGTCGCCCCGTCCTGGGTGACGGTGAAAGTCGCGCCGCCGATCGCGATCGAGCCGGTGCGGGGCGCGGTGCCGAAATTCGGCCGCACGATGTACGTCAGGGTGTTGTTGCCGGAACCGAGACCGGGGTCGACCACCTGGAGCCAGGCCGAATCCGGATTCGGGACGTAGCGGCAATCACGGCCGGCCGTCACGCTCAAGGTGCCCATGATACCGCCCGCGGGCGCGCTGGCGGCGGTCGGGTTCACCAGCGCTCCGCACGGAGTGGGTGGATCGAGGGGGATGGTGTGTACGCCGAAGTCGAGGGTGAGATTGGCGGTGGCGTCGGCCTGGCTGATCACGTACAGAACCGAAGAAGCGTTGTTGAAGAACAACCAGCGCCCTCGTGCCCGGTGCCCTCCGCCGTATTCGGACAGCGCGACCCGTCCGGCCGGATTGTAATATCCGTTATCAAACAACCATACCCAGGATTCGTCGAGGTTCGAATAGAAACTGGAATTCGGGATCGCCCCGATCTGCCCGCGGGACGGGGACTCTGCCAAGGCCCGGAAAGCCGCCGAACCGCTGGCGAAAGCGTTGAGCCGGGTCAAGCTTCGTAGCGCGTCCGTCGCCGTGTTCCCGGTCTCCCAAATCCCTCCGCACCCAGTGATGACGGCGGACTGCGCGGCGTTGAGCAGCAGCGGTGAGCAGCCGGAAAACGCGGTGGTGTTACTGGTCGTCTGGAGACCGAGCGGGCCGCTGCTCACGTCCACTTTCGTGACGCCACCGGAATAGGTATCGGTGATGAACAGCGCGTTCAGCCGGGTACTGAAACGTCCGTCGCCGAGGCGGCCGCCCTGGGTGTAGGGCGTCACCGCGCCGTTCGCGATCTGAATCGAAACCGCCACTCCCCAGTCGCTGCCGCGTGCCCAGATCCACGTTCCGTTCCCATCCACCTGGGTTACCGCGAAAGCCACGGGATAGCTGCGTTCGATGGAGAGATTGTTCAGATTCACTAGCGTAACCAGCGCGTCCTGACCGACAATCGCGCGCTGCCCGTCCGGCGTCAGGCGCAGCGACAGCGGGGGTTTGGCCAAGGTAACCGACAGGGTCGTCCGGGTGACGGGTTCGTACACGTGCACCTGTGGCGGGTTGTCGGACGCCATGATGATCCGGTCGAGCGCGGTCGAGTATTCGGCGAACAGGGGGCGGTACGGCAGTCCGGCGGGTTGGGCCAACAGTTCCGCGAAACCGCCGAGAAGAATGAATGCAGCGAACGTGATACGTCCAGGCATGGCGGGTACCTCACTCGCGTCGCCTTGATTCGATCACTTTCCGCGCCCGGAGTCAAGAATAAAGACAGATTGTTGGGGTGAACTTCGCCGTCCGTCCACAATCAACCGGACTTACCGCGCAACAGATAGGCAATGGTCTGGAAAAGGCCCACGGCGGCGGGCCGCGTAAAATTCAGAGTGTAAATTGAGGGCTTGACAAGGGCCAGCCGCTGCC
>CAYYID010000063.1:0-36359 GCA_964471915.1 uncultured Solibacteraceae bacterium | reverse complement strand
CGATGTTGAACGTCAAGCCCGTGCTCGACGTCATGTCGATCGTGCCGCGCGGCGATCCGACGTTGACGGCGTCGTTCTGCACCTGTACCTGGCCGGTGACGCTCTTATACGTTTGGTCACCTGCTAGAAACGTGGAGCCGTTTGCGGTTCCGCTGCCAAGACTGGCGGCCGGCACCCGGCTTCCCGAATCGAGCGGCGCGTAGCCGTTCGCAGCGCCCCGGTTCGCGCTGTTCTCGGGCGTGAACCCCAGCGCGGCCTGCTTCTCGGTGTCCAGCTCGTTCAGCGCGGCCTGCACCGTTGTTGCCGCGATCGCGCCCGCCGGTGTGTTGGCGACCTGGCCCGCGCTGTAGTCTCCCGATTGCGCCGTCACCGCGCCGGTGCGCCCGTAGACTGAGCTGACCGCCCCGCCGCCGCCCCCGCCGCAAACCAAACCCGTCGAGCCGAGGTTGCCGCTGGCAAAAGTCGCGCAGCCGTCCGCCGGCGTGGACCCGGCCGTGACGATCTTTGATCCCGCGCCCGTCTTGTCGCCCGCCGCGATCTTGGCGGCCGTCACCTGGCCATCCCCGATCTTCGCCGTCGTCACCGCTCCGGCGGCGATCGCCGGCGCCGGGTAGGTTCCCGTGAGGTCGCCACCGGCGGAACCGCTCGCGCTCCCGCTGGCGATCAGGCAGTAGCCGGTCTTGGAGCCCGTCCAGGCAACCACGACGTCGCCGTTGGCCGCCACCGTCGGATAGTTCGCGCTCAGCGCGATCGCGTTGCGCGGGGTCGCATTATCCCAGCAGCCATCCACGTAGGGCTGGGTCCCCTTGCCGTGGGTCGCCGCCGTGACCGTGAGCGTGGTGACGGCCGAGAACGACGCCTGATAGGGCGGGGAACCGGTGCCGCCGCCGGCGTTGCCGCCTCCCGAAGGATGCTGCGCCACCAGCGCAACGGCCGCGATCGCAATCAGCAAAAGGCTGCGTCCCATGAGCACATGGTGCGGAGGGACGGCCCTCCCTGGCTAGGCCCGCGAGTAGTTCAGCGGGAGCCAGGATCGGACATCGCTACGGTTTTTCAGGGGTTTGCGCAGCCGAAGATGGCCGCGGACTTTCTTCGCGGGCGACGAGCGCCTGGCCGTCGGCCGACAGCCCCCACTCTCCTTCGAGCCCCTTCTGCCGGACGATAAGCCGAAGGGCTCCGATGAGCTGCTGCTCGACCGCGGCCCGCTCGGTGAGCATGGCGCCGACGATAGCCCGCTCCTTTTCCTCGAGGGGTACCAGCTTCACTTCTTCTTCTCGACGACGCCGACGGCCGGCGCGAGCATCGCCTCGGCCTCGATCTGGAGTGCGCGCGCCTGCTCCATCTTCTGCCGGTGCGCCTGGCCGACGGCGCCGGAGTGTTGTAGGATCGGCGCCAGCTCCCGCGCGACGACTCTGCCAATCCAGCTCGCCGCGCCGTCGGGGTACAGCTTGCGCTGCACCCGGTTTCCGTCCGCGTCCGTTTCGGGGTTGTCGAACTTGTCCGCGCAGAACGCTTCAAGCGACGCCGCGGCTTCGTCCGGCAGCGTTACCGTGTAGTCTTTGGGCATCTAGGGAACCACCTCCGCCTTCTGGAATTGTGAATCCTCGTACTCGGCGATGTCCAGCCCTTCGAGCCGGGCACCTTCGGGAAAGACGACGAAACAGAAGCCGGTGTAAGGAGCCGCCGAAGCCGGAAGTCGCCGGCTTTCGCAGTGCGCTTCCTGCCCGCGTCCATCCACGATCACGCGAAGTCGCGCCACCAGCACCGCCGTCCCGGGTTTCGCGGTTAGGAACCAGACAGGCCAGATTTGGCCGCCCTTCCACGTCTCGAACGAGCCGATGAACCGCGGCTGCGGGTACGTCATGGCGCGAGGAACATAGTCCGCAGCGGTCGCGAGAACTACAACGAGAAGCAAATAAAGCAGTTTCATATGTCCCTGATGAGGCCGTGGGCCCACAAGTCGACGATGAGCGCGGAGAGCCGGAGGGCGACATCGTAGGTGGTGGCAGTTTCGGCGATCAGAGACGCGCGAGAGATGCCTCCGCCCGGCGATGTCCACCCGGTGCGCCGAAGCCCGATCACCTGCTTTCCTTGATTGCTGATGGTGATTCCCCGAAGCTCGACACCCACGTTGCCGAAGTCATCAGCGACGTAAAGCATGCCGGCGGAGCCGCTTTGCCCCATGTACACCATCGTCGTGCCGTCCGAGGCCCGCGTGGTCTGGATCCACCCATCGCCGATCATGCTCTGGGCCTGTGAGAAGTTGTTCTTCACTCGGAGCCCGGTGTACCCTCCCACGAAGGCGTTGTCGATCGTGGTGGTGACGCCGTTCAGGTTCAGGGTGAACGTCGCCCCTGAGATCACCAGGTTCCCATTCGAATCCGCCACCAGTTTCGCGCTCGCCGGCGAAGAACCGCCGACGCGCAACTCTTTGAACCAGCCGCCCTGGTAGCCGGAGTCCGTTCCGATCCAGCCGATGATCTGATCAAAGGCATTGAACACGCCGACCTTGCCCGGCTTCGGCGTCGCTCCGCCGCCTACCTTGAGCGTGGTCCCGATCGTAACCTTGTCCGCGTTGATGGCCTTCTGCTCGAATACCGGGCCGGAGATCTGAAACTCGGCCGCGTTGAAGCTGAAGGCGTCCGCCCGGTTAAGCTTCAGGCTCCCGGAGACCTGCTTCTGCACCGTGACGGTCTGCCGCGGCGTTGCGAAACCGATGGAGTTCATGCGGTTGTTCGCGTCGGCCGAGACCGCATAGATGTCCCAGGTTTCGGAGCTGTCCGGCACTGGCCAGTCGTCGGTCCGGAAGGAAGTCGCCCCTTCGTACTCTTTGGCGAGGATCCGATCGTTCTGGCCAGCGATCCGCGCGACAATGAACACCCCGCGAAAACGGCTCTTATCCACCGGGTTGGTCCAGCTGCCCGAGAAACCGTAGCGCTGGACGCCAGCCTCGTTGACCGTGTACACCACCGTCGCGCTGAAGCCCGTGACGTGCGGCGCGTATTCGGTATTCGTGCCACCGTTGCCCTGCCGCTGCACCGTGAAGCTCGCCGCCGGCGTCGAAGCGGTCCAGGAGTTCTGCCGGTTGTTGGCATCGACCGAGAACGCGAAGATGTTGACGGTGATCGCGACGTCCGGCACGGGCCACCAGTCGGTGGTGAAGGCGGTCGCCCCGTCGTACTCTTTGGCGAGAATCACTTCCTGCGCGCCTGCCACGTTCAGAACTACGTTCACGCCGCGAAACTTGGAGCGGTCGGCCGGCAGCGTCCAGGAGCCTCGAAAGCGATAGCGCTCGTCGCCCGCCTCGTCCACGGAGTAATCCACTACGCAGGCGAAGTTCGTGACGTTCGGAGCGTACTCCTGGCCGGCCGGACCCGTCTGCTTCTGGACCGTCACCGTCACCTTCGGCGTGACGCCCACCTGGATCGAATTGCGCTGCGAATACTTGTTCGCCGAGACTGCGTAGAGATCGAAACTCTCCGAGTTGTAACGCACCGGCCAGTAGTCGGTCTGGAAGCTTAGTTGGCCGTAGGGGATCAGCCCGGTGAGCTGGATGTCGGCGCCGCCCCCGGTCGGCCGCGCGACAATGTACACGCCCGCGTACTTAGTGTCCGCGGGATCCGCCCAGCTCCCCGAAAACCCGTAGAGCTGGTCACCGGCTTCAGAGGTCTTGTAGCTTACCGACGCCGCGAACGACGTCACGGCCGCGGCCCACTCGGTTCCGGCTGGCCCGGGCGTGGTGGGCGGCCCGATCGGATCCACTGGCGAAACCAGCAGGTTGCGGTACGGGGTCGGCTCCGGAGCCGTCGAGAGCTTTAGCGGCTTGCGGTAGGCGCGGGACGCCGAAGTCAGGTACACCCGCCAGGTCTCCTCCGCAGCCGGCGGCGATAGCAGGATCCGGAGCGTTCCGTAGCGGCCTGGCGCCGAGCCGGATCCGTCGCCGTTGTACTGGGCGAGTCCCGCGTCCAGAACCTTCCCGCTGGGCAGCTCGACCCAGCAACTCACTCCCCAGAAAAGGCCCAGCGGGCTCGGTGGGTCGTAAGTAAGGTCAACCGCCTTCCACTTCACTCCGTTCGAATCCTCGATCGTCTGCGCCGCGATCTGGAACGCCTGGCCGCTGATCGCGCGGACGTCGGCCGGCACCAGGTCAACCGGATCCGTAGGTACCACCGCCGGCGCGACGTCGACAGGCTTCGGCCCGTTGACCATGTCATACATCCCGTCGGTGGTCGAAGACCACTCGATTTCCACCGAGAAGTCCGGGTTCACGCGCATCCGGTTCACGCGGCCCTCCGCGTAGCCGTCCGGAACCTCCGGGCCGGTGAAACTGATGACGTCACCGGGCGCGGTGTCGAGCCCCAGGATTGTCGTTGCCATCGTGTAGCGCCGGGCCTTGCGCTGCTCGGTCTCGTTGATCCCGCCGAGCTCCTCGCGCGCGTTGGCGATCGCGATCCGCATCGCCTGCGACTTGGTCGAGGTCCCCACCAGGTTGAGCGTCCCCTGGCGAAACTCGAGCACGGATCCGGAGGCGTTCGCCGCGGCCGAGTCCTCGTCGGTGTACACGACCGCGTTGCCCTGGTATTCGTAGTCCCGGTCCGCGAAGTTGACGATCAGACGGTTGAACGCCTCGCGGCGCATCGACCGCCGCAGGCTCCGCGCGAGGATGTTTCCCTCGGTGTAGGCGGCCGTGACGCTGGAGTTGGAACGCACGCCCACCGTCAGGCGCCCGAAGTCCCAGCGAAAGTACCCCAGGTAATTTGCCTGGATCTCCTCGAGCCACTGCTTCAGGGGCTTCTGGCCGGTGGGCCCGCCGATCGTGCCGCGGAACTTGAACTGCGTTTCGAGGCTCCCGTCGATCAGCGACGGGACCTGGGTTGCACACACCGCGGCAGCCGCCACCGCCGCCGCGACGTCGAACGTCGCTTCCTGCTCTGCCGCGGTCGCCTCGAACAGCCCCCGTCCCCGCAAGTAGGTGTTGAGGAACACCCAGACCGGATTCGTAAGCGGCGCCGTCAGGCTGCGCGCGCCTGGCGCGGTCCACGTCCAGCCCCCGAGGCCTCCCGTCACAAAGACCTGCATCTTGTGCTCGGCGATTGAGGACGGCTGAATCCCCTTGGCGTCCGAACGTCGGATCGTGGCGAAGGCGAGGCCTGCCGCGAAGTTATCTTCGTAGGTCGAGTTTCCGGAGTAGACCTTGCGCCAGTCGCCACCGGTCTGGTTGCCCACCACGTCGAGCGAGAAGAAGTCGGTTGCGCCGGCCGGATCCGTGCCGTAGGCAATCCGGAAGCCGTCGGTTGTTCCCTTCGCCGCTCCGTGGCACGGCTGCCCGTCGAGCAGGTGCTTGCCTGCCGGTGCGACGGAAGTCAGCGGACCGCGGCCGATGATGCCGAGCGCGTTATAGAAGTCCGACTCGTCGCGGCCGGCGGCCACGATCGAATCGACGGGCATCTCGTCGTCGGTAAACACCTCAGCCGGAACGGCGCCGTAGATCCCGTCGTTGATCACCGACGTCGCCGTTACCTTCGAGCGGTTCATCCCCAGGAACCCGGTCGAGTTGTCCTTGATCTGCGCGCCCTGCGGGTGAATCAGGACGCCGCCATAGCGGAGCTTGTTCTGGTGGGCGAGGCACCCGTTGGGCCCGTCGTAGCTCTTGTCGCAGCTCGCCCCGGACGCGGACGGGAAGTGCGTGGTGTCAAGCCCCGAAGTCCAGCCGCACTGCGAGGATCCGAACTTCTTCCAGCAGCTCCGCACCATCGGGAACGGCGGGTACGGCTGCGTCATCTGGGCGATACCATCCACCGCCCGCAGCCGAACCGCGGACCGCTCGCTCTCGTCGAACTCCTCGAGGTACCCGGCCCACAGGTCGAGCTTGACGCCGGTCCCCTGGTGGAACAGGCTGAACTCGATCCGGGCGTCCCGGAGGTTCACTGCCTCGGCGACCTCCGACAGGACATCGTCCGCGTTGCCGAGCGTGAACGAGGCCTGGTCGACCTCGCCGTTCTTCGACAGCTCGAGCGGACCCCACTCGACCAGGCGCGCCTGGAACAGGTTGCCGCCCACTGTGCAGCGCCGGTCGGAAAGCCGCATGATCTTAGAGGTATCGCGCGGGGTGATCACCAGCAGCGGCACCAGACGGTGCAACTGCGACGTCAGGGCGGTCGCCAGGGCGCCGCCCGGGAACCGGGTGTCCGTGGACGCGACGGTGTGCTCCGGCGTCGCCCAGTTGTTCGCCTGGGCGTCCCAAGGCACCTCCACCAGCTCGAGCCCCGTGGAAACGACGGCGGCGGCCACCCATTCGAACTCGAACGGAGCGTCCGCGAATCGCACGTAAACGGTCTCCGTCCCGCCGGCGGCGTCCGTGTGCGTGTATTGGAACGGCTGGTACGGCCCCTTGCGCTCGCTCCAGAACAGGTACAGGGCGTCGGACTCGGACTTGGTCAGGATCGACTTCTGGACCACGAACCGGCGCATGCCGTCGCCCTTAATGAAGCGCTGCTCGATCTTCCGGTTGGCAGACTTGTTCTCGAAGCGATGCACCACCACCACAGGCTCGCGCGTGACGCTCCAGCCGAACTCCGGCGCCAAAGGGAAGACACCTGAGGGCGTCAGGTCCGGAACGTTGATGCCGGCCAGGACGTCGGCCATATCAGGCTATCTCCTTGAGGGTCAGTTCCACGGCCACCCGGTTTGGCCCTTCGGCCGTCTCCGTCACCGCGCCCTCGCGGACCACCGTGTAGCGGCCGAGCACGGCCGCGCCGGTCGCGTCCCGCGGGCCTTCCTTGGAGTTGTACCAGTAGAAGGCGTCGTTTGCGGCGAGAAACGCGCGCAGCGTCGACGCCTGCGCGGCCGACAGGACCATGGTGAGCCGGAAGCGCCGCGGCGCGATCGCGATCTCGGCCCGCCGCTGCGTGTGCCCGGTGTCGTAGTCGGTGGCGATCACCGCGGGCTCGGCTGCGTCCCGCAACCCACGTATGGGCAGCGCGGGGAAGACATTCAGCGGTCCGGCGAGGGTCTGGACGGATCCCGGCATCGGCGTCACCCGAAGGTCAGGCCCGGCGAAAGCGCCGCGGCCAGCGTTTCGCGGCGGCCGATGTTCGAGGCGAGGGCCGTCACCGACGCCGACTGCACCACCCGCGGGTTCTCGGCGATCGCCGTGACCTGGCCGGTGCGCAGGAACGTCTCCGTCTGCTGCGGATCGAGGCGCAGCGTCACCGTGCCGGGTACGATCTGGCGGTTTGTGAGCTGCGGCAGCGGAGATCCGTTGTAGTAGCTCGGAGCTTCGTACAGCGACCCGCCGCGCGAGACGAACTCCAGCGGCCGCGGAGCCTTCGAGAGCGTTCCGCCCCGCGGCGTCTGGCCCGTCGCCATGGCATACAGCTCCAGAATGTCCCGCACTGGCTGGCTTTGGATCGCCGCGTCCAGGTTGCCGCCGTACGTCTGCTTCGCGATGTTGACGACGTTCTGCAGGATGTCCTTCGAGGTGACGTTGAGGCCGTACACCGCCCGGATCTTCTCGCGGGCCTTCTCGCTGGCCGTCTTGATGAATAGGCGCACCAGGCCGGCCGCGCCCCCAATCGCCGCGCCGATGGCCGCCCCGATGGGTCCGCCGAACTTGAAGCCGATGAGCGCCCCGCCGGCCGTGGTTTCGAGCAAACCCCCGATACCGCCGCGCCGCAGCCCGTCGAAGGCCAGGAGCCCGCCGGCAGCGAGCGCGGCATTCGACTTGAAAAAGGCGCCGAACTTGCCGAACAGAGCCGTGTTGGGGAGCGACAACGGAATCCCGGACGGCGAGGTAATCGACGTCGTCCCGAAACCCGCGAACTGCTTGAGCGATCCCAGCAGGCCCAGCCCGCCGGCGCCGGAGAGCAGCCCGCCGGCGCGGCTGCCGCCCGGGATCCCCACCGGGCCACTGAACCCGCCCGTGCCGCCGGGCGCGCCAGGAAGAAACGGCGGCGTCCCGCCAGGCCCAAGCGACGGCAGGCTGAAGCCCCCACCACCCCCGCCACTGAAGCCGCCGAGCCCCAGGAGCGATCCGAGCCCGCCCAGGATCCCGCGAGGGCCGGAACCGCCTCCGGACGCGCCAGCGCCCCCGGACGGCCCGCCGATGAGCTGCAAAAGCGACCGGGCCACCTGCGAGGACACGATGTCCCGCAGCGCCGTCAGGAAGGCGTTCTTCAGCACGTTCGCGAGCGAGGTGAAGACGTTGCCGCCTTTGGTCAGCAGCGCGTCGAACACTTCCTCCGAGCCCCGCTTCAGCCGCTCGAAGGCGTCGGTCCAGGCGCGGCCGATGATTTCGCTTTGCGCTCCGGCGGAGCGCTTCGCGGCAATCTCGACCTGCCCTTGCGTAGCGGTGGCCACTTCCTGGATCTGCCGCTCGGACGCGGTGCGGATGGTAGCGATTTGGGCATCGTAGAACGGAGCAAGGTCGAGCCTCGCCGCGCGTAGTTGTTCGAGCGCGGCGATCTCAGCATTCGCCCGGACCCGGATTTGCTCCTGCTGCAGCTTCGAGGCCTCGTTCAGGTACTGGACCTCGACCTGCAGCTTCTGCTGCTCCAACTCCACCTTGGCCGCAAGCGCGGCCCGGTTGATCCCGAAGATGGTCTTGGCCTGCAGCGCCGCCGCGCGTTCGATCGCCTGACCCTGAATGTCGAGGTCGAGGGTCGCGAATTCCTTCCGCCGGTCCAGCGCAGAGCGCTGCGCATCGAACATCGCGTTCGTCTGCTCCACCCACAGCCGCGCCGTCTCGGTGGCGATCCGCTGAATGTCCGTGGCCTGCTCCTGGATCAGCTTGTCAGCGAGCTGCTGGGCATCGAGCATCGCCTCGCGCATATTCTCGTCCAGCTTCTTGGTGGCCTTGCGCGTGAATTCTTGAATGTCCGACTGTTCGGCGAGCGCCAGGTTCTGGCGCGCCTTGGCCGTCAGGCCCAGCTCTTTCCGGTATTCCGCGTAGCGGTTTCGGATCTCGGAGATGCCTTCGCCTTCCTTCCGACGCGCCGCGGCGAGCAGCTCGGACGCACGGCGCTCGGCGTCACGCAGACGCTCGGCCTCTTTCTCGGCGTTGCCGCTGAGCTTCTCTGTCCTCGGTTTCTCGCCCGGCTGCAGGATCCGAACCTTAAACTTGTCCAACTCCTTCAATTCGTTCTTGAACGACCGGAGTCCCTCGATTTGCCGCGAGCTGAAAGCCGCCGCGATCCGCTCGGCATCGACGCCCAGCTTCCTTAGGCCGTCCGAGTCTCCCGCCTGGAAGAGATCCCGGATACGCTGATCGAGCTTTGAACGCTCCAGGGAGGCCTCGAACTCCTCAAACTGGTTCTGAAAGCGCCGAAGCTGAATTCCAATCGCGCCGAGTCCGACCGCCGCGGCAACTAGAACCGGGTTTGCCGCGAGTGTCCCCAGGAACACCCGCAGACCGGCGGCGGCCTCCAGGGCCAATGCCCCCAGCTTGGCGCTGGCATACGCCGCGCCGAGAACGCCAATCGCCTGCGCAAAGCTGAGAATCGCCTGCTGGTTCTCCTTCAGAGAGGCGGCAACCTTCGGAAGCTGCTCGGTTCCCCATTCCGCAAACTTTATGCCATAGGGCAACAGGTCCTTGGCGATTGCATCACCGAACTTCTGGAAGCCGCTCTGCAGGTTGCTCAGCGCTTGGCGGAAGGTACTCAGCTGGCTTACGGCGTTGCCTCCGAATCGCTCCTGCACGCCGCGCGTCAACACCCGGATCGCGGCGTCAGCCGGAACCAGGCCATCGCGCACCGCCTTGTCGATCTCGCGCGTGGACATCGCAAAGCCCTTGGCAAGAAAGTCGAGCGCCGGAACACCCGCGTTCCGAAGCTGGCGTATCTCCTCTCCGGTTACCCGGCCCGCCGCCTTGATCTGGCCGAACGCGCTGACCAGGTCATTCAGCTTCTGGGAATCGTAACCTAGGGCGCGTCCCGCGGCGGAGATCGCCTCCAGGGTCTTCATGGTCTCTTCGGCGGTGAAGTTAAAGGCGAGCAGCCGCTGCGAGGCCGTGAGCAAAGAACGGAAGTCGAACACAGACCGCAGGTCGAGCCCTTGGATCTCCTTCAAGAGCTTGTTGGCCGCCTCCTGGCTTCCGGTGAAGGCTTCCAGTCCCACCCGCGCCGTCTGCAGGTCGGAGGCGACCTGAATGATTGCCTTGCCGGCCTCGAACGCTCCGAGCGCGATCAGCTCGAAGACACCCGCGCCCAGGATCGACTGGAACACTGAGACGCTGTGCTGCATCGTCGCCGACGCCCGCATCACACTCTGCTCGATCTGCGAGAACCCCCGCGCCCCGTTCCGCCCGGCCTCGACCGCCGCCCGCTCCACCGAGTTCAGGCCGCGCTGGACGCCCGCGAGTTCGCGGTTCGCGCCCTGCGCATTGACTTCGACCGTGAGCTGGACCGCGTTTGTCACCGCATCCCCATCTTGCCCGTCAACCGCCCATCCTGGGAAGAGCCCGCTGCTGCTGAGCCAGCTCCCGCTCCCGCTGCTTCTGCTCGGCGAGCGCCGTGTGGTACATCGCGATCACCACGTCCAGCGGCACTTCCGCAAAGGTCGTGGTGATGCCGACGTTCGCGAAGCTGAGCCGCAATTCCGCCTCTTCAAAAAGTGCGTCGAAGCCCCGGTTCGCCAGCCGCTCCAGCCATCCGAGACGGCAGCGCCAGCACGCGGCCGGCGGCTCACCGTCGGCAACGACCGGCGAATCCTGGCACGGCGGCCCCGGGCACAACTGGTTCACGTTCCGCCGGATCCAGGCGAACGCCGCGATCCGCTCCGCTAGCGCGGCCCGCTCGAAAAACCCTGGGCGTCGGCCTTCACCTCCGCCACCTTGAGGCTGTTCGAGAGCTGCAGCTCGCTCTGCAGTTTCGCCGCCACCGCATAGGCGATGTGCACCGGCACCACCGGCGGTTCGGGCGCCAGTTGCTGGTACAGGTCCCGGCCCGCGGCGACGTTCACCCTGAACTCGCTACCGGCCCGGGTCTCCAGATTCGTCGAGCCCGTATCGCGGAACCTGCGCACCTGGCCCAGCGTCGGCGTCGCCACCGACACCGCGAACTCGCCCCACGGAAGCGCGGCCTTCATCCGGCACCGGCCGCCGGACGTCTCGAAGTCCACGATGTCGCAGGCGAGCAACTCGTCGAGGATCGCCGAGGCCTCCTCGCCGCTCACGTCCGGCTCCCCGTCGGCCAGGTCGCAAACGATGCGCCGCGCCAGGTCGAAGTCATCCCGGATCTCCGTCTGGGTGCCTTGCCGGCCGCGGCTCACCTGCAGCATCCGGCGGGACTTCTGCCGGGCCTCGATCTGCTCATCGGACGGGAACCGCATCGTGAGCTTGCGCGGCTCCGGTCCTGGAATCGTCAACTCGAACTTCTCCGGTAACATGAACCTCCTCAACGTTTCGCGATCGCCAAGCCACCCAGCAACTCCGTATTCAGGAGTCTGCGCGAGGAATCCACGATCTGGCGCACGTCGGCGTCGGAAAAGGGGATCTGAGGATCGACCCGGTAGTTCGCGATCGCCTTTGCGCGTTCCGCCACGGTCGTAAAACCGATCCGGGCTTTGTTCTCGGACACCGTTCGGACGCTCAAGTTGCGCAACATCTTCCCGGTGAACGAGAGGTTGCGGATCTGCGGCAGCCGCCGCTTCGCCTTCCGGATCGCATGCCCCTTCGAGAGCTTTTTCGCCTTCGCGCCCTGGGAGTTCAGGCCGAGCCGCAGCGACTCCTTCTTGCGTCCTAGCGCGATCGTCCCCAGCTTGAACATCGTCTGCTGCGGCACGCTCAGGCGTCCGAGCTCGATCTTGCGCTTCACGTAGACGCGAATGAAGGCCATCGTGGTCTAGGCGACCGCCGGGTAGGTGTTGCGGGCCGTGCAACGCATGTGCGGATTCGCGGCGATCGTGATCGGGGCCGTGATCACCTCGAAGGCGTACAAGCCGTCAACGTCGATCGGCCGAACGCTCGCGAACCGGAGCGCCGGGATCTCCATCTTGGCCATGTGCTTGTACGAGCCGCTGATGGTCGCGCCTTCAATCGTAATCGTGGCGGCGCCCTGCGTCTGTTGCTTGAGCTTCGTTTCCTCGGTGGATCCTGGCTCGACGGACACCACGTAGCGCAGCGCCCCGACGCGCTTGCCGTGCCGGATCCGCCCTCCGACGGTGAAGTTATCCTGCGATCCGGAGCCCGGGTAGAACCGGTCCTCCTCGCGGATGTTGTTCGACCAGGAGAAATCCAGCTCTTCGAGCGTGCCGGCCCCCGAATAATCGGTTCCGTTGATGCTGATCACCGCCGCGCCGACGGTCAGTGAGTTCATGGCGACCACGGAAGGGAGCGCCAGGGCGCTCGGCTGCGTCGCCCGGCCGGTGCCGATGATATCCGCCCGCATCGTGGCCGCGCTGCGGCCAATCCCTTTTTTCAGGCTGACCGAGAAGCCGTTCAGAGCGCAGCCCACGTGTGCCGTATCGATAAGCGTGCCATCCGCCGGAGCCTTCTCCACGACCGTAAACACAGGCAAGTTGAGGTTCCCGGACTGCGGCGTGATCACGTGTTCGTAAGCGCCCGAGCCCGGCCCAAGATCGGTCGTGGCGACCCCCCCCATGGAAAATGCCGCGCACCAGGCGAACAGCTCCGAGGTGAGAAATAGCTCGAGCGGCCCCCGGGTATCCCAATTGAGCGGAAAGACCTGGTCGGGAAACTCGTCGTTCTTGCCGATGTCGTCCGCGTTGGTCTCGACGTTCGGCACGCGCGAAATCGGCTCGACGTTGTTCTTCGAGATCCGGATGAGCTGGTTCGCCGCGTTCGCGGTCGAGACGTTCGTCTGCTTCACGCGGCCGACCGCGAGCGCGGTTTGTTGGGTCAGGACAGGCATGGTTCGTTCCGCTCCTCTAAATCGTCCGGTCCGGAATCAATAACGTGACCTCGAAGAACTCCTGGCCGGAATCGTCCTGGCTGCGCGCGGCCGTCGCCGGCAGCATGATCGACCGCCCCGGCGCCTCCCAGGCGTATTCGTCGAGCTTGCGGCCCGTCGCGCCGATGTTCTGGCCGAGCAGCGCCTCCAGGAACTCGCCGTAGTTTCCGGTGGGGCGTCCGTAGACTCCAAACCGGTGCGCGTATCGCTCCGCCCCCGACTGCAGCCCCAGCGACTCCAGCGCGATCCAGGCCACGAGAATGGACCCGGTTCGCATGCTGAGGACCTTCTTCAGTAGCGACAACTCGGTGTCCAGGTACTGCTCGATCCGGGCCGTGGATTGCCCCTCGGTGAGGGCGACGAGCGCCGGAATCTCGCGCATCCGGGCGACGATCTCGGCGCCGAGGGTGTACGGGTTCGTCACCGCGCCCTCACCCCGATCCGCGCCCCTCCGTAAGCGTCAAGCTCGACGCTCTCCAGCTCGTAGGAGTTTCCCTCCATCTGGATCTCGGTCCCGCGGGCGAGCGGCCCTCCCTGCTGAAACTCGGAGGCGACCACGAACAAGCGGTCGAGGTTCCCGGGATGCGCGCCCTCGGGCGCTTCGGGCATCGGTTCCCGCATGGCCCGCACGCCCAGGCTGCCGCCCACTGGCCCCACTTGGATCTCGAAGCCGTGGATCATGAACAGGGTCTCGCGCAACTGGACCGCCGCCACATTGAAAGCGCTCATCGGTTATTGCTCCGCCCACAAGATGGAACGGCGGATCACTCCGGAACTGTCTCCGGCGATCCGCCAGGTGAGGTTACGCGCCGCTGGCCCGCCGGCGCCGAAAAAGACCTCCGTAAGCCCCACGGTCTGCCCGGTGCCCCCGGAGATTCGGATCTTGTTCAGCACGGTCCCGGCCCCGACGTTCGAATCGAGGTAGATCGCCCCAGCCGCCGTCGTCGGCAGCCCGATCGACGACACCGCGTTCGACAGCGTCGCGCTCGCGGCCGTGCCCGCCGTCTCGATCGTCACCGTGCAGGACTGCTCGCACCAGACATAGAGCGAGAGTGGGAACATGCGCCGCGAGGACGCCTGGGCGAGCTGGAGCGTCGAAACCTCGGTGGTCGCGGTAACCTCCCGGAACTCCGCGAAGCGCGGCGAGAAGGTCACCGAGGGCGCTTGCCCGAGAGCGAGCGCCCCGAGGGCGACGAGCGCGAACAGGAGCCGGATAGGGAAAATCACGCGCCTTGTCCTCGCTTTACGGAACCGCGTACCCGATCGAGACGTCGCCGGTCGCATCGCCGGCCGCGGCGGCGGCGGCGGCGATGCCAATCTTCGTGTTTCCGCCGGCCGTCTGGGTGCAGCGCTTGTTCGTGTTGTCCCAGTAGACCGCCTCACCTTCGCCCCAGGCGTCGCCGGTTTCCTTGGCCAGCGTGAACACCCCGACCCGCTTTACCGCGGCCTTGACGCCGCTCAGCGCATCGACCGTGAGCACGCCGAAGGTCACCCCGACCAGCACCCCCTGGCCGGAGAGCCGGTCGTAGGGCATGGTCAGCACCAGGGTCTCGCCCGAAATCTTGTAGTTCTTCATCGTTTTCCCCTTTCGCTCTCACCCGCCCGTTACTGTCCGGCGTTCTTGACCCAGGCGCGCCAGTCGCCCACTTTGGCCGCGACGTCGTGCACCACCTTGATGTCGATGCCCTCGACCGCGAACCCTTCCTGCCGCACCACGCGCGGCTGGCGTTGGCCGGCGAGGTAGAGAATCTCCATCGGCCGCACGCCCTGCTCCGGCGCCGCAGCGAAGTAGAACGCCGTCGTCGAGCTCGGTTCCAGGCGCGGCTCGATGATCGGCGTGAGCGAGGTTCGCCCGCCCGGCCCGAAGGGGTTGGCGTTCGAGGTCTGCGTCGGCGCGATGATCGAGGAGATTTCCTTGTCGATCGTCGTCTCGAGCGATGGCGGCGCGATGATGTACACCGGCACCAGGCTGAGGTAGTCGGCCCCGTTGAGGTCCTTCTGCAGCCGCATCAGCTTGCGCGCTTCGCCGATGGTCGTCACCGAGACGACGCCGGCCGTGCCAAGGTTGCCGTGGGAGGCGTGGAACAGCGCCACGGTATCGCCCATCGTGGGGTTCGTGGTGAGCTGCTCGTAGACGAGCGTGCTTTCGAGCCGCGACACCGCGGCTCCGATGCCCTGGAGCGTCTGGTTCAGGGCGTCGAGATCGTCGTTGATCATCAGCTGGCGCGTGAAGCTCACGATGCGCGCGTAGGTCGCGAGCGACACCGTTTCCTTCGCCTCGCCGGTCGTGCCGCGTTGAATCTCCTCGTGCTCGCCAACCTTGATCAAGCTGGGGAACCCGCCGACCTGCAGCCGCGTCGCCGGCTTGAAGTCGTTCAGCTGCCCCTCACTGGTGAACGGCCGGAACGTCTGTCCCGCCAGCCGGTACGCGGAGACGAGGCTCTTGTTCGCGAGGTTCGACAGGATGTTCGGGAAGTCCGAGGTCGAATGCATCCCGGCGAGTTCGGCGTACGTCGGGTAGCCGAGCGCGGCGAAGGCTACCTCGTCCTTCGTCAGGTTGCGGATGTTACCGCCGGCGCGCACGATGCACTCCTCGGCGAGACGCAACAGGCTCATGGCGCGGTAGCCGCGCGCGTCGCCCTTGAGGTCTTCGTCCTTCACGGCGCTCGGGTTCATGCGCGCAAACAGCCCCAGCTCGACAGACGCGCGGAACTTGTCGCGTTCGTCGGCGGTCATGCGTACACTCCCGCCGCGCACCGGCGTCTCGTCCTGGTCCTGCGCCTGCGCCTTGTGCTCCAGCGCCGCGGCGCGCGCCTGGTCGGGCGTCATCGCCGGGTTATCGAGCCACGCGGTCAGCATCGCCTGTGGAACCTTCGCCAGGTCCGCGATCCCCCGCAATTCCTTCTGCCGCGTAAACTCCGCCTTGCGGGCTTCGGCCGCCGCGGCCTCGAGCTCGGCGGCTTGAGTCTTCATCGCCGTGTCGGCCATGTTCTGTTCCTCCAGATTGAGTTCGACCACCTCGCAAGCGGGCGGATCCACCGCCGACGCAGCCAGGAATCCCGCGCCCGGATCGGCCCCTACCGAGACCACGGAGACTTCGTACGGCTCCCACTTCGTCACCGAGAACCGCCGGACCTTGTCTCCGTCCTTCGTGATTTCTTTCATGGAGTGCAGGAACGCACCCATGGAAACGCTGTTCAGGATCTTGTCCTTGACGTCGGCGAGAATCGCCTGCGCGTCCTGCCGCGCGGAAAACCGAGCCTTGAGCAAGAGCTTGCCGTCTTCGATCCAGCCGTCCGTCACCGCGCCCTGCACCGCCGACACCGAATAGCTGCGGTGATCGAGCAGCAGCGGCGCGCGCCCGGCCCGGACCCGGCCGAGATCACAGGCCTTGTCCGTCATCTCGAACTGCAGCTCCACCGGACCGCCCCGCTGCCAGTCGTAGGTCTGGATCGGGGCGCCCGAGAAAGCCACCATCTCGACTTCGTTCGCTGAGCGCTTGTCGTCATCCGCGCCGGAAGCGCGGAACTCGACCGCGATGCGTGCCGGCTTCAGGTGCTCGCGTTTCACGTCCCCAGATTTAAGTCAAGAGGGCAAGCGCGGACAAGACGTCAGTCCTGCTGATCGCGTGTGGCGTCCGCGCCGCCGGCCGCTCCGGAAGCCTGCTGCTGGCCGCTTTGCGATACTTTCCGGGGATCGGAATCGAGAATCAGATTTTTTTCGTCAATCGCCCGGTTCCACTCGCCGTACTTGTCGAGCACGTCGCGCCAGGGCTCGCCGGTTTCTTCCTCGATCGCATCCTGCGGCGGCTTCACGCCCGCCCGGATCCGCGCGAGGGTCGCCCGCGCTTCCCGGTCCGGATCCACGCTTTCGAGCTTCGGCGGCGTGAAGCTCATCCGGATCCGCTCCCCAAGCGGAATCACCCCGGCCAGGCGCGCATGCTCCAGCCATTTCCGCGCCAGCGGCCGGTAAAACATCGGGATCATGAACAGCCACTGCAGCACTTCCACCAGCCGGCGCTCGTGGATGTCCCCGGCCTTGAACCCCGTGTAGTTCGTCCGCGAGGTGTCGCCGGTCAACGTTGCGTACTGCAGGTTCACGCCGGCCGCAATCATCACCAGCTCGGAGGTGATGAAGTCCATGCGTCCGGAATCCGCCGGCGGCGTGAGCAACACCGGATCTTCGCCCGGCTTGAGCCGGCGGATCATGCCCGGCCGCAAGGTCTCGTTCACCCGGCCGGTCTGCGGATCCGCTTCCTGCTCGCCCATGGCGGTGTTGGTGCCGCCACCAACCTTGATGAACACCCCCATGGTCGCCGCGACTTTCTTCCGCACCCGCTCTGCGTCCGCCCAGTCGTCGAGGTCCCGCATCGCGAGCATCACCGGCGCGAGGATCGTCACCCCGCGGGTTTGTTCCGGACGCAGCCGCAGGAAAAGGTGTGAGATTTCCGCCGCCGGCACCAGCCGCGATTCCGTGTACCCCATCTGCGGCGGCGAGGCCTCGGACATCCCCCCCGGGTGCACCCGATAGAGCCAGTAACCCGTCCGGCGCCCGATCGCGCTGTACTCGACCCCCTCCACCCGGTAGTTCGAGTTGTTCGAGCTGCCGCGGCCCTCGCTCCGGGAATTGTCGATCCAGTCCGGCTCGAGGATCTGGACCTGCAGCGGAATCCGCATGCCGTCCGACAACCGGCGCGTCCGGTACCGGGCCAGCACTTCGCCCGATTCGAGCATGCACCGCGCCGCCGTCCAGGCCGCGCCGTTCAGGTCGCCAACGCCGGCGGGATCCGCCTCCATCTCCGCCCACTCCTCGAAGGCCTCCTGCGCGATCCGGCTTTGCGAGTCGCGCTCGCTTTCGAGCCGGATCCGGTGGCCGTAGCCCACGATCCGGTTGGCCAGTGTCATCACGATCCGGCCGGCGAGCGGGTGGTTCCGCACCATCTCGCGGGCTCGGTTGCGCAGCGTCTCGCCGTTCTGCGCGATCAGCTCATCCGCGGTTCCCGGCGGCGCCATCCAGCCTTGCGTCCGGCGTCCCATCCGGCCGGCCTCGTAGGAGAGCATGATACGCGCGGCCGCGCGCGCCTGCAGCCGCTCGAGGCCCCAGCCGGGAGCGAACGCCAGGATGGCGCGGTCGAGCCAGTTAGTCGCGCTCGTAGGCTGCATAGGTCACGCTCGGGGCCGTTGCGGCGCTGGCGGCGGCGATCCGCTGCTCGACATCTTGGCGGGCCCGCAACATCTCGTCCAGGTTGCGATACCGGACCTCGTGTTCTCCGATCCGGGTCAGCAGCGCGCCCGACGCGATCGCGGCGTTGAGCGCCTCGAGCTGTTGGGCAAGCGTCAGAGCCACGCATCACCGCCATCGTCGAACCAGGCCTTGGCGGCATGCCGGTCCGCGGCCGGCGGCTCGGCGCCCTTCTTCGGCGGAGGGTAGGTGCGCGCTTCGTACATCGCCCACTCAGTTTCGCCGAATCCATCGCAACCGACAAGGCTTGCCACCGCGCGAGCGATCACATGCGCGTCCAAAGCTTCGTTCCGCGCCCCTGCTGGGTAGACCTCCCAGAGAATGCGCGGTACGTTGTTTTTGATCCTCACGACTTTGCGCTCGCTCGTCACCTGGTCGAAGAACTCCCGCTCGAACAGCGGATAGTGGAGCGATCCTTCCGGCCACGGCTCGCCGTCCTTCGGCACCGGAAGCTTCAGGTCCTGGGTTAGCTCCTCTTTCGCAAAGTGCGTACCGATGTGCACGATCTTGACGCCATCCCGCCGGCGGGCTTCGTCGGCGTTCGACCATTTCGCGATCAGTCGCAGGTGTTCGTCGGTGCCCTTCGTCGGAATCACCGTCCGCGGCCGGCTCACCACCACGCCCGCGGGCCCGAATTCCGCCTGAATCCGGGAGGCCGCCAGGCGGTACACCGGTCCCGGGTTGAAGCCGGAGTCGATCCCGATCGCGTCGATGGGCAGACGGCCGCCGTGCGCGTGCGGAAAGGTCTGGTCGATCAGCGCGTTCAGCTTGTCCCAGGGCTCCTGGGTCTCCGTGTTGCCCGGGATCACCAGATAGTCCACCGCCCAGCGCTCCCGGCGCCGGCCTACCGCCTGGATCAGGACTTCGATGCGGTCCGTTTGCACGTCCGCTCCCGCCACCAGCACCAGTCCGCCCTCGGGTACCGTGCCCCGCGGATAGTCGAGCCGCCGCTCATAAAGGCGCTCGGCCGAGATCTGCTCACTGCGGTCCCTCCAGACCTCTCCGAGCGTCGTCATCACGAAGACTTTCTGCGCCGCCACGTTGCCCCTTGCCTGGAGCCAATCCTGCACCAGCTGCTCCCAGGAATACCAGCCCACCGGGGAGTAGTACGAGGGCAGGTGAAAGCCGACGTGCAGCTCCTCGCTCATCTGGGCAAAGAGCGGCGCGAGCGAATCCAGGTCGCGCTCGGGGAGGCCCTTCTCGGCCAGGTCCGGCCGGGTCGCCGTCGCAATCCACCGGCCGCCCTCGAGCATGGTGGTCTTTTCGGCTTCCGGGATCATCTCGGCGCAGGACAGGCACTTGTAGCGCACCGAACGCGGATCCTTGTCCTGGTAGATCAGCCGCTGGAACACCAGGCGCTGCAGGTGGCGGCAGTTCGGGCAGGGCACGAAGTAGTAGCGCCGGTCGGAAGCCTCGAAGCGGGAATAGATGCCGCCTGCCTCGCGCTTCGGCGTCGACACCCGGACGAACTTGCCGCGGAACCAGTTGGCGAAGCGCTTCTCGATCAGCTTGATGGCGTCGCCCTCGCCCTCGACGTCGATATCAAAGGCGTCTACTTCGTCCGCGATCAGGATCTCGGCCGGCGTGGAGCGCAGGCGCGAGGCGGAAGACGCCCACGCGATCTTGATCCACCCGCGGCCGTTGTCGATGTTCTTCAAGAACGTCTCGCCGCGGGAGAAGCGGTCGCGGGAGTCCGACACCCGCCCGGCCAGCACCGGCGTCGCCGAGGTCAGCCGGTCGATACGGACCTTCACCCATTCCTTCGCCACGTCGCGCGTGGGCAGGATCACCATGATGTCCGTCGGCGCCAGGTGGATCGAGTAGCCGAGCAGGTTGACCTCGGCTTCCGTGCCGCCGAGCTGCGTGCCCTTGACGAAGTCGACGAAGCGCGCCGGGTGGGTCAGCGAGCAAACATCCATGATCTCGCGGAGGTAGGGCGTGCGCGCGGTGCGCCACTTGCCGGGCGCGGGCGACGGCGCCGGGATCCAGCGGTAGAGGTCCGCCCACTCCGAAACCGTCATCGTGGGCGGCGGACGCAGGCCCCGCGACCAGGCCAGGTCTACGATGCGCTGCGCGGCGGTCATGGACGGCGCGGCGGTGGGGGAATTGGCGGCGGGGCAGGCGGCGGTTGCGGTGGCGGTGTTGGCGGCTTCGGGTTCCCGCGCCAGTCGTCAGGGAGCCCGGCCATCAGAAGTACTCCCACGCGCGATCGGACGGGAACTCCTCATTAATCACCCGGTCCCAGGTCCACGACAGCAGCTTGTAGTCGGCGGGGCCATGGTCGAGCGCGGCGAACCCGGCCTCCAGGATCGTGAGCTCCTCCTCCCGCGCCAGGTGCGAATCGTCGATGGGGGCGCGCTTGAGGTCCCGCAGCAAGGCCTCGGTTCGCGCCAGCAGGAGCGCATCCCCAATCCGCATCGTCTCGCAGATCGCCACCTTGCGCTCATAGTTCAGCAGCGGGCCGACCGCACTTGCCACCGCCGCGATCAATCCCAGCACCGCCAGCAGCCAGGTCGCGCCGTACTGCGTGAGGATCCCGACAACCGTTGCCGAAGCCGCGACCGCGGAACAGATTTGCAGCCAGCGAACGCGCCGGGAGTATCGCTCCCCGAGGTGTTGCCAATACAGCTCGTTCATCCGTAGAACCTGGTATCGGCCAAACGAGCGCCGCATCACTTCCCCGCGCAGATCCGCGTCTTGGGCAACCGGAATCGTCGTTCCCATGCCTTTATTATGCGCCCGGCCGTCAAGCGGCGGCTCGCGCAATCGGCGAGTTCCGCCGGTGTCTCAATCATCGTCGCTGTCTTCGAGCGCCTGGACCCAGTGTTCTTCCGAGACGATGGCGAGTTTCGCTCCCCGTTCGACACTCTCGGCCGCCTTGATGATCTTCCGGCCGTGCGTCGTCTGGATCCAGTCGCGGCTCGCGTAGCTGCCGATCACCAGATAATCCGTCTTCTGCGTCGGCTGAGCGGCGCAGAATCCGCCGCGCCGCGCGATGTGTGCCTCGCAGGCCTTCCGGGTGCCGAAGATAAACTTCCCGGTGAGTACGAACTGGTGTTCCCGGAATAGGATCCGCGGCGGTGGCTGCGTGAGCGGCAGTTTGGTTGCGGAACCAATCTCCTTGCCGCCGATCACTTGCCGGAACAGTTCTTCGATGCTCGCCATTTCCTCGGCGTCGATGTTCTCGTCTGCGAGCGCGCGGTTCAGGCGGTCGAGGATAACACTCACCGGCCAGCCCGGAGCGTGTTCGGCGTTTGCCAGCATCCATCTGGCGATGCCGATGACTTCGCCCTCGGTCAATACCCCGTCACTGAGCACGCCGCGAATTAGGCCGATCAGCTCCGCGTGCGTTCGCTCGGCGCGGATCCCGCTGTTCAGCGCCGGCGGCGGCTGGGCGTCGGGGTTAAGCGGCATCGCCTCCGGGCGCGGCAGCCGCGGCGGATTCCACTGCTCCACCAGCACAACCGGCGGCGGCTCGGACGTGGGCGGCGGGAAGAGCGGCGGGGCTGGCGCCGCCGGACGCGGTGGCGAGGGAATCGGTTGCTCCCGGCGGCGCCCGAGAATGGTATCAAGAAACCGCGTGATGGGCGACTTGGTCGAGTAATTCACCCGCGGATCCGACGCGAACATGTAGGAGCAGTTCTCGCAGTATCGCTTCCCGTGGAAGTCGATCCAGCCGCAATCCGGGCACTCTCGCGCGGGCATGGGGCCTCTTCTTCTCTTCAGCGACAATTCACGGCGATGACTTCGTTGAGGAAGTAGCCGGTGACATAGCAATCGAGCTGGACTTCTTGCCCTACAGTAGGAGCCGGGACGTCTTTGGCCAGGACGCATTTCACGTATCCGTCCATATACTTGTCACCCAGGAGCACCTGCGTCTCCCGAAGTGCGCCAACCCTGACCTCCCGAACCGGGCCATCGATGCGCAACCACCGCCGATGCCAGTTGTCGCGGCCGTAGGCGTCGTTTCGGCCTGTTGTCCACAACACCTCGTACGAAACCGTTCGCTCTGGATCGCCGCGCTCCGGAATCTCAGGTATGGACGGCCCTCGCAAGCACATTACTCCAAGACCCGCGACCACGAGCAGAAACAGAAACGCGAGTAGGCCTTTTCCCTCCCGGTTGCCGACGGGACGCGTTTTCAAGGCGTTCCCCCTTTCGAACAACTTCCCGCCGCGCTTCCCGGCGGCAGCCGATTCGCCGTAGCCTTGAGCCGGGACTACCTGTCCCAGGAAAGGCTAAACCATGAAACTCGTACGCGTTCTGCTCATCGCCCTGGCCCTGACTGCGGCGGCCGCTCCGGTCGCCCAAGCGGAAGGGCCGATTCCGCCCTGTTTCCCCTGCCGGGGCTAACTGAAGCGCTCTCCGCGCGGGCGGGTATCCACCCGCCCGCCACCACCGCCCAACCCGCAAAGTACCCCGCCATAGCGAACTGGTGAATCGTGTTCGCCGCCGTGTTCCACTCCTCGGGGTTCCAGCCGCCCGGCCGCAACCCGGTCACCAGCAGGTACCCGTAGGCTTGCAAGCCGAAGAACAGGGTCAGCGCCCATCCCTGCCGGAGCGCAAGCCCGCTCTGCCCGAATGCCGCGTAACACAGGCCCAGCAACCCGCAGAACAGCGTCAGGCCGATTGCCAGACTGCGCTTGAGCTCCAGGACGGTCAACAAGACCTCGCGACTCGGCCGCGCCACTTCCACGCCGAACAGCAGGCTCCCCGCCGCACCCAGCAACAGCGCCAGCGCCGTCACCGGCAGCCCAAAGTCCAGAAGCCAGCCCCCAACTTCGCGCCGGTCAAGCTCCAGCCCCACCAGCTCCGCCGCCGCTAGACCCCACAGCGGCAGAATGCCCGCCTGGTTCAGCAACCACAGCGGCGCGTACCGGGCGTGATACGGATCGCCGCTCGTGACCGCGAAAATAACCACGGAAGTAACAAAATCGTAGGCCAGAAACGCCGCGAACATTCGCAATTTCAGCCGCCACGCCGGGTAAATCCCCGCCGCTTGCGCCACCATCGCGAAAATCCAGCCGAGCGTCATGCCGCTTCGCGCTCTACCTTCCCGCGCAACCACGTCAGGACCTTCCACGGCCATGCGGAAAACTTCCGCCGCCCGCCGGCATCCCTCGCGGCCACGATTACCGGGCGCGCCCGCGCCAGGGCTTCGAAGTCGATGGTCAAGTCGCCCGGCTCGATCTCCGCGCCAGCTTCGTGAGCGCGGCGGAACGCACTGAACTCATCAGCCAGCGCGTCCTGCACCATCTTCGCGGTCTGCAATTTTCCCTGACGGATTCGCTTATTCGCCATTCATTCCAGCCCAGATTAAAGAAACCGAACGTGCAGCGTCAGATTATCTCAAGATCGGAGACGGCTCAAGGTTTTTCGCGTTCCGTTTTCAGAACACGCCGCTCCCACCAGTCCAGTACCAGCCGCCGGACCAAGAAGTCCTGATCTTCCGGGTCGGGGTTGTCGAGCACCTTGGCCAGCTCTGCCATCAGCGGCAGGTAGCGCTCCGGAACCTCCGGCTCCAGCATCGCCGCCATGGTGCGCTCGATCAGAGTGCGGGGCGGCGCGGGCTTATCCAAAAACTCGGCCAACGCCTGCTCGATGATCTTTCCGATCTTCTGGTTCGAAGTTACAGCGCGCATCCTGACCCGCTGGTGGAGCTCCGGCGGAAGATTCAAGGAAGTGGGCTGTGAGGACTTTTTTTCCTTGTCGCTCATCGGTTTAGAGGCAGGTCGTCATTTTAGCTATTGCGCTAATTCACTATTTCGCTATAACATCGCCTTGCCTGGGTTATCCGGCAAAGCCAAATGGGAACAATACCACAAGTTAAGAACGCTGACGCCATGGTGGTCCTGCACGTGAAAGTGCCGGAGCCCGCGCGCCGCCTCGCCAAGGTGGAAGCCGCCCGGCGCGGCATCGAAATGGGCGAGTTCGTCGCCGCGGCGATCAACGCCTACGTTCGGCAACCTGAACAATCGGAGGTGCGCTGACATGGCCAAACCCTCGGCGAAGGTAGTTCTATTCCCGTCCCCGGCCAAGGGGAAGGGGCCGCAACCGCCTGAACCTGCGGGCGCGGCACGTCCCAACCGCGTGGTGCTGGACTGCGTGGCCGACGAGCTGGCCTACTCCTGGCTTCGGGGCGCGAAGCTCGGGGCCATCCGCCGCCGGTTGAGCCGCGGCTGGGAAACCGCCGGAGACGCCCTCCGCCAGGGCGTGCTGCTGAAGCTGGAGCGCCTGGAGCGCCAGCGCCGGAGGGCCGCGTGACCCCGCTCCCCCACGGCTCCCTGCCCTCGCTCCCGGATTGGATCATCGGCGCGATCGCCGTGCTCTCCGTCGCAACGACTTTTGGTTACTTCGTGCTGGCGGCGCGCCGCAGGCGGCGGCGCGAAGCTCACGAGATGCGGCGGCATGTCGCCGGAAAGGAGGCCAGGCTCTCAACCTAAAGTGTCCTCGATTCTCCTGGGATCCGCCCCGCGCGGGCGGTCCTGGAAGCGGTTGGGTGGCTCCTCCGGTTGTCTCGGGGGAGGAATCGGAAAGGGTCGCCCAGCCGCTCCCAGGGCCGGCATAAGCCGATGCCCGGCACTCCAAGAGCACTGCAACACCACGCTCGAAGTGTGCCTGAACGGAGGAACCGTGTTCGAGTGCCTGACCAACCCCGCCGGGGAGCGGTCATGATCACCGGCATCGTCCTGGGGATCATCTGTCTCTTCCTGTGCGTCTTCGCCGGCGGAATGCTCGGCGGTCGCGTCGGCGGACCCCGCGGGTGCGCGCTCGCCGCCGCCCTCTACTTGACCGGGCTCCTCGGCCTGGCCTGGTTCACCCTTTTCTGGAGGTAACAAATGCCCGAACTCTCCGGCCACACCGACAGCCTCGCCGACCACCGCATCCTGACCCCCGCCGCGATCCCTTGCGCGGCCGCGTGCGGCGAGCTGGCCTACGAGGACACCGACTACACCTGCTGCGACGGCTGCAACAAGCGCTTCTGCCCCGACTGCCTGGAGATGGTCGAGGGCTTCCCGTACTGCGCGCCGTGCGCCAAGGACCAGAGGGAGACGACGGCCTGATGCACAACTCCACGAAATCGTTCCAGGATCCCGCCGGAGCGCGGATCGAGGACCTTCGCGGCGAAGTCCGCGATCCGGTCGCCGCGCTGCTCCGCCGCCTCGACATCGACCGCGCCCTCGCCATCGCCGGCGACGTCCTGGCGCACGACTGCACCGATGCCGAAGTCGCCGTGTTCCTGGCCGTGCTGCGCTCGGGCGGCGCCAGTCACGACTTCGGCCAGAGCGGCTCCGGACTCCGCCGCGAGACCGGGCTCAGCCGCGCGCGCTCCGGCCAGCTCTGGCGGGCCGTGCTTTCGAAACTCCGCCGGGGCTTCGCGGCCCGCGGCGTCACCGGGATGAAGGACCTCGCCGCATGAACCTGACTCCGTACGATCTCACTCTGCTCCGCCGCGCGAAGATTGCGGCGCCGCCGCTATGGGGACCCGAGCCGCGCCTGTGCACCGGCTGCGCCCACCAGGCCACCACCCAGGAAATCGACGGGGAACCCGTGTGCGAGCGCTGCGCGCCGCCGATGACGGTGCCGATGGCTCAGCGCCTGGCCGAGCTCGACCAGACCAACTGGACGCAGATGGACCGCGACCGTTGGAAGCGCCGCTGTTTCCAGGCCTGGGCGCTGGCCGGGGTGCTCGGTGCGGCGGGCGCAATCCTCGCCATCGTCGTCGCCGCGGCCCTCGCGGGGTGGGTCCGATGACGGACACCCTCACCGCGTGCGCCAGCTGCGGCACGGAGACCAGTTCGTTTTGCCCGGCATGCGGATTGCCCGCGTGCCCGGGTTGCCAAGGGGAAAGCGAGGACCGCGACGACGCCGTCGGCTATCACGCGGTCGAGACGGTCTGCCGCAGCTGCAGACCGCAAGGGAGTTAACCATGGCCTTTCGGCCAGCAACCAAGAAAGCGGCAAAGGGCCGCATAGCCTTCACCGGGCCAGCCGGGAGCGGCAAGACCTGGACGGGTCTGATGCTCGCGACGCAGTTATCCGAGCAAGAAGAGCGCATCAGCGGGCGCAAAGGCATCGCGGCGATTGACACGGAGCAGCGCTCCATGGAGAAGTACGCGGATGCCTTCCACTTCGATGTGGACTGCCCGTCCTCCTTCACGGCGAGCTACTTCGTAAACGCCCTTACCGAAGCGGAAAGCGGCAACTACGCCGTGTTTTTCGTGGACAGCCTGTCCCATTTCTGGATCGGGAAGGACGGAGCCCTTGAATTTGTCGACAAGTCCCAGAAGGGCCAGCGCGATGGCATGTCCGGCTGGAAAGACTGGCGTCCTCACGAGCGGGAAATGGTGGATCGGATGCTGGCTTCGCCCTGCCACGTTATCGCGACGATGCGGACGAAGAACGAATACGTCGAGGGTACCGATGATCGCGGGAAGAAGGTCCGCCGCAAGATCGGCCTCGCTCCGGTGCAGCGCGACGGCCTGGAATACGAGTTCGACTTCGTCGGCGCGTTTGACGAGGACAACGGGGTCAAGGTAGACAAGACTCGGTGCTCCGCGTACATGGCGCCGGAAATGCGCTACCAGATCCGGCCGGACGCGAAATACTTCGCTCCGTTTCTTGCCTGGCTCTCCGCCGGGGAGACCACGGCCGAACCCCACGGCGGGCCTCGCGCCGCTGAGGGTGTGCCGCCACAAGTCGCGCTGCTATGGGAGCGGGGCGGCCGTAAGCGAGAGTCCATCGCCCAGGTGATCGGCGAGTGCATGACGCAGCTGAAGTGGTTACTGGGTCCACAGGAAGCCGCCGACGTGCTGAGCCGCGTGGTCGCCGAGCACGGCGACCCCTTCAGCAGCGTGAAGGCTTTTCAGGCGGTCTCGTTTGAGCTTTGGAAGACTGAGCGCGCCGAGGCCCAGAAGCGCGCGGCGGCCAACCCGGAAATTACCGACGACGACCTGCCGCCCGAGTTGCGCGGCGAGGAGGCGGTCAATGCCTGACACCGCAGTCGAGCCGCGCAAGGTGACGCTGTTCGACGCCCTCGAAGACCTCACCGTTTACCTCGACACGCTCGATGCGTGCGCGACCCCGGAAGCGCGCGCGGAGTGCGAACTCGAAGTGATCGAGGCCATGAAGCGCGTGGTGAAGAAGGTGGATGGATTCGCCGCCTTCCGGGATCGCCTGGACCTCGCCGTCGCCGCGGCCCGCGCGGAAAAGGACCGGCTCACTGAGCGCGTGAAGTACCTCGAATCGGCGAAGGCGCGGCTGGACGCCTACGCGATTCGGGCCATGCAAGCGCACGGCGTGACGAAACTCGAAGGCGAGTTGCACACGATGCGGATCCAGAAGAACCCGCCGCGCGTGGAGATCACCGACGAATCCCAACTGCCGGCCGACTGCATCCGGGTCACCGTGCAGATGACGTTTGAGGATTGGCTGATGCGCGGCGGTTCGTACGGGAAGGTGATCAACAGCGAGCCCATGCGCGGCTTTATCGCGGAGCGGCTCAAGGCTGGTGACGCCGTGCCCGGCGCGGAGCTGGTGCAGTGCGACGGGCTGCGGGTGACGTGAAGTAGCCGAAAGCCGCGCCGCCCCGGATCGAGGCAACGGCGCGGCATCCGTGACGGCCGCTCGGCATGGTGCGCGGGGAGAGCCCGCGATAACCCGGTGAGGGGCATGAAACACCGAGCGGCCATCAGGGAGGTGAAGGAACGATGGAGCATTTTCGCGCGGCGCTAGCCGACCTGGAAGCCACCCAGGCGAGGATTACGGTGGCGATCGAAGTGATGCGGGCGATGGCGGACGGAGCCATCCTGCCGGTGCCGGTCTTGCAGGTCACCACCTGCCCGCCCGCGCCGGAGCGCAAGACGAAACGCGCGAAGCGCGAAACGAACGGCGCGGCCCGCGAGACGCAAGAGGACCTGCCGCCGACGCAGACGATGCTAATCGAGGAAGCGCTCGCCAAGGCGCCCCGGTCCGTCTCCGAGCTGCGGACCATCCTCGCCACCAAGGGCTGCAAGGTCGAGGAAAAGAACATCGCGCAGACCTGTTACTACCTGCGCCAGCAGGGCCGGATCCACAAGCCGGAGTCGGAGCGCGGCCTCGGGTCCGATGGCAAGTGGACGCTCGGGAAGGGGAAAGACTGATGCAGATACCGAAAAGCCTCCGCCTCTCGAAGGCGGTCATCGAAAAGGTGGAGATCACGCCCGTCGATGACGCGCAGCCCACGGCGGTGCTCGTCATCTCCGCGCCGCTCACCAAGAGCAACGCCGAGATCCTCGGCCAGGACTTCCTGTTCGCCGGCGACGTCGCCCGCGGCGGGCGGCACACCCCCGACGACGGCCAGAAGACGATCGAGGGCGTCCGCGTCGAGCTGCCCACCGACGGCAAAGGGGAACCGCTGGTGCTGAACCCGATCCGGATCGGGAGCCTCAGCTACGCGAACGACGACGGCGAGGGCCTGCGGGTCACGATGCGCATCAAGCTCAACCCCGCCAAGAACGCCAACTCCAGCGAAGGCGAGGTCCTCGCGGCGGTGGCGTATGCCGTCGAGCAGAACCGCGCGGCGCTTGCCATCGTCATCCGGCCCGACCAGCGCAACCTGCTCGAAGCGCTCGATGAGCCGGACGACGAAGCCCCGCCACTCCAGGGCGAGGCGGCCCAGGCGCACCAGGGCGAGGAGCAAGCCGCCCGCCAGCGCCTCATCACCGGCCGCGGCAAAGACGGCAAGCTCCAGCCCGTCGCCGTGAAGAAGGAGCGTACGGATGCCTGAAGTCTACTGCTCCCTGCCCCTCGACTTGCTCCGCGAAGCGCCGTACAACCCGCGCAAGCACTTCGACGCCGCCAAGCTCGCCGAGCTTGCGGAATCGATTAAGGCTCACGGCGTCCTGCAGCCGCTGCTGTGCCGGCAGAACGGCCGATTCCACCAGGTCATCGGCGGCGCGCGCCGCTTGCGCGCCGCGAAGCTCGCCGGCCTGGCCGAAGTCCCCGTCCGCATCGTCGAGCTCACCGACGACGCCGCGCTCGAAGTCGCCGTCATCGACAACCTCCAGCGGGAGGACGTCCAGCCGCTCGAGGAGGCCGACGGCTTCCGGGCGCTGCTCGACCGGCCCGGCTACGATGTCGCCGCGATCGCCGCCCGCATCGGCAAGCCCGAAAGCTACGTCTACCGCCGCCTGGGGCTGCTGCGGCTCTCCGCCAAGGCCCGGACGGCCCTCGAAGAGGAGCGGATCACCGACGCCCACGCCGCGGTGCTTGCCCCGCTGAGCCACGAGCGCCAGGACGAAGCGCTCGAATGGCTCCTGGAAGATCGCGGTCACCGGGTGTTTGTCGGCGGGAACGGGAACCATGTGCAAAACCTGCCCACTGCCGTGACGCTCCGCGCCTACATCGAACAGGAGCTGATGCTGAAACTCGCCGCCGCGCCGTTCCCGGTCGCGGATGCCGAGCTGCTCAAGAAGGCGGGCGCATGCACCACCTGCCCGAAGCGCACCAGCGCCCAGGCCGCGCTCTTCGCGGAGCCCGTGAAGGGCGACCACTGCCTCGACCATGCCTGCTGGCACCAGAAAACGAACGCCCACATTCAGGCCCAGATCAACCGGGCCAAGGAGCAGGGCCAGCGGCTGGTCCAGATCGCCACCGTGTTCCTCTCCGGCTACGGCGACGACCAGAAGGCCCGGAAAGCCGGCGTGCTGAGCAACTCCGAATACACGTTGGTGGGCAAGAAGCGCTGCGAACACACGGAGCGCGGCATCGTGGTCCAGGGCCGCGAGAGGGTCGGCGAGATCATCGACATCTGCCGCAAGAACGGCTGCGCCGTCCACCGGCCGACGTACGGCATCACCAGCGGCGAACGGCCGTTCGCCGAAGTCTGGCGGCGCAAGCGCCAGCAGCTCGACGAAAAGATCGCCCAGGCGCGCAACCGCGAGGTCTGGCGCCAGGTGGTGGCGAAGTCGCCGCTGCTGCCGATCTCGACCTTTGCGGCCGATCAGTTCCGGGCCATCGCCGCGCACGTTGTGCATAACCTCAAGCATGACGGGCAGCTCGAGGCCTGCGCCGTGCTCGCGCTCGACGGCGAGAAGCGCAAGGACTACAACGGGCAGGACTTCGAGCAGCCGCTGCTCGATTATTACGACCGGCTGGAGGGTGAGGACCGCTTCCGCACGGTCTTCGGCTGGACGCTGATCTCGCCGTACCGCGGCTACACCAAGGAAATGCAGGAGTGGGCCGAGCGCTACGGCATCGACCAGGACGCCATCGAGCAGCAAATCGCCGCGCCGCTGCTCAAGGACTTCGAGGCCAAGAAAGCCCGCGCGGCCGAGCGCGAGAAGGCCGAGAAGAAGGCGGCGAAGAAGGCCGCAACGAAGCCGGAAACGAAACCCGCCGCGAAGCCCGTAAAGCGCGGCAAACACAAGGCGGGCAAGTGAAACGAGGATGGAAATGAGCGGGGGGGGGGGGATCGGTGCAGCAGCCGCTCCGGGAACGGCTCCAGTTCGGTAACGCGGCGCACCTGGCCGCGCTGGCGCGGCTGGAGCAGTTGCCCAAGCTGCTCGCCGGGTGGCGCTTGGCGTTCCGCCGGCGCACGCGCAACGGCCAGCCGGTCAAGCCGGTCGCATGCTGGTGCCTCAAGTTCGTGGAGCACAAACCGGGCCACCAGGACTACCGGCGTCCGGGCGGGCAGTGGGCGCACGCGGGCTGCGTCGCCGCGTTGCGCCGGGAGTTCGAGGACTTGAAAGCGAGGTTCTTGTGAGCGAGCTGAACAAACCGTCCCCGATGCCTGAGCCACGCTGCCGCATCTGCGGCTGCACCTGGACCGATCCATGCATTCGGCCGATGGGTTCCGACGACGCCCTCAGCTTCGAGGCCTGCAGCTGGGCCGCACCCAACCTCTGCAGCTTCTGCGCCGAGCAGGAGAGCGACGACGAGCCGCGCGTCGAAGTGTTCAGCGAGGCGGAAGCCGACGCGATCCTTGGAGGGCGCGGCTGATGGGCCTGTACAACTTCCAGGAGCGCTTCGTCGCGGCGATCCTCGCGGGCGAGAAGCGGCACACCATCCGCGCGACGCGAGCCAACCCGGATATACCGGGCGACACGATGCACCTGTACACCGGCCTCCGGACGAAGAAGTCGCGGCTGCTCGGGCGCGCGATGTGCGTGCTGCGCCAGGACATCGTGATCGCGGCGGAAAGCGCCCCGTACGACAGATTCGCGGTGCAGTGGCCCTTCAGCGCGCCCTGCCCGCTTTGCGGAGATCAGACGACGCCGAACAAGATGCACGAGTGCTCCAGGGCGACCCTGCGGGCGGAGATCGACGGCGAGAGACTCAGCAGCGATGAGGTCGAGGCGCTGTTTGTCCACGACGGTTTCCCGGGTGGCTCCAAGGAGGCAGCCGAGTTCTGGCACGGCCGCCTGCCGTTCCGGGGCCACATCTACCACTGGGGGGAGCTGGAGCGTGCCTGACCTTTGCCCCACCTGCCGCCACCCGCACAGCGATGCGGTCACCTGCGAGGAAGCCGCGCCGCAGCCCTGCGCGCTGTGCGGCGCGCTCGGTGAGCACGGCTGCAAGGCGGTCCTTGAAAAGAACCTGCGCCACCTCCTGAAGCAGCTCGACAAGGCGATCCGGGACCACGAGCGGTTTTCTGGCGCAACGGCGACGATGCTGGCGGCGTGGCTGGACCACACCGTCCGCCAGAACGCCACGGGTGGCCCGCAGCTCTGCCGCGGCTGCGGCGCGACGGTGTACTGGATCACGCACGCCAACGGCAAGAAATGCCCATACAACCGCTGGGGGGCCAGCCACTACGGCGACTGCCCGAAGGCGCGGGAGTTTTCCGGGAGGACCGTATGAAGTTTGAGGACGAATGGAAGAGATTCGAAGCGGCAGCTGTACCATCCTATGCCGATATCGGACAGCGCAGCGACTTGCGTGACGCGTTCTACGCCGGGGCCTTGTCGATGATTGCGCTTCAGCTGAGCACCCCAGACGGACGCGAGTGGTTAGCCATCGAGTGGGCCGCGGAAGTCGAGAAGTACTGCGCAGACCGGGCTCACCGGCCGGGAGTGAAGCCGTGACCCTCACCGACAAAGACCGCCGCCTGATCTTCAAGCTGCTCGGCAGGTATCAGGAGCTGCTGGAGGCGAGTATCGATGCCGTGCTGGTGGATGGCGCCTGCTACGACCCGATGGACGCCCCACAACTCCGAAGGGACCGCCGCGACTGGCGCGCCGCCGAGGACTTGCGGATCAAGCTCGAAAAGGGAGGCGAGCGAAAGTGACCTGCAGCGAACAATGCCACGGCTGCGCCTTCAAGCCGGGTGCGACGGCGCACCAGGAATCGAACAACCGCCTCAAGGGAGCGATCGCGGCCATCGGCGGTATCCCGTTCCACTGCCACGAGAAGCTCGGCTGGACCCCGGACAAGAACGGCTACCCCTTCCGCGAGGGCGCTCTGACCCTCGCCACCGCTAACCTCCTGGCCGCGCCGAAGCTCATCCATGATTCGCCGGACCTGGCCGCCGCGCTCAGCGATTGCACCCGGACCGGCCTGCCGCCATCGACTTTCGAGGATGACCGCGCGCTGATCGGCAAACGCCCGATGTGCGAGGGTTGGAAGGCTGGCGTTGCGATGCTCGCTCGCCAGGGTTGGTTCCGTGACCGGACACACCGCAAGATCGTGCGGCGCGAAGCCGCCGAAGCCCTGGTGCTGCTGGAGAGCCTGGTGTCCGAGAAGGACGCTGAGCGCCGCAAAGGCGTGATCGCCGAGATCGGCGACTACATCGAGGTCCTCGTGGCGCGGCTCAAGGAGCGCGGCGTTCGCACCGGAGGGCTGTTCTCGTGACTGTCGCCGCCTTCGACCTATCCCTCACCTCCACCGGCTACGCCCGCGCGGAGGTTGATCGTATTCCCGGCACGATCACCACCGAGGCCCTGGTGACCACGCTAACCGGCCTGGCCCGCATCGACTACCTCACGCGCGCCGTGCTCGATCGCTGCGAAGGCGCCGACCTCATCATCTTCGAGGACCTGTCCTACGGCTCCAACGATCCCGGAGCCCAGGAGCGCGCAGGCCTCGCCTACTGCATCCGGTATCAGCTCCACCTGCTCGGACTGAGTTTCCACCTGATCGCACCCAGCCGCCTCAAGAAGTGGGCCACCGGACGCGGCAACGCGAAGAAAGACGAAATCATGCTCGCCGTCTACAAACGCTGGGGCATCGAGACCCGCACGTCCGACGAGGCCGACGCCGTTGCCCTGGCCACGCTCGGACTCGCCCTCGCCGGCGGCGAGTACACCAAGTTGACCAAAGAGCAGTGCGAAGTGCTGGCCGCGATCCGCAACCCCACAAAAGCCAGAAAGGGCAAATATGCCTGAACCTGATATGCATTCCTACCCCTGGTACCCGCGCGACTGGCGGGAGTCCGAGACCGTGATGCGGATGACCGCCGAGCAGCGAGGCATCTACCGGGAGCTGCTCGACGAGACCTGGCTCCGAGGCTCCCTGCCGACCGAGGAGCACCTGCTGGTGCGCATGGCCCAGTGCACAGCTGACGAATGGGCGCGATCTCGCGACGTCGTACTTGCGTGCTTCGAGTTGCGCGACGGTAGGCTCTGGAATCCGAAAGTGGACGAGAAGCGTCCGCAAGTCCTACAGAGCAAGGATGATAGAAAAAAGGGCGGCAAGGTCCGGGCGCAAACGGCACCTCGACTGCATGGCAGGTTCACCAGCTCAGCTGGTGAGAAGCCACCAGCTGGCGCCACCAGCTCGCCACCAGCTGAGCTCCAGCCCCCACCGTCACCGTCACCGTCACCCACACCCCGGAAGCCTCATGCTTCGCATTCGGCTTCCGGGAACGGCGGTCAGCGTTCCGGACGGTCAGAGACAGCCGAGCGCAAGCCGCCGCAAGCCGCCGCCGCTTTCCCCGATCCCAAGTCAAACCCCAAACCCCCGGACCGGACCCCGGAGCTCGTCGAGATCCGGGCCGCGATCGCGCAGCGGGCGGCGCAGAGCCGCTTCCAGGGCCGCGCCAGGCCGCAACCCCTGCCGGAGGGCGTCGCGGCCGTCGTACGCGCCTGGCTGCGCGAATACGCCGGGTATTTTCGCGTGCTCGACAGGCTCGGCGAACCCGACGACGACATCCTCGCCCGGACTCTCGCCGCGGCCGACAACCGCCCCGATCAGCTGGCTTCGCTGCTGCGCATGCTTTCGCGGCAGGGCAAGCGCCCCGAGCTGAGCTGGGGCTGGTTTCCGGCCGTCGTGGGCGCGATGCAGCGGCAGTTCAATCCAGACCGGAGGGTTATCGCGTGACGGACAAGCTGCTGCTCGACCTGCTCCTGATCGGCCCGGTGGGCATCGCGTGCCTCGCCTGGGTCCGCACCGGCCGCTCGCCGTTCGTCTGGCTCATCTGGGCGGCCGTCTACGCCGAGGCGATCCGCGCGCAGGCCTGGCGCTCGGCCGAGCTCGCCGCGCGCGCCTTCGTCCGCGCCCTGCCCGCCCGCGTGGACCAGGTCCGCCGCGAGGTGCTCGGATGACGGCCGTCACCCGCCAGTTCATCGACCGCGCCGGCGCCGTCACCGAAATCGAGGTCAAGTGCGCGGGCGAGCTGGCCCACGAGGTGATCTACCTCGGCCGCGTCTACAAGCTCACCGGCCGGACGGTGGTAGCCGGCCGCGTCCGCCGCCTCACGTACGTCGAGGCCTCCGCGCCCGGCAAGCCCAAGGGGCTATGGCCACTCCACGACAGCGGGTGCGGCTACCGCCTGTCGCCAGATCCCCGCGGTGGTTGGTCCTGCGAAAAATGCGGATGGCCAGCGGAGCCACTGCGATGAGCGAACCGAACGAGCTCCACTTCTCCATCCAGCAGGTCGCCGCGCTGTGGGGCCTCTCCACCGAAACCGTCCGCGGCCTGTTCGCGCGGGAGCCCGGCGTGCTACGCCTTGCGCCGGCGGGGAAGCGTGAGTACCTTCGGATTCCGATGTCGGTCCTCGCCCGCGTGCACGCCCGGCTCAGCAGTCCGGCCGAGCGCCGCGTCCGCCGGCCGCTCCCCGATCCCAAAATCCAGCCGCTCGACCGCATCGTCCAGTCGCCCCTGAAGCTCGATAACCCACGGCGCGTAATGTCGCTCCGTCGTCCGTAGCGACGTGTGCCCCAGCAGCAGTTGCACGGTCCGTATGTCGGCGCCGCCGCGAAGCAAGCCCACCGCGAACGTATCCCGAAACCGGTGCGGGTGCGCCCGCGCCACCCCGGCCAGCTTCCCCAGCAGGTCGATCGTCCGCCGCGCGGATCCGATCGCCGACGACAGCCGGCCGCGCCCGCTCCACAGGAAGTACTCGCCCTCCACCGGCAGCCCGCGCAGCGCCGCCGCCGCCTCGGCATGGAGCCGCAAGTACACCGGGTGTCCGGTCTTTTCCTGCCGCAGCAGCAGCCGGTTGTCTTTGCCCAACGCAGTCCGCCGCAGCCCCATCGCGTCCGAGATCCGCAGCCCGGAATACAGCAGCAGCAGCACCAGGGCCCGGGCCCGCGGCCGCGCGGCCGCGGCGGCAGCCCGGTAGTTGTTCTCGATCCGCCCGCAGGCCTCCAGCAGCTTCGCGACTTCCTCATCCGTGAACGGCATCGTCGGCTCGCGCCGTTCCTTCGGAGGCCGCAACCGCTTCGCCGGCGCCGCCTGGCCCCAGCCGCGGTCCTCACACCAGGAGAGCCAGGCCCGCAGGTGCTCGATCTCTTTCCGTGCGGAACTCGCCTTCAACTTCCGCGCGGCGCGCCACCTGGTGAGGGCCTCGAGCGTGACGCCGCTCAGCTTGGTGATGTTGTTGTCGAGCGCCCAGCTCACGAAGTAGCTGAGGGTGTTGTCGTAGGTGCCGAGGGTTCCTTCGGTCAGGCCGCGCGCCTGGCAGTCGGCCAGGTAGAGCGACCCGGCCAGTTCGAGTTCCGGGTCAATCGCCATCTCGCCGCCGTGCGCCTGCAGCCAACGGCCGGCAGTTGCCCAATCCCGCGTCCCCAGGGACCGCCTGACGCGCCGCTCGCCGTCCGTGGCATCTACCCATATCGGACACCGGCAAGCCGCGTAGCGGGCTCCTTTTGCGCAATGGCGGCAGGTTGGGACGTGACGGCGGTAGAGGCGCATGGGGCCGCAATCCTATCACGCGGCGGGGGCTTCTGGTACACGATGGTACAGAAAATCCCGCAAGTTGTTGAAAATACACTGGGGCGGCCAATGGGATTCG
>CAYYID010000062.1:33225-36667 GCA_964471915.1 uncultured Solibacteraceae bacterium | reverse complement strand
TGGATCTACATCGGCAGCCAGGGGATCGTGCAGGGCACCTACGAGACCTTCGCCGCGGCGGGCGCGCGGCACTTCGGAGGATCGCTGGCGGGGAAGCTGGTGGTCTCCGGCGGCATGGGCGGGATGGGCGGCGCGCAGCCGCTGGCCGCGACGATGAACGGCGCGAAGTTTCTGGGCATCGACGTGGACGCGCGGCGGATCCAGAAGCGGCTGGAGACCGGCTACTGCGACCGGATCGCCTGGTCGCTCGACGAAGCGCTGACGCTGCTCGAGGGCGCGCGCGAGGGGATCTCGGTGGGGCTGGTGGGGAACTGCGCCGATGTGCTGCCGGAAATGGCGCGGCGCGGCGTGGTGCCGGAGATCCTCACCGACCAGACCAGCGCGCACGATCCCTTGAACGGCTACGTCCCGAACGGCCTGCCGCTGGAGGACGCCGTGCGACTGCGCGCGGCGGACCCCGCCGAGTACATGCGCCGGTCGTTCGCCGCCATGGGCGAGCACGTGCGCGCGATGCTGGAACTGCAGAAGCGCGGCGCGGTGACGTTCGATTACGGCAACAACCTGCGCACGCAAGCGAAGCAGGCCGGCGTGGAGGACGCGTTCCGGATTCCCGGCTTCGTGCCCGAGTACATCCGGCCGCTGTTTTGCGAGGGCAAGGGCCCGTTCCGCTGGGTGGCGCTGTCGGGCGACCCCGAGGACATCCGGGTGACGGACCGGCTGGCGCGCGAGATGTTCCCGCGCAACGAGATCCTGCGGCGGTGGATGGACCTGGCCGAGAAGAAGATCCACTTCCAGGGTCTGCCGGCGCGGATCTGCTGGCTGGGCTACGGCGAGCGGGCGGCGTTCGGCGTCGCCATGAACGATTACGTCAAGCAGGGCAAGCTGCGCGCGCCGGTCGTGATCGGGCGCGACCATCTGGATGCGGGCTCAGTGGCGTCGCCTTACCGCGAGACGGAGGCGATGCGCGACGGCTCGGACGCGATTGCGGACTGGCCTTTGCTGAACGCCCTGGTGAATACCGCCGCGGGGGCCTCGTGGGTATCGATTCACAACGGCGGCGGCGTGGGGATCGGCTACTCGCTGCACGCGGGCATGGTGGCGGTGGCTGACGGGACCGACGCGGCGGGACGGCGGCTGGAGCGCGTGTTGACCTCGGATCCGGGTATGGGAGTAGCGCGGCATGCCGATGCGGGATATGAGAGTGCGCGCGAGTTCGCGCGCGCCCACGGGGTCCGGATCCCGACAGAGGAGGCATAACATGTTCCGCGACGAGCATTGGCCCCGCGCGGCCGAGTGGATCGAAAGCGACGGCCGCCCGGGCGGGCTCGGAATCGTGGGCGCGCCGCTGCGGCTGGGGTCGATCACGCCGGGGCGATGCGACCTGGCGCCGCACGCGGTGCGGAAGTCGTTGCTGCGCTTCAGCACGTTCGATTTCACTTCCGACATGGACCTGCGCTTCCTTCCGGTGAAGGACTATGGTGATGCGGCGGTGGCGGAGAAAACACCCGAGGAGGCATTCGGGCCGCTGCGCGACGCCGTGGCGGCAGCCGCGGCAGAATGTCAGGCCGTGGTGGTGCTGGGCGGGGACAACGCGGTGACGCGGCCGGGCGTTCACGGCCTGGGCCGCGTGGAACTGGCGGGCCTGCTGACCATCGACGCGCACCTGGACCTGCGACACCTCGACGGGGGGTTGAACAATGGCAACCCGATCCGGGCGTTGCTGGCGGACGGGCTGCCGGGGTGCAACATCGTGCAGGTGGGCGTCCAGAGCTTCGCCAATTCCGCCGAGTACGCGCGCGTGGCGCGCGAGGCGGCGATCACGGTGGTCAGCAACGCGGAGGGCCATCGCAACGGGCTGGAGCACGCGGTGCAGTTCGGGCTCAGCCGGTTGTCGGATCTCTCGGCGATCTATGTCGATCTGGACCTGGACGTGATGGACCGGATCCACGCGCCGGGGACGCCGGGCTCGCGGCCGGGCGGGTTTACGCCTTGGGAGATCCGCAAGGTGGCGCGGCTGTGCGGGCGGCACCCCAAGGTGCGGGCGCTGGATCTGGTGGAACTGGACCCCACGAACGACGTGGCGGAGACGACGACGCTGACGGCCGCGGCGTGCGTGCTGGAGTTTGCGGCGGGCCTGGCGGAGCGCCTGCGCCCATGAGCCTGCTGGGCGTGACCGGCTGCGGGCAACTGGTGACGCTGGCCGGGCCGGCGCGTCCGCGCGTACGCGAGGAACTGCGCGAGCTGGCGATCGCCGCGGACGGGGCGATGCTGGTGCGCGACGGGGTGATCGAGCGGGTGGGGCCCCGCGCCGCAGTGGAGCCGTATTTCGGCGCGGAGGCGCACGTGATCCACGCGGGCGGACGCCTGGTGCTGCCCGGGTTCGTCGATGCCCACACGCACGCTGTCTTCGCGGGCCACCGCGCGGACGAGTTCGAGCAGCGGATCGCCGGGGCGAGTTACGCGGAGAGCGCCGCGGCGGGCGGCGGCATCCGCGCCACGGTGCGCCGCACCCGCGCGGCCACCGAGATCGAGCTCTTCGACGCCGCCGAGCGGCACCTCGCCTGGATGCGGCGCGGCGGCACCACCGCGTGCGAGGTGAAGTCCGGCTACGGGCTGTCGCTCGCGGACGAACTCAAGATGCTGCGCGTGATCGCGCGGCTGGGGGACCGCGCGGTGCCCACGTTTCTCGGCGCGCACGAGGTGCCGGACGAATACCGGGGGCGCAAGGCTGCGTACCTGGACCTGGTGATCCACGAGATGCTGCCCGCAGCCGCCGGGCTGGCCGCGTACTGCGACGTTTTCTGCGAGGAGCATGTCTTCGCGGTGGACGAAGTCCGGCGGATCCTCGCCGCCGCGCGGGGGCACGGCCTGGGATTGCGGGGGCACGTGGATCAGTTGACGGCGTCGGGCGGCGCGGAACTGATGGCCGAACTCGGGGCGGCCACGGCGGATCACCTGGAGCAGACCGGGCCGGCGGGAATCGCGGCGCTGGCGCGCGCGGGCGTACAGCCGGTGCTGTTGCCGGGGTCGGTGCACGGGTTGGGGTTGCAGAAGTACCCGGACGCGCGGGCCATGGTGGCGGCGGGGCTGGCGATCGTGGTGGCGACGGACTTCAATCCCGGGTCCTCGCCCACGCCGTCGATGCCGCTGATGCTGTCGCTCGCGTGCCGCGAGATGCGGCTGACGCCGGCGGAAGCGATCACGGCGGCGACGGTGAATGCGGCGTATTCGCTGGGCCGGGGCGCGCGGTGGGGGTCGCTCGAGCCCGGCAAGCTGGCGGACTTCGTGATCCACGACGCCGCGGATTACCGCGAGGTGCCGTACTGGAGCGGCCGCGAGACCGCGGAGCAGGTATTCGTGGACGGCGCGTGCGTCTTCGCGCGGCCATGATCTGCCCGGAAGGAGCGCTACGCTGAGAGCCACGGCGCGGATGACGCGGCGC
>CAYYID010000062.1:0-33125 GCA_964471915.1 uncultured Solibacteraceae bacterium | reverse complement strand
TGATCTGCCCGGAAGGAGCGCTACGCTGAGAGCCACGGCGCGGATGACGCGGCGCAGTCTGCTGACGGCGGCGCTGCCCCTGGCGGCGGCAGCGCCGGCGCTCGAGATTCCGCTTGTGCTGATCGTCGATGTGCGCTCCGGCGCGCCGCCTGCCCGGCTGGCAAGGTTCCGCGAGCGGGTGTGGCCGGAAGCCGCCGCCGACTTCGCGCGCTGCGGCATCCGGTTCCGGGTGACCGAGAAGTCCGCCGCGGTGCGCCGCACGCCGTCCGATCAACCGCTGTTCCAGGGGCTGGAGCGAGCGGCGCTCAACCTGGTACTTACCGCCCGCGTGCCACTGCGCTGGGACAACGGGCGCGGGCTGGCCGGCGTGACGACGCTGCACGAGGGGTTTCATATGTGCGTGGTGGCGCTCGACGAGATGCACGGGCACCAGGCGCCGTTCCTCTCGGTGAACACCTGTGTCCACGAGCTGCTGCACGCCCTGCTGGGCGATATCTTCGCGGCGCGGCCGCCCGGCGCGGCGGGCCTGGCGCGGGAGGCACGGATCGACGCCTACGCCACGCGGCTGTGGCTGTTCGGCGACGGCGCGGCGATCCGGAAGGCGGCCGAACAGTATGCCGCGCGCGCCGGCTTCCGATAGCGGTATCGTATCCGGATGCGACCCGCGCTGCTTCTGCTGCTGGCGGCGGCCACCCTGGCCGCGCAACCGCTGGAACGCCTGAAGGCGAACCTCGAGCGGACCACGAAGTCCGTGAACGCCCAATGGGGCATCTACGTGAGGTGTCTCGAGACCGGCGAGGAGATCGCGCTGAACGCGGACGCCGTGATGGACACGATGAGCGTGATCAAGATCCCGCTGATGGTGGAGGCGTTCCGGCAGATCGGCGAGGGCAGGTTCCAGCTCAGCGACCGCCTGACGCTGGCGGAGGCGGAGAAGCGTCCGGGCACCGGCATCATGCGGAGCCTGAATCCGGGCGCGTCGCTGACCATCGAGGACGTGCTGACGCTGATGAACATCGTCAGCGACAACACCGCGACCGACCTGCTGTTCGCCAAGGTGGGCGGCACCGAGCCCGTGAATCGCCTGATGGAGCAGTATGGCCTGAAGACGATCCGGGCCACCGGCCCCACCAGCGCCTGGTTTGCGGCGCTGCGGGCGGCGCCGTCGGCGCTGGAGTTCCACCGGGCCGCAAAGACGCCCTTCGGCCTCAGCTCGCCGCGCGACATGGGCAAGCTGCTGGAAAAGATCGCGCGCGGCGAGGCGGTGAGCAAGTCCGCGAGCGAAAAGATGATGGCGATGCTGCGCGGGCAGGTATATTCGTCGCGCCTGCCGAAGTACGTCACCGGGTTCCGGATCCCGCACAAGACCGGCGATTTCCTGCCCTACATCGGCAACGACGTGGGCGTGTTCGAGAGCAAGGAGCGAAACATCGTGGTGTGCGTGTTCACGGCGAAGCACGAGGGGATCGGCGCGCAGCTCGAGGACGCCATCGCGCGAATCGGGGAGCAGCTCGCGAACTACTTCGCGTACCGGTAGACCTGTTTCGTGGCAGATGCCGCCAAACCACCTCGTTCTCGCAGTATGCTGTTTGTAGCATACTGGAGCCGTGGCCTGGGAGGTGGAGTTTACTGATGAGTTCCGTCTCTGGTGGGAGTCGCTGCGCGAGGCCGACCAGGACAGCCTCGCGGTTTCCGTCGGGTTACTCAGCGAGATGGGGCCGGCGCTGGGATTTCCGCAAAGCTCGAAGGTGGTCACGTCCCGATTTCCGCAAATGCGGGAGCTGCGCACGCAAACCGGAGGGCGTCCGCTGCGGACGTTGTACGCCTTCAATCCGCTGGGCACGGCGATCCTGCTTCTGGGCGGGGACAAAGGCGGCGAGGACCGCTGGTACCAGAAGTTCGTGCCGTCGCCGACCGGTTGTACGAGGAGCACCTGAAGGAATTGGAAGGGGAGGGACGGATCTGATGCCAACGCGGAACTTTCGGGAATTGGTGGATGGTTTGTCTCCGGCCCGCCGCAAGCGGATCGGAGAGCGGGTCCGGGAAGGCACGGCGACCCTGCCGCTCGGCGACCTGCGCAAGGCGCGCGAAATGTCTCAACTGCAGATGGGTGAGATTCTTGGAGTCCACCAGAGTGAGATCTCGCGGATCGAACACCGCAAGGATATTTGCATCAGCACCTTGATCGAGTACGTGGAGGCGCTCGGCGGACGCTTGGAGATGCGCGCGGTGTTCCCGGACCGGGAAGTCCGGATCAGCCAGTTTGAGCCAGTGGACCGATAACGCCCGCTACTTCGCGTACCGGTAGGCGACCACCCGCCGCCCCTTCCACGGGATCCGCCGGCCGAGCGACGTCGCGACGACGCCGTTCAGCGCCACCACCGGATAAAGATACACGGCCGCGAGCGCCAAGGGCACCCGCGCGCCGTACCAGGGCCACACCAATACGAACGGCAGCGCCGCGAAGAGCACCGCGAGCGCATCCACGGCCTCGCGGAAGAGGAACACCGCCGCCACCGGCCACAGCGCCAGCAGCGCAGCGGTAAGCGCCACCCAGGCGCCCTTCTGCGGCTTTTCGCTCAGGTAGTGATACGAGTTCTTCTCGAGGCCTTCCCAGATCTCGCGGAAGCTGGTGTAGTCGCGCGCGTGCGCCAGCGCGCTGCGGATGGTGCGCGTGCGCAGCCGGTGGCGCTTGGCCGCGGCCATCAGCGGGACATCCTCGATCAGGCTCGTGATCACCGGCGTGTGTCCGCCGACGAACTCGTACGCGCCCCGGCGGTACAGCAGGCACTGGCCGTTCACCATCACCTGCGGCGTGTTGAGCGTGTTGCCGCCCACGGGATCCGCCGCGGCGAAGCGCAGCGCGTATTCGTAAGGCACCAGCAGGTGCTCGATGAAGCTGCCGGTTTCGGGCGTGGGGAACACGCTCACCAGATCCAGGTTCTCCTTGCGGGCGTACTCGACCAGCGCCGCGGCGAAGCCGGCGTCGTACCACGTGTCGGCGTCGGCAAAGAGGATCCACTTGGTGGCGGCGAAGCTCGCGCCGGCGCGGCAGGCGCTGGACTTGCCGGGCAGGTCGTCGCGCCAGGGCGGCGCGGCCCGCACCTCGGCTCCCGCGGCGCGGGCCGCCGCGGCGGTGTCGTCGGTGGACGCGTCGTCGATCACCAGGACGCGCGCGCCGGCGAAGCTCGCCACCGCGCGGGCGATATTGCGGGCTTCGTTGCGCGCCGGGATCACGACGGTAAGGTCGGCCAGCGAGCCCGGGGCCGCCGGCAGCTCCGGCAGCAGGCGGCGGTTGCGCCACGCGCGGCCCAGCGTGGTGGCGAGGCCGAGCGCGAACGCCAGCGCGACCGCCAGCGTCCACGGGATGGCTTCGAACAGCTCCACGGACTCAGGATAGCCAAAAACGTTTCTTGCCGATTCTGTTTATGATGAACTAGTGCGTTTCCTGGTATTCATGGCGTTGTTTCTGGCGGGCTGCGGCTCGCGATCCGAGCCGCGCGTGGAGCCGCTCGCGGGCGGCGCGCCGGCGGCGGATTACCGGCTGCGCGCGCTAACCGGGGTCCGCGACGGCGAGGTGCTGCACGCCGCGGCGGAGTTCGCGGGCGGGGACGGGGAACTGCTGCTGACGCTGCGGTTCCAGGTCGGGGTGCCGACGCGGCTCGACTCGGGGACGTATGTGTGGACGCGGGGCGGCGCGAAGTCCCAGGGCCGGGTGAGCGAGCGGTCGACGGATTTTCTCGGCGGGCAGAGCGGGCGGCCGAGCCTGGGCGGGGATTTCGACTTGCTCGACGAGCGGGACAAGCCCGCGTATCGTGTGCGGTGGCCGGCGCGGGAGCTCGCGCCGAAGTAGCGCCACTTCGGATATGCCCCTGCCGCTCGCTGACGCGCGCCGCCCCGTTTATTGGAGCACTCTCCCGGCGTCCTATAATCGCCTGCATGATCCTTCGCGCGCTCGCGTTCGCCCTAACCGCTCTTTCCCTCTGCGCCCAGATCCGTTCCGCCGACTACCTGGATTTCCGGTTCCTCGGCGACATCCGGCTCGCGCCGGACGGCCAGCGGATCGCCTACGTCGTCACGACCATCGACAAAGAAAAGAACCGCCGCCAGAACGCGATCCGGATCATCAACCGCGACGGGTCCGGGGACCGCGAACTCACGGCAAATGGCAGCGCGCCGCGCTTCTCGCCCGACGGCAAGACGATCGCCTTCCTCTCGAATCGCGACGGCGGACGGCAGCAACTGTACCTGCTGCCGCTCGACGGCGGCGAGGCGCGCAAGCTCACCAGCCTCGACGAGGGCGTCGGCAACTGCTCGTGGGCGCCCGACGGGACCCGCTTCGTCTGCCTCTCCCGCACCGGCCGCGTGAAGAGCCCGAGCGACGTGCGGCACTACACGCGCATCCGGTACAAGTTCAATGACAGCGGCTGGTTCGACTCCACGCGCGCGCACGTATTCGTGATCGACGCGAAGACCGGCGCGGCGAAGCAGATCACCGACGGCACGCAATGGAACGATGCGGATCCTCAATGGTCGCCGGATGCGAAGTCCATCGCGTTCGTCAGCGACCGCACCGGCACGGAGTTCGACGGCGGGCGCAACTCCGACGTCTGGGTGGTGGCGGCGGAAGGCGGCAAGCCGCGCCGGATTTCGGATCACGCGGAGGGCGACGGCAGCCCGCGCTGGTCGCCCGATGGGAAGTGGATCGCGTATTTGGGCACGGCCGAGCGCGACGGTCCCGCGGAGGTCTACGTGGCGCCCGCCGAGGGCGGCGCGTCGAAAAAGGCGGCGCCGGCGCTGGATCAGACGATCGCGGACCTCGACTGGTCGCGGGACGGCAAGGCGTTACACTTCCTCTCCGGCGTGCGCGGCGAGACGCACCTCTACCGCCTCGACGTCGCCACGGGAGACTTGAAGGCGGCGACCAGCGGACCGCGCGCGATCCGCGCGTACGAGACGGACGGCACGGTCCTCGTGTATGCCGCCGACGATTTCCAGAACCTGCCGGACCTCTACGTCAACGACAAGCGCATCACGCGCCTGAACGAGAAGCTGTTCGCCGGGCGCAAGCTGGCGAGCGTGGAGCGCGTGCCCTACAAGGCCGGTGACGGCTGGGAGATCGACGGCTTCCTGGTCAAGCCGCTGGACTTCGATCCGGCCAAGAAGTACCCGATGGTGCTGAGCGTCCACGGCGGACCGGCGGGAATGTACGGCGTGGATTGGTTCCACGAGTTCCAGGTGTATGCGGCGAAGGGCTGGGTGGTGTTCTTCACGAACCCGCGCGGGTCCACGGGCTACGGGCACAAGTTCGCGCGCGCTGTGGCGAAGGAATGGGGCGGCAAGGCCTACACCGACATCATGAGCGGCGTGGAGCACGTGGTGAAGAACTACAAGTTCATCGACGCGGACCGGCTCGGGATGACGGGCGGCAGCTACGGCGGCTTCATGGTGAACTGGATCTCCACGCAATCGACGATCTTCAAGGCGTCGGTAACCCTGCGCTGCATCTCGAACTTCACCTCCGACGAAGGCACCCGCGACGGCGCGTTCGGGCACGATCGCGATTTCGGCGGCGACCTCTGGGAGAACTTCGAGCTGTACTGGCAGTTCTCGCCCCTCAAGCACGTGAAGCGCGTGCGGACGCCGACGCTGGTGCTGCACTCGGAGAACGACTTCCGGACGCCGCTGGAGCAGGGCGAGCAATGGTTCCGGGCGCTACAGCACCACGGGATCGTGAGCGAGTTCGTGATCTTCCCGCGGGAGAACCACAACCTGACGCGGACGGGCGAGCCGAAGCACATCGTGGAGAGCCTCGACTGGCAGAGCTACTGGTTCGACCGGTTCCTGAACGGGAATGCGAAGGCGAAGCGGCCGAACGAGCCGTAAGGGCGGGAAAGCCCCGATCGGGCGCCTTCAGCAACCTCTATTCCACCGCGCCCCGGTGCCCGCGCAACAGACTCGAGGACTTCGCCGTGTCCACCGCCACATCGAACCACCCGATCATCATCTCGTCCCAGCTCTGCGGACCCCAGCTCACCTCGACCGACGGATCCGGGTTCCGGGCGTTGTTGGCTGAGTTGTCGAAGAACGCCGTGCATTCGATCCGCGTGCCGCGCGGCAACACCTTCGGCGTCTCCAGGTAGTAGTAGGGCTGCCACTCGAAGTCGTACTTCGGGATGTTCAGCAACACCTCGCTTTCGCCCGTCGGATACACCGCGCGGAACTGGAACGACTTGCCCCGCAGGTGCATGTGCGCCCGCATCCCCACCAGCTTCACTTCCTCGCGCAGCAGCGCGGCCGACTCCACGCGATAGTTCGCCTCCCGCGGCGGAATTGAGAACCAGTACGCCGAAGCATTCAACGCGACCACCTGTTCCCGCGCCGGAGCCTTCGCGAAGATCAGCCCGATCTTGGTCCGGTCCCGCGCCGCCTTGCCGCTGGCCGTGTAGTGCATCTGGAACGTCAGGTACGACCCGGCTTTGATCAGCCGCGCCTGTCCCTTCGGCCACACCTGCGGCGCCATTCCGGGGGCGTAACCCGCCAGATACTGCCGCCCCGTCCAGCCGCCCGAATCCACCGTCACGATGGCGTGGTGCACTACCGACCGGTCCCCGGGCCGCACTTCGACGCTCTCCACCCAGCGATCCTCGGTGAAGTTCGTGGGCACCGAGAAGTATTGATAATCGAGCGTGCCCGATGCCGGCACCTCGAACGGCTGCGGCATCTCGAACACCGCTTCCGGTTTGGCGATCTTCCAGCCTTCCGTGAAGGCCCGCGCCGGCGGAGCTTCCGCGGCGTCCCCTTCGGGCGAGCCGCCCTCCACCCAATTCACCAGCACTTCCTTCTCCCCGGGGGCCAGCGACAGGTCATTGCGAAACTTGCCGTGCTTCGGATCCGGCGACCACGGCGGCATCTTCCCTTCCAAGACCGCGCCGCGAATCGCCTTGGCCCAAGGCCGGGTTTCCTTGTAGGTGAGCAACGTCATGGGCGCGGCTTCTCCCGGCCGGTGACAGCTCTGGCAACGGTTCTGCAGAATCGGCAGTACGTCCCGATGAAAGGTGGGTACCGCGGCGGCGGCCGCAACCGCGAGGACGCCGCTGATCAGGAAGAGGCGCACGCAAGAACTCCTATCCGCCCATCATAAGCGCGGAAGCCGCCCCCGCGACCCGCGGAGTTGTCGAATTTCGTCAGGGCTCGCGCTTATTCCTGGATAAGGACCTCAGTCCACCGGGACCAGTTGCGAGCCCGGATGCCGGTGCGCCTTGGCCCCGGCCGACTCGCTGAGCGAGATCCGCACCTCCAGCACCTCCTCGCCGAACGCGAACGGCACCGCCGTCCAGTCGCCGCCCGGCTGGCTCCGCGTGTGGTAGTTCCTTCCGTAGATCACCGTCGGAACGCTGAGGCCCAGCGGACCCAGGTCCTCTTCCAGCGCCGTCTTGACGTTGCCGATGATCATGTTGCCCAGTTCCGCCATCGCGTCCAGCACCTCATCGGTCAGCGACGGGCAGGGCGTCGCAATCAGCGCCGTGGCCAGCCGGCACGCCAGCTCCGCGGAGCAATGCAGGCGTCCGGTGCCGCTCCACTTGCCGGCGATCCCCAACAGCACCACCACGCCGTCCACCGTCGTGGAAATCGTCTGCTCGCGCAGCGCCAATCCTGATTGCGGCGCCAGGTCCAGCATCGTCAGGCATACATCCCGCGTCGAGACCTCCAGCAGCGACGCTAGTTGCTCATGCCCGGCCGCGGCGCTCATACCAGCCCCTCCAGCTTCTCGCGGATCTGATCCGCCGTAAATGGCTTCCGCACATACCCCGACGCCCCCAGTTCGATCGCCTGCATCACCCGCGCCTGGCTCCCCTCCGTAGTGACCATCACCACCGGGATGTTCCGGAACTCGGCCCGGATCCGCCCCAGCAGCTCCAGCCCGTCCATGTTCGGCATATTGATGTCCGACAACACCAGCCCGACCGGGTTCGCCCGCAGTTGCGTCAACGCTTCTTCCCCGTCCCCTGCCTCGAAAACGCGGCCAATCGGGACCTCCGCCTGGGCCAGTGCCCGCCCCAGAATCTTCCGGATCGCCGCCGAGTCGTCCACGATCAGCACGTCCACCGCCATGTTGGAATCCCCGCCTCTCCAAGGGCCTTATCGTGTGGAAACGGGAAAAGTTACTGGTTTCACCCGCCACCCGGGCCTGTGGTATCCTGACTAAAGTCTGGGCTGCGGCCGAACCGTCGCTTCGTGCCCGGAATCCCTAAGGACTGTTATGCCGAAGCTCAAGACCCACAAAGGCGCCGCCAAGCGCTTCAAAAAGACCGGCTCGGGCAAGATCGCCCGCCGGCACGCCTTTGCGCGCCACATCCTGACCTCCAAGAGCCCGGCTCGCAAGAGCCGCCTCGGCAAGAGCGTCATTCTCGATCCGTCCGACGAGGGCCGCATCGAGAAGATGTTGCCGTACTAGAAGTTCTTCCGCTTCCGGACTGTGCGCGCGGCACGTGCCTGTTCCGGGGCGAGCCGGCCGTCAAACGCCGGCGATTCCCAAATCACCCAAGGAGATGAAACGTGCCCAGAGTCAAACGTGGTACCCACCGGCGTAACAGCCGCAAGAAGACCCTCCGCCTCGCCGAAGGCTTTTTCCTCAATAAGAGCAAGCTCTACCGCGCCGCGCAGGAAGCCGTCGAGCGCAGCCAGCGCCATTCCTACGTCGGCCGCCGCCTGAAGAAGCGCGACTTCCGCTCGCTGTGGATCGTCCGCATCAACGCGGCCTGCCGCACCGCCGGCATCTCTTACAGCAAGTTCATGGATGGCTGCAAGAAGGCCGGCATCGAACTGAACCGCAAGATGCTCGCCGACATCGCCTACCATGATCTGCCGGCCTTCCAGGCCATCGCCGAGAAGGCCAAAGCCGCCGTCGCGAAGTAAGCTGGAGGATCCCCATGTCGACCGCGCCGCTGCTGGACCCTCAGCCGGATTCCGAAGCTCTCGCCGACCTCGAACGCCGTGTCGAGCGCATCGTCGAACTGGTCGGCATCCTGCGCCAGGAAAAAGAAGCCCTGCGCCTGCAGGCCGAAACCGCCTTCGCCGAGCGGGAAGCGGCCCAGAAGGCCCTCCAGTCCTCGCTCGCCGAGAACCGCAAGATGCACCTCGAACTCGAGGACCTGCGGGGAGAGCGCTCCAAGGTCCGCCAGCGGATCGAGAAGCTGCTGGGGCAGATGGACCAGCTCGCCGGCAGCTAACGCCGCCCAAAAGCGCTACGATAGGGAACGATGGAAGCGGGCTCGCCCAAGAAGACCGTCCGCGTCAACATCTTCAACCAGTCGTTTAATCTGGTGGCCGAAGGTGATGAGCGCGAGGTGGAAGCCCTGGCTCACGTCGTCGACGAACTGATCACCGAGATCGCCCGCCGTGGCAACATCGACGCCGGACGCGCCGCAGTGCTTGCCTGCCTCCACCTGGCCGACGAAACCCGCGCCCTGCAGCGGAAACTCGCCGACACGCGCACCGACATCGAGTCCAAGACCCGCCGGATCAATCTGCTGCTCGAAAAAGCCATCGGCTAGAAACGCACAAAGGCCGGAGCGGCGTATCCGCTCCGGCCTTTTCGTTAGATTCTGGAATCCCCTGCGCACCCGGCTCCCCGGCCGGACCTCCGACTGCCGTCCGGCCGGGGTTCCGGTGCCTGCCGACGGGGACGAACCCCCAGTCCGCCGGGCCCCTTGCCGCCCCCGCCGGAATCCCTAAACTACCGGGATCTTTTTATGGCGCCGCCCCCGCGGCGGCGGTCTTAGGCGCCTCGGTCTTCTCCGTCACGGTGATCTGCTTCTCCTCCCGCTTCGCCGGCTCGGTCTTCACCGCCACGATCTCGAGCATCCCGTCCTTCATCATGGCCGTGACCTTGTCGATGTCCACCGGCGCCGGCAGCGTCACCCGCCGGAAGGTCTTCTCCGTCTTGAACTCCTTCACCAGCACCTTGTCGTCCGGCTTCAACTCGGCCGGTGGAACCTCGGTGCGGACCATCAGCTCCTGCGGCAGCACTGTCACCTGGATGTTCTCTGCCTTCAGCCCGGGCACCGCGACCTTCACCAGAAACGCCTCGGGCTTCTCCACCAACTCCATCGGCGCGAAGGCGAGCAACTCGCGCTCCGCCCGGAACCAGTCGTCGAGATCGTGGATGGCCTTACCGGTCCGATCCAGGAACAAGTCGAACGCGCGATCCCGCACGCGGTTCATGAACTGCCTCATTTCCTCGAACACCGGCATCGGGAGCATCTCCCGGTCCTTGACTCTTTCCACGGGCAGCTTCGTCATACATGCCTCCGCCGCGTAGAGTGCAATCCACCCGCCATTTCCGGAATCAATGCTTGTACCATCTGGACGTTTAAGCCCTTGGTACTGGGTGCGCCTCACCCATTCACTGGGTCACAGGCGCCCAATTGCGAGGGTGTCGAGCAGATCCAAGGCACGGTCGATCTCCGCCTCGGTGACGTAGAAGTGCGGCGACCACCGGACCCCGCCCTGGCGGGGCGCGCCCAGCACGCCGGCTTCGCTAAGCCGCTGGTTCAGGGCGTCGGCGTCCACGCCCGCCTTGCGAAACGTCACGATGCCGGAGGCGTTTTCCGGGGTCCGCGGGACTACCAGTTCGAAGCCGCGCTCGGTGACGCCGCGGGCGACCCGATCGGCCAGCGCCAGGATCGCCGGAGCGATGCGTGCTACATCGACTTCAAGCAACAACTCGAAAGCGGCTCGCAAGCCATAGATCCCGATGGTGTTTAACGTTCCGCATTCGTACCGCCCGGCATCCGGGCGCAGGGTCATATCACGGCAGGCGTAGTCGTTGAACCCCGCGATGTTGGTCCAGCCGAACTCCACCGGTTCCACCCTGTCCTGCAAATCGCGGCGGACGTACAGAATCCCGCAGCCTTCTGGTCCCAGGAGCCACTTGTGCCCGTCGGCGGCCAGTGCGTCGATGTGCGCCGCTTCGACGTCGATGGGGAACGCCCCCAAGCCCTGAATAGCGTCGACGAAGTAGATCACCCGGTTCGCATGGCAGATCGCGCCGATGGCTTCCAGGTCCACCCGGTATCCGCTCAGGTAGTTGACGTGGCTGATGGCGAGCAGCCGGGCGCCGCGGGCGGCCTCGGCGATCCGGTCCAGCGGATCGGTGATGGAGAGCCAGCGGATCTCGATGCCCCGGGCCTCTAAGCGCTTCCAGGGGAAGTAGTTGGCTGGGAATTCTTCAAGAAACGCTACGACGGCGTCGCCGGGCCGCCAGTCGATTCCCATGGCGATGGTAGCGATGCCTTCCGAAGTGTTCTTGACGATGGCGATCTCGTCGCGGTGGCCGTTGAGCAGCCGCGCCGCGGCCACCCGCAGCCCCTCGTAAGCCGCCTCCATGTCGGCATAGTGCAGGGAGCCGTAATCCAGGACGTCCTGGGCGAGCGCCTGCATCGCCCGGGCGGCGCGGCGGCTGAGCGGCGCCACGGCGGCGTGGTTCAGGTACACCAGACGCCCGGCGACCGGGAACTCGTCCCGCCAATCCGCCGCCAGTGTCGAATAGTCGTAACCGGATGAAGAATCGGTGCGTTTCACAGAGGTAGAAGGACTATACTGACGGATAGCGGAAGTTCCTGGCAAGGAGTACCCGGATGCGAAGTCAACTGGCGATCGGTTTGAGCATGGCGCTGCTGGCGCAGTCGGGAGCGTGGGCGGGGGACCCGTTGGCGGGCGACAAGGAGAAGACCGACCCAGCCAAGGTCGAAAGCTCCAAGGCGGACGCCAAGTCCGACCCGAAGAAGAAGCCCACCAAGAAGGACCCCGAGGAAGTCGGCAACCGCGACGTCGACGGCAAGGTGAACTTCTACTCGATCGAAAAGGAAATCGCGCTGGGCAAGCAGCTCGCGCAGGACATCGAGCGGCAGGCCAAGGTGATCGATGACCCCGTCATCGCCGAGTACGTCAACCGGGTGGGCCAGAACCTGGTGCGGAACTCCGACGCCAAAGTGCCGTTCACGATCAAGCTGATCGATTCAGATGACGTGAACGCGTTCGCGCTGCCGGGCGGCTTCTTCTACGTCAACACCGGGCTGATGCTGAAGGCGGAGAACGAGGCCGAGCTTGCGGGCGTGATGGCGCACGAGATCGCGCACGTGGCGGCGCGGCACGGCACGCGGCAGGCGACCCGCGGACAGCTGGCCAATTACGCGACCATCCCGCTGATCTTTCTGGGCGGCTGGGCCGGCTTCGGCATCCGCCAGGCGGCCAGCATCCTGATCCCGGTCGGGTTCCTGACCTTCTCGCGCGGCTTCGAGCGGGAAGCCGATGACCTTGGCCTGCAGTACATGTACAAGGCCGGCTACGATCCGACGGCGTTCATCGACTTCTTCGAGAAGCTCCAGTCGCTCGAGAAGAAGAAGCCGGGGACGATGGCGAAGGTGTTCAGTTCGCACCCGCCGACCGACGACCGGATCACGAACGCGCAGGCGAACATCCAGAAGTTCCTGGAGGCCAAGCCGGAGTACGTGCTGTCGACCTCGGAGTTCGAGCAGGTGAAGTCGCGGCTGGCGTCGATCAAGGCCCGGGTGAAGCCGACGGGAGAGGATCCCAACCGGCCGCGGCTGTCGCGGCGCCCCGGCTCGGGCAAGATCGATCCGGAAGGCAAGGAAGGCGACAAGAAGACGGCGGATGAAGACGAGCGTCCGACCTTGAAGCGGCGTCCGAACAACTAAGCGTTTCTCCCTGCACGCACCGCAACGGCCCTTTCCCGGCAACGGGGGAGGGCCGTTTCGTTTCGAGGCTCAGGCTTCGGCGGTCCACAGATCGACCCCGCCGGCGGTGGGCTGGACGGCGACGTGCATGAAACCGGCTTCCGCAAGCATCTCGCGCAGCCGTTCCCGAGAGTAGAAGGCATAGACCGACGCGGGGAAGGATTTGCGTAACCGCGGCGAATCTGGCCGGACGCCCAGGACCAGCCGGCCGCCGTTCGCCATCACGCGGCGGGACTCGGCGAGGTGCGCGACGGGCGAGGGCCAGAAGTAGAGGGTGTGCATGCACAGGATCTTGTCAAAGGCGGCGGCGGGAAAGGGAAGTTCGGGTCCCGCGGTGCAGTACAACTCCAGGTAACCGGTCGCGAGGTGGGAGCCCAGCAAGCGCCGGCCCCGGCGGACCATGTCCGCGGATGCATCGACACCGACGGCGACGCGCACCCGGCCGGCCGCTTTGGCCAGGGTGCGCGCATGGCCGAAGCCAACCTCGAGATAGCGGTCCGTGGGTTCCAGGCGCAGGAGTTCCACCGCGGCGTCATTCTCCGCGGCGGTTTCCCAGCGCATGACCGAGGCGAGCAGCAAACCGAGCCAGCCCTCCGGGCGGCTGCCCTGGCGGGCGACGAATTCAGGACGCCGCACGGGAGTCTCCGCGGCGGGCGGCTCGCAGTCCGCCGGCGTAGGCGAGGCAGGCTCCGAGCACCGTGGTGCCGAAGCCGATGCTGAGTTCATTCCAGCCGGCGATGCAACTGTTGGGGATTACCAGGCCGTAGCCGACGGCAAGCGTGGGCACGACAAAACCGGCCAAGGGCAGATAGAGGCGGAGCGACATTTGTTCAGGTCCTTTCAGGCAGAGCGGGGGAATTGGGGAAATTGCGGGGGGCGCTCGCCACCCGGGGCATACGCCGCGACCACGGCGTCGGCAACCGCGTCCTCCGCCTGGGCGGCATCGATCGGCGGCTGCAGCGGATCGAACGGGCAGTGAATCGCGAACGCCGCGATCAATTCCAGAATCAGCCGGGCGGCGAGCGCTGGGGAAGTGCCGGCCCGCAACCGGCCAGCCGCGAAGGAGCGGGCCAGATAATCGGTCAGCCTGGCTTGGAGCGCGGCCCGGTAAGTTCCGAACCACAATACGGCCAACTCCGGCCAATCCGCGGCGCAGCGCTCCACCAGCTTGACTCCAGCCGCGTTCGCAAGAGCCATGGCGAACATCTCGCGGACGATGCGGTCCAGGTCTTCGGCGGCGGACGACGCGGGAGTGCGCACCGCCCGCTCGAGCCCGGGGAAGGCAGTGCGCTGTTCCAGAGTGGTCCGCAGGAACTCGAGGGTGTCCTCACGGCGAGGGGTGCGGACGGGAAGCTTGGGCGGCGCGGGAAGGCCGGGCGACGCGGCGTCGCGCGCCACGGCGTCGAAGAGCGCCTCCTTGCTTTCGAAATAGAGATAGATGGTTCCGGTTGCGATGCCGAGCCGCTTGGCAACATCAGAAATCTGGGTTTGGCGGTAGCCCTTGGCGATGAACTCGGCTCGGGCGGCGTCCCGGATCTGTTGGAAACGTTCGGGTTGTGGCTGTCGCGGCATTAAGAACTGAATGACTCATTCAGTTATAATTGATCGAGACAGGTTTGTCAACAGCCTTGGACTCTACCCCGCGCATATAACGAATCGGAGATTCAGGCGTACGATAGTCATGATCCGCAACTAGCAGGAGGATGCATGCTCGTTCGCTTGATGGCCGGCCTGTGGCTGGCAGCCCTCGCCGGCGCCCAGAACGCCACCGAGACTTACAAGCCCTCCGAGACCTACAAACAGGGCCACTCGCACTTCGGCGAGCCTTTCGACTCCGGCCCGCGGACCCGGCCCGTCGCCATCGCCGGCATTGGCACGGCGCACTTCCCGATCTCGACCAGGAACCCCGAGGTCCAGAAGTGGTTCGACCAGGGCAACGCCCTGCTCCATTCCTTCTGGTATTACGAGGCCGAGCGCTCGTTCCGGTGGTGCCTGAAGCTGGAGCCAGAGAATCCCATGGCGTACTGGGGCCTGGCGATGGCCGCCTTCGGGGACCGCGCCAAGGAGTTCACGCGCGAGGCGGTGAAGCGCAAGCACACGGCGACCGAGCGCGAGCGGCTCTACATTGAAGCGCTGGAGGCGCGGTTCCTTTCGGAACTGCCGCGCGAGAAGCGCGAGGACGGCTACCGCAGAGCCATGGAGTCGCTGTGCGTGAAGTATCCGCAGGATCTGGAGGCGCGTTCGTACCTGGCGCTCGCCTCGATGGGCGAGAACCGCTATGGCGCGGAACTGATGATCCGCGAGGTGCTGGCCAAGCAGCCCGACCACCCGGGCGCGCACCACTACCGGATCCACAACTGGGACTACCACGAGCCGGAACAGGCGCTGGTGAGTTCCAAGCGTTACGGCGAGATCGTCCCGGGCATCGGTCACGCGCTGCACATGCCGGGGCACATCTACTCGATCGTGGGCATGTGGCACGAGGCGGCGATCGCGATGGACTCGGCCACGCGCGCCGAGCTCGCGTACATGAAGACGCAGCTCCAGTTCCCGTTCAACACCTGGAACTACGCGCACAACCGGCACTATCTTTCTTACATTCAGGAGCAGCTCGGGATGCCGCAGACGGCGCTGGCCGGGGCGCGGCAGTTGCTCGAAACGCCCGAGGATCCGCAGAGCGCCACGGCGCGGATGTACGGCAAGGCGTCGATGCTGCGCGGGCTGCTCCGGTTCGAGCGCTGGAGCGACCTGTTCCTGGAGCGGAACCTACCCTGGGACGACAAGTTCGCCGACAAAGCCTGGAAGGCCTATGCCGAAGCGCGCGGCCACCTGGGGCTGGGCAATCGCGATAAGGCGCAGAAAGCGTTCGAGGCGCACGCGGCCCTGAAGAAAGACCTGGACAAGAACAAGAACTTCGAGCAGGCGTATCAGGTGCAGGCGGCGGAGTTGCGGGCGCGGCTGGCGCTGGCGCGCGGCGAGACGCTGGCCGGGCTGAAGCTGCTCACCGAGGCGGCGGAGAAGGAATGGGAGATGCAGAAGGAGTATGCGGATCCCCCGGTGTACCCGGAGTCGCTGTATGTCGCGCTGGGCGATGCGTATCAGCAGGCGAAGAGCCCGGGGCTGGCGGTGGCGGCGTACCGGAAAGCTCTGGACCTGGTGAAGAACGACTGGTTCGCGCTGACCGGGCTGATCGAGGCGCATTTGGCGCTCGGCGAGCGCAAGGAGGCCGAGGACGCCTACGGGCGGCTGCTCTACGTCACCAGCGGCGCTGAGCCGGGCATCGCCCGGCTGGAGCGCGTGAAGGCGCTGGGTTTGAAGGCGACGCCGCGCGACGCCTCACCCGGAACGCAGCGGATCTACAAAGAAGTGTCGCTCGAGCGTTTCGGTCCGGTGGACTGGGCTCCGTACGAGGCGCCGAAGTTCGCAGGCCTGGACAGCGAGGGCAAGCCGGTGTCGCTCGCGGACTTCAAGGGCAAGAACGTGATGCTCGTGTATTACCTGGGGCGCGAGTGCGTGCACTGCATGCAGCAGTTGCAGAACCTGCGGAAGCGTGCCGGGGAGTGGAAGGAACTCGACACGGTGCTGGTGGCGGTGAGCCCGAACTCCGTGGAGACGAACCGCGCGGCGCAGAAGGATATGGCGGGCGTGACGCTGGTGTCGGATCCGGAGCGGGCGAACGCGCGGCGGTTCCAGGCGTACGACGACTTCGAGGAGATCGAACTGCACGCGACGCTGCTGCTCGACCGGAACGGCCGGGTGTACTGGGGGCGGATCGGCGGGGATCCGTTCAGCGATTTCGATTTTCTGGCGAAGACGCTGAAGCGGATGAATGCGCTGGCGGGGTCCGCGAGCGGGGGCGAGTAGGTCAGATGAAGAGGTCGGCGCCGACGCGGAAGAGCGCGGCGAGCTTCTTCGCCTGCAGCTTGCTGACCGCGCGTTTGCCGCTGAGCACTTCGGAGACGCGTCCGCGGGTGCCGAAGGCGGGGAGGAGATCCCTCGGGGCGCGGCCGCTGGCTTCGAGCAGGTAGGCGAGCATCTCGTTCGGTGCGGCGGGGGCGAGCTGGTCCCGGCGGGCGTCGTACGCTTCGATGAGGATGGCGAGGGTTTCGAGCAACGCGGACTCTTCGGCGGAGAGGCTCGCTTCGCCTTTCTCCATGAGGCGACCCACCTCGGCCACAAAGTGGTCGCACTCGGCTTCGGTGGCGATGGCCTTGACGACGATGCGGTTTGCCAGCCGCACGTACCTCTTGGGGTCGATGGCCAGGGCGGTATTCATGCTTTCCACGCTCCTTTCTCATACTCCCGGTGCGTGAGGATCGACCGGACGAACAGAACCTTGCGGCTGAAGTCGATCTCCGCGATCAGGCGGAACTTGTTACCGCCGATGTCGAAGACGACGTACGGCGCGACCAAGTCCGCTGAACGAAACGCGGCGCGGACTTCCGGGAAGCTTGCCCAGCCGGCACGCCTAGTAACCCGATACCAGAAGTCGAGCGGCGCGCGGGCCATCGGGTATCGCTCAGAAAACCCGGATCGCCTTGTAACTCACCACGTGCATCCGCCACGGCGATAGTCCCATGATGGGAACAGACTGTCAACGAAAAGCAGCGGCCCCTGAAGCGTAACCCGATCGGCGACACTTTCGGTCGCAGTTTAAACGGCTGAAAAGAAGCCTCTTGACAACCCGCACCGGCGTGCTATCCTCCATATAGGACTGAAACAGTCGGGTTTGTCCCAGTGCTGAAGCTCACCAAAAAAGCGGACTACGGACTCATCGCCTTGAAGCACCTGGCGGTGCATGGCGAAGTGCCGTCGAGCGCGAAGGACATTGCCGACAGCTACCGGATCCCGCTGCCGCTGTTGTCGAAAGTGCTGCAGGCGCTGGCGAAGAACGGGTTTCTGCGCAGCGTCCAGGGGACCAACGGCGGCTACCGGCTGGCGCGCGAGGCGCGGGCGATCAACACGCTGGAAGTGATCCGGGCGATCGACGGCCCGATCATTCTGACGTCGTGCTTCACCGACCACGGAGAATGCGACCAGGCGGACGCCTGCACGGTGCGGGAACCGCTGCGCAAGGTACACGAAGGGATCCTGCGGCTGCTGGAGAGCATCTCCATTCAGGACCTGGCGAGCGACGAAATGGCGGCGCCGAACGGGAACAGCGTGCGGGCCGAGCGTCTTTACGAACTCACGGGAGCCGTTCCGGCATCGAAATAACGGAGAGATATGAAACTGCCTATCTACATGGACTATCACGCGACGACGCCGATGGATCCGCGCGTCTTCGAAGCGATGAAGCCCTACTTCCTGGAGCACTTCGGCAACGCGGCGAGCCGCAACCACAGCTTCGGCTGGGAAGCGGAAGAAGCCGTGGAGAAGGCCCGCAAGCAGATTGCGGAACTGATCGGCGCGACGGCGAAGGAGATTGTCTTCACCAGCGGCGCGACGGAATCGAACAACCTGGCGCTGAAGGGCGTCGCCGAGATGTACGCCGAGAAGGGCAACCACATCATCACGGCGGCGACGGAGCACAAGGCGGTGCTCGACACCTGCAAGCGGCTGGAAAAGACCGGCGTGCGCGTGACCTACCTGCCGGTGCTGCAGAATGGCCTGGTCGATCTGGACATGCTGCGCGAGGCGATCACGGACAAGACCATCCTGGTCTCGATCATGTACGCCAATAACGAGATCGGCGTGGTGCAGCCGGTGGCGGAGATCGGCAAGATCTGCAAGGAGCGCGGCGTGCTGTTCCACACGGACGGCGTGCAGGCGGCGGGCAAGATTCCAGTGAACGTGACCGCGGACAACATCGACCTGATGTCGATCACGGGTCACAAGATGTACGGGCCGAAGGGCGTGGGCGCCCTGTACGTCCGGCGCCGGAACCCGCGCGTGCAGTTGACCGCCCAGATGGACGGCGGCGGGCACGAGCGCGGGATGCGCAGCGGGACGCTCAACGTGCCGGGCATCGCCGGGTTCGGGGCGGCGGCCGAGATCAGCCGGCTGGACATGCCCGAAGAATCGAAGCGCTTGCGGTTCCTGCGCGACAAGCTGCGCGCGAAGCTCGAAAGGGAACTCGACGAGGTCTACATCAACGGCACCATGGAAAGCCGGCTGCCGCACAACCTGAACATCAGCTTCGCGTACGTCGAGGGCGAGAGCCTGCTAATGGGCATCAACGACGTGGCGGTGTCGAGCGGTTCGGCCTGCACGTCGGCGACGCTCGAACCGAGCTACGTGCTGAAGGCGCTGGGCGCGGGCGACGATCTGGCGCACAGTTCCATCCGCTTCGGCCTCGGCCGTTTCAACACGGAAGAGGAAGTGGATTACGTGGGCAACAAAGTGGTGGACGTGGTCAAGAAACTGCGGGACCTGTCGCCGCTCTACGAGATGTTCAAGGAAGGAATCGATCTGAGCAAAGTCCAGTGGACGGCGCACTAACCGGGAGAACAACATGGCCTATTCGAACAAAGTTATCGATCACTACAACAACCCGCGCAACGTCGGGTCGATGGACAAGAGCGATCCGAACGTCGGCACCGGCATGGTGGGCGCGCCGGAGTGCGGCGACGTGATGAAGCTGCAGGTGAAGGTGAACCCGGAGACGGGGATCATCGAGGACGCGAAGTTCAAGACGTTCGGCTGCGGCTCGGCGATCGCGAGCTCGTCGCTCGCCACCGAGATGCTCAAGGGCAAGTCGGTGGACGAGGCGCTGGCCATCAAGAACACCGAGATCGTGAACGAGCTGGCGCTGCCGCCGGTGAAGATCCACTGCTCGGTGCTGGCCGAGGACGCCATCAAGGCGGCGATCGGCGACTACAAGGCCAAGACGGCGACGCGCCAGGGCGCGGCGGTTACGAACTAAGCGGCTGTTTCCAAGGTAAGAGGACTCCATGATCGCGGTACGGACCAAGACGGAAGCGGCGGCGCCGCGGATCGAAGCGCGGGGCGCGATCCAGGTGACGCCCAAAGCCGTAACGAAGATCCGCGAGGCGTTCGCGCGCGAAGGCGTGACGGGCGGCCTGCGGCTCGGGGTGCTGGGCGGAGGCTGCTCAGGCTTGAGCTACCAGTTCAAGTTCGACCGCCAGCCGCGCACGGGCGACCGCGTGTTCGACTACGGCGACGTGCAGGTCTTCGTCGATCCGAAGAGCATGCTGTACCTGGACGGGATGACGCTCGACTGGAAGGATTCGCTGATCCACTCGGGTTTTGTGTTCGAGAACCCGCACGCCAAGAAGGCGTGCGGCTGCGGGACTTCCTTCACGGCTTGATGGGTTTGGGAATCGAATCGGGCAGGCCCCGCCCGGGCCTGCCCTCTTCTTGTTTATGACCTCGGAGTATTACGCGTTCTTCGGCCTGGAGCCGCGCCTGGCGCTGGATGAGCAGGAGCTGCAGGCGCGGTTTTATAAGCTCAGCCGGGAGTGGCATCCGGACCGTTTCTCGACGAAGTCCGCCGCCGAGCAGCAGCGGGCGCTGGATGCGACCGCGATACTGAACGACGGCTACCGGACGTTGAGGGATCCTCTGCGGCGCGCCGAGTACGTCCTGAAGCAGCACGGCTTCGACATCGGCGAGCAGCGCTCGAAGGACGTGCCGCCGGAGCTGCTGGAAGAAGTATTCGAACTGAACATGGCGCTCGAGGAGTTGCGCGGCGGCGACGCGAGCGTCCGCCCGCAACTGGAGGCGGCTCGCGCGCACTTCCTGGCGATGCGCGGCGAGACCGACACGCAGCTGGCGGCGCTGTTCAGCCGTTATGACGCCGGGCGGGACGCGGCGACGCTGGGCGAGATCCGCGGCGTGCTGAACCGGCGCCGCTACATCGAGAACCTGGTCCGCGAAGTGGACAAGACACTCGAGGCGGCCTGACAGGGACACATATGGGAACTTTCCAAATCGATTTCGGCCACGGCGAAGAAGCCGGACCGATTCTCGGCATCGACCTGGGCACCACCAACAGCCTGGCGGCGTGGCTGGACCTGACGGGACCGAAGATCATCGAGGACGCCGAGGGGCGGCGCATCGTGCCGAGCGTGGTGTCGGCGGCGCCCTCGGGCGAGATCTTCGCCGGCGCGGACGCGCGCGACGCGCTGATCACGCATCCGGAGCGGACGGTCTATTCGGTGAAGCGGCTGATGGGCCGCGGCGTCGAGGACGTGCAAGAGGAGCTGCAGCTCTTTCCCTTCCAGGTCGCGGGTGGCTCCGAGTCGGTGATCCGGCTGCAACTGGGCGAGCGGACGTTCACGCCCCCGGAGATCTCGGCGTTCGTGCTGCGGCACCTCAAGCAGATGGCCGAGGCGCACTTCGGCCGGCCGGTCACCCGGGCCGTGATCACCGTGCCGGCGTACTTCAATGACGCCCAGCGCCAGGCCACCAAGGACGCCGGCCGCATCGCCGGCCTCGAAGTCCTGCGGCTGGTGAACGAGCCGACCGCGGCGGCGCTGGCCTACGGCCTCGACACGCGCCAGGATGGGATCGTCGCGGTCTACGACTTCGGCGGCGGGACCTTCGACATTTCGATCCTGCGGCTGCACGACGGCATCTTCGAAGTGCTCGCCACGAACGGCGACACCCACCTGGGCGGCGACGACATCGACAACCTGCTGCTGCGGATCGCGCTCGAAGATATCGAAAGCGAATGGGGCGAAGATATCTCGCGCAACGGCGAAGCGGTGCAGCTGCTGCGCCGCGCCGTGATCCGGGCGAAGGAAGAGCTGTCGTTCGTGCCGGCGGTGCGGATCGAGCTGGAGTACCGCGGCAAGAGCTACCGCCGGGAGCTGGACCTGGCGACGTACGACAACCTCATCCGCCCCATCGTGGAGCGGACGCTGGCGCCGTGCCGGGCCTGCCTGAAGGACTCCGGGCTCGCGCCCGAGCAGATCGACGAGGTCGTGATGGTGGGCGGGTCCACGCGGATTCCACTGGTGCGCGCCGAGGTCGAGAAGCTGTTCCGCGCGAAGCCGCATACCGAGCTGAACCCCGACGAAGTGGTGGCGCTCGGCGCGGCGGTGCAGGCGGGGATTCTCTCCGGCCACGTCGAAGACGCGCTGCTCCTGGACGTCACGCCGCTGTCGCTGGGCATCGAGACGATGGGCGGCGTGGTTTCGAAGCTGATCCACCGGAACTCGACCATTCCGGCGTCGGCCGTGGAGCAGTTCACCACGGCGGTGGACGGGCAGCGCAACGTGCTGATCCACGTCGTGCAGGGCGAGCGGGAACTGGTGAAGGACTGCCGGTCGCTGGCGCGGTTCGACCTCAAGGGCATCGACCCCGTACCGGCCGGAATGGCGCGCATCGAGGTGCGCTTCCTCATCGACGCCAACGGAATCCTGAACGTCACGGCGAAGGACGCCCGCACCGGCCTGGAACACTCGGTGGAAGTGAAGCCTTCCTACGGGCTCACCGACGAGCAGGTAGAGGCCATGATCCTCGAAAGCTACGACCGGGCCGAAGCGGACCTGGCCGAGCGGCAGGTGCGCGAGGCGCGCGTCGAGGCGGACTCGATTCTCGCCGCCACCGAGAAGGCCAAGCGCAACGACGCGTGGCTGGAACTCAGCGACGAAGAACACGCGGCGATCGACAGCGCGGTAAACGAACTGCTGGTGGTCTACCACGGGGAAGACTACGTGCTGATTCGTGAGAAGATCGAAGCGGTGAACGAGGCGACGCTCAAGCTCGCCGAGAACATGATGAACACGGCGGTGCGCGGCGCGCTGAAAGGAACCAAAATCTAATGGGCAAGCTCACTTGGGACCAAGCCGAAGACATCGCGATCGCGCTGAACGAGAAGTTCCCGGAGCAGGATCCGACGTACATCCGCTACACGGACCTGTACCAGTGGATCACGGAACTCGACCAGTTCGGCGACGATCCGAAGAAGTCGAACGAAGCCAAGCTCGAGGCCATCCAGATGGCGTGGCTCGAGGAGTGGAAGGACGCGCAGGGTTAAGGCGCACCCATAGGCCGCCCTCACCCAAAGCTGGGCGAAATTCCGCGCCCTCGGCCTGTCTTTTCAACTACTTAGATACGGTCCCCGGATTGCATATGCCATTCCCGGGGGATTGGATCTATATGCGGTGTTTCTGGTTGGCAGTCGGATTGATGGTAGTTTTCGCGTTGCCGGCGCGGACGCAGATGCCGGCGCAAGCCGAGCGCGGGAAGGAACTGTTCCTGAAGTCCCCGAAGGGGCTGCCCTGCGCGACGTGTCACGAGATCTCGGGACTCGGCACACCCGCCGGTCCGGACCTGAAGAACCTGGCTTCGGCCGCGGTGCCGCGTGGCCTGGTGACGGCGATCCAAATGACGATGACGGAATACGTCCGTGACGTCCGGATCAAGGGTCTGCCGGGGCACTTCCCGGGGATGGTGAAGATGGAAGGCGACAAGGCCACGGTTTACGACCTCAGCAAGAACCCGGTGGTGAAGCATGAAGTGGCCAAGGTCGACGTAACCGAGATGAAGCGGAACACGAGTTGGAAGCACCCGCCGACGTCGGCGTCGTACACGCCGCAGGAACTGGCGGACCTGATCGGGTTCCTGCGTTTCGCGGCGACCGGCTCCAAGACCGAGGTAAAGATCGCCGACGTTCAGTAGACTCGGGGAGTGGAAATCGCGCAGGTTCTGAGTCCGCTGACGTTCGCGGAGTTCACCAAGCGTCATTGGGGACGGGAGTTCGTGGTGCAGAGCGGACCGGAGGCTCGCTTCCGGGAGTTGTTCGCATGGAGTGAATTGGGCCAAGCGCTCGCCAGTATGGAGCCGCTGCACGCGGCTCCCTCCAGCATGGAGTGGCGGGAGCCGCGGCTCCGGGTGATACGACAGGGGCGGCCGGTGTCCATCCGGCCGCCCTTCGATTTTGAGCGGCTGCTGCGCGACCAGCAGTGCGTCCTGGTCGTTTCAGACGCCGACGAGTACTTTCCCGCGCTGGGCCGTCTGGCGGCGGAGTTCGAATACGCCTTCCGCGAGCGGACCAGCGTCAACCTCCACGCCGGCTACGCCGGAGCCCGCGGGCTGCCTTTGCATTGGGACGACCACGACGTCTTCGTGCTGCAGGCCGACGGGCAGCAGCACTGGCGAGTCTACGGGCCGACCACGGAAGCGCCGCTCGACCACGGCGAGGACGACACGGCCCCGGAAGATCCGCTGTGGGAGGGCACGCTGACCGCCGGCAGCCTGCTGTATCTGCCGCGCGGCCGCTGGCACCACGCGGAGTCCGTGGAGGACGCGCCGTCGCTGCATCTCACGGTATCGGTGAGCCGCGCGACGGGCGTGGATCTGGTCGCCTGGCTGGCGGGCGAGGTCCGAAAGAGCGCGGCGTTCCGGGGGGACGTCGCGCGCCTGGACGACGCCGCGGCGCAACGCGCGCACGCCCGGCGGCTGGGCGAAGAACTGCGGGGGCTGCTCGACGAGCAGTTGGTGGAACGTTTTCTTGCCGCCGACGACGCCGCGGCGCCCGCGCGGCGGTTGGGCGGACTCACCGGGGGCCGGCCGGGGCGGCTGCGGTTCCTGCCGCCCCGTCCGGTGGAACTCCGCGTGGAGGAAGCCTTCGGCCGCTTCGTCGAGTTCGAGGCGCTGGGGCGGAGTTGGCACGTCCCCCGTTGGACGGAAGCGGTGCTGCGGCTGCTGGCCGAGCGGCGCGAAATCCCGCGCGGGGAAGTCCGCGAGCGGGTTCCGGAGGCGGACCCGGCGATCGATTACCTGATCGGCGTAGGGCTCGTCGAGGAGAGGTCAGGGTAGCAGCAACCGCCCCGCAACTACCGTGACCTCGGACTTCCCCGCCGGGTTCAGCGCGTGCTTCGGGTAGTTCGAACCCGCCACCACGACGCGGACCCGGTGTCCCCTCGCAAACACGATAGCCGTGTGCGACAACTCCACCGTCACCCGGTAGCTCTTGCCCGGTTCGAGCGGCTCTGCCTTCGACGGGCCGTTGCGCAGGCTGAGGCGGCGGATCCCTTCGGTGATCTGCAGCGAACGCCCGTCCGGGTACACATCGGCCAGGAGCACCGAAACATCGGCGTCGCGCGCGGACGCCGCGACGTCCAGCTCCACGCGGACCTTGCCGAGCGCGGCCAGTTCCTTGGCGAGCGGCGGCGTGGAAAACACCAGCACGCCGGGGTGGCTCTCGACCTTGGCGCGCAGGTCCTGCGGGCCGGGGCGCAGCGCGGCGTCGAGCACATGGCCTCCGGCCGTCGGCACCGGATGCGCGGGATCGAAGTTCAGCTTTGCGGCAAACGGTTTCGGTTTCTTCTTCGCCAGCAGGCGGTCCGCGGTGAAGTGCCAGGTTTGCGGCTTGCGGGCGCGGGGCGGCCAGCGGTCCGCGGCGCGCCACTCGTTCGCGCCGAGCACGTAATACTCCACCGGTGCGACTTTGGGCGCGGGCTTGCCCAGCAGGCATCCGTCGAAGAACTCGCTGGCGCGGCGGACGCTGTAGTTCCAGGCGTTCGGGAACTCGAGGTCGCCGTTGCGCGCGCCGTCGGTCTGGTGGATCCAGGGACCCATCAGCAGGCGGGCGTGGGGTTGCGTCTTGCGTACCTGCTCGAAGGCCGCGATCACGCCGTCGGTGTAGATGTCGAACCAGCCGCCGACGAACAGCGCGGGAATCCGGATGTCGCTGCCCTGAACGTAGTTGCGTTCCAGCGCGAACCACGTCGCGTCCTTCAGCGGGCGCGCCGTCACCGCCTGCACCGGGAACCCGAGGCCGATCAGACGGTCGACGAACTCCTTCCAGAGCACGCCGCCGGGATAGTAGTCCTCGTAGCGGAGGTTCAATGGCATCACCATGGGAACGGAGCAGGCCAGCGCGGGCGGGTTCTTGCGGGCGGTTTCGTACTGGGCGCGGCCCAGGGCGGAGGGTCCCCAGGTGCCGGCCTTGCCGCTCGACCAGGTTTGCTTCGCGATCCAGGCCAGGGTGTCGAACCCGTCGGCACCGAGCGTCTGCGCCGCGCCTGGCCGCTGGGCGGCGCGGGAGGCGAAGCGCCCGCGCCAGTCCGTTACTACGAAGGCGAGGTCCTGGCGCGTGAACAGCGACTGGGTGCCGTAGCGCCCCTCGCCGCGGAACCAGGGGCGCATGAGGTCCTTGTTGTAGGGCGTTTGGATCAGCACAGTCGGATATCTGCCCGGCGCTTTGGGCAGGTAGAGGTCGGCGGCGAGCGACGCGCCGTCCCTCAGCGGGATGGAAACGGGAGTCTGCGCGGCGAGCGTCACGGCGCTGGCGAGCCAGGCGATCAGTTTCATGGTGGATTACGCCTCCGGCGGCATCGGAGACATGATAGTCGAGCCAGCGCGCTACGAGTGCTGCGCGGCGCGCCGCTCCAGCTCCGCGAGCAGCGATCGCTCGCCCTGCGCCATCGCCCACTGGTGGTTGGCCGCAAACACCGGCTTCAGCAGGAAGGAGAACCACCGCAGCAGCGGCTTCTCCGCCCGGATGCGCCAGTCATAAGTGAGGTTCACGAAAGAACCGTCCTGTTCGAGCCTCCAATCGCCGTGGCCGACGAAATCGCCCCAGGCCTCGAGGCCGAAGCCATGCGGGTAGTCGCGCCAAGTCTCGCGGAAGCTCCAGCGGAGCGTGTACGGCAGCCGCCCCCGCGTATGCAACTCAAAGGTCTTATCGCCGGCCGCGCGGACGCCGAGATAGACCGACGGCCACCAGCGGGGCAGGTCGAGCGGATCCTTCAGCACCGCCGCGACGTCGTCCAGGCGGCCCCGCACGCGCCAGCGGGTGACGAAGCGATACTCATTCGCCGGCATCTTCCACGTCCCGGTACACGTCGCGCTTGGCAAGTCCCCGCTCCCGCGCCACCTGCTTGATGGCGTCCATCCGCGGCACGCCGGCTTGTTCCAGCGCGCGGACGGCTTCCGCCGGCGTGCCGGGGAACTCCGCCGGACCTTCCCGTTTCGCGATCACCAGTGTCATCTCACCCCGGATGGAAGTACGCGCGGCAAGCGCCTTCTGGATTTCCGCCGCGGTGCCGCGCAGGAACTCCTCGTGCAGTTTCGTCAGCTCCCGCGCCAGCACCAGCGGCCGGTCGCCGAGCACCGCGGCCATATCCTCGAGCGCCGCGAGGATCCGGTGCGGGCTTTCGAAGAGCACTACCGTCTCGCCGGACGCCGCGATCTGCTCCAGCGCCCGCCGCCGCGGCGCGGCTTTCGCGGGCAGGAACCCGGCAAACCGGAAGCTCTCGGTGCCGCAGGCGGAGGCCGCCAGCGCGCTGAGCACCGCCGAAGCGCCCGGCAGCGGCACCACGGGGATCCCCGCGTCCACCGCGGCACGCACCAGCCGGTAGCCGGGATCCGACACCAGCGGCGTCCCGGCATCCGACACTAGCGCCATACGTGCGCCCCCCCGCAGGCGTTCCAGCAGTTCCGCCGCGCGTCCGCTTTCGTTGTGCTCGTGATAGCTCACCAGCGGCTTCGCGATGCCGTAATGCTCCAGCAGCACCCGCGTCTGGCGCGTGTCCTCGCAGGCGATGGCGTCCACTTCGCCGAGAATCCGCACGGCGCGGTAGGTCATGTCCTCCAGGTTGCCGATCGGCGTAGCGACGATATAGAGCATTCCGCTCATGCAGGAAACGGGCTTGCACCCCGATAGTACGATGAATCGACCACCCTTCATGAGCGCCCCGGCCCATCCCGGCACCGTTTCGGCCTATACCTGGATCTCGCAGGACGGGCGGCGGCGCGTTTATCTGAACCTGGACGCGGTGGAGCGCCTGTCCGTGGAGGTGATGCGCGCGTTCGCCTCGGTGCCGAAACGCGGCGCCGAAGTGGGGGGCATCCTGCTGGGCCGGGTGATCGCGGGGTCGGAGCCCGGGATCGCCGTGGACGACTTCTTCGAAATCCCGTGCCGGCACGAGTTCGGCCCCGCGTATCTGCTGAGCGACAGCGAGCTGAGCCTCTTTGCGGAGCGGGTCGCCGGCCGGCGCGGCGAGGCCCCGGTGCCGGTCGGGTACTACCGCAGCCACACCCGCGAGGGTCTGGAACTCGGCGTGGAGGACCAGGAACTGCTCGTCCGCTGTTTCGGCGGCCGGCCGCACCTGATGCTGCTGCTGAAACCGGCGTCGACGCGCCTTTCCACCGGGGCTTTCTGCTTCGAGTTCGAAGCCGGCCTGGCGCCGGCCGCGCCCCACTTCCCGTTCCGGCGCAAGGATCTGGAGGCGGCGGCGCTTCGCCCCTTGCCGGTGCCCGACCCAACGCCGCTGTCAGCCGAGGAGCCCGCGGCAGTGGCTGCCCCGGAGGTCCCCGCGCCGCGCCGGGGCACTCCGCGCTGGCTGTGGTCGGTCGTGGTGACGCTGAGCCTGCTTACAGGAGTGGCCCTGGGCTTTTTCGTGGCGCAGACCTTGGCCTCGTCGCAAGCCGTCCTGGAACAGGAGCGCTTCTACACGCTGGGGCTCTCCGTCACGAAATCAGGTGAGAACCTGAGTGTCCGCTGGGACCGCCAGAGCAAGCCGATTCTCGCCGCCAGCCGCGGGACATTGTCGATCGAAGACGGGCCGCGCCACACCGAGCTGGAGATGAATGTCGTCCAGTTGCAGGGCGGCAGCCTGCTGTACCGGCCCTCGGCGAAGAAGGTCCGGTTCCGGCTGGAAGTCCTCCTGAAGGGCACGTCCCGGCTCCACGAATACGTGGATTGGCCGTAGTTTCGGGCGGGGCAGGGCGGTCCAACTAGGGCTTTCCCCTAATGCTTGTAGGACTACGGGCTGCCGATGACTCCTCTAAGGACCTTCATGACGGACCGCCCTGCCATCGATCCCGGGTTGCAAGTGGCCATGGATAGCTATCTTTCGGCGCTGCTTGCGCTTTCGCGCATGGTCAGCGAGCTGTGCCCGCAGGTGGGTGCGCCTTACGAGGACCGGATCCTGCGGTTGCGGCGGCGGCTGGCCTTCGACGCCACACCCGGAAACCTCACCGAAACCCGCGCCAGCCTGGAATCCGATCTGCTGGACTACACCGGCAAGGCGCGCGGCTACTGGAGCACCGTGTGGAACGAAGCCCACGACATGCTGGTGGTGGCCAAGGAAAACGCGGAGCAGCTCGCCGCGCGGCAGGACTTTTTCGCGGACCGCCTGCGCCAGTTCGCCGACGACATGGAACACGCGGTGCTCAACGAGGACATCGACCAACTGCACGCGGCGTTCGCCTTGCAGGCGGCCGGCCTGCGCGAGTGCGTGGACGCCATGGCCCGGGAAATGACGGGCCTCCTGAACCGCTTCACGGCGCGGCTGAACGGCCTGGAGAAGGGTTTTGGCGCCATCCGCTCCGGCGACATGCCCCGCGCCGAGTTCCTGGACCGGGGCGACATCGCCCGGATTCTCGAGAATCCGGGGCGGTCCATTGCGGACTACGGCTTCGTGATCTTCCAGATCGACCAGCTCCCGGAGGTGCGCAAGAACCTTGGGCGCGCCGCGGGCGACCAGGTGGTCCGCGAGTTCGGCCAGCGGCTGCTGGACCGGATCCGCGCCACGGATCACGTGGTGCGGTGGAGCGACGATCAGTTCCTGGCGGTGATCAACGGCAGCCCGCACGATGCGCGGAACCGCACGGGGCAGATCCACTTCTGGCTGGAAGGGCGGTACCCGGTGCTGCTCGACGGATCCCCGGTGCATGTCGACGTGACGGTGCAAATCCGCTACGTCGATCCCGAGCCCGGCGAAACCCGGGAACACCTGTTCCAGCGGCTGAGCCAGCCGGCGGTGGCCCCCATTCCCGACGCCCGCACCGCCTGACGCCGTTTGTACTACCCTCAGGAGGGAGTACACCGCGTTGTCCGTTTCGTTCCGTGAGAAGGGGATCCTGGTTACCGGCGCCGGCCGCGGCCTCGGCAAGCGCCTCGCCATCGGCTTTGCCCAGGCGGGCGGACGCGTGGGCCTGCTGTCCCGCTCGAAGGCCGAACTCGACCTCTGCGACCTCGAGATCGAACACGGCGGCGGCATCGCGTTGCGCATCCGCGCCGACGTCACCGACTACGAGCAGATGGTCGCCGCGGTTGACCGCATGCGGGTGACCTACGGCGGCGTGCATGTGCTGGTGTGCGCGGCCGGCATCCCCGGACCCATCGGTCCGTTTCTCGAAAGCTCGCCGAAGGCCTGGGCCGACACGCTGCAAACCAATCTGCTGGGTTTCGTCAACGCCACCCGCGCGGTGCTGCCGTGGATGATCGAGCACCGCACGGGCAAGATCCTGGTGCTGGCGGGCGACGGCGCGGCGTCGCCGCGCCCGAACTTCGCGCCGCTGGCGGCGGCAAAGGCGGCGATGGTGCGCGTGGTGGAGACGCTTGCCGAGGAAGTCCGCGACCACAATATCCAAGTGAACGCGCTCGACCCCGGGGAAACCTACACGCACTTCACCGATGAGATCCTCCGCGCGGGCGAGCGCGCCGGCTGGCGCGAACAGGAGGCGGCGGAGAAGGTGCGCCGCACCGGCGGCACGCCCGCCGCCAAGCAGATCGAACTGGCCTGCTTCCTGGCCTCCGAGGAGTCGAACCACATCTCGGGGCGCCTGATCTCGGTGCAGGACGACTGGAAGAAACTGCGCTCCACGCAGCTCGACTCGGATCAGTACACCCTGCGGCGCGCGCTCCGCGCGCCGAAGCCGGCGCTCCGCTAAAAGCCCCGGCCGCCCGGCGAAACCCAATTCCCGCGCGTCCGTCCAAGCCTCAGATATACTTATTCTTAGGGAGGCTGCGCCCGCCGCGCCACACTGCATGAACAAGAGCTTTCAGTACGCCATCGTCAGCACCTCGGCCTGCCTGGTCGGGTTGCTGTTGTTCGGCGCCGTTTACGGCCGCAGCCAGTCCAACGATCAGCCGTACAAGCACCTGGGCGTCTTCACCGAGGTCCTCTCGCGGATCAAGAGCGAGTACGTGGAAGAGCCCAACATGAAGAACGTCACCCAGGGCGCCATCCACGGCCTCTTGGAATCGCTGGACCCGTTCGCCAGCTTCCTGACCGCCGACCAGTACAAGCAGTATCTGAAGGAGCGCAACGAGAAGAAGGGCGATGTCGGCATTCTGGTATCGAAGCGTTTCGGCTACATGGGTGTGGTAGCGGCGCTGCCCGGCTCGCCGGCCGCGAAGGAGAGCATCACCACGGGCGACGTGATCGAAGCCATCAACAACATCTCGACGCGCGACATGCCGCTGGCGTACGCGGAACTGCTGCTGAAGGGCGACCCGGGCTCCTCCGTCGAGATCACCCTGTTGCGCGTCCGGAAGCCGGAGCCGCAGAAGCTCAAGCTGGTCCGCGAAGTGGTGGCGGTGGCGGGCGTGAAGACCGCCATGGCCGCGGACGGGATCGGCCACATCCAGTTGATGAGCCTGAACGCCGGCCGCGCCAAAGACGCCGCGACGGCGGTAGCCGATCTGACCCGCCAGGGCGCCAAGAAGCTGGTGCTGGACCTGCGCAACTGCGCGCTGGGCGACCCCAGCGAAGGCATTGCGCTGGCGAACCTGTTCGTCGACAAAGGCCTGCTCGGTTACGTGCAGGGCCAGACGGTGGCGCGCCAGGACTTCAACGCCGCCGCCGAGAAGGCCGCCACCAAGGCGCCGCTGGCCGTGCTCGCCAACCGGGGCACCGCCAACGGTTGCGAAGTGGCCGCCGCGGCGCTGCTCGACGCCAAGCGCGGTGAAGTGCTGGGCGAGCGCACCTACGGCAGCGCCGCGATCCGCAAGGCCATCACCTTGGACGATGGCAGCGCCGTGCTGATGAGCGTCGCCAAGTTCTATTCGCCCTCGGGCAAGGCCCTCCAGGACACGGGAGTTACGCCCTCCATCGCGGTGGCGGATCCCGATGCCGGCGCGGCGCCCGAGGACGACGACGATCCGGCCACGCCGCCGCCGCCGGCCAAGCCGTCCGACGATGTGGTGCTGAAGAAAGCGATCGAAGTGTTGAACCAGGGCGCGGTGAAATCCGCCGCCAAGACGCGCGCGGTCCTGCCGCGCGAGACGGCGCATTACCCGGCCGCTTTGTAAGTTACCTATGCCTCTGTACGAATACCAGTGCGGGAAGTGTGGCTCCGTTTTCGAAGTGATGCAGAAGTTCGCCGATGCACCCCTGGCCGTGCACGAGAACTGCGGCGGAGCGGTGGAGCGGCTGATCTCGGCCCCGGCCCTGCAATTCAAGGGCGCCGGCTGGTACGTGAACGACTACGCGAAGTCGGGATCGGCCGGCACCAAGGCGTCCGAGGGCGGCGAGAAGAAGTCGACCGAGACCAAGTCCGGGGACTCGGGAAGTTCTTCTTCCAGCTCGCCGGCTTCCAGCTCCGGATCCTCGTCCACGCCCGCCAAGAGCGACTAGCGCCCGCCCGACTGTCATGAACTCGAAACCTTTCGCCGTAGGACTCGTGCAGATGTCGTGCGGCCTCTCGGCCGATGCGAACCTGGCCAAGGCTGCCGCCAAAGCCCGCGAAGCGGCGCAACGCGGCGCGCGGATCATCTGCCTGCAGGAGCTGTTCCGTTCCCAGTACTTCTGCCGGGAGGAGAACGCCGAGCTTTTCGATCTGGCGGAGACCATCCCCGGGCCTTCCACGGAAGTGCTGAGCGCCGTGGCGCGCGAGCACCAGGTGACGATCATAGCCTCGCTGTTCGAGAAGCGCGCGGCCGGCCTCTACCACAACACCGCGGCGATCCTGGGTCCGGACGGCGGCCTGCAGGGCATCTACCGCAAGATGCACATCCCGGACGATCCGCTGTACTACGAGAAGTTCTACTTCACGCCCGGGGACCTCGGCTTTTTGAATTTCGACACCGGCGTGGAGCGCGTCGGGGTCCTGGTCTGCTGGGACCAGTGGTATCCCGAAGGCGCGCGCCTGTCGGCGCTGAACGGCGCCAACGTGCTGTTTTATCCCACGGCGATCGGCTGGCACCCCTACGAGAAGGCGACGCACGGCGCATCGCAGCTGGACGCCTGGCGCACCATCCAGCGCGCGCATGCCATCGCCAACGGCGTGTATGTCTGCGCCGTCAACCGCGTCGGCTACGAAGGCAGCCCCGAATCCGGCCTCGAGTTCTGGGGCAACAGCTTCGTGGCGGACCCAATCGGGCAGGTGATCGCTCAGGCTTCGCACGATCAAGAAGAGATCCTGATTGTGCCGTGCGACCCGGCGCGGGTGGAGGAAGTCCGCCGCGGCTGGCCGTTCCTGCGGGACCGGCGCATCGACGCCTACGGACCGATTCTGAATCGCTGGAACGGCAAGTAGCGCGGAAGGGCGCGCCCGCCGCGAACCCCTGAGAGTGCATAGAGAAATGGAGCCTTTTGAAGCCGGCCGTGTTCCGCCAGATTGCGTAAGCTGTTGATTTGATGGAGCGGGAGATGGGACTCGAACCCACGACGTCCAGCTTGGGAAGCTGGCATTCTACCACTGAATTACTCCCGCTCA
>CAYYID010000061.1:0-37999 GCA_964471915.1 uncultured Solibacteraceae bacterium | reverse complement strand
GGTCTTCTCCATCAGCCCCTGGATCGTCCCGAGCTGGCGCACCGCCTCCGCCGCGGGCACCGATTCATCCAGCTTCAGCGAGCCGCCCAGGTCGAACCACTGCACGATCTGGTTCATGTTCACGCCGTCGAAGTAGTGCGTGAACACCCTGCCCACGGCGGCGCGCACCAGCTCCCGCGCGACGCTTTCGCCGCCCTTCAGTTCGCCCTCGTACTCCAGCTCGATCTTGCCCGTGATCGACGGCAGCGCCGAATACAGATCCAGCACGCGCGGCACCGCCTCGTGGTCGCGCGCGCGCAAGGCCCGCCGCTCCGCGTTCGAAACCACGTTTTCCAGCACCGAGATCGGCAGCCGCTGGCTGACGCCCGACCGCTTGTCGATCTTCTTGTCCTCGCGCGCGATGAACGCCACCTGTTCCACGATCTCCCGGATGTAGTTCGGCACCACCAGCGGCAGCGCGCCCTCACGCGCCGTCCACGCCTCCTGCCGCGTGATCGCGATTCCGTGCTCCACCGTCGCCGGGTAGTGCGTGCGGATCTCGCTCCCGATCCGGTCCTTCAGCGGGGTGATGATCTTGCCCCGCGCCGTGTAATCCTCGGGATTCGCCGTGAACACCAGCAGCAGGTCCAGCGGCAGCCGCACCGGGTAGCCCTTAATCTGGACGTCGCCTTCCTGCATGATGTTGAACAGCCCCACCTGGATCTTGCCCGCCAGGTCCGGCAGTTCGTTGATCGCGAAGATCCCGCGATTCGCGCGCGGCAGCAGTCCGTAGTGGATCGTCAGCTCGCTGCCCAGCGCCTCGCCCGTGCGCGCCGCCTTGATGGGATCGATGTCGCCGATCATGTCGGCGATGGTCACGTCCGGCGTCGCCAGCTTCTCCACGTAGCGATGGTCGCGCGTCAGCCAGGCCACCGGCGCATCGTCGCCCAGCCGGGCCACCAGATCGCGGCCCTGCTTGCTCAGCGGCGCGTAGGGATTGTCGCGCGTCTCGGTGCCGGCCAGATACGGCGTGAATTCGTCCAGCAGCGTAATCAGCATGCGGATCAGCCGCGTCTTCGCCTGCCCGCGCAATCCCAGCAAAATGAAGTTGTGTTTCGACAGGACGGCGTTGATCACCTGCGGCACCACCGTGTCGTCATAGCCGACCACGCCCGAAAACAGGGTTTCGCCGCGTTGCAGGTTGCAAATCAGGTTGGTGCGGAGTTCATCTCTCACGGAGCGGCGGGCGATTTTCGCTTCCGAATATTCGCTCGCGCGCAGTTGACCGAGGGTTTGCGGCAGTTGCGAGAAGGCCGACATCCAGGAAAGCACCTCCGGGGAGCGCGGACATCTGCGATTGTATCCCACTTGCCAAGCCCGGTCGTTCTGATATGCTTCTCAGTCTCATGAGCCGGGAAATCTTGAAAGAAGAGCTACCGGAGCTGGAATATCAGCGGTTCTGGAAGCGCCTGCAGCAGGTGGGCCTCAATGCCTACGAAGCCCGGTCCTACCTGGTGCTGATCGGCCACCCGCGCTTCAAGGCCCTGGAACTCGCGGCCCGCGCGCACGTGCCGCGCCAGAAGATCTACGAGGTGCTCGACAGCCTGGTCGAGAAGGGTTTCGCGCAAGTCGTGCAGGAAAAGACCAAGCTGTTCTCGGCCGTCGAGCCGGAACTCGCCCTGCCCGGCTACCTTTCCCGCCGCCAGGACCACCTGGAGCGCGAAATCATGGAGCAGGCCCGCCTCGCCTCCGGCCTGGTCGAGGACCTCACCGCCGCCTACTCGGAAGGGCGCGGCGGGCGCGGCACGCTCGACTACCTGCGCATCGTCGGCGAGCCCGGCCAGACCGCCGCCCATTACCAGCGCATGCTCCGCGAAGTGCAGCACGAGTACCTGGAGTTCTCCCGGCCGCCCTATGCCGTGGATCCGCTCGATGAGCAACTGGTCAAGCAGGCCTGCGCGCGCGGCGCCCAGTGCCGGTTGCTGCTCGAGGCCGGCACCGTGGACGAGGTCCACCGCCAGCGCCTGGGCGAGTACCTCACGGCCGGCGTCGAGGTCCGCGAGATCGTTTCCCTCCCCATGAAGCTCGCTCTGTTCGACGGCAAGAAGGGCATGATCGCCCTGCTGGATCCCGTGATCACGCGCCCTACCTGGACCGCCGTCGTGTTCGAGCATCCGGGCATGGGCGAAGCCATGCGCGGCCTGTTCGAGGACTACTGGCGCCGGGCGCAGTTCTGAGGAGCGAACCCAGGTGCTCCCGTCCTTCTTGGCAATCGTGAGCGCCCTGGCAGTGACGCAGCCCCTCACTTCAGTTGACCCTTATTGCGACCAGTCCCCAGGCTGGTTTCGATCACCAACAGTCGCTTCCGCGGACGGGAAGTTCCGGGTCTTCGCCGAGGCCGGCGCCATCGCGTTCAAAAAGTTGCCGGATGGAAGCCTCGTCTGCCGTTTCACCACGTCGTTGGTCTTAGAACGGCAGGGCGACACCCGGCTCCGCCGATACATCATCGACCGGCGCGAGTGGTCGAATGGGTTGCTTCTGGGCTTCGAAATCTACGGTTTCGTGCTCGATCGGTTTCTGCTGGCGTGCCTGGTCTGGGGTGGTGGCGACGCTGCCTTTGCGGAGCCTGTGCTGCTCGACCTCGCCACGGGGAGAATGGAACGCATCGACCTGCTGGCTCGCTACGGTGCCCGGAAGTGGGATAGTTGCCCGGTCGACCTGATTCCTCACGGCCTGGAGTCGCCCAACCGGCTCGTGATCTACATGCGCATGAGCGGCGCGAACTACCTGGCGCCCGGCGAGAAGCCGTGCGTTAAGGATGGGTATTGGAGCCTGGATCTTCGGTCCGGCCAATGGACCCGGCGCCCTGATAACAAGGTTCTCCCGTTCACCGGCGCGGTAACGGAGCCGCCGAAGCAACCTTGACGCTTACGCCGTCGATTCCGACTCGAGCGGCACGAACCAGCCCTTGTGCGGACAGGTCATGAGCCACTCGACCACGCCTTCGTTCGGCTCCGCTCTGGGCCGCACCAGGCGATAGTCCCCGCGCCCCAGCCGTTCGACGGCGAATTCCTGGCCCGCTTCCACGCCGTCCTGCCGCCGCAGTGCCGCCGGCAGCACGATCCGGCCTTTCGAAGAGATGACTGCCTTCACCTTCGTAAGATGAGGCCTTAGCCGGCCGCCGTCAATCCCTCCGTTTTTTCTCAGGAACCATTTCCCCGCTCGCGAGTATTCTGGGTATGCTCGACCTCCGGCTCGCCCTCCGTCTGGCCCTCAAGAACCCCGGCTTTGCCGCCACCGTCATCCTCGTGCTCGCCCTCGGCATCGGCGCCAATACCGCGATCTTCTCCACGCTCGACGCCGTCCTGCTGCGTCCCCTCGCCTTCCGCGACCCCGGCGGCCTCCTGATGGTCTGGGAAGACGCGTCGCACGTCGGCTTCCCCAAGAACACGCCCGCGCCCGCCAACTTCCTCGACTGGCGCGCTGAGAACCGTTCCTTCGCTGACATGGCCGCGCTCCGCTACCACTCCGCGAACCTCACCGGCGACGGCCCGCCGGAAGGCCTCCGCGGCGTCCGCATCATGCCCAACCTCTTCCCCATCCTCGGCGTCAACCCGCTGCACGGCCGCTACCTCACCGAGCAGGACGAGAAGTCCGGCGATCGCGTCGTCGTCATCAGTTACCGCCTCTGGCAGCGCCGCTTCGCCGGAGACCCCGCCGTCGTCGGCCGCTCTATCCGTATGAATGACGAAGACTGGCAGGTGATCGGCGTCATGCCGCGCGCCTTCCAGTTCCCCACCCGCCGCATCGACTACTGGCGGCCCTCCGGCTTCACGCCCCAGGACTGGAGCCGCCGCGGCGCGCACTACCTCGAAGTCGTCGGACGCCTCAAACCCGGCGTCACTCCGGAACAAGCCCAGGGGGACATGACCGGCATCGCGCGCCGGCTGCAAGCGCAGTACCCGAACACCAACCGCCAGGTCGGCGTCCTGCTCGAACCGATGAAAGACCGCATCGTCGGCCGCAGCGGGCTGCAACTGCTGGTCCTGATGGCCGCCGCCGGCTGCGTTCTGCTCATCGCCTGCGCCAACGTAGCCAATCTCCTGCTTTCCCGAGCGGCGGTCCGAGCCCGAGAAATGGCCGTGCGCGCCGCCCTCGGCGCCGGTGCGGGCCGCCTTGCCCGGCAAGCCCTCGTCGAAAGCCTCACCCTCGCCGCCGCCGGACTCCTATTTGCCCTCCCGCTGGCCGCAGCCAGCCTGCGCGTCATCGCCACTCTCGTGCCGGACCTTCTGATTGGCGTCGTCGAGCCGCGGCTCGACGCCCGCGTCCTCGCGTTCGCCGCCGGCATCGCCCTGATCACCGGACTCCTGTTCGGCGTCGCGCCCGCCTGGCAGGCCAGCCGCGCCGGGCTCGCCGCCGGCCTCCGCGACGGCGGACGCGCCGGCGTCAGCCGCCGCACCCGGGTCTTGCGCGCCGTCCTCGTCACCGGCGAAGTTGCGCTGGCATCCGCGCTTTTGATCGGCGCGGGCTTGCTGCTCCAAACCCTGCGCAACCTGAACGCCGTCGACCTCGGCTTTGACCCGGCGCGCGTGCTCACTCTGCAAACCCGCCTGCCGCAACCCCGCTATGCCGACTTCGCCCGGCGCCAGCGCTACTTCGAACAGGTCCTGCACCGCGTCGCCGCGCTGCCCGGCGTCCAGTCGGCCGGCTTCACCACCACGCTGCCCTTCCTGCAGCGCGGCAACTCCACCAACTTCGCCATCGAAGGCCGCGAACCCATTTCCATCGACGCCCTCTACCGCGTGGTGACCGCCGATTACCTCCGGACCATTGGGGTCCGGCTGCGCGAGGGGCGTCTTTACACCCGCGACGATCGCGCCACCACCGCGCCCGGCCTGGTGATCAACACCACGCTGGCGCGTACTTTCTTCCCGAACGAAAGCGCGCTCGGTAAGCGGATCCGGGTCGCGGAGGACCGCGATGCTCGCGTCGTGATCGGCGTGGTGGAGGATGTGCTGGAGCGCGGGCTCGAGCAGACCGCCAAGCCCGGGTTTTACACGCTCGCGGATCAGGATCCCCAGGGCTGGGTGCCCTCGGACCTGGCCGTGAAGACCGCGGGCGATCCGGAGGCGCTGGCCAACGCCGTCCGCGACATCGTCTGGAGCGTCGACAAGGACCAGCCCGTGGCCTTGATCCAGACGCTGGAGCGAATCGTCGCCGCCGAACTGGCCGACCGCCGTCAGCAGATCCGGTTGCTCGGCGCATTCGCGCTGCTGGCGCTGGTGCTCGCCGGCGTCGGCATTTACGGCGTCCTCGCCTATGCTGTCTCGGCGCAGGTGCGCGACATCGGGGTCCGGATGGCGCTGGGCGCCCGGCCGGGCGATGTCACTGCCATGGTGGTCCGGGACGGTCTCCGCCTGGCCCTCGCGGGACTGGCGCTCGGCGCGCTCGCCGCCCTCGCCCTGGGCCGCTGGATGCGGTCGCTGTTGTACGAAGTCAAGCCGGCGGATCCGGCGACCTTCGCCGCGGTCGGCGTGGTCCTGCTGGCCGTCTCGCTCGCGGCCTGCTATTTGCCGGCCCGCCGCGCCGCGCGCGTCGATCCCCTCGATGCCCTCCGGGCCGAGTAAGTCAGTCAGAACCGGGAGTGACAGCGACCGGCAAGTCCCCTCAAAGCCCAAAGGGCCGGTTCGGGCCGTTCGGGGGCATCCCCCGCCATCCCCCGAACTCCGGGACCCCAGCCTCCAACCCCAATGTCCGCAGATACTTACGGACGTCGTCGAAATCCGTCAACCCGCCTCACTCCCGCCCTGAGCCAGATTTTCCCTCTCCCCCGCGCCCCCCTCATGAAATCCCCGTCAATTGGCCCTCCCGCAATACAGGGTCATCCCCGTGCACCCCCCCGTATTTCCCAAGCTGATTATCGCCCGCGGCTCGCCGCCCCGGGCGCTATCTTGCCGGCCGCAACCGCACCGCCGCTTTCGCCCGCTCCAGCAGACCCGCCCGTACTTCCTTCCACCGGACTTCGTCGCCGGCCAGCTCCGCCGCCCGCACCCCCAGTGGCGCCAGATCCTCCAGGTAGATGAACATCAGTTCGTGCCGCCGGCTTTCATCCGTCAGGTAGACCAGGCGCTGGTGCAGTAACTCCGCCGGCAGCTTCAGCCCCTTGGCCGTCACAAACTCACGCATCGTCTGACCGTCGGACCGCGGCCGCGCCGCCCGCGCGGCCGGCGTCGCTGCGGTCACCCGCGCGTCCGCGCGGAACTCCAGCCCCCCGATCTCCGTCCGCTCGCTGCGGCTGTAGTCGTAGCGGAGATCAAATTCCGGCAGGTAGCCTTCGAATTGCACCCACAACAACCGCCGCACCGCCCCGTTCGCGCCGGTCTCGACGAAAAAGTGCTGCTCCGCGTCGGCGACCCCGTACAGGACGAACCGCTTCGCGCCCAGATGCCGCAGCCCCCGCGCAACCTCGATCTCCATCGCCGGATGCCGCGCCGACCGCAGCGTCTGGCCCTCCACCGTGCGTTCCGGGTCTGGCGGCGGCGCCTGGGCCGCGGCACAGGCCGTCAGTAACGCGAGGGTGGAGCCCAGATGGTTCATGCTCTACCAATACCGCGGTTTCGGCACAACGTACACGGTTTTGGGCAAGCTGCTATACTTCTAACTGGAAGTTGTCCGCTGGTCCCTCGCGCTTGTCGTTTGGAGGCTCGCTGATTCCCTCCTGAACGACTCAATGAATACATTCACCGATCTAACTCTGTCTCCTGTCCTGAAGGAGAACCTGGCGAAGCACCGCTTCGTCACCCCGACACCCGTACAAGCCCAGGCGATCCCGCCGGCGCTGACCGGACGCGATGTCGTCGCCACCGCCCAAACCGGCACCGGCAAGACCCTGGCGTTCCTGCTGCCCATGCTCGAGCGCATGCTCGCCGAGCCGCTGACCCTCGGCGTCCGCGCCGTCATCCTCAGCCCCACCCGCGAACTTGCCATGCAGATCCAGGAAGTCCTGGCCAAACTCGCCGCGGGCACCCCGATCCGCTCCGCGCTCGTGGTCGGCGGACTCAATGAACAACGCCAGCTCCACGAAATCCGCAACCGCGGCGCGCAGGTGATCGTCGCCACGCCCGGCCGCCTCGCCGACTTTCTCAACCGCAAGCTCGTGAAGCTCTCCGCCGTCCGCTTCCTCGTGCTCGACGAAGCCGACCGCATGCTCGACATGGGCTTTCTGCCCACCATCAAGCTGATCCTCGCCACCGTTCCCAAAGACCGCCAGACCATGTTCTTCTCGGCGACCATCGAGCCCTCGGTCGCCCACCTCATCGAGGCGCACCTCCAGGACCCCGCCCGCATCGCCATCGGTTCCACCACCCGCCCGGCCGAGGAAATCGACCTCCACGCCTACGAAGTGGAACCGGACCGGAAGCTCGCGCTGCTGAACCACATGCTGGAGCAGGAAAGCGGTTCGTTCCTGGTCTTCGCCCGCACCAAGCACGGCGCGGACCGCCTGGCCAAGAAGCTGGCCCGCACCGGCGTGCCGGTGGCCAGCATCCACGGCGATCGCACGCAAAGCCAGCGCAACCAGGCTTTGCGCGGCTTCCAGCAGGGCGAGTACCGCGTGCTGGTGGCCACCGATGTCGCCGCCCGCGGCATCCACGTCGAGGGCATCGCCCACGTCGTGAACTACGAACTCCCGCAGGCCCCCGAGGACTTCATCCACCGCGTCGGCCGCACCGGCCGCGCCGGACGCCGCGGCACCGCCACTACCTTCGCCACCGCCGCCGAGCGCAAGGAGATCCGCCGCATCGAGCAGACCATTAAGCTCAAGCTCACCCGCCGGGATCTGCCGGCGGACCTGCCGCGCGAAGCCAAGTCCCCCGTCATCGTGCTGCCCGCGTTCGCGCCGCGCCCGGAGCCGAACCGCTGGGCCCGCCGCCGCGCGCGCTGACCAGAAGCAAAGCAGAAACGACAAGACCCGGGAGCGAACCTCCCGGGTCTTGTTGTTTCGCTGCACCGTCTTACAGCCGCGGATCCACCGGCTCGCTCTCCAGGGCCAGCACGCCGAACACGCACTCGTGGGTCCGCCGCAACGGTTGCCGCGCCACGAAGCGTTCCAGCGCCTCGATACCCAGCGCAAACTCGCGCGCGGCCAGGCTCCGCTTGGAGGCGACCGCGCGCTTTCGCAGTCGCGGCAACTGATCGTCCGCCGTGTATTCCGGCCCGTAGATGATCCGCAGATACTCGCGTCCCCGGCACTTCAGCGCCGGCTGCACCAGTCCCTTCGGCGCTTGCGCCACGAATTCCAGCGGCTTTACCACCATGCCCTCGCCGCCGGAGCCGGTCATCTCTTCCCACCACCGGCACGCCTCCGCGACCTCCTCCGCGGCGTTCACGTCCACTACGCGAAACCGGGTCGCCAGCAGCCAGTCCGGGTCCGCCGCGGCCAGCCCGTGCAGCGTTTCCATGTGCCAGCGGTGATCCCGGTCGATGTGGACCTTCCCCTCCGTGGCGAGCACGTGAAACGGCGCCAGCCGGTAGTCGGCAATGGACGCCACCGGCCAGCAGTAGCGCCGGTACGCCTCGCGATACTTGCGCAGCCGCTCCAGGCGGCGCGCATATCCGTCGCGCAGGTCCGCGGCAGCGGGACTCGACCCCAGCACCTCCACCGCGGCGGACAGCGCGCCGAACCCGGCTGCGCCTACCGCGGCGTACTGCCGTTCCAATAGCTCGCGGGCCTTGGCCGACCATGGCAGCAACTCGCAGTCCAGGCACACCCAGTCGGACCCGAACGTCTCCCACCAGCCGCTCCGCGCCGCGGCTTCGCGCACCCGGCCGACCAGCGCGGCCTCGTCGGCGGGGTCCGGGAAGAACGGCCGGCCCGTCCGCGTGAAACATACGCCGGCCTTGCCGTCCAGTACTCCGAACCGGCGGCGCGCCGCCTCCGCGTCGCGGCAAGCGATCACCACCGCCCGCGAACCCATGTGCTTTTCCTCGCACACCACCCGTTCGACACCGTTCTTCCGGAAATAGGCGAACGCCTCGTCGGGGTATTCCAGGTAGCCGGCCCGTTCCGTGGTCTCGGACGGCGACATCGTCGGGGGCAGATAGATCACCCAATGCGGATCGGTGGCGAAGCGGCTCATTACCTCCAGCGCCGCGATCGAATTCTCCTCCCGGATCGTCACTCGCCGCTGCAGCCGCGTTTCGACGAACCGCTTGCCCGTGACGTCTTCGAGGTCCAGCAGATCGTCCAACTCCTGCTGGCCGCTGCGCGCCTGGGCGTCCGCCGGCGCCATCGGACGGATCGGCGTCGCGTATTCGCGCGCCGCGGGCACCGCGGCCAGTTCCCGCTCCGGATACCGCAGCGCGGTCAGGCGTCCGCCGAAGACCGCGCCGGTATCGATGTTGATCGTGTTGTTCAGCCAGTCCGCATCCACCACGGGCGTGTGCCCGTAGACCACGCTGGCCCGGCCGCGGTACTCCGCCGCCCAGTTGTAGCGCACCGGTAGTCCGAACTCGTCGGTCTCGCCGGTGGTCTCGCCGTACAGGCAGAACTCGCGCACCGCTCCCGAGGTCCGGCCGTGCATCTCCTCGCGGAGGCCCGCGTGCGCCACCACCAGCCGCCCGCCGTCCAGCACGTAGTGGCTGATCAGGCTATCCAGGAACTCGGCAACCTTGCTGCGGTCCGACGGCGACAATGGCTCCAGTTCGGCGATCGACTGCGCCAGCCCGTGCTTCACCTGGACCTGCTTGCCCCGCAGCCACCGTGCCAGCTTGACGTCGTGATTACCCGCGATGCACAGCGCCGCTCCCGATTGCATCATGTTGCGCGCGATGCGGATAACGTCCAGCACCGCCGGGCCGCGATCCGCCAGGTCGCCCAGGAACACCGCCTTGCGTCCCTCCGGGTGCGCCCACGTCTCGGTCCCCCAAGGCGATTCGTCTTCCGGCAACGTCCCCGGCGCGTAGCCGAGTTGGCTTAGCAGGGCGCGCAACTCCTCCGCGCACCCGTGGACGTCCCCGATGATGTCGAACGGTCCGGTCTCCGCTTTCCGGTTGTTCCAGGCCGGCGTGCGCCGGATCTCGACTTCCTCGCCCGGGCGCACGAGGTGGACGTACCGGAACCCCTCGCGTTCCAGTCCGCGCAGCCCGCGCTTCAGTTCACTGATCTGCCGGCGCACGACGTGCGGTCCGAAGTCGCGGTCGGGCCGCGTCCGGTTGCGCTCCTGGCACAGCGCCTCCGGAGCGTCCAGCACGATGGCCACTGCGAAACAGTGGTAGCGCCGGGCGTGTTCCACCAGCCGCTGCCGGTCTTCCCGGCGCACGTTCGTCGCGTCCACCACCGTCAACCGTCCGCGCGCCAGCCGCTTGGCCAGCAGGTAATACAAGGCGTCGAACGCGTCCGGCGTGCAGGCCTGGTCGTTCTCGTCGTCGCTCACCAGCCCGCGAAAGAAGTCCGACGAGAGGATCTCTGTGCGCGCGAAGTGGGTTCGTCCGAACGTCGATTTCCCGGATCCGGAAGCGCCTACCAACGCCACCAGCGCCAGCTCGGGGATATCGATGGTCCTCATGCCGGGCCCCCGTCCCCGCGCGTGAACACCGCCATCTGCGACGGCGTGCCGTGCGTGGCGTCGGCCGGACCCACCGGCTCCACTTCCACCCGGTAGCCGAAGCGGGCCGCTGTCTGGCCGGCCCACGCCGCGAACTCCGCGCGCGTCCACTCGAAGCGGTGGTCGCCGTGCCGCAGCCTTCCGGACGGCAGCGTCGGGAACAGCACGTTATACTCGCGGTTCGGCGTCGTCACCAGCACCGCGCGCGGGCGGGCCTGCTCGAAGAGAACCCGTTCCAGAGCCGCTAGGCGGGGCGGGTCGAGGTGCTCGATCACCTCCACCAGCGCCGCGGCGTCGAATCCTTCCAGCCGCCGGTCCCGGTACAACAGGGATCCCTGCACCAGTTCGATGCGCTGCCGCTGCCGCTCCGGCATGCGGTCCAGCTTCAGCCGCGAGGCTGCCGTTTCGAGCGATCGGTGGCTGACATCCATGCCCAGGATCCGCAGGAAACTCTGGTCGGCCAGCAGGAGCCGCAGCAGCCGTCCCTCGCCGCAGCCGAGGTCCGCCACGCTCCGCGCGCCGAGTGACTTCAGGCGCTCCGCCACCACGCTCAGCCGCTGCGTGTGCAGGGTCATCGGGCGTTCCAGGTCCTGCTCGCGGTGGGCGCTCTGCGCCGTGCGGGTCTCCGCTGCCTCCACCGCCGGGCGCTCCTCGTCGAGTAGCCGCCGGAACGCCTCGTCCACCAGGCTGGACTTTCGCCGCAAGTACCGCTGCACGATGCGGTCCCGCTCGGGGTGCTTCGCCAGCCAGCCCTCGCCGTGGCGAAGCAGCTTCTCGACTTCGGCCTCGCCGACGAAGTAGTGCTTGTCGCCATCCACCACCGGCAACAGGACGTACAGGTGCGACAGCGCGTCGTGGACCGTCACCTCGGCAGCCAGGGTGAGCCGCACATACCGGCTGTCGCCCCATTCCGGGAACTTCTCGTCCAGCGGCAGTTCCGTGGTTTCCACCTGGTACCCCAGCGGGGCGAAAAGCTTGTGCAACACCTCGGCGCCGCCCCAGGCCGGCGCCACTTCCACCGTGACCGTCAGCGGCAGCCGCGCCGCCACCAGTTCGGGACGCTTCTGGCAATTGCCCGCCAGCGCCGTTCCGAAAGCCCGACCGATTGCCACCGAGAGATATGAGGACGCGACGTACGGCCGGTCATTGACGTAGTCCTCCAGTTGTTGCGCGCCGCGCACCAGTTCCACCGGGTCGATATCCAGCAGCAGGCAGGCGGTGCATCTCCCGGCCGTCGCCTCGGGATAGAAGACGTGGGCCCTCCCGAAGCTCAGGTCGACGGAGTGCAGGTTCGCTGGGTTCTTGTGCAGCAGGAACCCGAGGTCCGTGGCCGGCGGGGCGGAGTTGGTGAGGCGGAGCAGCACGCGCCTCGATTATGGCAGGCGCCGGGGGGCTGGTTGGAACCCCGAAAACGAAAATAGTTGACTTAGGCAACTAAAAAGGTTGCCTGAGTCAACTAATTCGTCAGAAACGGGGTGTTTACCAGCGCGAACCGCGACCCCGGCCGCCGCCGCCACCGCCGCCGCCCGAGGTCTTCGGACGCGCTTCGTTGACGTTCAGTGCCCGGCCGTTCATCTCCGTGCCGTTCAGGCGGGAAATGGCCGCCTCGGCCGCCGAGCGCTCCGACATCTCCACGAACGCGAAGCCGCGCGGCTGTCCGCTGTCGCGATCCCGCACGATGTCCACTTTCTCGACGGTCCCGAAGTTGGCGAACGCCGCCTGCAATTCTTCCTTCGTCGTGTCAAAACTGAGGTTTCCCACAAAAATATTCGTCATGAACTTTCCTTTCGATACCAACCAGCCAACCCGGACACCGGCCTACACCGCGCCCGGACGGGGCGGCGGCGGCGGATGTTTCTTCTTCTGCGCCGCCTCTTCGCGGAGGCTTACGAGCCCCGCGTGCGCGCGCATGTCTTCTTCGGTGTAGGTAAACGCCCGGCCGCCCTCGCGCTCATAGAGCTTCTCGAGGAAAGCAAGGCAAAGCAGAGGCAGTTCCTGGATGCGGATGTTGTAGCGCCGGGCGAGCGCCAGGTCGGCCTTCACCGAAAAGTCGGTGCGGGTGCGGTCCGCGGCGATGCCTTCGAAGGCGAACACGCGGAAGCCGGTCTGGTGGCTGATGCCTTTGAGAACGAACTGCATGGGGTCCTCCGGCGGGACTTAGCCGCGGGCCTGGCGAGGGGTTTTGACGGCGGCCTGCAGCCGCTTGGCGCGCGCCGGATCCGCGATGGCGCGAAGGCGGGCGACCAGCGCCTTGCCGAGACTGATTTCCCCGGCGACGGCTTTATGACCCGGCATTTTGGGATCGATGAACTCGCGCCGGAACAGTTGATCCGAGGCCAGCGTGGCCAGCAGTTCCAGTTCCTCGACGGTGAGTTTGACGGTGAGGGTACTCACGAACGCACCCCAGCGGACGGAAAAGGACGGGCGGAGCGGATGAGGGGGAAGCCCTGGCGGATCGGAATGTACAACCTCCTCAGGTTGGACGTCGCTAAGTGGTAGGGCGGACAAGCCGACTTAGCTCAGATGATCCGCGGGGCAGCAACGAACTGCACCTCCTCAAGTATCGACGGATTCACCGCCGGTGTCAAACTTCACGGCACTGGAGACAAGCCGCGGATCCGCTCCGCGATCTGGTCGCGGATGCGGCGGAACGCGGCCAGCCGCTCGGCGGGAGAGCCGGTTGCGGCGGCGGGATCCTCGAAACCCCAGTGGATCCGCTCGCCGCCGCCCGGGAACACGGGGCAGGTGTCGCGGGCGTGGTCGCACACGGTGAAGATGTAAGCGAACTCCTGACCAGCGAACTCGGCGACGGACTTGGAGCGATGGCCTGAAATGTCGATGCCGATTTCGGCCAGGGCCGCGATGGCTTCCGGGCGGACGAAACTGGCGTGCGTGCCGGCGCTCACGATCTCGAACTCGCCGCCCCAGGCCCGGCGCATCAGTCCTTCGGCCATCTGGCTGCGCGCGGAGTTCGCGGTACAGAGCACCAGGATGCGGGGTTTCATCCGAGGGCCGGCCGGATGGTGGAGTCGAAGTACTCGCGGAAACGCTTGCGGATGTCGTCGCGGACCTGGCGGAAGACGGCCAGGATCTCTTCGTCCGTGCCTTTGGCTTTGGCGGGGTCGGGGAACCCGATGTGGGTCCGCTTCCCGACCTTGCCGCGGAAGTTCGGGCAACTCCTGTCGGCGTCGTCGCAGACGGTGATCACGAAATCGAAGTTCTGGCCCAGAAACTGGTCGACCTTCTTGGGGTAGGCGGCGGAGATATCGATGCCGATTTCCTGCATGGCACGGACCGCGAACGGATTCACGCGCGGCGCGGGGTTGGTGCCCGCGGAATGGACCTCCAGGCGGGGATCCAGAGATTGGAGGAAGCCGGCCGACATCTGGCTGCGGGCCGAGTTTCCAGTACACAGGATCAACACCCGGCGCTTGGTTTGGGCGAGCGCGGGCAGGAAGGCGGAGACGAGCAGGGCGCGGCGGTTCAGCATTTCGGGTTCTCCTGGCACAGGCGGAAGATGGAGTCGGCGGGCACGGCGCGGCTTTCGGCGCAACATTCCGCGTACAGGAACTGGAGCAGCTCCTGGAGGATGGCGGCGTGGACCGTGTAGCGGAGGAAAGTCCCCTCGCGCTGCACCCGGACCAGGTCTTCGTGGCGGAGTTTTTCGAGGTGGTGCGAGAGGGCGGAGGCCTGGATGCCGAGGGCGCTCTGGATCTCGCCGACCACGAGTCCGGCGGGGTGGGCGCGGAGCAGTAAATGGACGATGCGGAGGCGCGGCTCGGTGCCCAGCGCGGCCAGCAGGTCGGCGAAGCGGAGGAAGTCCGGGGCGGGGGACGAGGAGGTCATAGCCTTAGTTCAGTATTTCAATTATGATTGAATTATTGAAAGAGTCAAGACCATGAACCTCTTCGAACGGTATCTCAGCGTGTGGGTGGCGGCCTGCATGGCCGCCGGGGTCCTGTTGGGCAAAGGCCTGCCCGAACTGACCGGAGCACTGCGGGGGATGGAGTTCGGCGCGGGCAGCCAGGTAAACATCCCCGATCGCGGTGCTGATCTGGATGATGATCCTGCCGATGATGATGCGCGTCGACTTCGCCTCGGTGCGGCAGGTGGGCACGCGCCCGAAAGGCCTGGCGGTGACGCTGTTCGTGAACTGGGTGGTGAAGCCGTTCTCGATGGCGGCGATCTCGTATGTCGCGTTCCGGTGGCTGTTCGCGGCTTGGATCGCGCCGGCCGAAGCCGATCAGTACATCGCGGGGACGATCATTCTGGCGGCGGCGCCCTGCACGGCGATGGTGTTCGTGTGGAGCCAGTTGACGCACGGGGATCCGGCGTACACGCTGGTGCAGGTGTCGGTGAACGACCTGATCATGCTGGTGCTGTTCGCGCCGCTGATCCGGTTTCTGGTGAGCGGGACATCGTCGCTGACGGTGCCATTTCCGGTGCTGCTGTATTCGGTGGTGGTGTTCATCGTCATCCCGCTGGCGGCGGGCGTCGCGGTGCGTGCGGTGTTGTCGGCGCGGCGGGGCAAGCAGTGGTTCGAGCAGGAGTTCGTACCGCGGTTCGGTCCGGTGACGATTGGGGCGCTGCTGGCGACGCTGGTGCTGATCTTCGCGTTCCAGGCGGAGAACATCACGGGCAAGTTCTTCCACGTGGTGCTGATCGCCGTGCCGATTCTGGTGCAGGTGTACCTGAACTCGGGGCTGGCTTACGGGCTGATGTACCTGCTGCGGGTGCCGCACGAGATTGCCGCTCCGGGGGCGTTGATCGGGGCGAGCAATTTCTTCGAACTGGCGGTGGCGACGGCGATCGCGCTGTTCGGTCCGGCATCGGGAGCGGCGCTGGCGACTGTGGTCGGGGTGCTGGTAGAGGTGCCGGTGATGCTGTCGGTGTGCGGGGTGTGCAACCGGACGCGGGAAGCGTTCCGGACGCGCGGGGCGGCCGCCGGCCCGGGGGAGCCCGCCGTTGGCACGCACGTATCCTGATGTTCCGTGACAAGAAAATGAATCTCTTGTATTTCCAATACAATCGGGACGCTGTATAGTGTCTTGAGATAGCTCCGTCCGCGGGCGGGGCCAGGGAGGTCCGAGGGATGTTCCATAAGCAATTTTGCAGGCTCTTCTTTTTCCCGTTGCTCTTGGCTGGTCTGGCATTCGGCCAGGCCGACGTAGCGACGGCCACGCTCAAGGGGACCGTCACGGATCCCACGGGAGCCGTGATTCCGAACGCCACGGTGACGGTGAAGGACAACTCGCGCGGCATCACGCGCACGGCGACGTCGAACAACGAAGGAATCTTTCTGATTCCGCTGCTGCCGCCGGGTATCTTCGAACTGCGGGCGACGGCCAGCGGCTTCAAGACCCAGGTGGCCAGCGGCCTGGAGCTGCGTGTCGGCGACGTCAGCGTCTTCGACCTGCGCATGGATGTGGGCCAGGTGGCCGAGGAAATGGTGGTGGAGGCGACGGTGCAGACCGTCGAGGTGGAGCGGACGCAGCAGTCGAACACGATCGGCGAGCGGCAGGTGGATAACCTGCCGAACGTGACGCGCGACTTCACCAGCTACGTGTTCACGCTGCCGGGCGTGGCGAGTTCGCAGGCGCCGCGCGCGCAGCATGCGGGGTTCACGTTCGGCACGTCGGGCTTTTCGATCGGCGGCTCGAACGGGCGCAGCAACCTGGTGACGCTGGACGGCGGCGAGAACGAGTACGGCAGCGGGCAGTTGCGCATCACGACGCTGTCGGTGGAGGCGGTGCAGGAGTTCCAGGTGAATCGCAACGGGTTCAACGCGGAGTTCGGCTTCACGGCCGGCACGGCGGTGAACGTGGTGACCAAGAGCGGCACGAACAAGTGGGACGGCAGCCTGTACATGTTCTACCGTTCCCAGAAGACTTCGGCGCGGAACTTCTTCGACCGGAATCCGCGGCGGGCGTTCGACCAGCAGATGTACCCGGGGTTCACGTTCGGGGGGCCGATCAAGAAGGACAAGCTGTTCTTCTTCACCTCGTACGAGTACCTGAAAAGCGATTCGGCGCGCTTCCGCAGCTACACGAACAATCCGCAGGTGCTGGCGCCGTCGGCGGCGCAAGCGGCGCTGCTGGCGCAACTGGACGCCGCGCCGGACGCCAACATCCGCCGGATCGGGGCGACCCTGCGGCCGCGGCTGATCACGACGAACTTTCCGACGACGATGAACTTCCTGCGCGCCAATGAGCAGACCTTCACGGCGTTCGGGCGGTTCCATACCTGGTCGACCAAGGCCGACTGGAACATCAGCGAGCGGGACCAGATCTCGGGACGGTTCACGCTGTCGCGCCGCGATACGGACGAGACGCCGATCGAGAACGGCGTGGCGCCGTCGAACGGCACCCTGCAGCAGGTGCGGGATTACACGGCGGTGGCGACGTGGACGCACAGTTTCTCGGGCCGGGCGATCAACCAGTTGCGCGGCCAGATCGTGCCGAACAACTCGGCCACCACGCAATCGAAGGCGCCGGGCACGAGCGCGCTGGTGATTCCGGGGCTGGCGACGTTCAACGGCAACTTCACGGCGCCGTTCAACACGTTCCAGGACCGCTACCAGTTCGAGGACATTTTCAGCCTGAACCGGGGCCGGCACAACATCAAGATGGGCATCTCGGCGCGCCCGGTGAGTTATGAGGTGGTCAACGAGCTGTGGTTCCGCGGGCAATGGGACTTCACGAGCGGCGTGTATCCGCTGGCGGCGATCGTGCCGGCGGCCGACGCCGGCGCCCTGATCGGGTTCCTGGGCGGCGCGCCGAGCCCGGCGACGAACCTGACGGCGCTGCAGTCGTTCAATCTGGGCCTGCCGTTCCTGTACCGCCAAGGTTTCAACAACCCACGCTGGACGGGCACGGCGACGTTCATCGGGACCTTCATCCAGGATTCGTGGAAGATCTCCAAGCGCTTCAGTATGGATTTCGGCATGCGCTGGGACCACGACCGGGAGCCGAAGCCGCTGAAGACCTACAACTTCTTTTCGCCGCGCATCGGCATTGCCTGGGATCCGTTCGGGGACCAGAAGACGGTGATCCGCTCGGGCTTCGGGCTGTTCTTCTCGCCGGTGTACTACCAGGTGTCGTACTTGACGAACATCCTGAACGACTCGGGCGAGTTCATCAACCAGATCTTCCGGACGCCGGCGAGCGGCGCGCAGCAAACGGCGGCGATCTGGGCGTTCGCCCAGTCCGTGGGCAAGGCGCCGTTCGGCTCGCTGAGCGAAGCGGAGCTGAACCGCTTCGGGATTGCGACCGGACCGCGGTCGCCAGGGCGCGTAATCTTCGAGGCGGATCCGAACTACCGGCCGAATTACTCGATCCAGGCGAACTTCGGAATCGAGCGGCAGATCCTGCCCAGCCTGACGCTCGATGTCGCGTGGCAGATGTACCGGGGCGTGGCGATCCAGTTGTCGCGGGAGGCCAACGTGCGGGAGTCGGGCGTGGTGAATCCGCAGTTCGGGCCGCAGTACGTGTTCAACGATCCGGCGATCGCGCAGCGCAACATCTACGGGTCGATCGGCAACTCGATTTACCACGGGTTGACGGTGTCGGCGAACAAGCGGTTCTCGAAGAACTTCCAGTTCCAGGCCAACTACACGTGGTCGAAGACCATCGACGACGTGACGGACTTCAACTCGGCGTTTTCGGCGTTCATGCCGACGCGGCTGTTCGCCGAGCGCGGGCTGAGCGTGTTCGACATCCGGCACAACTTCGTGGCCAGCGGCGTGTTGGTGACGCCGTGGAAGGGCGGACAGGGCAACGCCTGGAAGACCATCTGGTCCGACATCCAGTTCTCGCCGATCGTGTCGGCGCGGACGGGCATTCCTTTTTCGGCGCGGATGGGCCGGGACGTGAATGGCGACAACCGGCCGCAGAACGACCGGCCGTTCGCGGCCGGAAGGAACACGGGCATCGGGCCGAATTTCTTCGGCGTGGATGCGCGCATCACCAAGCAGTTCTGGATCAACCGGGACAACGGATTCCGGGTGGATTTCGTGGTGGAGTCGACGAATCTGCTGAACAAGACGAACTTCCTGGCGGTGAACGACATCATCGGCAACGATCCGGCGCTGGTGGCGGGCCCCTTTAACTTCAAGGGGGACAAGAGCCGGCTGGCGACGCAGCCGCTGGGGTTCACGGCGGCGGCGGATCCGCGGCGGATCCAGTTCGGATTGCGGATCGCGTTCTAGTTTCGTTTCGGCACGCGGGTTGGTTTGACCAGCGCCGTCCGGTCCGTTTTGGGCCGGGCGGCGCTAGTTTTTTGGCGTCACGATTTTGTCGCGGCGGCGTGTGTCCGAGGCTTTTGTAGCGTTTCCGGAGTTGGCCATCGACCTGCAGGGCATTCGGTGCCATGTTGGACGACTTCAGCGTGAAGTACACGGCGTATCTGGACCTCCTGAGCGCGCGGCAGCGGCTGGTGGCGGGGAACATCGCCAACGCGGATACGCCGGGCTACAAGACCCGGGACATCGATTTCCAGTTCGAGTTTCAGACGGCGCTGGCGGCGCGGGACCGGGCACTGGGGCCGCACGTCGTGGAGGTTCCGGCGCTGGCGGTGCGCAACGACGGCAACGATGTCTCGATCGATCGCGAGGCGCGGCTGCTGGCCGAGACGGCGCAGCGCTTCTCGCTGGTCTCGCAATTGCTGGCGAAGAAGTTCGCGGGGATGAAGGCGGCGATCAAGGAAGGGCGCGGCTAACGGGAGGGAGGGCGATTCGTGAGTCTGTTCGGAGCCTTGTCGGTAAGCGCTTCCGGCATGGAGGCGCAGCGGACGCGGGCCGAGGTGCTGGTGGAGAATCTGGCGAACTCGGAGACCACGCGGACCGCCGAGGGGGGGCCGTACCGGCGGCGGCAGGTGGTGTTCGAGAGCGCGGACACCGGGGGTCCGTTCGCGGCGGTGTTTGAGCGGCAACTGGCGGGCGGGGTGCGGGTGGCGGAGGTGGCGCCCGACCTGCGGGAGCCGGACCGGCGCTACCAGCCGGGGCACCCGGATGCGGACGCGGCGGGGTACGTGGCGTATCCGCGGATCCAGCCGGCCGAGGAAATGGTGGATCTGCTGACGGCGTCCCGGGGCTATCAGGCGAATGTGTCGGCGATGAGCGCGATCAAGGACATGATCCAGCGCTCGATTGAGTTGCTGCGGGCGTGAGGCGCGCGGGGGAGGGAGAGCGGAGATGATCGGACCGATTGCGGCGGCGCCGCGGCCGGAGTCGATTGCCCTGCCGGGCGCGGAGCCGACGGCGGGCGGGGCGTTCGGCCAGGTGTTTCGCGACGCGCTGGCGAGCGTGGGACGGTACGAGGCGGGCTCGCAGGCGGCGGTCGACCGGTTCCTGAACGGGGAGGACGAGGAGATCCACCGGGTGGTGGCGGCGGCGCAGCAGGCCGACATCGCGTTCCAGCTCTTTCTGGGGGTCCGGAACAAGGTGGTCGAGGCCTATCAGGAAGTGATGCGAATGCCCGTGTAAGGGGCGGACGCCGGAATGGAACAACTCAAGCAGCTCTATGCGCGGCTGACGGTCCGCCAGCGGTTGACGCTGGTGGTGGCGGCCGCGGCCGTGGTGGCCGCGCTGGTGGGGCTGTCGCGCTGGAACCACGAGCGGGACTTCGCGGCGCTGTTCCACGGGCTGGCGCCGGACGACGCCGGCGCCGTGGTGGGCAAGCTGCGGGAGCGGGCGGTGGAGTTCCGGCTGGCGGAGGGCGGCAGCACGGTGCTGGTGCCGGCGGCGCTGGTCGACGAGTTGCGGCTGGAACTGGCGGCGGGCGGATTGCCCCGCAGCGGGCGGCTGGGGTTTGAGCTGTTCGATAAGTCCAATCTCGGCGCGACGGAGTTCGCCGAGCAGGTGAATTACCACCGGGCGGTGGAAGGCGAGCTGGAACGCACCATGCGGGCCATCGGGGATATCGAGCAGGCGCGGGTGCACCTGACGTTCCCCAAGGAGTCGCTGTTTCTGGAGCAGCAGAAGCCGGCCAAGGCGAGCGTGCTGGTGCAATTGCGTCCGGGGCGGAAGCTGGCGCCGGCGGCGATCCAGGCGATCTGCCACCTGACGGCGAGCGCGGTGCAGGGGCTGACGCCGGAGTCGGTCTCGGTGGTGGACACGCAGGGCAACCTGCTGAGCCGGCCGCGCCAGCGGTTGCCGGAAGCGGATGGCGCGGGCGACGCGGTGCTCGATTACCGCAAGGGCCTGGAGCGGGACCTGGCAGCGAAGGTGCACGCGACGCTGGAGCCGGTGCTGGGGGCCGAGCATTTTCGCGTGGGGGTGTCGGCGGAGGTCGACTTGACCAGCGGCGAGCAGAGCGAAGAGGTTTTCGATCCGGCCAAGAGCGTGATGGTGCAGTCGCAGCGCACCGAGGACGCGCCGGCGGCGGGGACCGGGAGCGGGGTGCCGGGGACGGCGTCGACGTTGCCGCGGCCGGCGGCGCGGCCGGGCGCCGCGGGGTCCGGGTACGTGCGGCGGAGCGAGGGCATCACGTACCAGTCGAGCCGGGTGGTGAAGCGGACGCGGCTGCCGCAGGGGGCGCTGAAGCGGGTGTCGCTGGCGGTGTTGGTGGACCACGAGTCGCAATGGGAAGGTTCGGGCGAGAAGGCACGGCGGAAGCTGACGCCGCCCACGCCGGAAAAGCTGAAGGTGATCAAGGACCTGACCGCGGCGGCGGTGGGTCTGCAGACCGAGCGGGGCGATCAGCTCGTGGTGGAGAGCTTCCCGTTCGAGACGAGCGTTGAGGCGGGCCGTCCGGGGGCGCCGGTAGCGGCTCCGGCGCCGCCGGCGGCGACCTTCGGGGTGACCCTTCCCGCCTGGCTCGGCGGCGGCGGGAAAGTCCTGTGGCTGGGGGTGGCGGGCGGCGTGCTTCTGGCGCTGCTGGCGGCGGGGGTGTGGTTCGGGGCGCGGCGGCGGCGGCGGATCCGCGCCGAGGAGGGGGCGAAGGCGCTGGCGGCCGGGGTCCCGGGCACGAAGTTCAAGTCCCCGGAGGAGCTGGAAGCGGCGATGCAGGCGCAGTTCGCCGAGCAGAAGCAGGCCGTGGCCGAGAAGACCGCTGAACAACTGATGGCCTTGAAACTGCCGCCGGCGGCGACCAAGAAGGCGGAGGTGCTCGGCAAGCACATCGCGGCCGAGACCAAAAAGGACCCGCAGGGGATGGCGCAGATCGTGAGGAGCTGGCTGAGCGCAGAGGAAAGCTGAGTGCAGAGGAAAGCTGAGCCGGAAGCCGAACGGTTGCCGGGGTTGCGCAAGGCCGCAATCCTGATGATCATCCTGGGGCCGGAGACGGCGGCCGAGATCTTCCGGCACCTGGACGAGGAGGAGGTGCAACGGATCGGGCGCGAGGTGGCGCGCGTGCACTCGATCACCAGCGAGGAAGGCGAAGGGATCCTCGACGAGTTCTACCAGATGACGGTCGCCCACGACTACGTGTTGAAGGGCGGCATCGATTACGCGAGGAAGGTGCTGGACTCGGCCTTCGGGCCGGACACGGCGCGGCGGATGCTGGACCGGCTGGTGCGGGCGCTGGGAACCGAACAGGCGAGCTTCGACACGCTGCGCCGCACGGATCCGCAGCAACTGGCCAAGTTCATCCATGCCGAGCATCCGCAGACCATCGCGCTGGTGCTGTCGCACCTGAATCCGACGCACGCGGCGGGCTTGCTGGGGTCGCTGCCGGCGGAGTTGCGCGCGGACGTGGCGCTGCGGATGGCGAACCTGGACCAGATTTCGCCGGACATCATTTCGAAGATCGCGGGCGTGATCGGGGCGAAGCTGAAGACGCTGGGGGAACTGAGCCGGGAGTCCTATGGCGGCGTGAACGCGGTGGCGGAGATGTTCAACCGGCTGGACACGCACACCGCGAAGGAAATTCTGGACGATATCGAGCGCGTGGAGCCGGGGCTGGTGGAGTCGATCCGCCAGATGATGTTCGTCTTCGAGGACCTGCTGCTGCTCGACCAGGGCGCGGTAAAGGAGGTCCTGGGGCGCGTGGATCGCAAGATTCTGACGACGGCGCTGAAGGGCACCAGCGAACAGTTGAAGAACCACCTGCTGCAGGCCATGAGTCAGCGCGGCGCCGAGATGCTGCGCGAGGACATGGAGGCGCTGGGTCCGGTGAAGATCAAGGAAGTGGAGGGCGCGCAGCAGCAGATCATCGCGGTGGTGCGGCAACTGGAGAACGAGGGCGTGATTTCGCTGAAGGGCGCGGCCGGGGAACAGTATGTCCTCTAGGGTGTTGAAGGGCGAGGCGGCGGAGGCCGCGGGCTGGCGCGCGGTGGACTCCGGACAGAGCGTGCAGGCGCTGGCGCGGAGCGGCGGCCGGGTGTTGCCGCGGGCGGCGGCGGACGGCGGCGCGGGGGGAGCGGCTGCGGCGGAGGCGGCGGCGTGGGAGCGCAAGCTGCGCGCGCTGGAGGCCGAAGTGCAGGCGCAGGCCCGCGCGGCCTACGAGCGGGGCCGCGCGGAGGCGGAAGCCGCGGCGCGGGCCGAGGCGCACGCGGCGCTGGCGCCGGCGCGCGAAGCTTTCGGGCGCCTGGTGGAGGAACTGGCCGCGCTCCGCGGGCGGCTGCGGCGCGAGGCGGAGTACGACGTTGTGAAGCTGGCGGTGGCGATCGCCGCGCGGGTGCTGCGGCGGGAGCTGACGGCGGATCCGGAGGCGCTGCTCGGGGTGGTGAAAGCCGCGGTGGAGCGGCTGAACGCGCGCGAGGTGCACCGGCTGCGGGTGTCGGCGGGGGACCGGGAGCGGATCGCGGCGCACGTGACGGAGCTGGGCCTGCCGCCCGCCGTGGAGGTCACGGGCGACCGGAGCCTGCCGCCGGGGAGCGTGGTGTTCGAGACGGTCCGGGGCCACTATGACGCGTCGGTCGATACCCAGCTCGCCGAAATCGAGCGCGGTTTCGCGGACCGGCTGGGCTTGCGCTGAGGAGGCGAGATTCTCTGAGAACTTCCATGAACCTGCGGCACTACCTGGATGTGCTGGGCACGCTCGATACCGGCGTCTGGACCGGCGCGGTCACCGAAAGCACCGGGCTGGTGGTGGAGTCGGCGGGTCCGGCCGCGGCGGTTGGGGATTTTCTCGCGATCCGGACGGCGGGCGGCGGGTCGATCCGGGCGCAGGTGATCGGCTTCCGGAACGGCCGGGTGTTGTCGATGCCGCTCGAGGAGATCAGCGGCCTGCAGGCGGGCGATGTGGTGGTGGGCCGGGGTCCGGAGGCGCGGATGCCGGTGAGCGGGGCGCTGCTGGGGCGGGTGCTGGACGGGTTCGGCCGGCCGCTGGACGGAGGGCCGCCCATCGAGCCCGAAGCCGCCTACGACCTGTACGCCGCGCCGCCGGGGCCGCTGGAGCGGGAGCCGATCGCGGAGCCGCTGGTGACGAGCATCCGCGCCATCGACGCGTTGCTCGCGTGCGGCAAGGGGCAGCGGCTGGGGATCTTCGGAGGGTCCGGGGTCGGCAAGAGCACGCTGCTGGGGCAGATGGCGCGGGCGAACTCGGCCGAGGTCAGCGTGATCGCCCTGATCGGGGAGCGAAACCGCGAGGTCCGGGAGTTCCTGGAGCACGAGCTGGGCGAAGAAGGCCGCAAGCGGAGCGTGGTGGTGGTGGCGACCTCGGACCGTCCGGCGCCGCTGCGGATCCGCGCGGCGTTCGTGGCGCTGGCGATCGCCGAGTTCTTCCGCGACCAGGGCAAGGATGTGCTGCTGGTGATGGACTCGGTGACGCGGCTCGCGATGGCGCAACGCGAAATCGGGCTGGCGGCGGGCGAACCGCCGAGCCAGAAAGGCTATACACCGAGCGTCTTTGCGCTGCTGCCGCGCATTTTCGAGCGCGCGGGGCGATTCCGGCACGGTTCCATCACGGGGTTCTTCACCGTGCTGGTGGAGGGCGACGACTTCAATGAGCCCGTCTGCGACGCGGTGCGGGCGATCCTGGACGGGCACATCGTCCTGTCGCGAGACCTGGGGGCGCGGGGTCATTTCCCGGCCATCGACGTGCTGCAGTCGGTAAGCCGCCTCGCGTCGAAGGTAGCGCCGCGGGCGCAGCAGGAGGCGGCCCGGCGGGTGCGGGAGGCGCTGGCCGAATACGCGCGCAGCGAGGATCTGATCCACCTGGGCGCCTACACGGCGGGCGCGAATCCGCGGCTGGATGCGGCGGTGCGGCTGACCCCGGAGGTGAATCAATACCTGCGGCAGACGCCCGAGGAGCAGGCCGCGATCGCGGCGACGCTTGAGGGGCTGTACGCGCTGGCGGGCAAGCTGGAGGGCACGCTGGAGGGCAAGGGATGAAGAAGTTCCGGTTTCCGCTCGAGCGAGTGCTGGACTGGCGGGCGAGCCAGGTACAGATGGAGGAGGCGCGGCTGGCCGGGCTGCTGTTCCAGCGGCAGGCGATCGAGGCGCGGCGCGCGGAGGCAGCCGGCGAGGGCGCGCGGGCGGCGGAGGCGGTGCGGCGCGACGGCGTGTCGGGCGCCGAACTGATGACCATGCACGGGTTTCAGAACGCGCTGGCGACGCGGCTGGGCCGGCTGGCCGTGGAGCGGCGGGAATGCGAGGACCGGATTGCGGCGCAGCGCGCCGCGCTGGCCGAGGCCCGCCGCCGGCAGAGGCTGCTCGAGAACCTGAAGCAGCGCCGCCGAGGGGCGTGGGAGCAGGAACTCGCGCGGACCGAAGAAAACGAGGCGGCCGAACTGTATCTGGCTGGACTGGTGCGGCGCCAGGTGACGGCGCGCCCGTAACCGGCCCCAGCCTACGCCTCCCAGGCCTCGCGCAACTGCTTCAGCGCAGCAGTCAGGCTGGCGGCGGCGTCCCCGCGCGGAAGGTACTCGAAGGTGACATACCCGCGGTAGCCCGCGTCGCGGATCGCGGCGTAGATCTTCGCGTAGTTCATTTCGCCGGTGCCGGGATCGTTGCGGCCGGGGTTGTCGGCGACATGGAAGATGGCCGTGTATGGCGCGGCGGCGCGCAGCGTACGGATGACGTTCCCGGTCTGCACCTGCTCGTGGTAGATGTCGAAGAGCAGCCGCACGTGCGGGTTGGCGACCTCCTGGATCAGCTTCAAGCCCTCGACGCAGGTCGTTAGGAAGAACCCCTTGTGGTCCACCTTGGCGTTGAGCGGCTCGACCACGAGGGTCACCTGGGCTTGCGCCGCGAGGTCGCCGGCGCGCTTGGCGGATTCGACCAGCGAGGCCCATTGCTCCTCGTAGGACTTGCCGGCGGCGGAGTTGCCGGCCATCAGAATCACGTAAGGAATCTCGAGTTTGCGCGCGGCGGTGAGGGCCTTGGCCACGTCGGCGAGAAACGCCTCGCGGTGTTCGGGCACCACCATCGAGACTGGACGCCCGCCCCAGCGCGGCGTGGCGATGAGGGTATCCATGCCGAGCTTGAGCGAGCGCGCGACGCGCTTCTTCTCCTCGATGTCGGCGTCGGTCCAGTTGACGTGCTCGTCGACCAGCTCGACGGACTGGAGTCCGGCGGCGGCGGCGATCTCCAGCTTCTTTTCGAAGGCGCCGCGGAGGGTCCAGAGCATCACGGAGGTTTTCATAGAAGAGGCGGGCGGTTGCGCCTGGGCGAGCGAAGCGAGTGCGGCGGATTGCAGGAAGATCCGGCGGTCCATGCGGGTTAGTGTGACAGACTTCGGGGCGGCTCTAACGGGCGCGGCGCTCACGGTTCGAACGGCCGCAGCCCCGGCTTGTCCGCGTCGGCGTCGACGATCCAGACGCGGCGGTCCGCATAATAGCGCCGCAGCGCGCGGTCCCGCTCCGGCGACAGGCGGTTGGCCCATACGACCTTGGCGCCGTCGATGTCCGCGCCGTTGTAGCACCATTCGAAGTGGAACACGTGGTCGGGCTCGTAGTTCACGAAGACGAGATGCCGGTCCGCGGCGCCCGCCAGTTGTCCTTCGTACGACCGGCGGGGCTGGGCGATGAACTGGATGGGGACGCGCCGGCGTGTTTCATCGAACACCCCGGCGGCCTGCAGCAAGGCGAACAGCGCGAAGCCCAGGGCCACGACGCGCGCCGCCGGCGCCCGCAGCCGGCTGATCCTTGCGACGCCCTCCAGGGCGAAGAGCAAGAAGACGCAGGTGTACGCGGCGAAGTAATGCGCAAAGAAAAACGAATAGAACGAATTCGCGATCACCAGCAGCGCACCGAGCGCGGCCAGAAACCAGCGGCCGGAGTCGCGGTTGGCGGCGAAGAAGAAAAGGACCGGCAGAAGCAGCGCAACGCCCCAGAACGCCTTCCAGGTTTCGAAGACGCGTTTGAGCAACTGGCCGCCCCATTGCCAGGGCGTGAGCAGGAACTGGCGGTTCTCCACCTGCCAGAGGAAGTTGTCGCGCAGCGCCGGCGTCTTGAATTCCGTGGGGCGATGGAACTCCTGCCAGGCGAAGCTCTGGGGGAAGCCGTAGGTCCGCTGGCCGAGCTGGTACGGCAGCGCCAGCGGATCGGCGGTGACGCGCCAATTGTAATAGCCGGTGAAGGCCGCGACGAGGATGACGGCGGCGGCCGCGGGGACGCCGACGGCGCGCACAATCCAGGGATCCCGGGTGCGCACGAGCCAGATGACGGCCGCGGCGGCGAGCGCCACGCCGAGCACCAGCGCCTCGAACGGGCGCGCAAACCAGCCCATCGCCCAGCCGGCCATGCCGATCCAGGTGTAACGCGCCTGGCGGGTGGCGGCCAGCCGGGGCAAGGCGCCGAAGAGGAGGCCCCCGCCGGCTGCAGCGAAGGATCCGCCCCAATAGCTATTCAGCCATTGCCCGAAGAAGCCGTAGAGGAACCCGCAGGCGACGCCGCCGGCGAGCGCCCAGCGCGGAGTGGTCCAGCCATAGAGCATCCAGCAGCAAGCGGCGCCCATCGCCGCGAAGGTAAGGAGCACGCCGGCCCAAGGATGCCCGAACAGCAAGCGCCCGAGGGCGAGCGACGCGCCGGGCCCCGGCGGATACACCGAGGCGTAGGTGGGATGCTGCAACACGTGCGCCACTTCGAAGTGATCCGCGAAGGGATGGGGCGGATTGGCCAGGCGGCCGTGCAGCAGCGTATCGGCCAGCAGCAGGTGGGAGAACTCGTCGTGGACGACGGGAGCGGGCACGGGAAAGACGGGGAGGCAGGCCAGGCGCACGGCGACGGCCAGCAAGCCGGCCGTGAGGATGGCCCAACGGGGCCGCGCGGCCAGCCAGGCGATCCGCCGGTCGAGCGCCGCGACCGCGCGCGGGGCGAGCCGCGCGGCCAGCAGCAGCGCCAGCGCGGCGGCGAACGCGACCAGTCCCTGCCACAGCCGGAACAGTTCGAACTCGCCCCACACCATGATCCAGAGGCTGCGTATGCCGTCCATCGGAGTCTCCAGGATCGCCGACCAGCGCGGCGGCGCGCAATGCTATGATTCCGCCAACGGCATGGCATCGATCTGGGATACGGCAGTACTGCGCGCGGACGCGATTGAACGGGAACTGAAACGCATCGGGTTGTGGAGCGCGGAAGCGTTGCCGCCGGAGGCGTACCAATACCGCGGCGCCTTCGCGATGGACACGATGAGCTTCGAGCAGTGGCTGCAGTTGGTGCTGCTGCCGGAGATCCGCCGCGCGGCCGACGCGCAGCAGCCGCTGCCCAAGGAAACCATGGTGGGCACGCGCGGCATCATCGAGTTTGACGGGCTGGACCACTCGGACGCGCTGATCTCCCAGCTTTGCCAGCTCGAGGCGTGGCTGAACAGCCTGCCGGACTAGGCCTTCAACTCGGCGACGGTGGCGCCGTCGCCGCCTTCGCCCGGCGACGCCGGATAGCACTTCTCGATGTGCGGGCTGGCGCGCAGGAAATCCGTCACCGCGCGCTTGAGGATGCCCATGCCGAAGCCGTGCACCACGCGGATGCGGTCCACCTGCGCGAGCGCGGCGGCGTCCACGAACTTGTCCAGCTCGTCCACGGCCTCTTCGGCGCGCTTGCCGATCAGGTTCAGTTCGCGGTAGCTGGCGTCCCAGCGCGGGCCCGGCGAGAACCACACGCCCTTGGGCAGGATGGAGCTGTCGGCGGGCGGAAGAATGTCCTCGACGTCGTCGATCGACACCTGCATGCGCATGAGGCCGGCGTCCACTTCGAGCAGATCGTTGCCGAGCACCTTGCGGATCTTGGCGGGCTGGCGAATGCCGCGGAGCCGCACGCGCGCGCCTTCTTCGATCTTCAGGCGCGGCGCCGCGGGATGCGGCGGCGCGATTTCGCCGGTGACGCTCTCGTGGAACTCGCGCTTGGTCCGCGCGACTTTGCGCGCGGCCTGCTCGGCGGCTTTGCGGGACTCGGCCTGCTGCGCGATCTCGTCGAGCGTCCGCCGCGCGGACTCCTCGAACTGGCGCGTCAGTTGTTCCGTGCGCTGTTCGAACTCGCGGACCCGGGCCGCGAACTTCTTCTCGTACGCCGCTTCGAGCGACCGCTCGCGCTCGGCGAGCTTCTGTTCGCGCTCCTGCAGGCCGCGTTCCAGGGCCGCGGCGCTTTCGAGCTTGGTGTGCAGTTCGGCGAGGAAGCGCGCGAGGTCGCGCTCGCGGGTCCCCATGACGCCGCGCGCCTGTTCGATCAACTGGGGCCACAGGCCCAGCCGCGAGGCGATGTCGAGACCGGCGGACTTGCCGGGCGCGCCGGTGCGCAGTTGGAACGTCGGCTGCAGCGTTTCCTCGTCGTAGCCCATGGAAGCGTTCACCACGCCCTCGTGATTCGCGCCGTAGACCTTGAGCGCCAACAGGTGCGTCGAGGCGAGCGTGAAGCAGCCGAGCTTGCGGAACGTGTCGAGGATGGCGACGCCGAGCGCGCCGCCCTCCTCGGGATCCGTGGCGCGGCCCAGCTCATCGAGCAGGATGAGGGACTCGGGCGTCGCCTCGGTCAGCATCTCGCGCACGGTCGCGATGTGCGAGGAGAAGCTCGACAGCGAATGCTCGATCGACTGGTTGTCGCCGATGTCGGCCAGCACGCAGTCGCAGCACGGGAACTCGGCGTCCGCCGCGGGCACGGGCAGCGCCGCGTGCGCCATCAGCGTCAGCAGGCCGACGGTTTTCATGGCGACCGTCTTGCCGCCGGTGTTGGGCCCGCTGATCAGCAGCGTGCGCCGGGCGCGGTCCAGCGAGATCGAGGTGGGCACCACGGTCTTCTGCTGCCGGCGGAAGAGGTCGGTCAGCAGGGGATGCCGCGCGTCCTCGAGCACCAGGCGCCGCTCCCCGCCGCTGCTCAGCCGCGGGACCGTGCATGCGAAGTCCACGCCGAACTGTGCCTTGCCGAAGAGCAGGTCGAGTTCGGCCATCGCCGTGGCGGCCAGTCCGATGCCCGCCGCGTTCTGGCGCAGCCGCGCCGTGATCTCCCGCAGGATGCGGTGGACTTCGCGGAGTTCCTCCTCGCGCAGCCGGACCAGCTCGTTGTTGAGCTGGATCGTCTCCAGCGGTTCCACGAACAGCGTGTGGCCGCTCGCCGAGGAGCCGTGGATCACGCCCTGCACGCTCCGCTGCTTGCCCGACACCACCGGCACCACGAACCGGTCGTTGCGGATGGTGACGAAGTCCTCCTGCAGCGTGCCGTCGTCGTGGTGCTGCTTGAGGAAGCGCTCCAGCGAGTTCTGGATCTGCTTCTGCTGCTTCTCGAGGTCGCGGCGCAGGCGGTGCAGCGCGACACTGGCGTCGTCGGCGACGCTGCCGTCAGGCAGGATCTTGCCCGCGATCTCCTGGGCGGCGTCGCGCAGGTCGGGGAACTGGGCGGCCAGGCGGGCCAGGCGCGGGAAGCGTTCCTCGGCGGCCAGCAGGATGGCGCGCGCTTCGCCCGCGCGCTCCACCAGCGCGGTGAGTTCCCAGATCTGGCGGCCTTCGAGCGTCGCGCCTTCAATGCGCAGCGTGGCCAAGGCCAGCGCGCAATCCGGCAGGTCGCCGAAGCGGATCCGGACGGCCGCGCCGCGTCCGGCCGGTTGCGGCTGGGCGGCGGTGCGCAGGTACGACATCGCTTCGCGCAGGTTCGCGAGCCCCGCTTCGATGACGGCGGCGTCGGAGCCAGGCCACACCGTCTCCAGGCGCGCCTTGCCGGCGGCGCTGGCGACGTAGCGGCCCACCACTTCGCGCAGGGCGGGGAATTCGAGGACCTCGGCGGAACTATGCTGCATGGCGGCTTGCCGTTTACTTGCGGGCGCGCTGGGCTCGCCAGGCCCGCTCGATTACTGCCTGCGTGCCCTCGGTAAGAGGGTAGCTCACCAGTTCCCGCTCGGTCACCCAAGCGGCGTTGGCGCAGTCGTCGGCGGGACGCAACGCTCCCCCCACTACTTTACAAACATAGTCGACCAGGACGTAGTGGTACTCGACGCGGCCCCGCGCGTCGGGCATGATGCGCTCGAAGACTTCGGCGATGCGCTCCGGCTGCACCTCGAGTCCGGTCTCCTCGCGGACCTCGCGGCGCACGGCGTCGGCCAGCGTCTCGCCCGTCTCGACAATCCCGCCCGGCAGCGACCAGTAGCCCTTGAGCGGCGACCCGCCGCGCTCGATCAGCAGGATTCGGTTCCGGCGGAAGATCAACGCGCCCACGCCCAGGAACGGGCGGTCCGGGTACCGGCGACTGGTCCGCTTACGGGGAATACTGCACCGCGCCTTTCGCGTTCAGCCGGATCCGGTAGATGGTGCTCTGCGCCGTGATGTAAATCGCTCCGTAGTCGGTGTCGCCGAACGCCAGGTTGGAGGGGATCTCGGGCAACTGCACCGCGCCCTTCAGCTTGCCGTCCGCAAAATAGACGAACACCTGCTCGGCGGCCACGTACACCAATCCCTCTTCATCCACCTTGATGCCGCCGGGCACGCCCGCGATGCCCGAAATCAGCTTGCGCTCGTTCGTGGCGGCGCCCCGGCGGTCCACGTCGAAGACGCTGACGCTGCGCTCGTCCGAGTTCGCGACGTACAGCAGGCGGCCGTTCGCGGAGAGCGCGATGCCGTTCGGACGCCCGCTCCACTTGGCCACCAGTTCCAGCTCGCCTTTCGGCGCCAGATGATAGATGCCGTAGTAGTCGAGTTCGCGGCGGTCCTGCTGGCTGCCGAACGCGGGGTCCGTGAACCAGAGGTGCCCGTCGCGCCGCACCACCAGGTCGTTGGGCGCGTTGAGGCGCTTGCCATCGAACTTCTCGGCGAGCACTTCCACCTCGCCCTTGCGCCCCAGCCGCACCACCCGGCGTCCCTTCGGCTGGCAGACATACAGGCGTCCTTCCTTGTCGAAGGTCAGGCCCTGCACGCCCTCGGGGAGTTCGTGGAGCACTTCGGGTTTCTGGTTCGGCGAAAGCTTGTAGATCCGCCCCGCCGGCGGATCGGCGTAGAGCAGAAAGCCCTCGTGGCCCCACAGCGGGCTCTCGGTGTAGCGATAGCCGCCGGCCACGCGGTCGATCTTCAGCGTGGAAAAGTCCTGCGCCCCGAGCGCGGCGACGGTAAGAAGGAAGACGGCTCGCACCGCACATGAGGATATCGAAACGCGCCCCCGCACGTATACTCGGATATGCGCGCTCTTTCGCTGTTTCTGTTCGCCGGTTCGGCTTTCGCCGCCGGTCCGTTCACGTTCGGCGTCCGCGGCGGGGTCCCCTTCACCGACGCGGTGGATGCCGTGGCCGGCCGCACCGCGATCTCGGTTTCGAACGGCTCGTTCATCTTCGGACCCACGGTGGGCGTGCGCCTGCCCGCCGGCCTGTCCGTCGAGCTGGATCTGCTGTACCGCAACTTCCAGCTCCGCTCGCCGCTCAACGTCACCGACGGCCGCGCCTGGGAGTTCCCGGTGCAATTGCGCTGGGCGGGACCCGGTGTGGTGAGCCCGCTGTTCGGCGCCGGCGTGAGTTTCCGCAATCTGGGCGGGCTGGGCCGGCTGCCGGACATCGCGAACAACGTGGGCATCCTCAAGAACGACAAGTCGGCGGGCCTGGTGCTGGGCGGCGGGGTGCAGATCAAGATCCCGCTGGTCCGGATCACGCCGGAACTGCGCTACACGCGCTGGGGCGGCGTGGATGTGAATGATCCCTTTCGGCGGATCTACCAGGTGAACCGGAACCAGTTCGACTTCCTGATCGGCGTCAATTTCTGAGCGTGGTGTCCGCGCCCAGGGCGACTCAAGTGCGGCGGAGTAGCTGGCCCCGCCCCCCGGGCCATTACTTCGCCTGGATCGCTGTGATCTCCAGGAAGCTGCGCGGTGAAACCACCTGGGTGCCAAGCCACTGGACCGGGAAATCGCTCAGGTTGCCGGTCACAAGGTAGCCCGCACTGCTGGCCTGGCAGCATTCCAGAAAGATGTCGTCGTCCGGATCGAGACAAACGCGAACGGGTTCTCCGGGCCGCACCCAATGGGCGTTCCGCCTGATGGTCTCCAAAGCTGATCGGATCGTTTCGTCGGCGAAACGAAACTTAGGCCGGCGAAGGACCTCCTCATACTCGGCGAAGATCCTTCCGCTGATGCACATCTGGACGGCGTTGCCCAAAACCAAGAGGAACACCTGGGCCGGAGGGCCGAGAGGTTGCAGCAGCGCCGAAACGACTATGTTGGTATCGAGAACGACCCGGATCATGCGCCGGGCTACCGGACGTCCGCGCGGCGGTCCCGGCGCGCGGCTGCGATCTCAGCCTCGATCTCATCCATGGATAGCTGCCCCAGTCCGGCGTCCTCCGCGCTCGCCCAGGACTTCCGAAGCCAGTCCGGCGCCAAGTCCCGTTCGAGCACCTGCCGGGCATATTCCTCGGCGGAAATCCCCTGCGCTTTGGCCTTCGCCAGCAAGGCTTGTACCTCTGCGTCCGGGAGCGTGATGGTGAGATTCACTGGCGCGGTCCTCTTTTTCTTATGCTAGCCGCTCTCCGCCGCAGGTGCAGGCTGGCGGCCAGAGTCAGAAGAGCGCCGCCGATCCTGGTATGTTGGTTTCGCCGACCCATGACGCTCGCGCTGCTGCTCCTGCTCGCCGCCGACCCGGCCTACCTGCGCTCGCTCGAGCAGTTCCGCGCCGCCCGCGAGGCCGAACTGAAGAAACCCGATGGCTGGCTGGCCGTCGCGGGACTGTTCTGGCTCGACGAAGGCGACGCGACAGCCGGCGCGGATCCCAAGAGCGCCATCGTGCTGCCCGCCCCCGCTCCGGCGAAGCTCGGCGTCTTCACGCTGCGCGGCCGGGAGGTCCGGTTTCGCGCCGCCGCGCCCAACCTCGCCACGCTGCGGGACCAGCCGGTGGCCGAGACCGTCCTCCGCCACGACCCGCCGGATCACCTCCGCATCGGCCCGCTGACGCTCTTCGTCATCAAACGCGGCGACCGCTACGCCCTCCGGCTCCGCGACCCCAACAGCGAAATGCGCCGCGACTTCCGCGGCCTCCAGTGGTTCCCGCCCGATGAAAAGCTCCGCATCCGGGGCCGCTGGATCGCCTACGCCGAACCCAAGGTGCTGTCCATCACCAACATTCTGGGCCAGGCGACGCCCACGAAAACCCCCGGCGAGGCCGTCGTCACCATCGCCGGCGTCGAGTACCGCATGAATCCGATCCCCGACGAAGGCCGTCTCCAGTTCGTCTTCAAGGACCAGACCTCCGGCAAGCAGACCTACGGCGCGGCGCGCTTCCTGTACGTTCCGATACCGCCGGGCGACACCATCGAACTCGACTTCAACCGCGCGGAGAATCCGCCCTGCGCCTTCACGCCCTACGCCACCTGCCCGCTGCCCCCGCCGCAGAACCGCGTGCGGGCGCCCATCAGCGCCGGCGAAAAGAACTACGGCGACCACTAAGCCCGCGGTTCGCAGTACTCTGAAGCCATGAGGACGTGGAGCCTGGTTCTTGTGGCGGCGTCGCTTTTCGGCGCGGACTGGCGAACCGTACGTTTCGCCGGCCGCGATGTCTGGGTGCAGGTGATCGACGGCGAGGCCGTCTATCAGGGCGACATCATCCTGGGCCGCGCCGCGGACCTCGACCGCGAGACCGGCAAGTCCCCGGCCCGCGAGTCCTCGGTGATCGCCGGCGAGAACTTCCGCTGGCCCGGCGGCGTCGTCCCGTACACCGTCGAATCGGACGTCCCCATTCGCGCCCGCATCGAAGACGCCATCCGCCACTGGCAAGAGAACACGAACATCCGCCTGGTGCCGCGCACCACAGAGACGGCCTACGTCCGGTTCCTGCGGCAAGCCTCCGGCTGCAGCGCCAATGTCGGCCGCCTCGGCGGACTCCAGAGCGTCAACCTGGCCGACAACTGTACGCTCGGCGCCATCATCCACGAGATCGGCCATGCCGTGGGGCTGTGGCACACGCAGTCGCGGCAGGACCGCAACGCGTTCGTCGAGGTGCGGGTCGAGAACATCGCCGCCGACAACGCCTTCAACTTCGATCAAGCCATCTCGAACGGCTTGGATGTCGGGGGTTATCCGTACGAGTCCATCATGCATTACGGATCCACTGCGTTCACCAAGAACGGGTTGGTGACGCTTCGCACGATCCCGCCTGGGATCCCCATCGGCTTGCGCGACGCGCTGTCGCCCACCGATATCGACACCGTGCGCCGCATCTACGGCGAGATCCCGGCGCAGACCGTGATTGCCTCGAACCCCCCGGGGCTCACGCTGCTGGTCGATGGCGAGCGCATCGTCACTCCGAAGAGTTACGACTGGGCGCCCGGCACCACCCACACCGTCGAAGCCGAGGACCAGGCCTCCGAAACCGCGCGCCACGTTTTCGCCCGCTGGAGCGACTTCGGCGACCGCCGCCACACTATCACCGCGGGTCCGGACGTAACCGTCTTCACCGCCCAGTTCGCCCGCTGGGTGCGTATCGATCTCAGCGTCTCCCCCGAGAACGCGGGCACCGTAACCGTCGAACCCGCCTCGGCGGACGGCTGGTATCCGGAAGGCACCGACATCACCCTCCGCGCCTCGCCGAACGAAGGCTGGACTTTCCGCACGTGGGGCGGCCTCGGGTTCTTCTCCACGCACGGCCCGGCGCGCAATCCGCTGCCGCTGGCCCTGGCGCGCGGCGACCTCATCTACATCGCGCGCTTCAGCAGCCTCCCCGTGACTACCATCCAAACCGATCCGCCCGCCCTGCGGGTAGTGATCGACGGCGTCACGGGCACCGCGCCGCAGGGTTTCGCCTGGGAGCCAGGGACGTCGCACACGGTCTCGATCCCCACCGGCGCCCAAACCGGCCTCAATCCAGCCGCCCGCTACACGTTCACCGGCTGGTCCAACGGCGGGGAGCGCACCCAGACCTTCCAGGCCGGCGACGCGACCACCACGATCACCGCCAGCTTCGACACCGAGTTCCGGATCACCAGAGCGGTCACCCCCAGCTTTTCCGGCACCGTGACCGCGAATCCGGATTCGCTCTGGTATACCTCCGGCTCCACTGTCGAGTTCAGCGCCGTGCCGCAATCCGGCTTCGTCTTCACCGGCTGGTCCGCGGGGCTGCCGGGCCGCGCGCCCACGCAGACGGCCGCTATCCAGAATGACCTCACCGTGCGCGCGGCCTTCGGGCGTCCCTTGGTGCCGTTCGCGAACTCGCTGGTCAACGCCGCGAGCTTCCTTCCCGGCCCCGTCGCGCCCGGCCAGATCGTCACGCTGTTCTGCGCCGAGTGCGGCGCGGAGGAACTGGCCACCGCGGCGCTCGATGCCAACGGCCGGGTCGCCACCACCCTCGCCGGCACCACCGTGCTCTTCGATGGCGTGGCCGCGCCGGTCATTTACACCACGCGCCACCAGGTGAGCGTCGTTGTGCCTTACTCGGTAGCGGGCAAGTCCACCACGGTGGTGACCATCCGCAACCAGGACCGGACCTCGAACAGCTTCCTCTTCGATGTCACCGCCGCCGCGCCCGCGTTCTTCACCGCTGCGTCCTCCGGTATCGGGCAAGGGGCGTTCCTGAATCAGGACGGTTCGTTCAACAGCGCCGGGAATCCCGCGCCGCGCGGATCCACGGTAGTGCTGTTCGCTACCGGCGAAGGCCAAACGAATCCGCCGGGCGTGGACGGCCAACCGGCGCGGGCGCCGCTGCCCCGGCCCGCGCTGCCTGTAAAAGTTCGTATCGGCGGACGGGAGGCGCCCATCGCTTACGCCGGCGGCGCGCCGGGGCTGGTCGCCGGACTCATGCAGCTCAACGTCGTGATCCCTCCGGAAATCGCCGCCGGCTTGGTTCCGGTGGAATTGCAGATTGGCGACAAATCGAGTCCCCGGACGGTCTTCCTCGCCGTGAAGTGAAGCATAAGTCCGCTCGCGAGTCCACATAAGAATGATGAATGTTCATTGACGCGGGGCGGACGGCGCAGTAGTATCGCTGTAATGCATTTGTTGGGGGGATAGGGACACGTGGGTCTCTATCCCCTTTTGCCATTTCTAAAAGGGGGAGTGCACATGAACAAGTTGTTCCGCGGCGCGGTTGCGACCGCGCTGCTCGTGTTTCTGACCTCGGCCGCGTTCGCGCAAACCGGCGCGTCGAGCCGCATCTCCGGACAGGTCTTCGACGCCTCGCAGGCGGCGATTCCCGCCGCCAAAGTAGTGCTCGAAAACCTGGGCACCGGCGCCAAGCGCGAAACCGTGACCGACGGCCAAGGCCGCTACGTCTTTGCGGACCTTGCTTTCGCGAACTACAAAGTGACGGTCAGCGCCCAGGGCTTCCAGGGACAGACCAAGACCAACATCGCCCTGGCGGTCGCGACCAACCTGAGCTTGGATTTCAGCCTCGCCACTGGCTCGATTAGCGAAGTGATCGAGGTGAAGGCCGAGGCGCAGGCCGTCGAGGCCAGCGCCGCGAACGGCTTGCTGCTCGGCACCAAGCAACTGGTGGACCTGCCCATCAACGGCCGTGACTACGGCCGTTTCACGCTGCTGACGCCCGGCGCCGTCGCCCGGTCGAACTTCATCGCCGACATGGGCTTCAACGGGATGCACACCATCCACAACAACTTCTCCATCGACGGCGTGGATGGCTCCCGCATCGACCAGCCTTACATGGCGAACGGCTTCGAGCGCGGCGCGCGCCTCCTGACGGGCTCGCTCGACACCATCGCCGAAGTCCGCGTGCAGACCTCGAACTATCGCGCCGAGTACGGCCGGTCCGCCGGCAGTTCCGTAGCCATCGTGTCGAAGTCCGGCACCAACGACTTCCACGGTTCGGCTTTCGAGTTCCTCCGCAACGACTTTCTCGATGCCCGGAACTTCTTCAACAACAAGCCGACCCCGATGCCGAAGCTCCGCTACAACAACTTCGGCGGCAACCTCGGCGGACGCATCATTAGAGACAAGACCTTCTTCTTCGCCAACTACGAAGGTTCCCGGCAGCGCGTCGGCATCACCGGCGCCGGCACGGTGCCCAGCGCGCTGATGCGCACGCGCGTGCTGCAGACGTCGCCGGAACTCCGGCCCCTGCTCGAGCAGTTTCCGCTCGGTCTTCCATGAGCGGGCTGGTTCTTGTCAAGACAAAACTCTCCCTTTGAGGGTTT
>CAYYID010000060.1:0-38181 GCA_964471915.1 uncultured Solibacteraceae bacterium | reverse complement strand
GGCCAGGTGAACGTGGTGGTCTTCTGATAGAGCTGGCCATCCACATAGAATCGCGCGCCTTCCGGCTTCGAGCCAATCTGCATGCTGGTGGTTGCTTGCGCCGAAAGTGACGTGGCGCCCAGCGTGGCGGCCAAGAGTGCCCAAGCAATTCGGTTGTTCACGGCGTTTTTCTTACCCCTCCCGATCCGTGCCTTTGGAAACGCGGGTAGAACTCAACGGAGTTCAGTTCTAGGGTTAGATCGGCCACTTAGAAGGGGATCTTTAGGCGAGCCGGGCTATAATGGAGACCGATGCGGCCCAGCGTGCTCTCCGGGATCGCCCTCGCGACGCTAAGTTTCGCGCAGACAGAGACTTATCGCTCCGGCGGGGGTAACAACCTGATCGAGTTCGCCGCCACCGCCATCACCGATCCCCTGGAAGTGAAGAAACTCCTGGCAGCGGACCTGCGCGCCGACATCGTGGTGGTGGAAATCAAGGTCACCCCGCGCGGCGACGAACCGCTGCTGGTAAGCCCGGACGACTTCACGCTGCTGAGCCATAAGGACGGACAGCGCTCTACCCCGTTTTCGCCGGCCCAACTGGCCGGCAAGGGCGTTTTGGTGGTCACCACCACGGCGCGGTCCCAGGGCGGCTACGGCCAGAATACGGGTCCCATTATCGGCGGCATCCCCGGCACCCGCGGAATGCCCCGCCAGCTGCCCGGCCAGGGGAGCATGGGGGGCAGCGCCACCACCGCCACCACCGACGTGGGCGTTAAGTCCGACGAGAAAGCCCCCGAGGATCCTATCCTCAAAGCACTGAAAGAAAAGGCGCTGGCTGAGAAGACGACCCTCGATCCCGTGAGCGGCCTGCTCTACTTCCTCATCGAGGGCAAAGTCAAACCCAAGGACCTCACCCTGATCTACAAGGGTCCCGCGGGCCGGGTGGTCGCCCCGTTCGAGAAGCTGCGCTCCAAATAGAAAACGGGACGGCCCGTGGACCGCCCCGTTTTCCAGATCGAGCTTCGAGCCAGCCTTACATCTTCACCGAGTCGATGGACACGGTGTCGCCGGTGAGTTTGCCGGTGACCGTGACCTTGTGCCCCAGGTGCGTCTTCACCTTGTCGACCGACTTCGCGTCGATCTTCAGGACCTTGCCGTCCACGACGAACACCGGCGCCACGCCGCCCTTCACGCAGCCCTCGACGCACTTCATCGACTTCTCCGAAGCATCCGCGTGGGCCGCGCCACACTTCGCGTCGGAGATCGTCCCCTTCCACTCGTCGGCCAGGGCCGACACGCTGAACAGGGCGAGGCTGCCAACGAAACCAAATGCGAACTTCTTCATGTCAATACCTCCAGGTATTAGAATCTCATTAATTGTACTTCAGATGCGGCGCTTGCGCTACATCCCTTACGGTTTGGCCGGTGCCGCGGATTTCTTCACCGGAGCAGGGGCCGGAGCAGGGGTGGCGGGTTTCGCCGCGGCCGGCTTGGCGGCCGGAGGAGCGGCAGGCTTGGTTGCAGCAGGCTTGGCCACGGCCGGCTTGGGAGCCGCCGGCAGCGGGTCGATCACCTCGGTGTACAGAATGCGGTCCAACTGCGGGAACTCCGCGTCGGTGTACTTCTTGCCCTCGGCGGTGATCCGGCCCTGGTTCGGCTGTTCGCCGTAGCCCGCGTAGATCTTGTCGGCGATCTCCATCCCGTTATCGAGGATCACGCCGAACGCCGTGAAGCCCATCGTGTCGAGCCGGGCGTTGTCGCCATAGTTGATGAAGATCTGCGTGGTGCGGGTGTTGGGACCGGCGGTGGCAAACGAAAGGGTGCCCCGCTTGTTGCTCTGCACGGTGGACGGATCGTCCGCGATCTTGGCATCGCGCCACGCGCTGTTGACCGCCGCATTGGCGGACAGCCCGAACTGCGCCACGAAGCCGGGCAGCACGCGGAAGAAGGTCGCGTCGTTGTAGAAGCCGTTGCGGACCAGGTTCCAGAAGCGGTCGGCGCCGAGCGGCGACCAGGCACGGGTCACCTGGACCACGAAGTCGCCCTTGGTGGTCGCGAACTTCACCTTATATGCATCCGGAGCCTTGGCCACCAGACCCCGGGGATTCATCAGCGCGGCGACGTTCATCCTCGGAGCCGGCGCCGGCTTGGGGGCCTGCGCCACCGGGGGTTTAGCCGCTGCGGGCGCAACGGCGCCGGTCCGCGCCGGCGTGGAAGTCGTGTTCGGAGGCCGGACGGCAGCCGGCGTTTGCGCGAAAGCCGCGGCGCAGAAGGCGGCGGCGGAAATCATGGAAAGCGTTCTCATCGACCTTCGATTATAGCGAGGCTCAGTAATAGTCCGCACAAGACAGGTAGTAGCCGCACTGGGTGCAGAAGAGCTTGCACTTCCGCTCCGACAGGCGGAGGCTGCACACGGGACAATACAGGCAGGGCTCCCGGGTTTCGGGAGCTTCTGGCGGCGCACTGGCGGGCAATGGGTCTGTCATAATGGCGCTAACATGAAGCGTTCCGTACTCGCGCTCGTCGGAATCATTCTAACCGGATTTTGTTTTATTGCGCTAGGCCAGCGCCGGGACGACCGCCTGGTACGGAATCCGGCGCGCGGCACCCGGGGCGTAATCGCCGGCGGCACCGATTTCGCGGCCGAAGCCGGCATGCGGATGTTCCAGCGCGGCGGCAACGCGGTGGACGCCGGCGTCGCGGCCATGTACGCCGCGGCGGTCACCGAGTACTCGCACTTCGGCTTCGGCGGCGAAGCGCCCATCCTGATCCGCACCAAAACCGGCAAGGTCTTCGCCATCGCGGGCGTCGGCACCATGCCGAAGCTGGCCACGGCGGATCTCTTCCGCCAGCGCAAACTACAGGCCGGCGAGGTGATGCAGCAGGAGCCGGGCGGGCTGAAGGGCATGGTGCCCGTCGCGGGACTCATGCCGGCGCTGGTGCCGGGCATGGTGGACGCCGGTCTGCTCGCGCTGCGCGAGTTCGGCACGCGGTCCTTCGCCGATATCATCCAGCCGGCGATCGAACTCGCCGACGGCACGCCGCTGGACGAAATGCGCGCGGGATCCATCGCGCGGTCCCGGCGGTTCTTCGAACTGTGGCCCGGGTCGCGCGATCACTTCATGCCGAACGGGCAGATCCCCCGCCCCGGCGAGATCTTCCGCCAGCCCAACCTGGCCAAGACGCTGCGCGCCATGGCTGAGGCCGAGAAAAAAGCTCTCGCCAAGGGCGCGAATCGCCAGGCCGCGATCGACGCGGTGCGCGATTACTTCTATCGCGGCGAGGTCGCGCGGAAGATCGACGCGTTCTCCAAGGCCCACGACGGCCTGCTGCGTTATGAGGACATGGCGGCCTTCAAGCTCCAGTTGGAGGAGCCGTTCTCGGCCAAGTACCGCGGCTATACGGTATACAAGCCGGGGTTCTGGAGCCAGGGTCCCTCGATGCTCCAGACGCTCAACATCCTGGACGGCTACGAAGAACGTCCGGCCATGAACTCCGCGGATCAGATCCACCGGCTGGCGGAGGCGCTGAAGCTCGCCTACGCGGACCGGGACACTTACTATGGCGATCCGGCGTTCGCGAAGGTGCCCGCCGAGGCGCTGCTGTCGCGCGAGTACGCCGCGGAGCGGCGCAAGCTGATCACGAACCGCGCCTCCCAGGACTTCCTGCCGGGAACCATCGCGGGACAGCGCGGCAAGCATCCCACCGAAAGCGAGCCGGTGGAGCGCGTGAAGATCGACGACGCTTTGATGGCGCGCGACACCACGTGCGTGAACGCCGCCGACAAGGACGGGCTGGTGTTCTCGGCCACGCCTTCGGGGGCGTGGCTGCCCTCGGTGATCGCGGGCGATACCGGGATCCCGCTGACGCAGCGCGCGCAGAGCTTTTTGCTCATCCCCGGGCACCCCAACGAACTGGCCGGGGGGAAGCGTCCGCGCGTGACGCTGAGCCCCACCATCGTGACGCACCCCGACGGGCGGCCCTACCTGGCGCTGTCGACCCCCGGCGGCGACAACCAGGACCAGAGCCTCATCCAGCTCATCATTTTCACCATCGACTACGGCCTGAACGCGCAGGCGGCCGTCGAAGCGCCGCGCCTGCAGACGCGGCACCTCGTGTCGAGCTTCGACAACCACGCCTGGAACCGCGGGGACCTGCTGCTCGACGAGCGCATCCCCCAAACCGTCTTCGGCGAACTGGCCGCCCGCGGCCATCGCATGGGTTCGCGCTCGCGCTATAACTCGGGCGCGGCGCCCGTGATGATCCGCTATGCGCCGGAAGGCATCATCGAGGGCGGCGCGGATCCGTTCTATTACCGGGTGGCGTGGGCGTGGTAGCTGGGCTGCTGCTTTGGGCCCTTACGGCGCTCGGCGCCGATGATCCGCCGAAGTCCGCCGCCGCGGACAAGCCCAAGATCGTGCTGGAAAGCGTGCCCCCGGCGGCGGCCGCGGCCGGGGCGCAGGTCGACCTGGCCGGCAAAACCAACACCGAGGGCGGCGAGGCGCGCCGCAACGAGAACGTTCAGGTCTCCCTCATCGACACCAACGCGCAAAAGGAAATGAATGCGCGGCTCGGCGCCAGCGCCACCGTGATCGAGGAGTTCCGTCCCGACCGGACCTACTTCGCCGCCGAGTACGGGGGACGGGTTGCGGTGCCGATCCACGTCGCGCCGGCCAAGGCCGCCGGATTCCACGGCACGCTGCACTGGACCCACATGAACAGCGTGCTGCGCGCCCGCTCCTTCTTTCAGGTGGGCCCCGTGCAGCCGGCGCGGGAAAACGGCTACGGCGCCAGCACGGGGTTCCGGCCCTGGCGCGGCGGCTACCTGTCGCTGGACGCCAGCCAGCAGAAGATCCGCGGCATGGTGAACGGCAACGTGCTGATTCCCCGCCCGGACGAGCGCGTGCCCCTCCTGCGGGATCCGCGCACCGGCGAGTTGTCGCCGGCGGGCCGCGACCCTGCCGCCTACGCCCTTATCCAACGCTTCCTCGACGCCTTTCCGCGCGTCTCGCCGAACCGGACCGACATCGCCGAGCGGGCCCTGAACCGCAACGCGCCGCAGTCGATCGATACCGACGCGGCCACCGCGCGCTTCGATCAGGAACTCTCCAAGCGCGACCGCCTGGCCGCGCAGTACAGCTTCACCACCCAGCACATCCAGGCATACCAGTTTGTGAGGGGGCAGAACCCGGATACAACCACGCGGAATCACACGGCGCGGCTGAGTTGGATCCGCACCTGGTCGCCGCGCACGGTGACCAACGTGTCCGCGGGCTTCGACCGCGCCGGTACGGTGCTGGCGGTGCCAGACGGCTCCGTGGGTCCGACCGTGGACTTCTCGAACGCGCTCCAGTTGCTGGGTCCGGCCAGTTCGATCCCGCTCGACCGCGCCATCAACCGGTTCCGCTTCGCGGGCGAGCTGCGGGAGACCCGCGGCAACCACAACTGGACCCTGGGCGCGGCGGTCGCGCGGCGGCAGTTCAACTCCATGGAGTTTTCCGGGCACCGTTTCATTTACTACTTCCGGAACGACTTCGGCCGCGACCAGATCACCAATTTCCGCATGGCGGCGATCAGCCGGTACTCGGGGTCGCTCGGCGACCGCACCTTCGACTTCCGCTACGTCGACCAGGAGTACTACGCGGGCGACACCTGGCGCGTGCACCCGCGGCTGACGCTGACCTTCGGCCTGCGCTACGAGCCTTACGTTCCGCCGGAGGAGCGGCTGGACCGCGTCCGGATCCCGCTCGGCTGCGACTGCAACAACCTGGCGCCCCGCTTCGGCTTCGCGCTGAAGCTGCCGCGCAGCGGCGGCGTGCTGCGCGCCGCCTATGGACTGCACCACACGGACCTGATGCCGGTGACCGTGCAACAACTGCGCTTCAATCCGCCGGTGAGCCTCAAGGTGGAGGTCCAGAGCCCGCCGGATCCGCTGCGGCCGCTCGCCACGCTGACGCCCGAGGATCTCTCGCCGCAGGGGCGCTCGATTTTCGTGTTCCTGGAACCCGGGCTCCGCGTACCGTACTCCCACCAGTACAACTTCACCTGGGAGCCCGCGCTCGGCAACCAGTGGCGGCTGTCGCTCGCCTACGTGGGCAGCCGCACCATGAAGCTGCCGGTCAGTTGGTATACCAACCGGGCGTTGCCGGCGGCCAACCCGGCGCAGCAGATCACCGCGACCATCAACGACCGGCGTCCGGACCCCCGCTACTACGACTTCCGGCGCCTGATGAACGCCTCCATCGCGTACTACGACGCCGCCCGTGTTTCGCTGTTCGGACCCCGGTGGCGGGGGCTGACCTTCGACGTCTCGTACTGGTTCAGCAAGGCCATCGATCAGGGCGGCAGCTATGTCACCACCGCGACCGGCGACGACGCCCGCCAGGGCCAAAGCCAAACCCAGGATCTGGTGCAGGGCGACCTGAAGGGGCTCAGCGGCTTCGACCAGCCGCACGCCCTGCTGGCCCACGCCGCGTACCGGACGCCCGCCTTGGACCAATCTCCCCGCCTGGTGCGCGGCGCGCTGGGCGCCTGGACTCTGAACATGGTCTATCTGGCCAAGACCGGGACGCCGTTCACCGTCATCTCGGGCTCCGACGGGCCGGGGTTCGGCAACGTCGACGGTGCGCCGGGGGACCGCGTGAATGTGCTGGACCCCAGCATCCTCGGCCGCACCATCGGACACCCGGACACCGCGCCGCTGCGCATGCCGCGCTCCGCCTTCGCCTTCATGGCTCGCACCGACGCGCGCGGCAACATCGGCGTGAACACCTTCCGCAAGGGCGGGATTTTCAACATGAACTTCGCCCTGGGCCGGGACTTCCGCGTGTGGGGCGAGCGGCTGTTCGCCTTCCGCGCCGAGGCCGTGAACCTGCTGAATACGCCGCAGTTCGCCGACCCGGGCCGCGAACTGGCCTCCCCAAACTTCGGGCAGATCACCAACACGCTCAACGAAGGCCGCACCATCCAGTTCGGCCTCCGCTTCCGCTGGTAACCCTCCCCGGGTTCTGGTGTACGCTGGAAAGACATGGAAGCGCTGCTTTCGGCCGGGGCCGCGGCTCCGGATTTTGAACTCGAGGACGTGGCCGGAACCCCGGTGAAGCTCTCGGCGCTCACGGCGGAAGGTCCGGTGCTGCTCACCGTTTTCAAAGCGTCGTGCCCCACCTGCCAGTTGACCCTGCCGTTCCTGAACCGGATCGGGCAGGGCGGGAAACTGCGCGTGGTGCCGGTTTCGCAGGACGAACCGGAGACAACGCGCGCGTTCCTCGCGCGCTTCGGCGTTACGCTGCCCGCGCTCTTGGATCGCGGGGAGCAGGGCTACCCGATGTCGAACGCCTACGGCGTGGCCTACGTGCCGGCACTGTTCCTGGTGGAGCCGGATGGCCGGGTCTCCCTGGCCAGCGAGGGCTTCTCGAAGCGTGAAATGTTGTACCTCGGCGAACGGGCGGGAATCGCGCCCTTCCGCGAGGGGGAGAACGTCCCCGAGTCGAAGTCGGGTTGAGGTTCGAAGAATTAGGCTCCGGGTCGCGGAGCCGGGCAAAGGGAATCCAGCGAGGTCACTCACGAGATGATTGGCGACGTCGTTAACGCCGCAAAGGCGATCAGCAAGGGCATGAGCATCACGCTGCGCGAGATGCTGAACCCCACCATCACGGAAGCTTACCCGGACACGCCCGCGCAGTTCCAGGAGCGGTACCGCGGCGTCCACGTGCTGCAGCGCGATGAGCACGGCCTCGAAAAATGCGTGGCGTGCTTCCTCTGCGCCGCCGCCTGCCCCGTCGAGTGCATCTACATCGAGGCGGCCGAGAACACCGAGACGCACCGCATCTCCGGCGGCGAACGGTACGCGAGCGTATACAACATCGACTATAGCCGGTGCATCTTCTGCGGCTTCTGCGTCGAGGCGTGCCCCACGGACGCCATCACGCACGGCCACGACTTCGAGATCGCCAGCTACGAAGTGTCGACGCTGATCTACCGCAAGGAAAAGATGCTGGCCCCGGTGCCGCCGGGCGCGAAGTATCCGCTGGTGCAGATCGGCAGCGCGCCCGCCGCGGGCGGGCACTAGAGGACCGGATTACCGGCCCAGGTTGTACTCGCTCTTGATCGCGCTGATGTTCTTCAGCGCCTGTTCCTGATACGTGCTCTTGATCGCCGCGCACAGTTCGTTGAAACGCAGCGCTTCCGGCACGCGACCGCGCTCGCCGGTCTCGGCGAGCTTGTAGTTGACAAACCCCAGGTGGTAATACACCGCGGCCAGTTGCCCCGGATCCTTCACCAGCGGCAGCGCGGCGCGCAGATACCGGTCCGCCACGCCGAATCGCCGCAGCAGGCTCGACGCGATCCCGCCCGCGTAATAGGCGGCGGTCAGATACTGCGACTTCTTACGCTCCCAGTCCGCCGCCGCAATGTTCTCCGGCCGCGGCTTGGCCGACAGGATCTCGATCACCCGGGTCGCATGGTGCGCCAGCTTCTCGGGGCTGTCGCCCCGCTGCGCGTAGTAATCCATCAGGGTGAGTTGCATGTCCTCGTTCCCCGGATCTTGATTCGCCGCCTTCTCCGCGTACGCGATCGCCTTCGGGCCATCCCCCAGTTGCCGGTGGATCCGTACCAGTTCGGCCTGCGCGTAAGTCACGTACTTGCCCTTCGGGTTGCGCGTCTCCAGCGCGCCCAACTGCGCGGCCCGCTTCTTGACGTCTTCGGTTGCCATCGCGGCGCTGTACATCGCGTACTCCGCGTAGGTCTGAGTGTCGCGCAGCGCCTGCGCCTCGTCGGCCGGCGCGGTCTTCAACTGCCGGGCCGCGGCGTCCCAGGCCAGGGGACCGAACTTCGCCAGCACGGCGGGATTGCGCAGCGCCTCGCCCGCCTGCAACGCCGCCTGTGCCGCGGTCACGTTACCCGGCTCCAGTTCCAGCATCTTCTGCGCGGCGGCGGGCACCTTGTCGAACGCCTGGTTCTGCACGTAGGCCGGGATCAATTGGTCCAACACCCAGGCAAGCGCGTCATGCTTGGGAAAGTCCCGCAAGAACTCCTCCAGCAGCGCGATCCGGGCGGGCGCTTCCCGCTCCTGCTGGATCCGCTGCAGCAGGTACCCGTGCGGCGTCTCGGGGTCCACCTCCGGCTTGGGACGCGGCGCGTCCGCCGCCCCGAGCAGCAACGCAAACACATCGGCGAGCAACGCCAACCGCAACATCCTTAAGCGCCACATCGTGGACTCCTCCCCAAGTACCGCCAGCCGCACCACTGGTATAATCCGTAAGGTCGGCGGAATCCGCGAGGATCTTTACGGTCTTCGCCCGATGGCCTCAGCCCCGCAGGATGCGATACTCCTGGGCGAAGCGAAGGCGAATCTCGACATCTATGTTCCTTCCCACCAGTTCCGGCCTGCTCGCCCTGACGGCGATACTCGCCATTGTTTTGTTGGGCTTATGGCCCTTCGTCACCCGCCTGACCGGCAAGGCCTGGCGCCACGAGCTGGCCTTGTACGACATCCTGGCAGGAGCGCTGGTGGTCGTTGCGCTCGCCGCCTTCACCCTTGGGACGCTGAATTCCTCCGAGCTGACGGCGTTCGATAACCTCTCCATCGTCGGCTACCGCAAAGTGGGCTTCGCGCTCGCCGGCGGTATCCTGGCCGGCGCCGGAGTGGTGCTGACCTTCAACGCCGGCAGTTGGACCTCCTACGCCGCCGCGTTCCTCACCGCCAGCGGCTTGGCGATGGCCGCCCAGGGCATCCGCAGCGCTATGACCCTGCATTTGAACCTGCTGTGGGGCATGGCCGCTCTCGGATTCTGCGCCGCGGCCGCCGGCATCGCGGCTCTGTTTCTGCAGGGCGCCGCGGCGCCTGGGCGCACGCCGCCGCCCGTCTCCAACGATCCCCGCCTGCGCCGCACCCGCCCGTCCCGCCGCCTCACCGGACCCCTGGCGGCTCTCTTTGCCGTGCTCGCCGGCCTGCTGATCGGCGTTTCGCCGTACTTCATAAACGTAGCCCGCAGCGGCGAGATCGGGCTGGGACCATACTTCATCGCCCTTGGTTTTGCCGGCGGCGTCTTTGCCGTGGGCCTGCTCTTCAACCCCTTCCTGCTGAACTTCCCGATCGCCGGCGACGCCATCGTCGTGCGGGACTACTTCCGCAAGGGACCCCACCTGCTCGGCGCCGCCGCCGGCGTTCTGCTCGGACTCGGCTGGTTGACCATGCTGCTGGTCTGGGTGACGCCTCTGCCGCTCCACGACGCGCGGTGGGAGTGGGCCGCCCGGTTCGGTCCGGCGCTGCTGACCGCGCTGCTCTCCCTCGCTCTGGGCGAGGCCAGCCAGGCGCCCAAGGCGCGCTTACCCCTGCTGGCCTCCCTGGCGCTATTCGCCGGGGCGCTGGGCCTCGGGATCTCCGCCGTATGAGGTCCCTCGCAGGTCTGCTGAGCGTCGCGGCGCTCGCGGCGGCCGAACCGGATTGGGCCGCGCTCGAATCCCGCGCCGTGTCCTTTCTCCAGTCCTATGTGCGGATCCAGAGCGTCAACCCGCCTTCCGACACCGCGGAAGCGGCGCGGCTATTCGAAACCGAACTGCGCCGGCATGGGTTCGAACCGAAGCTGTACCGCTCCGGCCCCGGCAACCAGACCAACCTGCTGGTGCGGCTCCCCGGCCGCGACCGTGCCAGGAAACCCCTGCTGCTGCTGAACCACTTCGACGTCGTGCCCGTGGACCCCAAGGCCTGGCCCGTGGACCCCTTCGGCGCCGTCATCCAGGATGGCTGGATCTGGGGCCGGGGCACGCTCGATATGAAAGGCATCGGCGTCCAGCAACTGATGGCGCTGATCGCCCTGAAGCAGGCCGGCATCGTCCCGCCTCGCGACATCGTGATGCTCGCCACCGCCGACGAGGAAACCGGCGGCGAGCGCGGCGTCCAGTGGATGATGGCGAACCACTGGAAGGAGTTCGAACCCGAGTACGTCCTGGACGAGGGCGGGCTCGGCTCCCGCGACCTCATCGCGCCCGGCAAGCTCGTCTTCGGCGTCGCGGTTGGCGAAAAGCAGATGCTGTGGCTGAAGCTCTCGGCGACGGGCACCGCCGGGCACGGCTCGCAGCCGATCCCGGACAACGCCAACGAGATCCTGCTGCGCGCCGTCGCCCGCGCCCAGGCGCTGGGCGCGCCGGACCGGCCCAACCCCGTCGTAGAAAGCATGCGCGCCGCGGCCGGAACTTTCGCCGAGAACAAGTACGTCGCGGCCATCCAGCGCAACACCATCTCGCTGACCACGCTCCGCTCCGGCGTCGGCGATCCGCCGAAGGCCAACGTGATCCCGTCGCTCGCCGAAGCGACGCTCGACTGCCGCCTGCTGCCGGGCGTGAACGCCGACGAGTTCGTCTCCGAAATCCGCGCCCGGATCAACGACGCCCGCGTGAAGGTCGAGAAGCTCTCGAACCCGGTGGACGCCGGGGCGTCCTCCAGCGAGACTCCGCTGTTCGCCGCGCTGCGCGCCGCCATCACGAAGCACCACCCGGGCGCCGCCGTCACCCCGATGCTGGTGCCCTTCGGCACCGACTCCGTGCACCTGCGCAAGCGCGGCATCCCGGCCTACGGCTTCATTCCCATGGTGCTCGACACCAAGACCGTCGCCACCATGCACTCCGACGCTGAGCGGATCCCCCTCGCGGAGTTCGTGAAGGGGATCCGGATCTACTTCGACGTGCTGCGGTCCGAATACTGACCGCCGCACACCCTACCGGGGCCAGCCCGGCGACGGTCCCAGTAAATGCCGCCCGGATTCAGCGCGCCATGCACCCGGAGGTTCAGTCGCGTGTGGCGCAGGAACTCGAGCGTTTCCGACGTCGCCCGGCCGGGTACCGGCTGCACCTCGTTACCAGGCGAGAAGCGCGGGTGGTGGAGTGTCACGATCTAGGGGAACGGAGCGGCACAAGGCGTCGATCAAGGTCCGGCGTTACCAAGCGCCTGCCCCGGCCTGACCGCGCGGACTCCAGCCGTCCGGAAGCCCTATAGTGTCCTTATGCGCCTCTGGACCCTGCCGCTCGCGGCTCTCACCCTGCTCGCCGCCGATTCGCCCAAGCCCCTGCCGCCCGTCCGCGAGCAGGCGGCAATCCAGCAGGAATGGCTCCGCATGCGGCTGGAGCGCGTCCTGCCCAAGCTGATGCGCAAGCACGGCGTCGAAATGTGGCTGGTGATCTGCCGCGAGTACAACGAGGATCCGGCGTTCTTCTCGCTGGTGTCGCCCACCACGTTCGCGGCGCGGCGCCGCACCATCTATGTCTTCCACGACCGCGGCGAGGGCAAGGGCGTCGAGCGCCTGGCGCTGGGCGGCGCCTCGCAGGGCGGCCTGTACACCGTCTACCGCGACCCCGAATCGGAGAAGCGCGAGATCTACGGCGAGGGCCAGTGGGCCACGCTCCGCAAGCTGCTCGACGACCGCAAGCCCGCCACCATCGCCGTGAACATCTCGCACACGCACGCCTTCGCCGACGGCCTCAGCGCGGGTGAGCGCGAGAAGCTCGAGACCACGCTGGGACCCGAACATGCCCGGCGTATGGTGCGCGCCGAGAACCTCGCGCTCGAGTACATCTCCCTACGCCTGCCCGAGATGCTGCCGCACTACCGGCAGATGATGGAGCATGTTCATTCGCTGATCGCGCGGGCGTTCTCGAACGAAGTGATCACCCCGGGCCGCACCACCAACGCGGACGTGGTGTGGTGGCTGCGGCAGCAGCTCTTCAATCAAGGCTTCACGACGTGGTTCCATCCGACGGTGCGGGTGCAGAAGCCCGCGAAGGCCGACTTCAACAACCTGGCCGAGGACGAGCCGGTCGTCATCGACCGCGGCGACGTGCTGCACGTGGACTTCGGGCTCACCTCGATGCGCCTGAACACCGACACACAGCACATGGGTTACGTCCTGCGCGCGGGCGAAACGGAACCGCCGTCGGGCGTCCGCCAGGCGCTGGCGAACGCCCAGCGGATGCAGGACATCCTGCTGGCCAAGATGCGCCCGGGGCGCACCGGCAACGAGGTGCTGGCCGACGCGCTCGCGGAGATGCGGGCGGCGGGCATCAACGGGACGTTCTACACGCACCCGATTGGCGACCACGGGCACGGCGCGGGTCCGCTCATCGGCTTGTGGGACCGGCAGGAAGGGGTCCCCGGGCGCGGCGATACGGTGCTGCTGCCGAACACGTGGTTCTCGATCGAGCTCGGCGCGCGCACGAAGGTGCCGGAGTGGGGCAATCAGGAGCTGTTCGTCGGCATGGAGGAAGACGCCGTGCTCGACGGCGAGGGCAAGATGAGCTGGGTGTTGCGGCGCCAGGAGAAGTTCCACCTGGTGCGGTAGGCTCGGTTGTTCGAGGAGGCGGCTACCGTGAGTACTTTTTCTCGGACCCGAATTGGGCCGGCCCGAGAGATGGTTAGGGGCATCCCGGTATGACAGCCTGCGCGGGCTGTAGTTGCCGGGAGGCCCATTGTGGCAGCGGCGGGCATTGAGAACCCAGAGAGCTTGGAAGGCGGCGCAAGATGAAGATCGCAACCTCTGTACTGGCTTCGTGCTTGGCTTTCGCCCTGTCGGCGCTCGGACAAACCCTGGAACTCGCTGGGTCTGCGGCGCCGTTTTCTGAGACGGTCAGTCCCGACTATTTCTTGGCGTCATGGCAGAACGGCCTGACGGTTCAAGTCGCGAACAGCGGCGTGGTCCAAACCTTCGACGACCGCGGCGGCCGAAAGCACTGGATCACTCCGGCGATACCGGGCGCCGGGTGGTCGCGCACCCGCGATGCTGCTGTCGCACCCGACGGAAGCATCGCCATCGTAGGCTCCGCACACTCGCCGCAAGGCGCCACTTCGGCCTTCCTGTTGCTCTATGACGCGGCGGGCAAGCTCACGAAGGCGGTGCGGCTACGCCCCTTCGCCCCTTACACGATCCGTTACGCACCGGACGGGACGCTCTGGGCGGTAGGCCGCGAGTATGACGACAACTTCGTTGCGTTGCCGGTTCACGATATGGTGCGGCGCTACTCGAGTTCCGGAGTTCTGCTGGGCAGTTACGTTTCGACCTCCCTGTTCGGCGACCCGCGCAAGCAGCACCCAGCGCGCAAAGCCTTTCTCGCCACCGCCGGCACTCGCGTCGCGGTGCTGTTCGATGAAGCCGGAGAGTGGGTGGAACTGGATCGGGAGGGCGATATCGCCGGACGCTGGCGCTTGGGTTTGACGCCCGACCCTGCAACGCTGATCAGCGGGATTTCGATCACCGAATCCGGCGATGCGTTTCTGAGCACCCAAACCGACGAGCAGGACAAGAACCGCAGCTTGTACCGGACCTTGTTCCGCTTCTACCGGTTGGACCGCGGGGCGGGCCGCTTTGTCGAGCAAGCGCTTCCGGGCGTCGATGGGCTGGAACCGGTCCGGTTCGTCGGCAGCAACGGTGCGAATCTCGTCGTATCGGCCAAACCTCTCGCTGTTCTTCAGTTGCGATCTCGTTAACCTGCGGCCGCAAGGACCGGGTGATGCCCCACGGCATCACCCGGCTTGTCATCGCGCCCGCGGAGCGCCACGTCTGCCAGTCGCGGAACGGCGGACCTTGCGGTTGCACCGGTGTTCGCGATCCCGGCCCGCTATGATGTTTCCCATGGCTCCCGGACGGTTCGACGTCATCGTCGTCGGCAGCGGACCCGGCGGCGGCATCGCGGCCTACGCGCTGGCTCAGGCCGGCCTCAAGGTCGCGCTGGTCGAAGCCGGCCGCGCCCTCAAGCCCGGCGTCGACTACGGCGCGCACGGACCCTTCGCCGCCCGGCTCGAGGAGCGCCTCCGCTCCGGACGCAGCCCGTCACTCCGCGTCACCGACTTCAGCGAGAGCGGCCACTTCACCGGCGTCGGCGACCGCCCCGGCCACGGGCTGCTCAAAGCCCTGGGCGGGCGGAGCCTCTGCTGGGCCGGACACTCGCTTCGCTTCGGACCCCTCGACCTGCGCGGCTGGCCGATCGCCTACGACGACCTGGCCCGCTACTACAGCCGCGCCGAGCGCTTCATGGGCGTGCACGGCAACCGCGACGGCCTGTCGAATCTGCCCGACGGCGAGTTCCAGAAGGGCGTCCCCCTGCGGTGCAGCGAGCAACTGCTACGGCGCGGTGTCAGCCGCCTGAAGTCGCAGGGGCGGACGATGGAGTTCGTCGCCCAGCGCAAGGCCATGCCGACCGAAGAGAACACCGGGCGTCCCAAGTGCCATTACTGCGGCCACTGCATGGCGGGCTGCGAGGTGGACGCGAAGTACACCTCGGCCAATACCCCGATCCCGCGCGGCCTGAAGACTGGCAACCTCACGCTATTCGTCGAGAATACGATGACCCGGATCCTCATGCAGGATCCCCGCCGCGTCGAGGGCATCAAGATCGCCGCGGCGGACGGCAAACGGCAAGTGCTGCGCGCGCGGGCCCTGGTGCTGAGCTGCAGCACCGTGGAGACCGCGCGCCAGTTGCTGCTGCACAACCTGGCGAACTCGAGCGGCCAGGTGGGCCGCAATCTCACCAGCCACTTCGGGCTGACCGTCGTGGGCGTCTTCGACGCCCTGCGCGGGCGCGACGCCGCGAACGACGACGGCACCGATTACTTCCACAGCCTGCTGACGGGCCTCTACTGGGACCAGCCGCACCGCGACTTCACGGGCACCTACCAGGTGCAGTGCGCCGCCGGCCTGAACCCCACGCCGTTGCGGATCCGCGACGTGCCGGGCTTCGGGCGCGGGTTCAAGAAAGAACTGCGCGAGATCAACGCCTCCCACGCGCTGATGAACATGCAAGGCTCGCTGCTGGTGAACGAGAAGAAGTTCGTGGACCTGGATCCGGAGCGCCGGGATCGCTTCGGGGCCGCGCTGCCGCGCCTGCACCTGCACTACGAGGCCAACGACCTCGCGATGGCGAACGACATGATCGCCACCAGCGAGGAGATCATTCGCGCCGCCGGCGGGCGCGTGTGGCGCACGCCCGGGCGCGCCACCGCCGAGAACCTGGTGATCGATTCGAACCACTGGGTGGGCACCGTGCGCATGGGCCGGGACCCCAGGACGTCCGTCGTCAATGCCGACGGCCAGGCCCACGACATCCCGAACCTGTTCGTCGCGGATTCGTCGGTGTTTCCCACGTATCCCGAAAAGAACCCGACGCTCACCAACGTGGCGCTCTCGTGGCGCACGGCGGACCGGCTGGCGGAGAAACTGCGCAAAGGAGAGCTGGCATGAACCGCCGCGAAGTGTTCCCGATTCTGGCGGCGCCTCTCGCCGAGCCCCTCTTCGCGCAGCCGCACGTACCCCGGTTCTTCACCGCCGAGGAGTTCGCCGCCGTGGACCTGCTGGCCGAAACGCTGCTGCCCGCCGACGACACGGGTCCCGGCGCGCGGGAGGCGCAGGTCGCGGCGTATGTCGATATCACCCTGAAGTACGCGAGCGCCGCGCGGCAGGAGGCCTGGCGCCGGGGCCTCGCCGCCACCGCCGCGGCCGCGCGCGCCCGGTTCGGTCGCGCCGCGGGCGAGCTCGATGCCGCGCAGGCCGCCGAGCTGATGACCCTCATGGCCGCGCGCGAAACAAGCCCGCAGTCGGACCTCGAGCGCTTCTTCGCGCGCTTCAAGTCCGAAGTCGTCGAGGCCTTCGGCATGACCGCCGCGGGCCGTCGCGCCCTCGGCTACCGCGGCGACCGCGCGATTCCCGAGTTTCCGGGCTGCACCCACCCGGAGCACCAGTCATGAGGGCGGTCGCGCTCGTCCTGCTCGCGGCCACCGCGGCGGGGGCGGCCGGCATCGTCTTCGAGGGTCCCCGGGGTCCGGGGCGCGGCAAGCACATTGTCCTGGTCAGCGGCGACGACGAATACCGCTCCGAGGAAATGCTCCCGGAGCTGGCGCGGATTCTTGCCCAGCGGCACGGCTTCCGCTGCACGGTGCTGTTTGCCATCGATCCGAAGACCGGCGCGATCCAGCCCGAGCAGAAGGACAACATCCCCGGCCTCGAGGCGCTAGCCGGCGCGGACCTCATGGTGCTGTTCACGCGCTTCCGCGAATTGCCCGAAGTCCAGATGCGCCATGTCGCGGCGTACGTCGTGGCGGGCAAGCCGGTCGTCGCCCTGCGCACGGCGACCCACGCGTTCGCCAATAAGACCGGACCGTGGGCGAAGTGGGCGTGGAACAACAAAGAGACCGACGGCGGCTTCGGCCGCGAGATGCTGGGCGAAACCTGGATCCGGCACCACGGCAAGCATGGGGTCGAAAGCACGCGCGGCGTGCTCGCGCCGGGCGCCGCCGCGCACCCGGTGCTCCGCGGGATCCGCGACGGCGACGTCTGGGTCCCCACCGACGTGTATGCGGTGCGGCTGCCGCTGCCCGAGGGCTCCACGCCGCTGGTGCTCGGCCAGGTGCTGGCGGGCATGTCGCCGTCGGATCCTCCGGTAACCGGCGCACGCAACGATCCGATGATGCCGGTAGCCTGGACGCGCACCGCGCGGGGACGGATGTTCGTGACCACCATGGGCTCGGCCCAAGACCTCCAGAACGCCGGCTTCCGGCGCCTGCTGGTGAACGCGTGCTACTGGGCGGTGGGCCTGGAGAAGAAGATCCGCCCGAACGCGGCGACCGGGCTGGTCACCGAGTACCGGCCGTCGCCCTTCAAGTTCGGCGGGTACCGGCCCGGCGTCAAGCCGGAGGATCTGCGCATCCCCAAGGAACTGGTTCGCGAGTAGCGCCGCCTTCACGGCTCGCGCCGGTACGCCTGAACGGTCAGGATGAGCCCCACCGCTATCAGGACGCCCTCCAGGATCACCCAGACCAGCGCGCTGGTCGCGGCCGCGCCGCGCACGTAGGCGCTCGCGGCGAACATCCGGACCGTTCCCAGTATCAGGAACACCCAACCCGTCAGCGTAACGAGCACCGTCCAGTCCCGGGTCCAGCGATTGTGCGCGCGGACGATGGCCAGGCCGGCGACGAACATCAGGACTCCCGACAGATAGACCACCGGGGGAATCTGCGCGTCGTACAGGTGGGGCTGCACCAGCGGGAATTCCGCCAGGATCATCACCACCAAGGTGGGACCGAGCAGACCCGCGATGCGCCGGGATGGGTTCATGAGGGGCTGCTGGCTTTCCTGAGCCGCGCTACCGGAAGTCTACACCCGGACGCCGTCCTTTCGCCTGTCCTTTCGCCGCCGCCCGGATGGGGCAAACTGCTACCCTGCCAAGGAGTCCTCGCGCGCCGCCGCACAGCCGCGACGGTGCAGGACCCGCAGCGACATGCGCATCCTCTTCGTCTCCCCGCGCCAGTGCTGGCCGCCGCAAAGCGGCGCCAAACTCCGCGAGTATCATTTCCTGCGGGCGCTGGCCGAAGCCAACGAAGTCACCTATGCGCACTTCACCGAACCCGGCAGTCCGGCGCTCACGCGCAGCGACCTGCCTTTCTGCGCCGCGGTGCTCGCCGTGCCGAAACCGCCCGCATACTCGGCTGCGCAACTGGTGCGCGGGCTGGTGGGCCGCTGGCCGGTTTCCGTGCTGAATTACACCGCGCCCCCGATGCGGGACGCCCTGGCGCGCCTGGCCGGTCCCTTCGATCTGGTGCACCTGGACTCGATGCACCTGGCCCGCTACGAAGAAGGGCTGGGCCGGCCGCGGCGCGTGATCTACGACTGGCACAACATCGAGAGCGAACTGATGCGGCGCTATGCCGAGTCCAGCCCTTCGTGGGCGCGCCGCCAGTATGCGTCGATCACCGCGCGCAAGCTGGCCCGCGTGGAGCGGGACCTGCTCCGCGACGCCTTCGGCCACATTGTCTGCAGCGAGCGGGAGCGCGCCGAAATCGCCGCGCTGGCCCCGGCCGCGCGGGTCGAAGTGGTGGAAAACGGCGTCGACACGGCGTACTTCGCCGGGTTGCGCGACGGCGCCCCGGCCCGCCGGATCGTGTTCGTCGGCACCATGGACTACGCTCCCAACGTCGAGGCCGCGCTGTGGTTCGCCCGGGAGCTGTGGCCCGCGGTCCGCGCCGCGTCCGGCGATCTGACCTTCTCCATCGTCGGAGCGAAACCCACGCCCGCGGTGCAGGCCCTTGCGTCGCTCGCCGGCGTGGAGGTCACCGGCACGGTGCCGGATGTCCGGCCCTATTATCGGGACGCCCTGGCGGCCGTGGTGCCGCTCCGGACCGGCAGCGGCACGCGCCTGAAGATCCTGGAGGCGATGGCCGCCGGCGTGCCCGTGCTCTCGACCCCGCTTGGTGCTGAAGGGCTGGCGGTGACGCCGGACAAAGACATCGTGTTGCTGGACGCGGCCGACGCCGCGGCCTGGGCGCGCGAGATCCGGACGCTGGCCGCGGAACCGGCCCGCGCTGAAGCGCTGGCTGCCGCCGGCGTTGCGCTAGTCCGCAACCGCTACGACTGGACGAACCTCGGGCGTCGCCTGGCGGCACGATACACCGAGTGGACGAGGGCGGAAAGAGCTAATTAGTTGACAAAGTCAACTGTCAATACTTGACTTTGTCAACTATTTCGGCCGCTCTAGCTCGAATTCCACCAAGATCTGCCCAGCGGGTCCGAACACATCAGGAGCCCGCCGCATGCCGAGCCGTTCGAGAACGGCCATCGACTTCCGGTTCGGCGGATCGGTGCGGCCCACGACGCGCTGGTAGGCAGTGTTGCGCCACAGCCAGGCCAGCGCGGCGCGCGACGCCGCGGTGGCCAGCCCTTGCCCCCAATAAGGGGGCGCGAGGCCATAGACCAGCTCGACATCCGGGGAGTCATCCAGCAGGAAAAAGCCCACAAACCCGGCGATTGCGGGGGATGGGTCGCAGATCAGGTTCCAGAAACCCGGCGCGGCCAAGCCTTTCGCGAGCACCGCGGCGGCGGTTTCGCGGTCCACCGGCAGGCCGTCAAACAGATACTCCCGCACGCGGGGCTGGTCGAAAAGAGCTTGTAACTCAGCGAGGTCAGAGGCCGCCCAGGGCCGCAGACTCCACCCGCTGCACTCGAGAACCGGCGCCGGCAAGAGCCTACAGGACCTTCACGTCGAGCTTGAGCAGTTCCTGGAACTCGGGCAGCTCACGCAACGAGGCGAAGTCCGCCTCTTCGGCGAACTTCTTGCGATCCTTGAAGCCCTCCTCGATGGACTTGCGCATGTAGAGCAGCGCCCGCTCGTTCTGGCCGCTCTTGGCGTAGAGCTTCGAGAGATGGTAGTGGAACACGGCGCGCTCGGCCACGCTCCGCTCCTGGAGCATCACGCCGTTGGTGCCGCGGTGCTCGAAGATCTCGGGATCGAGTTCCAGCGCCTTCTGGTACCGCTCGATCGCCTTGTCGTACTCCTTGCGGGCGAAGTGAGCGGTGCCGAGGTTGGAATGCACGGAGGCGGAGTTCGGCGCGATCTCCAGCGCCTTGGAGTACATCGAAATGGCGCGCTTGTAGCGCTTCTGCCCGTAGTGGACGGCGCCGAGGTTATTCCAGGCCTCGGCGTAGCGGGCGTTGGCCTTGACGGCCTTTTCGTAGTGCTTCTGGGCCGCCTTCAGCTCCATCATCTGGTGGTAGGCGATGCCGGTCTTGTTGATGATGACCGCGGAATCCTGCGGAGCGGCGCGGTAGGCATCGGCAGCTTCGCGGTACATCTTGCGCGCCATCAGGATATCGCCGCGCATTTCAGGCGACACGACGCGCGCCGGATCCGGCGTCGCGACGGGCCGGACCAGGCCCTGGTCGCGGCTCGCGGCGGACTGCGCCGGAACCCCTTCGGTCTGTCCCAACAACGCGGCAGCCGCGATTACCCCGGGAACCGAGCGGCGAAAGAGGAAACCCATAAGGTCACACCTCCACGAACAAATCTTGGGGCCAGTATAGCGCCATTAGCAAGCGGCGACACCCCCGGGAGTTCCCCTAGGGTCGATTCCCGGGGTGAAAGCGGCCGGCGCGGGGGCGAACGTTACTTAAAGATGCCGCGCAGCCGCCCGAAGAAGCCCTTGGGCCGCTCCCCGCCGGGCGCCGGCGCAGGCGGCGGCGTCACCGGGATCACCGTGGACTTGCGTTCGGCGCGGCGCGCCGTTTCGATGGGCGCCACCGCAGCGGGAGCGTCGGACTTGGCCTTGGGCTCCGCCACGGGATCCCAGCCCGCGATGTGAGTGCCCCCGCCACCGCCGCACGCCTGCAGCGGCTGGGTGCCGGCGATGAAAAATTCAACCTTGCCGGGACAGGCGGACGAGGCCAGCAACCCCGAGCCGGGATCGATGTCCGCGGTCACGATGCCGTCCGGCGCCTGGAACGGGGCGGCGTTGCGGTACTCCCGGTGGGCGTGGGCCCGCTTCATGAACTCGGTCCAGACGGGCAGCGCGGACCGCGCGCCTTCCAGTTCCAGTTCGCGGTTGTCGTCGAAACCAACCCACACCACGCAGATCAGGCGCGAGGTGTAACCCGCAAACCAGCCGTCATGGGACGTGCCGGTCTTGCCGGCGGCCGGCTGCCAAAAGCCCCTTCCGCGGACGCCCGCGCCGGTGCCCGAGCGCAGGACCTCTTCCATGAGATTGGTCATGAGGTACGCCACGCGCGGATCCAGCGCCCGCTTGGGGCTCTGCGGGCGCGAGAAGATCACCGAACCCGAATCGTCCCGGATGCTAGCCACGAAAGCGGGCTTATGAAATTGCCCCAGCGTCGGGAAGACGGTGTAGGCGCCGGCGACCTCGAGCGGCGACGTGACGTAGCTGCCGAGCGCGACGGCCGGGGTCCCCTTGATGTCGTTGCCCAGGCCGACTTCGCGGGCCAGTTGCGCCACCCGCCGGTAGCCGGCTTTCTCGGCCAGCTTAACGGTGGGGATGTTCAGCGACTTGGCCAACGCCTGGCGCAGGGTCACCGGACCGTAGTATTGATCCTTGAAATTGCCCGGCTCGTAGGGCTTGTTGTCGTACCAGAACGTGGTCGGCTCATCGACCAGCTTGGTGACGGGCGTAATCGAATCCGGGTCGCCGTCGATACCGGTGCCGAGGGCTGCGGCGTAGACGAACGGCTTGAAGGCGGAGCCGGGCTGCCGCTTGGCGAGGGCCCGGTTCAACTGGCTTTGCCCGTAGCTGCGCCCGCCGACCAGGGCGCGCACTTCGCCGTTCTGGGCGTCGAGCGCTACCAGCGCCACCTGGGCCGCCGGGGTGCCCGCGCCATAGTTCTTGAAGCGGCGTTTCAGCGCGGCATCCACCTCCACCAGGCCGGCCTTGACGGCCGCCACGGCGTCACGCTGCAGGTTCATGTCGACGGTGGTGTAGACGCGGTAGGAATGGGTCTGGAAGTCACGGTCCTGGAACGTGTTCTGCAGGAAGTCGTTGACCAGATCCACGAAATACGGGGCGTCGCCCGATTCCCCGCCCTCGTGGGAGACGGTGAGCGGCGCGGTGGAGGCCTCCACCAGTTGTTCCTCGGTGATATAGCCGTTCTCGCGCATCAGCTTGAGGATGGCGTTGCGGCGGGACTTGGCCCGCTCGGGATGCTTGAAGGGATTACGCGAAAACGGCGATTGCACCATGCCGGCGAGGAACGCCGCCTCGGGCAGCGTAACGCGCGAGAGATCCTTGCCCAGATAGACGTTGGCGCCTTCGGCGAAGCCGTGGATCGAGAAGCTGCCGTGGTGGCCGATGTAGATGGTGTTGGCGTAGTGCTCGAAGATCTCTTCCTTCGGGAGCTTCTGCTCCAGGTGCAGGGTGATCAGCGCCTCGGCCGCCTTGCGCTTCCAGCTCCGCTCGGTGGTGAGCAGCAGGGTGCGCGATAGCTGCATGGTCAAAGTGGACGCGCCCTGGTTGTTGCGCCGTTCCTTGACGTCGACATACACCGCGCGCAGGATCCCGATGGGATCAAAACCGGAGTGCGCGAAGAACCGCTTGTCCTCGGCGGCCAGCACCGCGTCCACCATCACTTTGGGGATGTCGGCGAACTTCACGACGCGGCGCTTCTCGCGCTTCTCGCCGTGGAGGCTGGTGACCAGTTCCGGCTCCATGCGGAACTGGGTGCGGGGCGCGTTGTCGCGCAGGGAAATGATCTCGGTGAGGCGGCCGTTGTCGAACTTGAGCGCCGCCGGCTCGGGATCGTAGGCGTCCGGGCCGGGGTAGATGTCGATGCGGTCGTCGGCCGGCAGATACCAGCCGGCGCGGTTGTTGCGGGACTCCGAATAGCCGGCGCGGCGCAGGTAGTTCGCGAAATCCGCCGGTCCACCCTCCTCGCCCAGCATCACCAGCCGCGGCGTCGCATACAGCCGCGACGACGTGCCATAGGGCCCGGCGGCCAGTTTCTGGTCGATCATCCGGGAGAACTTCACATAGAAGTAGCCGAACGTGATGGCGCCCAGCAGGCTGATCGAAAGAATGGAAATGACGGCCCAGCGGCCGGCGCGGCTGGCCCAGACGCGGCGCGCCACCGAGGCGACGCGGCCCTTGCCTTTGCTCTTGCCGGCGGAGGTTTTACTTTTCGGTTTGGTCGAGGGACTCGAGTTCGGTCCAGATGTCGGCATGAGCCTCCCAGTCGGGCAACTGCCTTCCGGTGATCTGCAACTCGGCGACGCGCAAAGTCCCGTGGCCGAAGGGACAGATATACTCGGTGCTCGGCGGTCCCAGCAGCACGTGCGTCCAGGATCCCCGGGCGATGGGCATGCGCAGCCGCCGCAGGCAGGTCCGGCAACGATACCGCTGGTCCCATACGATGGCGTAGAGCAAGCCGGCGCAGAAAAGCCAATAGCCCAATAAGACCATTGTATAGGCCAAATCGTGACCGAAGGGGTGCTTGCCTACCTGTTGCCAGAAGGGATTGGGGGGAGGCAGCAGGGCGGAAACCAACCTTCCGGCGCCCCAGGCGACTGCGCCCCCGGCGGCCAGCTTCGCGGCCAGATAAGCCCAATACCTCATGCCTAGTAAGACTCCCTCGCGGGGACGAAGGTTCCCGGCGCGCCGGGCGATCCTCGGTTCCGTCCTCCATGTTACACAAGCGGGGTACACAAGCCGGGTGGCCCCGCCCGCGGAATTTTCGCCCCAGGCGGCGTTGGGTACGCGGGAGGTAGAATGCAACCAAACGAATTGGGGTCGGCGAGCGTCTGTGCGGGGTAAGACCCCGGCGCTGCGCCGTGAGGAAGCATGAAGAGCGATCAGCTCGGGTTTCGCGATGTAGCCGCGCGGGTGATCTTCGCCCCTTTGTTGGGATTAGCGATCCCCCACGCCACCAACCTCTTCGGTCCGCTCGGGCCCCGCGACGGCTGGTATTGGCTAGGCTGGGTGTACTTCACCCTGGTCTCGGCGGTGATCTGGGAGGGCAACCGCTTCTTCTGGATCAAGCTGCGGCGGCTCGCCAACTGGACCGACCAGCCGTTCCGGCGGGTGCTGCTGGTGCTCGCGACCTGCGTGCTGTACACCACGCCGGCCTTCCTGCTCCTGATGCTCGGATGGTACCGGCTGGCCGGTTTCGCGCAGCCCGACTGGCAGGCGATCCGCTCCGCCACGGTGCTGGTGCTGGTGACCACGGGGTTCATCGTGCACACCTACGAGACCGTGTTCCTGATTCGCCATCAGGCCAAGCTGCGGATCGCGTTCGAGGAAGCGGAGCGCAACAAAGCCCAGGCGGAACTGGCCGCGCTGAAGGGCCAGTTGGATCCGCACTTCGTGTTCAATTGCCTGAACACCCTGGCCGAGCTGACCGAAGTAGCCGCCGACCGCGTGGCGGACTTTGCGCTGGAGTTCGCGGGCGTGTACCGGTATGTGCTGGAGCACCGGCAGCACGAGCTGGTGCCGCTGGCCGAGGAGCTGCGCTTTCTCGAGCAGTATCATTCCCTGCTGCGGGTCCGGTTCGACGACGCTGTCCAGGTGGAGGCGCCGCGCGGAGTGCCGGGGGATATTGCGGTGCCGCCGTTGTCGCTGCAGATCCTGCTGGAGAACGCGGTGAAGCACACCGAGTTCTCGCCGAAGAACCCGCTGACGGTGGCGATCCGCTGGTCCGCCGGCGCGCTGGTGGTGAGCAACCCGCTGCGCCGTCCGGCCCGGCCGGCCGCCGGCACGGGCCTGGGGTTGCGCAACCTGGATGACCGGTGCCGGCTGCTGCTGGGACGGCCGCTCACGGTGGAGCAGCGCGAGGACGAGTACCGCGTCGTGCTGCCGGTTTTGGAGGACGCGCGGATGGAGTTGGAAGATCCGGCGGCTTACGCGACGCCGAGAGCCTTCTGAATGGCCAGCGCCACGGCGTCCGGCGCAGCCGCGCCGTCCACGCGGAGCACCCGGCCCCGGAACTGCGCCTCAATAGCGGCGATTTCTTCGCGGTATTCCTGTTGCCGCCGGGCCAGCGAGGCCGCGGCTTCGCGTTTGGCGATGCGCTTGGCCGCTTCGGCTTCGGAAATGTCGAGCACCACGGCCTTGGGCGGCGCGTAGCCGAGCTTGGCGGCCAGTTGGTCGACGAACCGGGCGTGGTTGGCGGTCCGGGGATAGCCGTCGAGGATGGCGCCGCGCGCGCAGTCAGGCTCGGCGAGCCGCGCCGCCAGCAGGTCGTTCATCATTTCGAACTTTGTGAGCATGCCGCTGTCGCGGAGGTCCTTGAGCTTGGCGGCCTGCTCGCGGGTTTCGGCGACCATTTCTTTCTTGACCAGAGCGGCGGTTTCGATCACCGGCACGCCGAGCTTGCGGGCCAGCCGCGCGGCTTGGGTGGTCTTGCCGCTGCCCGGCGGTCCCAGGACGACGATGAGCGGTTTGGCCTGGGCGCGCAGAGCCGCCGGAGCCAGGGCGAGGAGCAGGAAGTTACGGCGCGGGGTCATGGCAGCTTGGGCCACTATACCAGCATGCGCTACACTGGAAAAGATCGGGCCGTGGCGCAGCCTGGCTAGCGCGCTTGCTTGGGGTGCAAGAGGTCCCGGGTTCAAATCCCGGCGGCCCGACCAAATAGCTGAAAGACTTCTGACCGAGCGGTCAGGCTTTGCCGACGGGAGTTACTTCGTCGGCTTCTTCCGGTTCGCGACCCAACCTTCCTTCACCACCTGGCGGCCGCGGCCGAGGGCGAGCGCGCCCGGCGGCACCGGATCCGTCACGACGCTGCCGGCGCCGATATAGGCGCCTTCGCCGATCTCGAGCGGCGCGACCAGCGTGGAGTTGCTGCCGACGAACACGCCGGCGCCGATCGCCGTACGGTGCTTCGCCTGGCCATCGTAGTTACAGGTGATGGTGCCGGCGCCGACATTGGCGTCCGGGCCGACCACGGAATCGCCGAGATAGGCCAGGTGGCTGGCCTTGGCGCCCGCGCCGAGTTTGGTGTTCTTGAGCTCCACGAAGTTGCCGATCTTGGCGCCCGGGCCGATCTCGTTGCCGGGGCGGAGGCGGCTGAACGGCCCGAGGACCGCACCGGCATCGATGGCGCTGTTCTTGATCAGGGTATACGGCAGGAGTTCGACGCCGTCCGCCAGGCGAGCATTCTCGAGCACGGACCCCGCGCCGATGCGGCAGCCCTCACCGATCGAGGTCGCCCCGAGCAGGCGCGCGAAGGGCTCGACGATCGTGTCGCGGCCGATGGCGACATCCATATCGATGGTTACGGTGGCGGGGTTCTCGATGGTGACGCCCGAGAGCATCAACGCCTGGTTCTTGGCGGCGCGGAGCAGGGCGTCCACCTGGGCGAGTTCCACGCGGGTATTGATGCCGAGGAGTTCGGTGAAGCTGGGGGCGAGCGACGCCGCGACGGTGTGCCCGTGGCGGCGCAGGATCGCGGCCATGTCGGTGAGATACAGCTCCCGGGCCGGGTTATCGGGGCGCAGCTCGCCGAGATGCTTCCACAGCAGTTCCGCCTCGAAGCAATAGATACCAGAGTTGATCTCGTTGACGGCGAGCTGTTCGGGCTTGCCGGCCTTCTGCTCGACGATCGCCTGGACGCGGCCGTCGGCGTCGCGGATGACCCGGCCATAGCCGGTGGGATCGGCGAGCCGCGCGGAGATCAGCGTGGCGGCGGCGCCGGAGGCCTCGTGGTCGGCCAGCAGGCCGCGCAGCGTATGGACGCTCAGCAGCGGGACATCGCCATAGAGCAACAGGACGCGGCCGGATTCCTGGCCCAGCAGTTCGGCACAGCACTGGACCGCGTGGCCGGTGCCTTTCTGTTCCGTCTGGCGGACGAAGCGGACCCCGTACGGCCCCAGGACCTTCTCAACGGCCTCGGCCTGGTGGCCGGTGACGACAACGATGCGCGACGGATCGGCCAACTGGCGGGCGGCGCGCAGGACATGCTCGGCGAGCGCGAGACCGCCGGCGCGGTGGAGAACTTTCGCGGTGGCGGACTTCATGCGCGTGCCGAGTCCGGCGGCCAGGACAATGACGGAGAGGTTCATCGGGCTTTGCTCTTCCTTCGGACGATTCGCGTTCCGGCTTGAGCGCGGGACTCGAGCGCCAGCTCGATGGCGATGGCGGCGGCGATCGACGGGTCGTGCCGGACCTTCTCGGCCCGGCGCAGGAGATCCCGCCCCAGCAGCTTGACGCCGAGGGCCGCGAGGTTCGCGGCGTCCACTTCCACCGGGCCGGCGCGCTGCGCGGCATAGCGCTTGCGAAGCGCGGGCCGGATGGCGCTGGTGTTGACGACGCACAGATCGAGGAACGGGCCGCCGGCGTGGCGGTAAAGAGCCTCCACGTGGTCGGAGGCGCGATAGCCCAGAGTTTCGCCGGGCTGGCCCATCAGGTTCATGAAGTAGACCTTGGTGGCGGCGGACTCGCGCACGGCCTGGGCGACGCCGTCGACCAGCAGGTTCGGAATGATGCTGGTGAACAGGGATCCGGGACCGAAGGTGATGAGGTCGGCGGCGGCAATCGCGGCGAGCGTCTGCGGCAGCGGCTTGGCGGGCCGGTCCAGGGCAATCTGCTGAATCGCCACTTTACTGCGGCCGATGCGGGATTCGCCGGCCACGGTGCGGCCGTTGGCCAGCGTCGCCACCAGCGACACGTCGTCGGCCGTCGAAGGAAAGATCTGGCCGAGGCTGGCCAGCACTTCCGAGGAGAGGCGGATAGCCTGGGCGAAATCGCCGGTCAGGTCGGTGAGCGCGGTGAGGAACAGATTGCCGAAGTTGTGCCCCTTCAGCCCGCGGCCGGCGCGAAAACGGTATTGGAACAGCCGGGTGATGAGCGTTTCGTCCTCGGCCAGGGCGACCATGCAGTTGCGGATATCGCCGGGGGGCAGGACATCCATCTGGCGGCGGAGGCGTCCGGAGGATCCGCCATCGTCGGTGACGGTGACGACGGCGGTAAGGTCGACCAGCGGCGGGGAATCCTCGAGGGGGCGGTCGGGCGTGGCGTCGCGGAGCTTCGCGTAGCGCTTGAGACCCTGCAGGAGCGTGGAGAGCCCGGTGCCGCCTCCGATGGAGACAATGCGCAACGGACCCGAGCGAGACACAGTTCGGCAGACCCTCCCGGGAACCAGGATCGCACGGCGGCCGGTCAGGCGGCCGTTTCGTCCTCGTCGTAAACGGGAAGCGTCTCCAGGTCGTCGGCCTCGAAGACTTGGTCGCAATCGAGGCAGCGGAGGTAGTCGACGCCGCCGCGGCGCGTCAGGATCTCGGTTCGCTGGTGCTCACAGAAGGGCATGGCGGATGCAATGCCTCAATATCAAGCAGACGGCGCAGCGTGTCAAGCCCCCCGCCGGGCGCGCCGCGATCTTCCCGCGCGGCCTGAGGCAAAGCGCGGCGGATCCTCGGGGGATCGCCCGAGGCGCGGGCCGGGCTAAAGCGCCGATGGCAACGAACAGGACTTATGCCGCACGTCGCGTTTCTCACCCAAGGCAAGCTGCACCGCTGCACGGAAGGCGGCGGCAGCGCCGCCGTGGAAACGAAGTTCGGCGCCTCGCTGCGGGAACGAGCCACGCAGATCCAGCGGCGGCACGCCTGGAAAACGGAAGGCCGGGGGGCGCGGTTCATGACCGGCATGTGGCAAGCGCCGTCCAGCGATCCGGCGGCGTTCCGCATGGCGATCACCAGCGTGTGCCGGGGTCCGGCGGCGGGGGATCTGTTCTACGCGCTCGAAACGGACGAAGTGGCGGGTATCTTTCGAGTGGCGCCGGACGGCGAGGAGACGCGGCTGTTCCACACCGCCGATTACCGGCTGCGGCACCTGGCGCTGAGCGGCGACGGCGCGCACCTCGCCGCCTCGGTGACGCACCGGAACTACCTGTCGAACATCGCCGTGCTGGAGATCGCCGGCAGCGGATTGCAGGAAGTGACCGAGGGCGACTCGTTCGACCTGGCGCCACGGTGGATTCCGGGCGGCGGGCGGCGGCTGGTGTACCAGAGCGCGGGGATCGGCCGGGACCAGAACGGCGTGGTGGCGGCGCTGGGTCCGTTCGCGGTGGAGCAACTGGACCTCGAATCCGGCGCGCTGGAGACGCTGGCCAGCGATCCGAAGCGCGACTTTCTGGGTCCGGTGCTGGACGAGGACGGGACGCTCTACGCGATCCGGCGGCCGTGGGAGGACGGGCGGCGCAAGCTGAGTCCGCTGGCGGCCGTGAAGGACACGCTGTTGTTTCCGTTCCGGCTGGCCGGGGCGTTCCTCGACTACTTCAATGTCTTCTCGATGATGTACTCAGGCAAGCCGCTGATGAGCCAGCAGGGGGGCATGGCGAAGCCGCCGGACCTGAAGCAGATGATGATCTGGGGCAACGTGGTGAACGCGCAGCGGGCGATGCAGGAGCAAGCCGGCGAAGCGGATGCGCCGTCGCTGGTGCCGGGATCCTGGGAGCTGGTGCGGCGGCGTCCGGCGCAGGAGTTCGAGGTGCTGGCCAAGGGTGTGCTGTCGTTCGACCGGGCGGGCGACGGGGCGCTGCTGTACTCGAACGGCAGCGCGATCTACCGGCTGGAGCGGGGGGCGGCGAAGGGCGTGCGCATCCACAAGGCGCAGTGGATCGAGCACGTGGCGGCGCTTCATTAGAAACGGAGACGAGAGAGAAGCGGGAACGAGGCGGGCACGCGCCGGATGGCTCCGGACGCGCCCGCCTCGTTTTACGGGCTACGCGGTGAATCCTACGGCAGGAAGCCCAGGCCCTGGAGGGGCGTGGCTCCGAAGTTCGCGAGATTCAGGAACACGGTGTTGAGGTTCGCGTCGTTGACGCCGAACCAGCGGGCGAGCACCGCGCCGTACTGATCCAGCGCCGTGGTGGGGATCCAGAGTCCGCGGTTGCCGGCGTCGTCGGGCCCCCGGAGTTCCAGCGTCGGGAAGCGGCCATAGGTTTCGCCGCCGTTGACGGCGCCGCCGATTACCAGGTGATGGCCGCCCCAGGCGTGGTCGGTGCCCGCCGTGGAGTTGCCGTTGCCGGTCCGGTTGAACTCGCTTTCGGTGAAGGTGGTGACGTTGGAGGCCACCCCGAGTTCCTCCGTCGCCTGGTAAAAGGCGGTGAGGGAGGCGTTCACGTCGGCGAGCAGGTTTTGCTGCGACGTCAGCAGATCGCTGTGGTTGTCGAAGCCGCCTTTGCCGACAAAGAACACCTGGCGGTTCATGCCGAGCGCGGTGCGGGCGCGGATGACGCGGGCGACCTGGGCCAGTTGCTGGCCGAGGTTGGACTGCGGGAACACCGTCTGCAGGCCGCCGCCGGCGTTGATGGCGTCGTTGATGGCCTGGGCATTGGTCACCGCCCGGCCGAAGATGGTGGCCGCCGAGGCGATCATGGTGACGCCGGTGTCGAAGGTCAGCAGTTGCTGCATGGTCGTGGCCTTGGCCTGACCGGCGGCGTTGGTGGTGTTGATGCCGTCGAGGCCGAAGGTAGAGCCGGGCTGGATGGAGACGGGCTGGGTGAACTGCCCGTTGAGGAACGCTGCGCCGCCGTTCAGGGACACGCCGGCCGGGAAGCTGCTGGCGTTCTGGCCCTGGATGGCGTCGATGGCGCGCCCGCCCCAGCCGGCGCCGCCCTGGCCGAGCACGTTGGTGGTCTGCCATTGCGACGTTTGGTCGGAGTGCGAATACAGGTTGCGGGGCAGCGGATTCTGGTTCAACTGCTGCTTGGTGGTAGGCCGGTTGAGGGTGCCGACGTTGAAGACGGCCGCCATCCGGCGCTGCGCGTAGAGCGGCGCGAGCCCGGCCAGGGCCGGATGCAGGCCGTACGCCTTGCCCTGTCCCTGGATGGGGAGCGCGGCCGCCGGACCGATGGTGAGGCCGGGACGCATGGCCTGATACTGCTGGAGCGGAGCCGCGTCCAGCGGAATGATCATGTTGTTCGCATCATTGCCGCCGAACAGGAACACGCACACCAGCGCCCGGTAATCGGAAGTGGATTGCGCGTAAGCGTTGATCAGGCCCAGGCGCGTCAGGTGCACTCCCGCGCCGGCCGCGCCCATGGCGCAGCAACTCTTGATGAAGTTTCTTCTGGATCGCATGGTCGTTTCCTCCGTGGGTCCTTACCGGTCGATGGAATACTGGATGGACGCCGCGGTGAGGTGCAACGCCGTCCGGGCCTTCTCGGTGCTGCCGCTCTGCGCGTTCACCGCGGTGAGCAGCACGGTCTTCATGGGATAGATCATGTTGCCGCCCATGAGGACCTGGTTGATGCGTTCGATGAGCATTTCGGGCACGGCCGCCAACTGGCTCCACGGCGTGAGGTTGAAAGTCATGGAGCTGCCGAAGCTGTTGTACAGAGTCCGGTAGGCGAAGTTCGCCCGGGTGAGCGATGTGGCGGTGGTGTAGATCTGGAACTCCGGCGCGGTCTGGCCAGCCGAGTTCCGGAAGCTGGGCGAGAAGTAGCTGAAGACGCTCGGCGGATAGAACACGCGCTGCGCCATCTCCTGGCCGAGGTCGGCCATAAACGGCGTGTCGGTGACGGTGATGCCGAGCGCGCGGACCAGGCCCGTCATATAGAGCGCCGGTTCTTTCATCTTGCCGAAACTGTTGTTGAGATAGAAGGACTCGGGGTCGAGCAGGATGGCGCGGACCACGGCGCGCAGGTCGCCGCGAACGCCGCTGCCGTTATTGACGAAGACATTCGCGACGCGCTGGATGTAGGCGGGCGAAGGATTCGAGGTCACCAGATGCTCGATCAACTGCTTGGAAATGAACGGCGGGACGTTCGGGTGGTTGAAGATCACCGCGAGGGCGGCGTCCAGGTCCTGGCGCGCCGTCTGGTTGGGCGGCAGAATGACGCCGGGCCAGAGGATCTTTTCCGCCGTGTCATGGAAAGCCTGCACCGGTTCCATGGGCGCGTGGTACGCGGCCGGGTTCAGCTTGGTGGGGTCTCCCGCAATCTTGTCCGGATAGGTCCAGCCGGTGAACGCGCGCGAGAGCGCGAGCACGGTGTCCTGGCCGTACGTGGGGATGGTCTTGCCGAAGGCGTCGAGCTTCGGGTTGCCGTTCTGCTCGAGTTCCACCAGCCCGATGGTAAAGAGCTGCATCAGCTCCCGGGCCCAGTTCTCGTTCGGCATGTCGCCGGCGGCGTTCGCCTTCTTGTTATTGACCATGTCGAGGTACTCGCCCATGGCCACGTTCAGCGTGATGTCTTTCAGCAGGTCGGCGAAGTTGCCGAACGCCCGGTCCAGAAAGATCTTGTAGTAGGGAATGAACGCCTCGGCGCAGTCGACCTCGACGCCCGAAACCACAATGATCTTGTGCAGGGCGAACGCCACGCGCTGGCGCAGCTGGTCGTTGCCGGTGAGGGCATTGCGGAACCACTGCTCCTGCGCGTACTCGAGGGGCTGGGTGAGTTGCGTGGCGGGGAACGGCGTGGGGTTCGCCGCGGCGAACTGCTCGTTCAGATACTGCTCCAGCCCGACCTTCATAAGGTAATCGACATCCTTCGGCGAAGGTCCAAAGCTGGTGCGGCGGAGGAAGCGCGCCGCCTGCTGCTGCGTCATCTTGGGCGCTTCCGAGAAGGAGCGCACCGGCACCAGAACCGGCAACGAATTCGTCGCGCCCGGCGCTGGATTGCCGACCCGGAGCACGGCATCGCCCAGCATCGCCTCGGTGACCGTCAGCGCCAGTTGGATCTGGGTCGACGAGACGAACGTGACCGTTGCCGCGGCACCGTTGAAGGTAGCCGTGGAAACTGGTGTAAAGCCGGTGCCGTTGACCAGGATCGTCGCCGCCCCCAACACGACGGGGTTGGGGCCGACCGACGTGATCGTTGGCGTCGGGTTGTTGATAGTGACGGTCGCGCTGGCGCCCTTGGTGGCGTCGGCTACGCTGACCGCGCGCACGGTGACCTGGTTGGGCGCCGGCGCGACGATTGGCGCGACGTACAGGCCGGTCGCGCTGATCATCCCGGTGGTGGCGTTCCCCCCGGTGACGCCGTTCACCTGCCAGGTGACATTGAGGTTCGTGGTGCCCGTGACGGTCGCTGTGAATTGCCGGGTTTCATTTCCCCGCAGCGTGACCGACGTCGGGCTGATTTTGACCGTCACCTGCGCTTGTGCGGTGGCGGCGAAGAGCGCGGCACAAGCCGCGCCGGTGAGTGCGATTCGATATCTTGCGCCCATCCGATGTTTCCTCCGGTGTCAGAAGTATAGGTCCGGGGCGCTTTTTGCCGTCCCCGGGGGACTCTTCGATTCCCTTGACCTGTTACCTTATCATCGAAGGTACTAGAACTCAAGACTAAGGTACTAGTGAACCTACAACCAGGAGGACCTTATCAAGCAAAATGAGACACCACTGGTTAGTGGAGCTTCTCCGAGTCATATGCCGGAATAGTCTATCTTGCGGACTGGATTCGGGGATTCGCCCCAACCGGATTTGCCGGGGCTATCAAAGCGGATTAGGCTAATCCCCATGCGACTTCTTCTCGCGCTGCTGCCCGCAGTTCTCGCGGCCCAACCCGATCTGAGCGACAACTCGAAGAGGCCATTGAACATCCGCCCTGCCGCAGTGGCTTTGCGCCAGGTGACCTTCGACAGCCTGGAGGGCAAGCCGACGCACGGGATCTGGGTGCTGCCCGCGGGAACGGGCAAGGTGGCCGGGGCGCTGTTCGTGCATTGGTATGAACCGGAGTCGATGAACTCCAACCGGAGCCAGTATCTCGAAGAAGCGATGGACCTCGCCGGCCAAGGCGCGGCCTCGCTGCTCATCGAGACCCCTTGGAGCGACCCCGAATGGTTCCGGAAGTCGCGGAAGCGCGAGACCGACTACGAAATGTCCGTGGCCATCGTGAAGAACCTCCGCCGGGCGCTCGACGTGCTGCTGAGCGAGCCGCGCATCGACCGGACCCGGGTCGCGTACATCGGCCACGACTTCGGGGCGATGTACGGCACTACTCTCGCCTCGGTAGAAACGCGCGTCCAGGCGTGGGCCTTCCAGGCGGGCACGGCGCGGTTCACGGACTGGTTCCTGTACGGACCGCCGATGGATCCGGAACCGAAGCAGAAGTTCATCGAGCAGTTGTCGCCGCTGGATCCGATCACGAATATTTCGAAGGTGAAGGGCGCGTTGCTGCTGCAATTCGCGGAAAAGGACTTTCACGTCCCGAAGGCCAAGGCGGACGCGCTGGCCGCGGCGGCCCCGGCAGGTAAGGAAGTGCGGTTCTATCCACGCGCCGATCACGCCCTCAGCTATGAGGCGTCGGTCCACCGGCGGAAGTGGCTGGCGGCGGTATTGAAGCTGGGCAATTAAGTCAGAGCGCCGCTTACCGGATGGCGCCGGAGGAGCGCAGCGTCGCAATTCGGTCACCGAAGCCGACTTCGCGCAGCACCTCGTCGGTGTGCTCGCCGAGCAGGGGCGCGGCGCGCTGAATCGCGCCGGGGGTCTCTGACAGGTTCACCGGCACGCCGATGACGCGGAGCCGCCCCAGCTTCGGGTGCTCGATCACCGGGTTCATGTCCATCGCGGTCACCTGCGGGTCCTCGAAGAACTCGGCGAAGGTGCGCGCGCCGCCGCAGGGGATCTGCGCGCCCAGCAGGATCCGCTCCCACTCCTCGGTGCTGCGGGAGGCGAAAATCGGCTCCAGTGCGGCGCTGATCTCGGCAGCGGCGTTGACGCGCTGGCCGTTGGTGGCGTAGCGCGGGTCGGCGCCAAGCTCGGGGCGGCCCAGGGCGTCGCAGAGCAGCCGCCAGAAGCGGTCGGTGCCGGCGGCGACGAACAGCCAGCCGTCGCGCGTGTGATAGCCGCGGTAAGGATGGATGCCGATGGCGCCCTCTTCCTTGGCGTCCAGCCCCTGCACGAACGCCTGCGCATTGACGGTCATCACCGCCTGCAGCAGCGACGTCTCGATATGCTGGCCCACGCCGGTAATGGTGCGGCGGTAGAGGGCCGCCAGCGCGCCCGCGATCATGAGCATGCCGGCCTGGTAGTCGCTGACCGCCACCACGCAGATGGCGGTAATGCCGCCGTTGTAGCGGTGGTTCGCGAATGCCGTGCCGGAGACGGTTTGCAGCACGGGATCGTAGCCCGGCCGCTCCCGGTCCGGACCCCGCGCGCCGAACGCGGTGCAGGTGGCGTAGATCAGCCTCGGATTGATGGCGCGGAGCGATTCGTAGTCCACGCCGAGCTTGTGCGTCACTCCGGAGCGGTAGTTCTCCACCAGGATGTCGGCGCGGCGCACCAGCTCGTAGAGCACTTCGCGGGCTTCGGGCTGGGTGAGGTCGAGAGCCAGGCTCCGCTTGTTGCGGTTCCAGGCCTGGAAGAAGCGGCCTTCGCCGTCGAGGAACGGGGACCACTGGCGTCCGAGATCGCCCGCGGGGGATTCGACTTTGATGACTTCGGCGCCGAGGTCACCCAGCAATGCGGTGGCGTAGGGACCCGCCAGGAAGCTCGACAGATCGAGCACCCGGATGCCGTCCAACGGACCTTGCGGCACTTACTTGGCCCGGATCGGGACCTTGACCACTTTTCCCGGCTCCACCGTGACGCGGCGGTTGATCTCGCCGAACTCTTCGCTGACCACCTTCAGCTCGTAGGCGCCGGCCTTGATCTCGATGCCGGAGCCCGGGTGGTTGAACTCGTCCACGTGCCCCATAAAGACGCCGTTGAGGTACACGGCGCCGCGGTCGCCTTCGATGCGCTGGCCGTAGTTGCCGCCGCCGAGGCGGATGATGCCGAGTGGAGCCTGCGGGTCGGCGAGCGGCTTAAGCGTGTACTTGACCTTCGCGGTCTTTCCCCCGGTGACCGTAATCTTGGTGCTGAATTCTTCAAACCGGGGGTCGCGAATGGTGACGGTGTGCTCGCCGGCGCTGGCCGCGAACTTGCCGCGCGCGCCAAAGCGCGCCGCCGGTCCTACGAACTTGCCGTCGATGAAGACGCCCGCCGCTCCCGGCTTGCCCGACGTGGTGATACGGCCGTCCTGGGCCAGCAGGGATGCGGGCAACAAGGCCGCACAGAGGAGAAGAATCCGCATGGGAATAGGGTAGCAGGGAAGGAGCCAGTACTGAATTGCCACAGTTCCAGGACGATTCGAGGGGCTTTCGCCTTGTGGACTTTCGACCGCTGGACTATCCTCCCTAGAATGCCGGAGAGCCTCACGCTGGAGCGGTTGCGGGAGCAAGTTCAGACTTCGCTGGCCGCCGCGGAAATGGCCAGCGAGCCGCCCTGGGAACAACTGCGCGAGCAGGTGCTGCTGGCGACGGCTCCGGCGCCGCCGCTGCGTGAGGACCTGTACCTGATCGTCCGCTACACGCGGCACTGGCTGCACTACGGATTCCTGGTGTTCATCTTGTTGTCAGTGTTGGTGGGGGCCGTGAAGGGACTACTGGGCGGCTAAGGACCCGGCATCTTCTGAGTCCTGGCTAGCCCGAAGGAGAGATCGAGTTCCGCGTCCGCCCGCACGATGGAGAGGGCGTGGAGTGGAAACCTGTCCTCGTCGCGCTGGTGGTAGCGGTCCGGTTGGAGGCGCAAACCGCGCCAACGCTCACCGCCACGCCGGCCGCGCTCACCTTTTCTTACCAGCTCGGGGCGACCGCGTTGCCGGCGGTGCAGAATCTCCAGGTGCAGAGCCAGCCCGCCGGCGCCAACCTGACCATTGCCGTGTCGGGGAGTCCGTTCAACGCGGCGTGGCTGCTGGTGTCGGCCTCGACGGCGAAGGCTCCGGCATCGCTGAAGGTCCAGGTGAACCCGACGGGCCTGGCGGCGGGGACCTACAGCGGGACCATCACGTTCACGGGCACCGGCACGCCGCCGCCCACGGCGACGGTGGCGGTGACGCTGCAGGTGGCGGCGCCGGCGCCAACGTTAACGGTGTCGCCCGCGAGCCTGAGCTTCTCGTACCTCACGGGCGATCCCGTGCCGCACCCGTCGCTGGCCGCGCCGCTGCTGCTTTCAAGCAACGGCTCGCCGCTGCAGGCGACGGTAGCGGCGCAAGGCGCCACGTGGTTGAAGGTGACGCCCACGGGGAACGTGTCCATCGCCGGGCTGTTCAACGCGCTGACGGTGACCGTGGATCCGACGGGGCTGACGCCGAAGGTCTACACGGGCACGTTGCGGATCACGGCTCCTGCGGCGGCGAACAAGAACGTGACGGTGACGGTGACGCTCACGGTGCAGGCCGCGCCGCCCGCGGTGTCGCAGACGTGGCCGTTCGGGATGATGCAGGGCGCGGCTGCGTCCACGGTGACGCTGGCCGGGCGGAACTTCTTCTCGAACTCGACGGTGGCGGCCACAGGGTTCACGCCGGCGGCGGCGGTGACCGTCACGGCGGGGACGGCGACCGCGGCGGAGACTTTGCACATCCCGGTGGATCCCGCGGCCGCGGCGTTCCTCCGGTTCAACAACGGGTCGCCGCTGCCGGCCGGTACGGTGGGAGCGGCGTACTCGCAAGCTCTGACCGCGGCGGGCGGCGCCGCGCCGTATACCTTCGCGGTGAGCGGCGGAGCGCTGCCGCCCGGTCTGGCGCTGGCCGCCGCGACCATTGCTGGCACTCCGTCCGCCGCCGGCGCCTATACGTTCACGGTGCGGTTGACGGACACCGCCGGCGCTGAGACCTGGCAGACCTTCCGCCTCACCATCTATCCTTCCGGCTCGAGCGCGCTGCGGGTGACCGTGGCGAGCGCGCCGCTGCCGGCCGGCACGGTGGGCGCAGCCTATGGACCGGTAGCGCTGGCGGCGGCGGGCGGTAGTGGTCCGCCGTCGTGGGCCGCCACGGGACTGCCCGGCGGCATGACCCTTTCCGGCGCGGGGTCCCTGGGCGGCACGCCGGCCTCGGAGGGCCTTACGGGAACGCTCGCCGCGACGGTGGTGAGCGATTCGTCGCTGCTCGTGAACGTCCCGGCCGCGATGCTCGCCAATGAGGGCGTGCTGCGGATGGCGGTGACCACGCCGGCGCCCGGCGGCGGGCGCTCCAGCGACGCG
>CAYYID010000059.1:0-38448 GCA_964471915.1 uncultured Solibacteraceae bacterium | reverse complement strand
GAAGACCGGCGACCCCAACGGTGCGGGCCTGCCGCTGTGGCCGCGCTACGAGGCGAAGTCCGAGACGTACCTCGAATTCGGCGACGAGACGAAGACCGGCGCGAAGCTCCGGGCGCGGACGCTCGACTTCGTGGACGAAATCAACGTGCTGCTCCGCAAGCGGTAGCGGTCTCGCGCGACGCGGATGGGTTCGGGGGCCGATGTTAGTCCAGCGCTTCGAAGATCAGGCACTTCAGGTACAGCGTTTCCGGGATGGTCAGCAGGATGGGATGGTCGGGGGACTGTGTGCGGCGCTCGCGGATGCGCAGCGTCCGCCGCGCGTCCAGCGCCGCGCCGGCCACGGTTTCGAGCAGATCCGCTTCGCTGACGTGGTGCGAGCAGGAGCACGAGATCAGGACGCCGCCGGGCCGCAGGCGCTTCAGCGCGCGAAGGTTAATGTCTTTATAGCCGCGCAGCGCCGCATCGAGCGCCCGGCGCGACTTGGTGAACGCCGGCGGATCCAGCACGATGGTGTCGAAGTCCCGGCGGGCGTGGGTCAGGTAGTCGAAAACGTCGGTTTCCTCGAAGTGGACGTTGGTGATGCCGTTGGACTCGGCGTTGGCGCGGGCGCTGGCGATGGCCGCCGCGGAGGAATCGAGCGCGAGCACCTTCTCGCACGTTCCGGCGAGGTGGAGAGCAAAGCCGCCGGTGGAGGTGAAGCAATCGAGCGCTTCGCCGCGCGCGTGGAGCCGGGCGGCGCGGTAGTTCTCGCGCTGGTCGAGGTAGACGCCGGTCTTCTGGCCGTGCAGGAGGTCGGCCTGGAAGGTGAGGCCGTTGAGCACGATCGCGACCGGCCCGTCCAGCGCGCCGGCGAGCAGCCTTACTTCGCGCGGCAGGTCTTCCTTGGCGCGGACGGCGGCGTCGTGGCGCGCGACGACGGCCCGCGGCGCGAAGCGGTCCTGGAGCCACGGCAGAATGGCGGGCAGCGCGCGATCCATACCCTGGGTGAGCGCCTGGACCACGAAACAGTCAGCGTAGCGGTCGATGGTCAGGCCGGGGAGCAGGTCCGCTTCGGAGAACACCAGCCGGTAGGCGGTCTCGCCGGGGAACAGGCGCTCGCGATAATCGGCCGCGGCGTCCAGCCGCCGGCGGTAGAACGCTTCGTCGGCGGACAGGTGGCCGGGCGCGAGCATCCGCAGGGTGATTTCCGAGGTGGAGCTGTAGTGCGCGACGCCGAGGGCGCGGGCGCCGGGGTCCGCCACGCGCACCACGTCGCCCGGCTGCGCGCCGCCGCGCTCGGCGACGTCGCTCGCGAAGATCCAGGGATGGCCGCTGCGGAAGCGGTCCGCCCCTTTGCGCGTGATGCGGACAGTCTGCAAAGCGCCTCAGTAGCTCTTCGGCAGCCCGAGCACGTTGTGCCCGATGATATTGCGTTGGATCTCGCTGGTGCCCGCGGCGATGGTGTGGCCGCGGGCGCGCATGTAACCGTACAGCCACTCGCCGCCGTCCACGGCGTCCGGGGACTGGTTGGTCAACTGCCCCCACGGGCCGAGGATCTCGAGCATCAACTGGTGCATCCGCTGCGATAGCTCGCTCCAGAAGACTTTCAGGATGGAGCCTTCGGGTCCCGGCACGCCGGTCTGCGTGGTGCGCGAGAGCGCCCGCCAGTTGTTCAGGCGGAAGATCTCGATCTCGGCGTAGGTCTGGGCGAGGCGCTGGCGGATGACGGGGTCGTCCGCGCAGCCGTGCTCGTGGGCCAGCGCCACGATCCGCTCGAACTGCTGCTTGAAGGTGACGCTGAGCCGCGCGCCGTATGTCGAGCGCTCGTGCATCAGCGTGCCGATGGCGACCTTCCAGCCGTCGCCCACTTTGCCGAGGACGTTTTCCACAGGCACGCGGACGTCCTTGAAGTGCAGCTCGGTGAACTCGCTCTCGCCGGTCATCTGCTTCAGCGGACGCACGGTGACGCCCGGCGCGTGCATGTCCACCAGCAGGTAGGTGAGGCCCTCGTGCTTGGGTCCGCTGGCGTCGGTGCGGGTGAGCAGCGCGCAATAGTCTGCGGCCCAGCCCCAGGAGTTCCAGACCTTGTGGGCGTTGACGATGAAGTGGTCGCCGTCGCGGCGCGCCTCGCTGCGGACGCCGGCGAGGTCGGAGCCCGCCTCGGGCTCCGAGAAGCCCTGGCACCAGATCTCCTCGGCGGCGAGCATCTTGGCGAGGTAGCGCTGCTTCTGGGCTTCGGTGCCGTAGTTGATGATGGTGGGTCCGATGATGCCGATGGCGAGGACGTTCGCGAAGGGGGGCGCGGACGCTCGCGCCATTTCTTCGAGGAAGATGGAGTACTCGATCAGGGACGCGCCGCGTCCGCCGAATTGCTTCGGCCACGGGACGCCGGCCCAGCCCGCTTCGTGGCACTTCCGCTGCCACGCGCGCAGGTATTCGAACTTGCCGTGCATGTCGCGCGCGACGTAGTCCTTGTTCCAGTCCTGGGGGGCATTGTCGGCAAGCCAGGCGCGGATTTCGTCGCGGAACGCGGCTTCGGCGGGGCTGAGGTTGAGGTCCACGGTGGAGAAATCTTATCACTGCGGTGATCTCATGCGGCGGGCAGTCGCGCGATAACAGACAGAGAGCAAACCAACCCAACTGTGACGCCCGGCAGCGGCGGTGGGACGGCGCGCAACGCCGTCCTGCAGGTGAGATCGAAGGATCGCCGTGGAGGCCCGCCGCTGCCGCGCGGATGCGCCAGGCGCCCAGGCTCCGCGCGGGCTAGGTTGCGAGTGGTCCAGGAACACCGTCGACCTTGGTGAGCACGTTCGGGTCCGCCTCAATACCTGCTCTCACGGCTGCGTCCTTGTAGTCCTGTAGGAGGTCTCTCGCGAGTTTTTCGAGCGCCGCCGAGTAGCGACCGAGCAAAGGCGCGAGAACGCTAACGGCATCGGCGAACGCCGATGCCGACTGGACGTACTCGCCCGAATCAGCCAGGATCCGCCCGACCAGTCCCATCGCCGTTGCTAGGTCTGTGGCAAAACGTTGAGGTCGTTGGCCCCACAGCTCCCGAAACAGCGCCACTGCCTCCCGAGCCGTCGAAAGCCCGTCCTGAGGTTCGGCAGCCTCTCGTTGACAGCTGGCAAGGGTGTTCAGCGAAACGGCCAAGCCCGGCAGGAAGGCGTCGCGGTTCCGGCTAACCAGCTTGCGATATAGCTCCACCGCCTCCTGCGCGGCAGCAAGAGCGGCAGCCGGCTGCCCAGCCTTTCGCTGGCTAACTGCAAGGTTGTTTAGCGACCCGGCAAGACCCCGCGCAAAGTCCTCGCGACCAGAAGCTGCAACCTCCCGGTAAAGCGCGACTGCTTCGTGTGCCGTTTCGAGCGCGAGCTGACGCTCACGAATCTTGATGTGCAGGTTCGCCATGTTGCTTAGCGATCTTGCCAACTCCGGCAAGAACGCCCGGCGATTGTGGTCCGTCAATTCGCGATAAAGCGCAACCGCTTCCGTCGCGGCGCTGAGGGCGGCTTCGCGATCCCCGATGTCACTCTGCCTGATGGACAGATTGCTCAACGAGCCCGCTAAGTTCGGCAGGAACGCATCCCGGTTCCGGCGGACTAGTTCCCGGTATAGCGCCACCGCCTCCTGCGCGGTGCCCAGCGCCGCCTCCCGCTCCCCCACCTCACTCTGGGCGTTCGCCAGATTGTTCAGCGACATCGCCAGGTCCGGCAAGACAGCGTCACGGTTGCTCTGGACGAGACCGCGGTACAGAATCACCGCTTCCTGTGCCGTTGCGAGCGCCGCCTGGGGGTCTCCGTTAGCGAGCTGACACCCAGCCAACTCACCCAGAGCAGCCGCATGCAACATCAGATTACCGCGCTGGCGGAGAAAGAGCGTCCGCGAGAGGTCAGCAGCCTCAGTTGCTGACTCCAACGCGCGTCGATCGTGCCGCGAGTGGTAACCTCGAGCGAGGCGGATCAACGCCCACGCGAGAGGGCTTGAATAAGCTGCTGGATCGTGTTCTGAGAGAGCACGAAACCGGGCAACCGTAGCGCTCAGTTCCTCAAGGGGCACTTCCGGGACCGGTACATCCCAATCCGACCTAGCCAAAGGTTCTGGTGACTCGGTGAGGGTCAGTCGCAGTTGAAACCAGGACCGCAGATCGAGGGCCTGAGCTTCAAGAACCGGCGCAATTGAGAGCGGCACAAACCACAGCTGGATGGCGTCACAGCGGGCGATCTCCTCGCGATGCAGGTTCAGCACGCGAAACGCTGCCTTCAAGTCGTCGCTTCCAGCTGCCGGCGAAAACAACACTGCGACGACCGGCTTCGCGGCCTCGCCACGCGGCTTTCGCTCGCCAGCGATCTCTCGCTCCAACCACGTTGCCGCTTCCGCCGGCTCCGGCGGTAGAAACGGGATCCGCCGGACCGCCGTCCTGGCGGATAGCCGGTCGAGAAGTTCGTCTCGTCCGGCTTCACCAGCGTAGCGGATCCAGACGATGCCGGGAACTCCGAGATTAATCCACTCCGCGAGGCGCGCGAAGACCACGTCCAGACTGCCGGTCTCGGAGTCTGGCGTCATGCTGCCGTTCCGCCGCGTGCATCGTTTTCGATCCGACCGAATTCCCTCAGCAAGTCCACGACTAGCGGATGCACGCCGATCCATCCCTCGCCGTTGTACTGCAGGGCGCACCTTTGCCGTAGCAGCAGGTACAGAACGGGGTCCGGCACCTCGACCGCCGGATCGGAACGCTCGTAGAGGGCCTTGAGTCGGTCCAGCTTACCGTCGAGTGTTACCTTGTCCTCAGACTCGCTGGTCGAACCGAGCAGCTGTTTGTACTCGTTTCGCAGGCTCGCGATGGCGCCTTCGGCGTCGGCCGGCGAAATGGCGACGGCTGAGCGCAGACGGGCGGCGAGCATTGCATCGCGAATCAAGGCGAAGAGATCTCGGAGATTGCCACCGGAAGCGATGCACAGAGCTTCGAGCACGTTTGGCTCGAACAATGACTCATCCGCACGGGCTTGTACCACGGATACGAGGGCGCCGATTACCTCGCCGTCCTTATCGTGGTTCTTTGCGTAAACCGGCAAATCGGGCAGCACGAAGCACTGGAAGCTCGGCAAGAGCCCAAACACCTGGTCGTCGGAGTACTTCAGCCACACCGGGATCGTGATGATGAAGTGTGCGTCGAGCCCCGCCAGATGCGGCTGCAGGCCGACAAACAGGCTCTTCATGGTCTGAGCATCGAGTCCGAGTTTCTCGAGATCCTCGAGAACAACAAGGAACTTGCGGTTCGACTTGTGTCTCGAGAGCAGCCTGTTACTTTCCGTCAGAACGTCGTTCATTAGAGCAACGAGGTCCGAAACGAAAGATAGTTGATAGTCCTCTTCTCCTTGCTCCTTCGTCGAGCCCAGTTTGATGTTCGCGCGGAGCTTGAGAAAGGGCAGTTCGAGGCCGCCTCCGAAGTCCTTCGCGTCCACTCGGAAGCGCTTCGTCCACTTTGTTGAGAGATGGTCGCGGACCCGGGCCAACAGTTCCTCGACGGCGTTATCTGTGAAGCCGATTATCATGGGCGAAGTCACCGTTTCCACGATGCGGATTAGAATCAGCAGCAGGATGTCGTAGAAGCGGAGCGACCCTGGATTCAGTTCCGAGAGCACACTAAGGCGGAGGCCCGTGAACTTGTCTTCGAGATCGAGAAGCAGACGGGTCAACTCCGTCGTCTTGCCTACGCCGGGGTGGCCGACCAAGAACGCCTTAAAGGGGAAGTCAGCCGCGTGCGCGTCCTCCAAGGAAATCCGCATTTGCTCAATCCGATCAACGCCACGAAGCTTGCGAATTTCTTCTTTGTAAAACGCCCGAATCTCCTCCTCCGTCTCCAGGGCCTCTGCCTGGAGCGTTAGCGGAAGTTCCGCCAGAGTCTTGGCGATCTGGGTGCGAACGGGGCGTCGGGCAGCCATCGAGACTTCTCGGTTCTCATTCTAGTGAGTTTTGCCGCCCGGTGCGGAGTTTGCGATGATCGCCGGTATGACTCCGGCGCCCATCAAGCCTCTGATCTCCCTTGACGTCCTGAACCAGGTGGACATCCGCGCCGGGACCATTGTCGCCGTGGATGATGTACCGGGGTCGGACAAGCTGCTGGCGCTGCGGGTGAGCTTCGGCGACCACGAGCGCACGATCCTCTCCGGCATGAAGGGCGAGCGCGAGAACCCGCGGGAGATCGTGGGCCGGCAGGCGCTGTTCGTCGTCAATCTGGAGCCGCGCAAGATGCGCGGCATGCTGTCCGAGGGGATGCTGTTCGATCTGGGCTACGCGGACGGCGTGAAGCCGGCGCTGGCGATGCCGGAGGTCCCGGTGCCGGACGGCTGCCGCGCGGGGTAGTTACGCCGCCTTGAGCGCGAGGCGCCGGCGCAGGCCGGCGGCTTTGCGGATGGCGCCCACCACGCGCGCGGCGCCGCGGTCGAAGTCCGGGAACAGGTCCACGTAGTGCAGATAACGCTGGATGGGGCGCGGCACTTCGCACTTCTCGAGCCGCACAGGCAGGATGAAGGTGTCCTCCAGCGGCTGGCGCGTCGCGCAATCGAGCGCCCAGCGGAGTTCGGCCTGAAACTGGCCGCGTTTCGAGACCGCGCGGCGCGAGAAACAGGCGAGGAAGAAGTCCGAGACTTCCATAGCGCGCTCGATGGCGCGGGGCCAGTTCTGTCCGGGCAGGAGCTGTTCGCGGTCCAGCCACGGGAGATAGCCGTGGCGCCGCAGCATGCCGGCGAGCCGCAGCGCGGATTCGAAGTCCTCTTCGACGTACGCGATGAAGACGCGGGGCGCGGTTTCGGCGAGGAACTCGAGTTGGTCCTCTTTGCCGAGACGCAACGTGCCGAGCCCTTCGACTTCCACCGAGTGACCGGCGGCGAGGCACTGCCGCAGGATGCGGACAGCGAGTCGGCGGGCCCTCATCAGCGGCTCCGCACCGGCCCGCGAACAGCGTTGCGCAGTTCCACTCGCCCCAGGCCGGGGACTTTCGCGGGTTTGCCCGACCGGAGCTTCTCAAGGATGCGGTGCACTACCTGGTCCACTTCGTCGGCGGCCACGGCGGGCGGCAGGCCGGTCTCCTGCGCCACGCGCTCAGCGATTTCTTTCTTCTTCATGCGCTACTGGGGTAACACGAGGCGGTGGGGGCGGTCCGTGCGCCGAGATTGGGCGGATTACGCGGAAACCCCGTGGTTTCTGCGGAGTACGGCTGCCAAGAAAAATTTCGCAGAGCTGTGACCCGTTTTTCAGTCGTGCGGGGCGAGCGTCCGGCCGGCCCCCGCCAGCGCTTCCAGATACAACCGTCCGATCCGTTCGGCCCCCAGTTCCTCCACGGCATAGCGACGCGCCTGGGATCCCAGCCGCTGCACCGCCTTCGCGTCGGCCGCCAGCCAGAGCAGCAGTTCGGTCAGGTGGTCCGTCTCGCCGGAACCCACGGGCACGCGGAGCGCGGCGTCCGCGGGGATCCGCGAGACTTCCTCTCCGGCGGTGAAAATCACGGGCGTGCCCGCGGCCATCAGGCGAACGCCGATGCCCGAAGTCTCGCCCGCGGCGGGATAACGCAGGTTGACGCAGACGTCCACGGCGCGGGCCCAGCGCCAGAACTGTGCTTCGTCCAGATAGCCGGCGCGCACCACGAAGTCCGCCGCCAGCAACGGTTCGAGGGCGCGGGCGAGTTCGGGGGAGGCGATCTGGCCGGCGATGACGAGCAGGACGTTGCCGCTGCGCTCCCGCGCGCGGGCGACGGCACGGTGGACGATGGGGATGCGCTTCGATTCGCGCAGGTGCCCGAAGACGCCCACGACGAGGGTCCGCGGCGGCAAACCGAGGTCGCGCCGGAGTTCGTCCCGGTCCCCGCCGGGCGGCGGCGCCGGCGCCAGATGCGGGATCTCGATCAGGCGGGCGGCGGGCGCATGTTCCCGCACGCGGCGCGCCGCGGCAGGGTTGTGGACCACCACGGCGAGCGACGCTTCACCCAAGCGGCGCAGCATCGCATGGTCGAAGTAGCGGGGATCGGCGGCGGCGTGGCCGCGGTCGTGCCACAGTTCCTCGCCGAGGCCGCGCATCCAGGCGCCGTAGTTGTAGACGAACTCGGCAAGGTAGGCGTCGCGGTCGAGCATACCGAGCATCAGGTGGTGGAGCAACGCGTCGTGCAGCACGACGACACCCGGGTCGGCGAGCGCCCGCCGGTAGATGTCCGCATGCAGGCGGTTGTTGCCCACGTGGTAGAGGTTGACGTCGCCGGGCTGATTCAAGAGCACGGCGGCGTGGCGCTGGAGTTCGGCCGCGAGCTGCGCCGCATAGTCGGCGACGCCGGTCCGCGCGGGCGGCAGCGGCGCGAAGAAGCCGATCGTCATGGCTGCTTCACGCGACGGCCGAACAGCGCGGTGCCCACGCGGATATGCGTGGCGCCCTCTTCGATAGCCGCCTCGAAGTCATGGGACATGCCCATGGAGAGGCGCGGCAGGTCCAGTTCGCGCGCCAGCCGCGCAAGCTCGCGGAAGCAGGGCCGCGAGACCTCGGGATCGTCCGACCAGGGCGGCATGGTCATCAAGCCGGTGAGGCGCAGATGCGGGCACTCGCGAATCGCGGCGGCGAGGGCGGGTAGCTCGGCGGGGTCCGCCCCGGCCTTGGCCTCTTCAGGGGACAGTTTCACCTCGATCATTACCTCGAGAGGCTTGCCGAAGCCGTCCAGCCGGCGGGCGAGCTTCGCGGAGTCGACGGTCTGGATCACCTGGAACAGGTCGGCCGCGCGCTTGGCTTTGTTGGATTGCAGGTGCCCGATCAAGTGGAAACGGGCCTCGAAGCACGCGGCGAGTGCGGGCGCCTTGGTTTCGAATTCCTGGACATAGTTCTCGCCGAAATCCCGGACGCCGAGCGCATAGGCCTCGGCCAGGCGCGGGGCCGGGAACGTCTTCGTCACGGCGACGAGCGTGATCTCCGCCGGGTCGCGGCGGGCGCGCGCGGCCGCGCGGGCGATTCGCTGCCGCACGTCCGCCAGATTCTGTTCCAGGTCAGAGGCCACCGAAGTCCATGATAGCCGGAGAGTTTGCTACGCTCTTGGTGGATCGCAATCCTGGAGGACCCTGTGGCGCAAACGGCCAGCGCGGATAAGAGCAAGTCCCAGCAACTGAACATCGAGTGGGACCTGGCGGCGGATTTCGGACACGTCGTTGAAGATGCCGCTATTTCGGCCGCCCGCACCATGGGCCAGGGGGATCGTGACGGCTCCGATCAGGCCGCGGTGCAAGCCATGCGCACCGCGTTCCAGCGGATGAAGATCGCCGGCAACATCGTGATCGGCGAGGGCGAACGCGACGAAGCGCCGATGTTGTACATCGGCGAGAAGGTGGGCGCGGCGGCGCCCGCGGGCCTCGAGTACCCGGGCGTGGATATCGCCGTGGATCCGCTGGAAGGGACGAACCTGTGCGCCACGGGCGCGGCGAACTCGATTGCCGTGCTCGCGGCGTCGGAACCCGGCGGCCTGCTGCACGCGCCGGATTGCTACATGGAGAAAATCATCGCCGGGCCGGCGTGCAAGGATGCGCTCGACATCGACGCTCCGGTGAAGTACAACCTGAAAGCCATCGCGCACTGCCACGACCGCGAGGTGAAGGACCTGGTGATCATGGTGCTTGACCGGCCGCGGCACCAGGCACTGATCGATCAGATCCGCTCCACCGGCGCGCGGATCCGGCTGATCGGCGACGGCGATCTGTCGGCGGGTATTGCCGCCGCGGTGCGCGGCGTCGGCGTGGACGCGGTGATGGGAACGGGCGGCGCGCCGGAGGGCGTGATCACCGCGGCGGCGTTGCGCTGCCTGGGGGGCGAGATGGTGGCGCGGCTGGTGGTGAACACGCCCGAACTCGAGGAGCGGATGGCGCGCATGGGGATCAAGGATCCCAAGCGGATCTACACGGCCAAGGATCTCGCGCCCGGCCACCAGATCATCTTTGCGGCGTGCGGCGTCACTGACGGGGCGCTGTTGAAGGGCGTGCGCTTCTTCGGCGAAGGCGCGCGGACGCACACGCTGGTGATGAGCTACGCTTCGCGGAAGGTGCAGTTCGTGGACACGGTCCACCTGTTCCGCGAGCCGGGGCGGCGCGGGGTGCGGTTGTACTAGCGCGGCAGCAGTCCGGCCTCCGACCATTCGCGGAGCGCTCGCGTCGCGATCGCTTCGGGCGCTGCCTTGAGGTGGATGTCGCCTTCGTGGCAGAACAGGACTTCGATCTGGCGGTCGTCGCTGGCAAGCCAGAAGTCGCTGGCGCCGGGAACAATGGTCCCGGAGGCGACGGCCTGGTCGAAGTACCCCAGCGCCTCCGCGAGCGGCAAAGTGGCTGGCTGCCAAAGCTCGCTGGCTGGCAGGCGGCAGCCCCAGCCGAACATCATCTGACCCTGCGTCCGGCCGTCATCGGCAAGCCAGCGGATCACCCGCTCCAGCTCGCGCCGGACGTCTTCGTTCGGGATCTCCCGCGTGACGATCTTCTGCACCCGCCTCCAGGTTAGCGGCTGTTACTCCCGCGCGAAGACCCACCGGTTCTCATACCCGGACTCCGCCGGCTGGAAACGCTCGAGCGCCACCAGTGTCCGGCCGGCATCCTCGAGGGAATAGCGGACGACGTTCGTCCCCGTGCGCGCGGCGCTCCGGACCTCGCCTTCGAACACCAATTCAGCGCCGTCCCAGAGCCCCCGGAGCGTTGCGTCGATCTCGCCCAGCCGGTGCTCCCGCCAGACGCCGTCAAGGGTGAGCTCCACCTCCATGGTGTTCGCCACGCCGCCGTAAACCAAAGTCCGCCGCAGCCGGAACCGCGGCTCCTGGTGCTCGATTTCGAAGCGCGAGGACTCCGGCGGCGCGATCTCCAGCCGGCTCCGTTTCGCGTCATACTGCCACACGCCCGTGAAGTCGGGTTTGCTGTCCATAACCACCTGCTTGTTTGGGAATTTCCGCGATAGGAGGGGCCGGGGCGTCGCGGAACGCCGCTCGACTTTCAGGTTAGGCCCAAACGCATCGATCCGCAAGGCCCCGCTGGTAGAATAAGAACTACGATGCCCGCACTACCGCGCCGCCAGTCCGTCGCCGCCAACATCGGTGGAGTCCTCGTCGGCGGCAACAACCCGATCGTCGTCCAGTCGATGACCAACACCGACACGGCCGACGTCACCGCCACCGTCAAGCAGGTGAAGGAACTCGCGGACGCCGGTTCGGAGATCGTGCGCGTCACCGTCAACACCGAAGACGCCGCCGCCGCGGTGCCGAAGATTGTCGACACGCTGCGCATGCTCGGGTGCAACGTCCCGATTGTCGGGGACTTCCACTACAACGGCCATCTGCTGCTGAAGAGGTACCCCGAGATGGCGCGCAAGCTCGCCAAGTACCGCATCAATCCGGGCAACGTCAACATCGGTAAGAAGCACGACGACAACTTCCGCGCCATGATCGAGTGCGCCATCGAACACCACAAGCCGGTGCGGATCGGCGTCAACTGGGGGTCACTCGACGGGGCGCTGCTCACCCGCATGATGGACGAGAACAGCAAACTGCCGGAGCCGCTCGACGCCAAGACCGTCACCATTAACGCGATCGTCGAAAGCGCGCTGCTGTCGGCCGCCGCCGCGGAGCGCCATGGCCTGGGCCACGACATGATCGTGCTGAGCGCCAAAGTGTCGGGCGTGCAGGATTGCATCGAAGTGAACCGCAAGCTGGCGGCGCGTTGCGACTATCCGCTCCACATCGGACTCACGGAGGCCGGCTTGGGCGCCAAGGGAATCGTCGCCACCACCGCAGCGCTTGGAGTGCTGCTGCAGGAAGGGATCGGCGACACCATCCGCGCGTCGCTGACGCCGCTGCCGAACGGCGACCGCACGGAAGAAGTCCTGGTGTGCCAGCAGATCCTGCAGTCGCTGGAGATCCGGAGCTTCACGCCGCAGGTCACGGCCTGCCCCGGGTGCGGGCGCACGACGTCGACCTTCTTCCAGGACATGGCGGACCAGATCCAGACCTACCTGCGGGAGCAAATGCCGGTCTGGAAGACCCGCTACTCCGGCGTCGAGGAAATGAAGGTCGCCGTGATGGGCTGCGTGGTCAATGGTCCCGGCGAATCGAAGCACGCCAACATCGGGATCTCCTTGCCCGGCACCTTCGAGGAGCCGGTGGCGCCGGTTTACGTGGACGGTAAGCTCGACCGGACGCTGCGCGGCGAGCACATCGTCGCGGAGTTCATCGACATGCTAAATCGTTATGTCGAAAGAACTTATGCGCGGCACGACAACGCCGTGGCCGTCTCCTGATGCGTCGCGCGTGAAGAAATTTCGCGTTCGCTGATCCCGATTGCCGAATCCTTCCGCTGTTTCCCAATCAGAGAGGATTCAACGCATGCCCGCACTCGTGCTGGGAACTGTCGCCAAGGAACTTGCCAAGACGTACTTCCGGGGGCTCAACCTGACCCTGGCCGCGATCAGCAACGCGCCTGGAACGGGGACCGGGAGTTTTTCGATTCAGCGGCCGTCGGGCGTCATGGCGGCGCCGCGCTCTCCTGCCCAGGTGGCGGCCAACAAGACGCTGTCGGTCAGTCTGGGAAGCGGCGTGAGCAGCGGTCCAGTACAGCAAGCGCCGGCCACGGGGACCCCGATGTCCTTTCCCCCGGCGCTGTTCCGGGCCGCTTCGAACTCCTCCAGCGATGTGGACAACCAGCGCCAGATGCACGACCTGTACAACATGCTCTTCGATTCCCTGATCGACGCCATCGGTCAGGCATTCGAGGAGTTCCGCAGAAACGCCGGGATGGTCGACGTGAAGATCAACGCTGCCTTTGCCACGGGCGGAAAGCTCACCGGACCTTCATTCGAGACGTGCATGCTGCAAGCTCCGGCCGTGTCGGGATGGACCGGATGGAACGGGGAAGTGCGGGATGCGCTGGCGCGCGGCATGCACAATCAGTGGAAGGTGCTATGCGACAGCGTGCGCGTACCCGCCCTACCCTGGTACCCGACGTTTGTGGCATGGCCGTCGCCGATGGCGCCTCCGACACCGAACCTCCCAATCCCGCCCACGCGCTTTTTCGACCTGATCCACGATGCCGGCGCGACCTCCCCCAAGAAGATCCGGGACGCCGTTCTAGCCAAGTTGCGGGTGCCGATGGACCACGCCGGACCGTTTTTCGAGAGCATTGGCTTCGCCTTCCACACCCAATTGCAGTTGTGGAAAGCGGTTCAGCTAGTCACCCAGGTCTTCGGAACAGGTTCCGTCCCCTCCTACGCACCGCCGTACGTTCCTACCGGTCCGGTATTTGACGGGCGGATCCTGCCGGGCCGTCACCTCATCGTATGACCCGCGTTCTGCTGGTGAACCCGCCATCACCGGAGCAGCTCGGCGCGCCGCTGCTCGGACAGCAGCACGTCGCCGCCGCCCTGCTGGCGCGGGGCTGCGACGTCCGGGTCATCGATGCGGCGGCTCGCCAGAACCGCTGCGGTGTGGATGGGATCCTGGCCGCCGTGGAGGACTTCCGGCCGGACGTGGCCGCGTTCGGACTGTTCACCCGCTGGGTCTGGCATGCGTATCGTGCGGCGCGGGAACTCCGCGGCAGGGTGCCCTGGCTGATCGCGGGAGGCGCCCACGCCACCGCCCGCCCCCGCGAGGTGCTCGCCCAGGGCTTCGATGTGGCCTTCGCCGGCGAAGCCGAGCTCTCGATCGCGCGGTTCGTCGATTTCCTCGAAGGACAGAGCGATCTCGCCGCGATTCCTGGCGTCCACTTCCCGGGCGGCGCGGGCCCCGGGTCTCAATTCGTCGACGACCTCGACGCGCTGCCCGCGCCGCAGACCGCCCAGCACCTGTATCGGGCCGAGTGGTACGGCAGCGCCGCCGCCGCGCCCGGCGGCATGCTCACCAGCCGCGGCTGCCCTGCCCGCTGCACCTTCTGTGCCAACTACGTCACCGGACGCGGCTTCCGCTTCCATTCCCCGGACCGCGTGGTCCGCGAACTGAACGCCTGGTACTCCCTGACCGGTGCGACATTCTTTCCCTTCTGGGACGACGCGCTGACGGCCAATCTGCCCCGGGTCTACGAACTGTGCACCGCTTTCGAACGTGGCCTGGACTTCCCGGTCTCCTGGAGCGCGATCACCCGGGCGAACATGGTGCGGCCGGAACTGTTGGACGCCATGAAGCGCGCCGGCTGCGCCGCGCTCAACTTCGGCATCGAAAGCGGTGACAACGAGATCCTCCGCGTGATCAAGAAGGGCGTAAACACGGAACAGGTGGTCCGGGCGCTCGAATGGGCCAAGGAGCGCGGTTTCCTCACCGCTGCCAACTTCATGCTCGGGTTCCCGCAGGAGACGCCGCGCGCCCTTGAGAACACCTTGCGATATCTCGAACGCATCGCGCCGCTGGTCGATACCTTCAGTACGCTCGGTGTGGTGGTCCCGTTCCCGGCCACCCCGCTCTACGAGGGTTTCCATGAGCGCTACGGGTTCACCGATTGGTGGCTTCGCGAGGAGTGCAGCCGCTACGCCGCGCCGCCGCCGCTCGACGACTACGACCGCTTCTACCGGCACTACATCGACGACGCCAACCTGGAGCTCGACTTCTTCCGGTATTCGCGGGAGATGCGCGGCCTGATCCGCGAGTGCCTCCGTTTCAAGGGCGAGCACAATCTCAAGAAAATGGGAATGCTGAGGGATCCGGTTTACGCGCCGGTTCCCGCGGAGGCGCTGACCGCATGACCGTCACCGGCTGGGACCATCCCGCGACCGCCGCCTATTACGAGGAGTTCTGCGTCCGGCACGACCGCTACCAGGCTGCCAACCAGGCGCTGGTGCGCGCGGCCGCCCTCACGCCGGACCTGGAGGTGCTCGATCTGGCCGCCGGCACCGGGCGCACCGCCGAGGGGGCGCTGGCGGCGGGCGTCTCCGTGACCTGTTTCGAACCCGCACGCGCGATGCGCGAGACCGGCCGGCATCGCGTCCCGGATTGCGACTGGGTGGCGCATTGGCCCCGGGCCCGCCGCTTCCACCGGATTCTGTGCGGCGCGGCCCTGTGGCAGATGCGACCCTTCGCCGAGCTCTTCGCCCGGGCCTGGACCTCCCTCCATCCGGGCGGAGCCCTCATCTTCGACATTCCCTCGCTCTACCTGGGCGAGCCCGACCCTCCAGGGGGCGGCCGCGATCCGTACCTGGTCGAACTGATGGCCCGGCTGACCCAGGGCCGCGTGAACCTGGCCGAGGCTTGGGAACCGTTGGGCACCGCGGAGTCCATGGATGCCCTCCTACGCGAAGCCGGCTTCGAGCCGGTCCGCTGGAGTTTCCGCGCGGTGCTTACCCAGACGGCCTATCGCGATTGGATCAAGATCCCGGTGATCACCGACGCCGTGTTGCGGGACTGCGCTCCGGAGCTGCGCGCCCGGCTGATCGACGAGGCGTTCGCCGCGTGCGACCCCGAGAGCTGGCGCTGGGAAACATGGTCCGGCTGGACGGCCTACCGGGTGGACTGATATGCCCCGGCTGACCTTCGCGCGCGCCCTGGCTCAGGGATACTGGTTCGCCCCGCGGCTGCTCGATCCCGCCCGGCTCCGCGATCTGCGGGCGGTGGCGTGCGGAATCCTGGAGAGCCGCGGCTGGACCCCTGGCGCCTACGCGGGGTTCGCCTACGACCACCCGGACTTCATCGCCTTGCAAGCTGCAATCGCCGTGCGCCCGGAGTTCGATGCCGTCCGGTCGGACCACGCCTTGCGCCAGGCCGTCTCCATTCTGTTGGGCGGCCCGTTCCGCGACCGGCAGGGCGACGTCTGCCGCGTCCTCTTCCCGCACCAGCCGGCATACACCACCCCGCCGCATCAGGACCAGTTCTTTCTGCGCCGCCCGGACGAAGTCTGGTCCGCATGGATTCCGCTCGCCGATTGTCCGCGCCATCAAGGAGGCCTGGCGGTGGTTCCCCGCTCCGCCGCACTCGGACTGCTGGAGCACGATCCGCAGCGGGGCATCGTCCGCCTGCCCCGGGTACGGTGGCGGTGCTTCGACTTCGCCGCAGGCGATGTGCTCTTCGTCCAGAGCCTGACGATCCACAAGGCGTTGCCCAACGAATCGGACGCCGCGCGCATCTCGGTAGACTTCCGGTTCGCGGCGAAAGATTGCTGAACCGCGCGGTCCGGTGATTCGTAACAACTGGAGACATGCGCAGCGATCTTGTGTTCACCCTGCGGAGCCTCCGCCTCAACCCCGGCTTCGCGGCCATCGCCATTCTGACGCTCGCGCTCGGGATTGGGGCCACCACTGCGGTGTTCAGCCTGATCCGGGGCGTGGTGCTGCGGGATCTGCCGTACGAACGCCCGGATGGTCTGGTGCTGTTGTGGGCGGAGAATCCGGCCGTCACCGCCAAGGTCGGCTGGAACGAACTGCCGTTCAATCCCAACGACGTCGGCACGCTGCGCCGCGAGGCGCAGTCGTTCGACAGCGTCGGCCTCTTCATGGAGGGCAACGCGACGCTGCTGCTGCCGGGCGGGGAACCGCAACGCGTCGGCGGGGCGCTGGTCTCGGGCAACTTCTTCTCGATTCTGGGCGTGCGGCCGGCGCTGGGGCGGTACCTGACGCCCGAAGACGACTCGCCGGCGGCGAACCGCGTGGTGGTAATCAGCTACGCCATGTGGCAACGCCGGTTCGGCGGATCCGCGGACGTGCTGGGCAAGCAACTGCTGTTAAACAACGTTCCGCACACCGTGGCCGGGGTGGCGCCCGCCGGGTTCCGCTTCCCGAACAGCGAAGAGGTCCCGGCGCCGTATGGGTTCCTGGCGGAAACGGACGTGTGGCGGCCGCTCGGCTGGGATGAGGCGGCGTGGCGCTCCACCGGCAACCGCAGTTACCCGGCGATCGCCCGCTTGAAAAGCGGCGTGGCGGCTTCCGCGGCGGGCGCGGAGGTCCGCGGCATCGCCGCGCGCATCGCTGCGCAGTTTCCGGCGTCGGACCGCGGCTGGGGCGCGCAAGTAGTCCCGATGAAACAGCAAGTGACCGGGCGCATCGGCCGCCTGCTGCTGATCTTCGCGGCGGCGGTGGGGCTGGTGTTGCTGATCGCGAGCGCGAACGTCGCCAACCTGCTGCTGGCGCGCGCGGCGGCGCGGCGGCGGGAGATCGTCTTGCGCGCGGCGCTGGGCGCGGCGCGCGGCCGGCTGGTGCGGCAGTTGCTGACGGAAAGCGCGGTGCTCTCTCTCGCGGGCGGACTGCTCGGCGCGGCGCTCGCGCGCGGCGCGGTCGGCCTTCTGATCCGGCTGGCGCCCCCGGGCATCCCGCGGCTCAACGAAGTAGAGGTCGACTGGCTGGTGCTGGCGTTCTGCTGCGGCGTCAGCCTGGTGACCGGATTGCTGTTCGGAGCCGTTCCGGCGCTGCACGCCTCGCGCGTGGATCTGGCCGAAGCGCTCAAGGCCACTGGCCGGAGCCTGGCGGGCGGCAGCCAGGGCCTGCGCGCCGGGCTGATCGTGGCGCAGGTGGCGCTGGCGATCGTGCTGTTGACCGGCGCCGGACTCCTGCTACGCAGCTTCGCCAATCTGCTCGGGGTCGATACGGGGTTCGATCGCGGCGAAAGCGTGGTGACGCTGCGCGTGTCGCTCGACGGCCGGTATGCGAAGAACGAGAAGCGCCTGCCGCTGTTCCGCAACCTGATGGAAGCGGCGCAGGGCGCCGCGGGCGTGGAAGCCGCCGGGCTGGTGAACGAAACGCCGCTGAGCGGCGCCGAGAACATGAATCAGCTCTTCGCGGAAGGCGCGCCGGAGCCGCCGCCCGGCGAGATGACGCTCGCCGATGACCGCCGCGTCACGCCCGGGTACTTCGGCGTCTTCGGCGTCCGCCTGCTGGAAGGCCGCCCGTTCACCGATGCCGATGACGCCGGCCGCCCGCGCGTAGCCATTCTGAACCAGACTGCCGCGCGGCGCCTGTTCCCCGGCCAAAGTGCCGTGGGCAAGCGCATCCGCCAGGAGCCGCTCTCGGTTGCGGACGCGCCCTGGTACACCGTCGTGGGTGTCGTAGCGGACGCCAAGCTGTCGACCCTCGACGGCGAGACCCGGATGCAGGTCTACCGCAGCCTGTGGCAGGACACGAACTCCGAGTTCACCCTGGCCGCGAAGTTGCGGAACGCGTCCGCCGCGGCTGGTCTGCGCGGCGCGATCCGCGCGATTGATCCGCTGTTGCTGGTCTCCGAACTCCGCACCATGCCGGGCATCGTCGCGGAGTCGCTTGCACGGCGGCGTTTCCAGATGTACCTGCTCGGCGGGTTCGCCTTGCTAGCGCTGATGCTGACGCTGATCGGGCTCTACGGCGTCGTGTCGTACTCGGTGAACCAGCGGACCCGCGAGTTCGGGGTCCGCATGGCGCTCGGCGCCGGCGCGGGCGCGCTCGGTCGCGACGTGCTGCTCGCCGCCGGGAAGCTGGCACTGGCGGGCGTCGTCCTGGGCATCGGCGGCGCGCTCGCCGCCACGCGCGCTCTGCAATCGCTGCTGTTCGGCGTCAGCGCGGCCGATCCGCTCACGCTTGCCGCGGTCAGCCTGCTGCTGCTGCTGGTCGCCGGAGCCGCGGCGTGGGTGCCGGCCCGGCGCGCGATGCGCGTCGACCCGACGGAAGCCCTCCGCTACGAATAGCTACTTGATCTCGGGCAGCACCACGACCGGCAGTTCCAGCCGTTTGGCCGCCAGGTTGAGGGAGGTCAGCTCCGCATCGGCCAGCCGCTTGAACTCGCGGTCGTACTGGTCGAGTTCTTTCTTCTGATCCGCATACACCTCGCGGATCCCCTGCGTCACAGCGCCGTCTCCGTCCAGGATCGTGTCGTAGACGTACACCAGGCGCGAGTACAGTTTCGTGCCGCCCTGTGCCGCCAGGATGTCGTACACCACCTGCGCCTGCCGGTTGTGGAGCTTGCCCTCCAGTTCGTCGAGCTTGGCGATCAGCGCCGCGGAATCCTTGGCGAGCTGCTCGGCCCTGGCGTTGCCCTTCACCAGCTCGTTGCGGTCGACCAGTTGCTTGCGGATGGTCCGCACGCTCTTCACGATCCGCGTCACCTGCGTGACGGAGTCGCGCACCGTCAGCGCCGTCGCCGTCTGGGCTCGCGCCTCCGCATCGCTGAGGGTGACGCGCGGATCGCGGATCACCTTCAGCGAAGCCGTCTGCGTCGTGCCGTCCACGGTCAGCCGCACCGTGTAAACTCCCGGGAGCACGGCCGGGCCCGCGGCGGCGCTGCCCAGGTCGATCTTGCCGTTCGGGATCAGCTCCGCGCCTTCGTAGGTGAGTCCCCAGACCGCGCGGTTGATGCCAAGCTCCACGGGTAGCGCGGCGCGCCGCAGGGCTTCGCGCTCCGCATCGAGATTGTCGGCGGCACCGCTCGGTTCTTTTGCCTTGCTCGAAAGCCTGGCGACCAGACCGTTCTGCGCGTCGCGGATCTCGATCTCAAGGTCGCCCTTGGGCTTCTCCTTCAGGTAGTAGTAGAGCGATGCGCCGGCCGCCGGATTCTCGCCGCTGAAGCGATCGGCCGGACGCCGGTCCCGCCGCCAGGCGATGGTATCCGGGGCGCTCAGCAGCTTCACCGGCTCGGCGAACGCGCCGGACTCCCGCACCGCGCTCAGATGATCCAGGATCCAGATCGAACGCCCCATGGTCCCGAGCACCAGCGAGTTGTCCTTCACGGCGATATCGTGCACCGCCACCGTGGGTAAGTTCAGCCGCAGGGACTTCCAGGTCTTGCCGCCGTCGAACGTAATCGCCACGCCGCTCTCGGTGCCGAGGTAAAGAATGTCGCGCTTCACCGGATCCTCACGCACCGCGTGCAGATACACGCCGCTGGCGAGCCCTCCGTCGAGGCGCGTCCAGGACGCCCCGAAATCGGTGGTTTTGTACAGGTAGGGCCGCGGATCGTCCACGCGGTGGCCGTCCACGACGACATAGGCGGTGCCGGCGTCGAAACGCGAGGGCTCGATCATCGAGATCGTCGCCCAGTCGGGAAAGCCCTTCATGGTGACGTTCTTCCACGACTTCCCGCCGTCGCGCGTGACATGCACCAGCCCGTCGTCGGATCCCGCCCAGAGGAGGTCCTTCTGCGCCGGAGACTCCGCGATCACGAACACGGTGCAGTAGATCTCCACGCCGGTGTTGTCGCCGGTGATCGGCCCGCCGGCCCACTTCTGCTTCGACTTGTCGTTGCGGGTCAGGTCGCCCGAGATGTTCGTCCAGGTGACGCCGGCGTCCGTGGAGCGATGCACCACGTTCGAGCCGTGGTAAATCACCTTCGGATTGTGCGGCGAAATGTGGATCGGTGCGGTCCACTGGAAGCGGTACTTGAGGTCCTCGCCGCCGTGCCCGGAGGGATTTTCGGGATACGCGGTCACGTTGCGGCCCTGGCGGGTGCGGTGGTCATAGTGGGTCATGATGCCGCCGTACTCGCCGGCATAGACGATGTTGGGGTCACTGGGGTCGGAGACCACCCAGCCGGCTTCGCCGCCGCCGACGCCGTACCACTCGCCGTTGCGGATGCCGCCGCGCGACAGCGAGTCGCTGGGGCCTTGCGCGGTGCCGATGTCCTGCATCGCGCCGGCGACGTGGAACGGCACGCGATTATCCGCGCTCACGTGGTAGAACTGCGAAATCGGCAGCGCGGGCTGGAACCAGGTCTCGCCGCCGTTGAGCGAGATCTCCACGCCGCCGTCGTTCGCGTTGATCATGCGCTTGGGGTTCTTCGGGTCGAACCAGATGTCGTGGTGGTCACCGTGGGCGAACCCGCGGACGTACGTCACGGTTTTGCCGCCGTCGATAGTCTTCACCATGGGCACCTGGGGGAACCACACTTCGTCTTCCTTGAAGGGGTGGACGGTCATCGTCGAGTAGTACCAGGCGCGCTGGCGCAGCGCCCGGTGGTCCGTGATGCGGGTCCAGTTGTCGCCGCCATCGTTGGAGCGGAACAGGCCACCCTCGTCGGCTTCGATCAGCGCGTAGACGCGCCGCGCATCGCTGGGCGCCACCGCGACGCCCACCTTACCCCAGATTCCTTTGGGCAGGCCCTTCTCGGTGAGCTGCTTCCAGGTGTCGCCGCCGTCCTTCGAGACGTAGAGCCCGCTGCCCGGTCCGCCGCTCTTGAGGTCCCAGGGATAGCGACGCATCTCCCAGAAGCCCGCGAATGCGACGTTCGGATTCGAGGGATCCAGCGCGACGTCGGAGGCGCCGGCGTTCTCGTCTTTCTTCAGCACCTGCTGCCAGGTCTTGCCGCCGTCCTTCGTGCGATACACGCCGCGCTCCGCATTCGGACCCCAGGGCTTGCCGAGCACCGCCGCGTAGGCGACTTCCGGGTTCGTGGGATGCACCACGATGGTGCCGATCTGCCCCGCCTGCTTCCAGACGTGGGTCCAGGTCTTGCCCGCGTCGGTGGACTTGAAGATCCCCGCGCCTTCGGCGGCGTTGCCACGGAAGTTCGCCTCGCCGGAGCCGACGTAGATGGTGTTGGGGTCCGAGGGCGCGAGCGCAATCGCTCCGATCGACGAGGTCGGCTGGTCGTCGAAGATCGCCCGCCAGGTGTGTCCGCCGTCGGTGGACTTCCAGACGCCGGACATCGCCCCTGCGAAGTAGTAGGTGCTCGGGTCACCGGGGACGCCGACGGCGCGCGACACGCGCCCGCCCCAGGCCGGGCCGATGGAGCGGTACTTCAGCGGCTTGAACTCGGGGATCTCGGGGAGGCCGGTGACGTCCTGGGCGGCGGCGGTGCAGAGGGCGGCGAACAGCAGCAGGGTGGTACGCATCAGGAACAGGGTATCAGGGGGCGCACGCAATCAGCCAGGAAGCAGGGCCGTCATTCGGGCAGCTCCGCCCCGCGCAGCAGTTTGACGGCGTTCGGCGCAGAACGTTGGAGCCGGCCAAGAAGGGCGTCAAGCGAGGCCTTCCGTGCGGCTGCCTGGGCAGCCAGCTTCTCCATCAGCAGTCCGTCGTTGCAGTGGAACTGGTGCACCAGGAAGGCATCGGGAGTCAGGATGTCGAGGTCATAGGGCTTGGCCGATTCCGGCCAGAAGTGTTTTAAGTTGTGCGTGATGATAGCGTGCGCGCCGCAGCGCACGGCCGCCGCGAGGACGTGGCGGTCCTTCGCGTCGTTCGTCATCGCCCCAATGAGGCACTCGTAGCCGGTGACGCTGGCATCCTCGAATGCGGATTCCATGGCGACGATCCGCCGCTCCGCCTGCGCCGGCGTGTACCCCATACGCTGCAGAGTGGAGCGCAGCTCGCGCATGATGTCCGCGGACCACTTCGGAATGTAGACAGCCGGATCCTCTGCGAGGCGCAGCAGCGTGTCGCACAGCGGCATGGGCGCGAGCACGCAGGTGTCGAGAACCGCGATGTACGGATTACTCGGCGCTATCATCCGGCGGCTCCAGATCGTAGAGGCCATCCTCGGTTTCGGCCCGAGTCAGGTCATCGAGGATCTTGCGCCGGTTGGAATCCCGCTTTGCCTTGTACGCCAGGAGGTCGCGGACGTAGATGCGCCGGTGCGTCCCGACCATATGGTGCGGAATGTCGCCTCGCTCCAGGAGTTTGATTAGGAACTGGCGCGAGACGCCGAGCGTGCGCGCTCCCTCCACCGTAGTCAGTTGCGCGTCCTTCTGTACGATCGCCACGGACTGGCCCTCGCACAGGTCCGCGATCAGCTTTACGAGGAACTCGCAGAGCGAGACGGGAAGGTTCTGCGTTTTGCCGTCCGGACCAATGAGCTTGGCGCGGCTTTGCTGAATCTTTTGATAGAGTTCCAGCACCTGTCGCTGGTCGGCCTCAGAGATCGCCAGTGGTGCGTGGGCCTCCTCCTTGCGAAGCATGCGCGATCCTCCCGACACCATTATATGCTTTATTTGACTTAATCGCTATATCTGACGACGATCCCGCTCCCGGTCACGCGCCCATGAGACCGTGATCCGCCTGCGTCGTTTGGCTCCACTTGGCTCCGCTAGCTCGTTAGGAGCGAACCGCCGCGCGCGCGGCTCCGGGTCTTCCAGAACCACCAGCACGGCGCACCGCGGATCACCCGCACCGGGAAATCGTTCACCCCGGCGCTGAGGGTGACGATTCCGAGCCGCAGGAAGATGCTCTCCTCGGCTTCGCTCCGGGCAAACTCGATGGTGGCGAAGGACGTAGATGACCGGTAACACACGGTTTCGAGCCGGATGGCCCAACCGCGCGTTCGGGCCTCTTGAAACTGGGCCTGGATGGCCGCGCGGTCGTCGCCCGCCCGCACCACGTAGCCGCGGAGCGGCTGGAAGCGGAATTTATCGGGCAAGAGCCAGAGCAACGCATCCGGCTTGCCGCAACGCCGCGCGAGCTGCCGCAGTTCGGACTCCCAGGCGGCGAACCTATCGTCCGACACGCAACCGCACCACCTGGGGAGCCGCGTACACCGTCTGCGACCCCGACCGCGTCTCCACCTGCCCGGCGAACCACACCGGACCTTCCCACGGCGGGGCGTTCTCCATCGCCTCGATGACGAACGCCCGCTGGTTCTCGTTCTCGGCGATGTTGATGCCGTTCAGCCCGACGGCTGAGACGCGGACACCCTCCGGCAGCCCGAGGACCTGCACGCGCACGCGCCCGCCGAAGTTGTTGTGCCGCGCGATGGACACCGACACCTCCTGCGTGCCGCCGGGCTGGAGCGTCACCTCGCGGGCGGGAGTCGACGTCACGATGTCGGGCGGGGGCATGAGCGCGAGGAGTTGCAGCGAGTCGCGGGGATTCGCGTACTTCACGCGGCCGTTGGCGCGGGCGCGAATACGGAAGGGCACGGCGCGATCGAGCCGGGCGGCGGGGTCCGCGGTGAGGAGGACGGTGGTGACCACCTGGCCGGGAAGAATGGTGCTCCTGGTCGCGGTGACGCCGGGCGGCAGGTCAAGGACTTCGACCTCCACCAGACCGTCGAAGCCGTCTTCGCGGAAGACGCCGACGGCGACCGGGATGGTCCCGCCGCGCGGCACGGCGGGGTTGGCGGGGTTGACGTTGAGGCGGAAATCCGGCCGGGGGCGGCGAACGGAGAGACGGTAGTCGCCGGGCTGGCCCTCCAGGTCCGACAGGACCACCTGATACTCGCCGGCGGCGGGCGCGATGAAGCGGAGGTAGGAGTCCTTGCCGTAGCCGGGTCCGCCGTCGTCGTTCCGCCAGAAGATCCGCTCGACGGGAAGACCGTTGGGCGGGAACTTCGTTCCGGGCGGGTGGAGTTCGGCCTTGTAGACCGGCTTGTCGACGGCATGGGCTTCCGGGGAAGTTCCGAAGAAGGCGCGGCGGGTGCCGCCGATACCGTCGAGGATGACGTCCTCGTCGGGGGAGTGGGGCAGTTCGGTGACGCGGTCGACTTCGGCGCCGACGAGGATGTAATCGCCGACCTTGAGGTGATCCCAACTCGCGAGGCGGATGCCGCGGGTGGAAGAGGTCCGTTCGGCGAGGGTCGTGCGGGTTTCGGCGATTGCGCGGACGGTGGCGCGCTCGAGCGGGCGTCCACCCGCGTCGCGCACCTCGACAATGGTGTCGAGCGGGGAGTCGAAGCGGCGGGCTAGCGTTTCGAGGACGATTTCCTCGTTCGCGGCGGCGCGGAAGCGGAAGGTGTGCTGCTCGCCGGACTTTAGGCGTCCGTTGACGGTGACGGGGAGCGCGAGCAGCGCACCGGGCTCCGCGAGGACTTCGGGGTCGTCACCGACGGCGAGGCGAAGCGTGTTCCAGGCGGGCTCGCCGCCTGTGATGGGACGCACCACGGCGGCTTCGTCGCCGGCATCCGCCGGGAGGGGCGTTTCGCCGAGGCGGCCGCGGGCGCCACGCGCAAAGCCGAAGGGGAAGAGGCGCGTGACTTGGGGGAAGCGACCGGCCTTGATGCGGTAGTAGTTGCCGCCGCGGCCGGAGCGGGCGAAGTCCGCGATGCGGAGGTAATGACGGCCGCCGTTCGCGAAGCGATAGGAGAACTGGACGCGCTCCGGACCGTCGCGGAATTCGCGCAGGAGCTTGCCGGCGGCATCGTGGATCCCAATCACCGGCTGCAACTGGCTGCCGATGCGCATGGCGCCGTTTTCGAACTGCAGTTCGTCGCCCGCGGCGGCTTCGAACTGGAACCAGTCGACGTCGCCGGGCGTGGCAATGTTGCCGTTGAGAATGGCGGGCCAGGCGAAGCGAGTCGCGGAAGCGAAGTCGTTATTGGGTTCCTGATCGTAGACCTCGCCCCAATAGGGTTCGATCAGCGCGCGGCCTTCGGGCGTCGTGCCCAGCGGCGTGAGCAGCCGGAAGCGCACCGGACCGATGAGGGCGTTCTCATCCACGCGGATCTCAAGAGTCACCTGGTGGCGGGGCGGCAGGGGACCGAGGTCGATGGTGGAGGGCGTGCCGTTCTCGCCGAGGCGGACTTCGGGCAGGTCGGGGAGTTCCTTGATGCCGGTGACGCGGCCGGTGATGCCGGGCTCGCTGAAGTAGATCTCGCTCGCGCCGGCAAGGTTCAGGCCGTCGACGGTCATCTCGAAAGACGTTCCGCGGAACCAACCTACGGGGTTCACAGAGGCGAGGATGGGCGGCGTGGTCCGCTTGCCGGTGGGATGCTCGGCGGCGAGGGCCGTAAGGCAGAACAGGAGCAGGGGGCGTCTCAGGGCCATGGCTTCACCTCCACGGAACCATCGTGCCGCGCGATGGCGAGCTGTTTGCCGCCGGGCGAGAACTCCAGTCCGGTGATCCAATCCGGCTGGGCCTGCGCGCCGGCTTCGGCGAGGGTGGCGGCGCGGCGCCACTTGAGCTGGCGGTCGGCGCCGCCGGAGACGAGCCACTCGCCGTCGGGCGACCAGGCAAGCCGGAGCACGGCGTCCTCATGCGCGATCATCGAGGCTTCGAGCGTGGCGGAGGTGTCGCCGAGCGCCCAGACGCGGATGGTCTTGTCGGAACCGGCCGCGGCAACGCGCCTGCCGCGCGGATCGAGCGCGAGGGTCCAGAGGCCGTCCTGGGAATCGGAAAGGGTGTAGTGGCGCTCGCCGGTGCGCGGGTTCCAGACCTTGACGGAGCGGTCGGCCGAGGCGGAGACCAGGCGCGCGCCGTCGCGCGTGAAGCGGAGCGCGTAGACGGCGTCAATGTGATCCTTCAGCGTGCGGATCTCCTCGCCGCTGGCCACATTCCAGAGCTTGATCAGCCGGTCGTAGCTGGCGGTGGCGAGCTGCGCGCCGTCGGGCGAGAAGGCGACGGCGTAGATCGCGTCGGCGTGGCCGGTGAGAGTCGCGACGTTCTTGCCGCCGCGCCAGAGCTTGACCTCGCCTTTGCGCCCCGGGAGTCCTCCCGCGGCGGCGAGCGACTGGCCATCCGGCGACCACGCAAGCGCGCGCACGGCGTCAGCGTGACCCGCGAGCGTGGCGCCGGGCTTGCCCGCTGCGTCGCGCAGGCGGACCTCGCGGTACCCGCCGGTGGCGATGGTGTTCCCGTCGGGCGACCACGCGAGCGAGTACACCTGCGCCGGCGCGGCGGCCGCGGCGAGCGTCAGTAGTTGAACAAGAACTCTTTGCTGGTGAGCAGCGCCCATACCAGGTCCTCCAGCGCGGCCTTGCGGCCCTGCTCGCGCGCGGCGGCGAGGGCCGCGAGCAGCGCGTCGCGCTCCGCGTCGCGCGGATAGCGGCTGAGCGCCGCGAGATAGAAGTGCTCGACGATGCGGCGGTCGCCCATGCCGAGGTTCAGCAGGTTCGCGATCGCGCCGCCGGAGGCGCTGAGCTTCTGGTTCAGGGTGTCGCCGTTGACGACGTGCAGCGCCTGGGCCACGGTGGGGACGCTGGACCGCTCGCCCGCGTCGCAGACGATGCGCGGCGGCCGTCCGAAGGCCTCGAGGAAGCGCGATTGCACGCGCGTTTCGGGAAGTTGCATGGCGCGCGTGCCGCGGGGGTAGTCGGGAAACGCGGTGGGCGCGCCGGTCACCTGCGACATCGCGTCGAGCAGCACTTCAGCGGGCAGGCGCTTCACCAGGTACTTGGAGTAGAAGCGGTCGTCGTTCGCGTTCGTGGCGTTCGCCTCGGAGGAAAGCTGATACAGCGACGAGGTCAGGATCAGCCGGATGAGGCGCTGGATGTCGTAGCCGTGCGCCGCGAAGTCCTTCACCAGCGCGTCGAAAAGCTCCTGGTTGGAGGCGGGGTTCGAAGCGCGGACGTCGTCCACGGGATCGGCGAGGCCGCGGCCGAAGAAGTTCGCCCACACGCGGTTGACGATCGCCCGCGAGAAGCCGGGGGCGGTCACCAGCCAGTCGACGAACGCCGCGCGCCGGTCACCGGGGGCGTCCACTTCGATGGCCGGGCCTTCGAGCGGAGCGGGCGGCAGCGGCCGGCCGAGCTTGGGATGCAGAATGTCGCCCGAGGACTTCGCGTACACGATCGACTCGCCGGGTTCCGCGCCGTCCTTCACGCCGACGCGCGCGAACAGGTTCGCGAGCTGGAAGTACTGCGTCTGGGTCCACTTCTCGAGCGGGTGGTTGTGACACCGCGCGCAGGTCAACCGCTCGCCAAGGAAGGCCTGCGTGGTGGTCTCGGTAAGGTCGATGGGGTCCTTGTGCAGCAGGTAGTAGTTCAGCGCGCCGTGGCGGCGCGTGGATCCCTGGCCGGTGAAGATGTCGCGCGCATACGCGTCCCAGCCGCGGTTGGCCTGCACGTTCTCGCGGATCCACGAGTAAAACGAGTACATGCCCTCGCGGCTCAGCTTGCGCGTGGAGACCAGGAACAGATCGGACCATTTGTAGGCCCAGTAGTCGGCGTACTCCTCGCGGGCGAGCAGCGCGCCGGCGAGCTTCGTCCGCTTGTCGGGCGCGGCGTCGGCGAGGAACGCCTCGGCCTCTTCCGCCGTGGGCAGCACGCCGATGGTGTCGAGGTACGCCCGGCGCAGGAACTCGCTATCGGACGCCGGTGGCGACGGCGCGATCCGCAGGCTCTGCCACTTCTTGAGCGCCAGCTCGTCGAGGAAGTTCGCGGGGCGGAACCCGCCGTAGGACACTTCGCGCGGATACGGCGAGGTCACGCGGGCGTACACCAGCCGGCTGGAGAACCACACCGTGATCGCGGCTTCGCCGGAGGCGAGCATCCTCACGCGGCCGGCCTCGTCCACCGTCGCGGAGCCCTCGTTGTTGGAAGCGTATTTGGCCCAGCGCGTGACATCCTCGGCGTGGCCGTCGGAATAGCGGGCGACGACCGCGAGCTGCTGCTCGGCGCCCGTCTGCAACTGGACCGCCGAGGGCAGCACCTCGATGGCCGTGATCCGCGGATCATTCTCGGCCGGCCCCGCCGCGCCGGCCGCGATCCACTCGCGCAGCACGCGGTACTCGAGCGAGTCCTTCTTCAGGCGCACGCCGCCGCCGTGCGGGACGCCAAATGACGGCTTCAGCAGCATCAGACTGGCCGCGGGGTCCGCGAGCGTGACGCGCCGGCCCAGCGACTGCCGCGTGAGCGCGTCGTAGTCCGCGTCCGGATCGTAGCCGCGCAGCGTCAGCTTGAAGCCGTTCTTGCCGGCGAGCGCGCCGTGACAGGCGCCCTGGTTGCAGCCCTGCTTCGTCAGCACCGGGATCACGTGGTTGCGGAAGCTCCAGGCGAACGGCTGCTCCAGCCCGGAGACGCGCACGCGCACGGTGGCGGATTCGGCGCCCGCGCGCGCCGTGATCATGGCTTCGCCGTTCGCGACCGGCGTCACCACGCCGAAAGCGTCCACGCGGGCGACCGCCGGATTCGCCGACACCCATGCCGCCGCGGCGCCGCCCGGGATTACGAGCTGCTGTCGGGCCTCGCGCCCCCGCAGCGTGACATCCTGCGGCAGGACTTCGATCGCCAGCAGCGCGGCCAACGCCCACGTCATGCCAGCAGCTCCGCGATCGGCTCCGTGCCGCGATCCACCAGCGGGATCGGCCGGCCTGACACGCCCGGCAGTTCGACTTCGAGTTCGATGCCGAGTCCTTTGTAGATGGTCGCCGCGACCTCCGCGGGCGACACCGGGCGATCCTTCGGCGCCGCGCCGATCTCATCCGACGCGCCGACCACGATGCCGGTCTTCAGCGGTCCGCCACCCATCAGCATGGTCCAGCACTGCGGCCAGTGGTCGCGCCCGCCCGCGGGATTGATCTTGGGCGTGCGGCCGAACTCGCCGGTGGCCACGACCATCGTGTTCGTGAGCAGGCCGCGCCGCGCCAGGTCCTCGAGCAGCGACGAGTACCCCATGTCGAACATCGGACCGACCAGATCCTTGTAACAGGAGATCGGGCTGAACGGCGGCGACCCGTGGATATCCCACGTGATCTCGTCGAACACGGTTTCGAACATGTTCACGGTGACGAAGCGCACGCCGGCTTCCACCAGCCGCCGCGCCAGCAGGCAGCTCTGGCCGAAGCGGTTGAGGCCGTAGCGCTCGCGGACCTCCTGCGGTTCCTGTTTCAGGTCGAACGCCGCGCGCGCCTTGGCCGACGACATCAGCGTGTACGCCTGCTGGAAGGTCGCGTCCGCCAGCCGCGCGTCCTGCGAGGTCTCGAAGCGGCTCACGGTGCGGTCGATCATGGCGCGCCAGTCGCGCCGCCGGTCCACGCGGTACGCTGCCAGATAACTGGGCGGCAACAGATCCGGCACCTTGAAGTTCGGGTCCAACGGATCCGCGTTCAGCACGAACGGGTCGTGCATCTTGCCCAGGTAGCCCGCGGATTGCCCGTGCGGCATCTGGCCGCCGGTGTTGCCGATCGGCCGCGGCAACAGAACGTGCGGCGGGACGTCGCCGTTCGGGCCCTTCAGCTTGCCCAGTACGCAGCCCACGTGCGGATGCTCGATGCCGCCCTGGAACAGCCGTCCGGTTTGCATCAACTGGTGGCCGGTGTCGTGCACCGCCGCCGCCGTGTGGTACACGCTCCGCACCAGCGAGAACTTGTCGGCGTGCTGCGCCGTGCGGGGGAAGATCTCCGAGATCTCGATGCCCGGGACGTTCGTCTTTATCGGCCGGTGCGGACCCCGAATTTCCGAAGGGGCGCCTGGCTTCATGTCCCAGGTGTCCAATTGCGAGGGTCCGCCGATCAGCATCAGGAGGATGCAGTTCACGTCCTTCGGCTGGTCCTGCGCCCGCAACTGGAACAGGTCGCCGAGGCTCAGCCCCAGCGCCGTCAGCGCCCCTGCGTGCAGGAAATCCCTGCGCCGCAGGCCGTCGCAGAACTCCACCGCGCGGTCGGCATCCAGGCGGAACATATGCCCCAGATTCTATCGCCCTGGAATAACGAGCGCACGGCGGCTGATTCACCTGCAGCCATGTTTGCTCTTTTTCTGGTGACCCTGCTGGCGGCGACGCGCGGATCGGCGGAGCGCATTCCGGTGCTGGTGGAACTGTTCACGTCGGAAGGCTGCTCGAGTTGCCCTCCCGCCGACGCCCTGCTGGCGCGGCTGGCGGCGACCCAGCCGGTGCCCGGCGTGGAGATCATCGCGCTGAGCGAGCACGTGGACTATTGGAACCGGCTCGGCTGGAAAGATCCATTCTCGGACGCCCGGTTCTCCGTGCGGCAGGAGGAGTACGCTTCCGCCTTCGGTACCGGGAACATCTATACGCCGCAAATGGTGATCGACGGCCAGGCGGAGTTCGTCGGCGGCGACCAAGGACGCGCCATCCGGGAGATCCAGCGCGCCGCGCATGCGGTGAAGGCGCACGTGAAGCTCGCCTGGCCGGCGCCGGGAACCCTTCGGGTGGACGTCACCGGCGTCCCGGGCGGCGGACCAGCCGAAGTGCTGCTCGCCATTACCGAGGGGGGGCTCGCGGTCGACGTGCGGCGCGGCGAGAACGGCGGACGACGCCTGGCGCACACCGCCGTCGTACGGCGTCTGAGCAAGCTCGGTCGCGTGGAGGATCACAGCGCGGCGTTTATGGTCTCCGTGCCCGTGACCGTGGAGTCCGCCTGGCGCCTGGACCAGTTGCGCGCCGTCGTCTTCGTGCAGGAGACCCGCCGCAAGCGGATCCTCGGCGCGGCCTCACTCGGTTTCTGAGCAGCCGTCCGCTGCAGGGGCGTCCCGCCTCGTGATAGCTTTGCGAGACGGCGATGGCTCTCCTCCTCGACGAAGCCGCAGTGCGCGCAGTGCTCCCGATGGCCGACCTGATCCCGGCGATGGAGCAGGCGCTCGGGGCGTTCTCCGCCGGGGAAGTCCAGCAGCCCGTGCGGACGGTGCTGGAAGTGGGTCCCGATCGGGCGTACTTCGGCGTCATGCCCGCCTACACCGGCGGCGCCATGGGCGCCAAGCTGGTGACGGTTTTCGCGCGGAATCTGGAGCAGGGGCTCCCGTCGCACCTGGCGACGATCCTCCTCCTCGACCCCGCCACCGGAGCGCTCACCGCCATCCTCGACGGGCGCTTCATCACGGAAGCTCGCACGGCGGCCGTGTCCGCCGTCTCGGCGCAGCACCTCGCGCGCCCCGGCGAGAGCGTCCTCGCCCTGCTGGGCTCCGGCGTGCAGGCGGGCAGCCACCTGGAGGCCCTGCGCCTAGTGCGCCACTTCACCGAGGTCCGCGTCTGGAGCCCCAACCACGAGCATCGCGAACGCTTCGCAGCCGAGCACGGCATCCAAGCTGCGGCGACGGCCGAGCACGCGGTCCGCGGCGCGGACGTGATCGCGCTGGTGACTTCTTCCAAGACGCCGGTGCTCGAATCCGCCTGGGTCGGCGACGGCGCGCATGTCATCTCGGTGGGCGCCTGTGTACCCTGGCAACAGGAAATGGACCCCGCGGTCGTCCGCCGCGCACGGCTGATCGTCGACTCCCGAGCCGCCGCCGTGAAGGAATCCGGCGACGTCATCGCCGCCGGGGCGGACCACATCGCGGGCGAGCTCGGCGAGGTTGCCCGCGGCGTGGTCGCGGGCCGGCAATCCGAATCTCAAGTGACGGTGTTCAAGTCCCTCGGCCTGGCCGTCGAGGACCTGGCCGCCGCGGACCTGGCCCTGCAGCGCGCCCGCGCCGCGGGCGCCGGAAAGGAAATCTAATCATGCGCAATCTGACTCTGCTGCTGGCCGCCGCACTCGCGGCCGCCCAGACGCCGCCCGCTTCCCTCGTGCTGCGGAACGGGAAGATCGTCACGCTGGAAGCGGCGAAACCGGAGGTGCAGGCGCTCGCGATCCGCAACGGCGTCATCGTGGCGCTCGGCACGAACGCCGAAGTCCAGCCGCACATCGGCGCGGGCACGCGGGTGATCGACCTCGCGGGCAAGCTCGCCATCCCGGGCTTCATCGAAGGTCACGGCCACTTCTCCGGCATCGGCCAGTCGCTGGTGAACCTGAATCTCATGAAGGTGAAGAGCTGGAATGAGATCGTAAGCATGGTGGAAGAGGCGGCCAAGCGCGCCAAACCCGGCGACTGGATCCTCGGCCGCGGCTGGCACCAGGAGAAATGGGACCAGACGCCCCAGCCCAATGTCGAAGGCTTTCCGATCCACGACCGGCTGAGCGCCGTCTCGCCGAACAATCCGGTGTTGCTCACCCACGCCAGCGGCCACGCGAGCTACGCCAACAAGAAAGCCATGGAGATGGCGGACGTCAATAAAGCGACCCCCAATCCCCCCGGCGGCGAAATCCTCAAGGACGCCAACGGCAACCCCATCGGCGTGTTCCGCGAAACCGCGTCCGGGCTGATCCAGCGCGCGGTGCGGAAATCCCGCGAGACCATGACTCCGGAACAGTCCGCGGCCGAGACGCGGCGCTTCCTCGAACTCGCCGACCGCGAAGTCACCGGCAAAGGCATCACCAGCTTCCAGGACGCCGGATCGCCGTTCTCGCTGCTCGACGTCATCAAGCAGATGATGGCCGAGGGCAAGCTGAACGTCCGCCTGTGGATGATGGCGCGCGATTCCTCGGAGAACCTTCGCCAGAAGCTGGCGGCGTACCGGCTGATCGACGGCTACGGCGGGAAGCTCACCATCCGCGGCATCAAGCACTCCATCGACGGCGCGCTGGGACCCCGCGGCGCCTGGCTGCTCGCGCCCTACGAGGACCTGAAGTCCAGCGCCGGGCTGAATACGACGCCCATCGCCACCATCGAGGAGTCCGCGAAACTCGCTTTGCAGCACGGCTACCAGCTCTGCATCCACGCCATCGGCGACCGCGCCAACCGCGAGACGTTGAACATCTTCGAAAAGGCGCTGGCCGGCAACCGCGACCTCCGCTGGCGCGTGGAGCATGCCCAGCACCTGCATCCCTCCGACATCCCCCGCTTCGGCAAGCTCGGCGTCATCGCTTCCATGCAGGGCATCCACTGCACGTCGGACGCGCCGTACGTCCTCGCCCGCCTGGGGCCGCAGCGCGCCAAGGAGGGCGCGTACGTCTGGCAGAGCCTGATGAAGACCGGCGCGGTGGTCACCAACGGCTCCGACGCGCCCGTCGAAGACGTCGATCCCATCGCCAGCTACCACGCGACGGTCAGCCGCAAGCTCAAGGACGGCTCCGTGTTCTTCGGCGAGCAGCGGATGTCGCGTATGGAAGCGCTCCGCTCCTACACCATCCAGGCTGCCTATGCGGCCTTCGAGGAGAAGACCAAGGGTTCGCTCGCCCCCGGAAAACTGGGCGACGTCGTGGTGCTCTCCAAGGACATCCTCACCATCCCCGACGAGCAGATCCCCTCGGCGCAAGTGACCCACACCATCATCGGCGGCAAGGTCGCCTTTGAGAGGGCCCGATGAAGAAGCTCCTTCTGCTCTGCCTGCCGCTCTTCGCCCAGCAGTACGACCTCGTGATCGCCAACGGCCGCGTCATCGACCCGGCTTCGCACACCGACGCGATTCGCAACCTCGGCATCAATGGCCGCTCCATCGCCGCCATATCGGAGAAGGCGTTGAACGGCAAGTCCGTTCTCGACGCCAAAGGACTCGTGGTCGCCCCCGGCTTCATCGACATGCACTCCCACGGCCAGGACGCCGAGAACTACCGCTACAAAGCGATGGACGGCGTCACCACGGCGCTCGAAATGGAGGTCGGCGTGACACCGGTTGCCTCCTGGTACGCCGAACGCAAGGGCAAGGCCCTGGTGAACTACGGCGCTACCGTGGGCCACATCCCGATCCGCATGAAGGTGTTCGGCGACCAGGGCGACCTGCTGCCGCGCGACCGCGGGGCCCGCGAAAAGGGGACCTCCGCCGACCAGGCCGAGATCCGCAAGCGCATCCGGCAGGGTCTCGCCGAGGGCGCGCTCGGCATCGGCTTCGGCATCAACTACGTCCCGGCCGCCTCGCGCCGCGAGATCCTCGAGATATTCCAGATCGCCGCCGAGAAGAAGGTCGCCTGCTACGTCCATGTCCGCTTCTCCGGACCGCTCGAACCGGGCAGCGTCACGGAGGCGGTGGAGGAGATCCTCGCCGCGGCGGCCGTCACCGGAGCCTCGGTCCAGATGGTGCACGTCACCTCCTCGAGCCTGCGCGAGACGCCGCATGTCCTGGCGATGCTCGACGGCGCGCGCAAGCGCGGCCTCGATGTCACTGTCGAGGCCTATCCCTACACCGCCGCCATGACCGCCCTGGAATCGGCCATCTTCGACGACGGCTGGCAGGAACGGATGAGTATCTCGTTCAAGGACCTCCAGTGGGTCGAGACCGGCGAGCGCCTCACCGCGGAAACGTTCGCCAAGTACCGCAAGCAAGGCGGCGAGGTGGTGATCCACAGCATCCCGGAGGACGCCGTGCGCGCCGCGCTGGCGCACCCCGGCGTCATGATCGCGAGCGATGGCCTGCTCCGCCAGGGCAAGGGACACCCCCGCGCCGCCGGAACCTACGCCCGCGTACTGGGGCGGTACGTGCGCGAGCAGAAGGTCCTTTCGCTGCCCGACGCGATCGCCCGTATGAGCCTCCTGCCGGCCCAGCGCCTGGAGTCGATCTCCCCGGCCATGAAGAAGAAGGGGCGGATCCAGGTGGGCGCGGACGCCGATCTCGCCATCTTCGATCCTGCCACCGTGATCGACAAGGCGACCTTCGATAAGCCCGCGCAGTACTCGGCCGGGTTCCGGCACGTGCTGGTCAACGGGATCCCCGTGGTCCGGGACGGCAAGCTGGTCGAGGGACGCAATCCCGGCGAAGGAATCGTCGCCGCGGGCCGCTGAAACCTTTGCCGGGAGCACTAACGCTCCCTTCAGTCCAAGCCGATTACAACAGGAGGCAGGAACCTCCTCGTGAAAGAACGCCGCAAGCAGCAGCGCAATCGGTCCGCAGAAGTCGAAATCCTTCAACTGGTTACGCAAGAAGGCAAGAAACTCAGCCTCAAGGTGGTCGACCATTCCGACATCGGCCTCGGTGTGGAACTGATCCACCCCCTGGCGCTCGGCTCCATCGGGACTGTCACGGGCGAGTTCCGGGTGGACGGGCAGCCTCGCGCGGTCAAGCAGCAGGTGCAGGTGATCCGCTGCGAAGAAGTTCGGCCTGGAGTGTTTCACGTCGGGCTGAACCTGGAGTCCGGCGCGTTCCATGAGGCGCCGCGCGCCGCCGGAACCGCCCCCGAGGTGGAAGACTACTACGAGGTCCTGCAAGTCCATAACCGGGCGTCCGCGGACACCATTCATCGCGTCTACCGGATCCTCGCCCAGCGCTACCACCCGGACAACCCGGAGACCGGCTCCGCGGACCTCTTCAAGCAGGTCCTCGACGCTTACAAAGTCCTCAGCGACCCGGAGAAGCGCGCCGAGTACGACGTGCACCTGGGTCAGTACACGCGCCAGAAATGGAAGATCTTCGACCAGCCCTCCGCGTCGGTCGGCGTCGACGGCGAAAAGAACAAGCGCAAAGGGATCTTGGCGATTCTTTACAACAAGCGCCTCACGCAGCCTCACGCCCCGGCCATGACGCTGCCCGAAATGGAAGATGTCCTCGGCGTTCCGCGCGACCACCTGGAATTCAGCCTCTGGTACCTCAAGGAGAACGGCTGGATCCAGCGGGGCGACAACGCCAAGTTCCTGATCACCGCCAAGGGCGTCGATCAGGCTGAGGAAATGGGCGCCTGGGCACCGCCGCGCAAGGACCACCTGCTCGAAGCGGGCAAGACGGCCTAACTCCCTAGGACTTCGACCGAGTCAGAACCGCAGATGCGGCTGACTTCCGCGAGGAACTCCTTGTCCGGACGAACCTTCGCCGGCACATCGAGGATCACCGAGAAGTCGCGCGCTTTCTCGAGCCGCAGCCGGACCTCGGTTTCGCCGGGCTTCCGCGCGAATAGCGTCGAGAGCTCCTCGGCCTTGTCGTGCACGCCGTTGGTCCCCAGCCAGACTTTGATCGAAATCAGCGTCGGCAGGTTCACGCGCGCGAACTCCAGCGGCACCACGTCCTGAATCGACAGCTTCGGTGGACCGCCCTCTTCCGGCAACACGGCCGCGCGCACCATCACCGCACGGTCCTCCACCAGTTCTTTCAGGAGGCGTTCGTAATTCGTCGTGAACACCATAGCTTCCAGCGTGCCGTTGCGGTCCTCCAGAGTCATCGCGGCCCAGGGCTTGCCTTCCTTATTGCGCCGCCGCTGCAGTCCCGTGAAAATACCGCAGAGCTTCACTTCCGTGCCCTTGGCCAATCCCTCGAGCGAGTCCGTGAAATGCGTGGTCAGCTCCGTCACCTTGTCCCAATACTGGTCGAGCGGATGGCCGGTAACGTAGGACCCGATCATCTCCTTTTCGCCCGATAGCTTCTCCTGCTGGCTCCAGTCCGGGACATTCGGCAGCTTGTGCGCTTCCTGCGGAGCCTCCTCGATCAGCGCACCGAACAGCCCGCCCTGGCCCGAGAGCTTGTCGCGCTGGGCGCGCGCGCCCGACTCCATCGCGGCCTCGACCACCACGAATTGCTGGGAGCGCGTCCCCGCCAGCGAGTCCATGGCTCCGGCTTTGATGAAGCTCTCGATCATCCGCTTGTTGACCGCCTGCAGGTCGACGCGCTCGCAGAACTCGAAGATGTCCGGGAACGGGCCGCCCTCGCCCCGCGCGGCGACGATCGACTCCACCGCGCTCGCCCCCACGTTCTTGATGGCGCCGAGCCCGAACCGGATCGCGTCACCCGCGGGCGTGAACGTCAGGTCCGAGTGGTTGACGTCCGGCGGCAGCACCGCGATCTTCATGTCGCGGCACTCGTTCGAGTACTTCACCACTTTCGCGGTGTTTCCGGCTTCCGAGGTGAGCAGCGCGCTCATGAACTCCACCGGATAGTGCGCCTTGAGGTACGCCGTGATGTAGGCGAGATAGGCATAGGCGGCCGAGTGAGACTTGTTGAACCCGTAGCCCGCGAACTTCGCCATCAGGTCGAAGACCTTCTCGGCCTTCTTCGGCGGGATCTTCTTCTCCGCCGCGCCCCGCAGGAAGCGCTCGCGCTGGGCGTCCATCTCCTCTTTTTTCTTCTTGCCCATCGCGCGCCGCAGCACGTCGGCCTCCCCCAGCGAGTACCCCCCCACGCGGTTCGCGATCTGCATCACCTGCTCCTGGTAGACCATGACGCCGTAGGTCTCCTCGAGCAGTTCCTTCAGTTCCGGCAGGTCGTACACGACTTCCTTGCGCCCGTGCTTCCGGTCGATGAAGTCGTCGATCATGTCCATCGGGCCCGGCCGGTACAAAGCGTTGAGCGCGATCAGATCCTCGACGCGGTCCGGCTTGTACCGCATCAGAATGTCGCGCATGCCGCCGGATTCGAACTGGAACACGCCGCTGGTATAGCCGCGGCTGAAGATCTCGAAGGTCTTGGAGCAGTTGAGCGGGATGTCCTCCATCTGGAGCTTTACCCCGCGGTGCTTCGCGATCAGCCGGAAGGCATCCTCGATAATCGTCAGCGTCGTCAGCCCGAGGAAGTCCATCTTGAGCAGCGAGAGCTTCTCGAGGCCCACCATGTCGTACTGGGTGACAATTTCGTCTTTGTTCGTCTTGTACAACGGAACCAGGTGCTTCAACGGCTCCGGCGCAATGACGACGCCCGCCGCGTGGACGCTGGCATTGCGGGCCATGCCCTCCAGCCGCTGCGCGACCTCCAGGACCTCCTTGACCTTGGGATCCTGCTTGGCCAGCGCGGGAAGCTGCGGCTCGGCCTCTATCGCGTCCTTGAGCTTGATGTTCAAGGGCTGCGTCGGCACCAGCTTGGTGATCTTATCGACGTCGGCGAACGTGATGTCCAGCGCGCGTCCCACGTCCTTGATGGCGGCGCGCGCCCCCAGCGTGCCGAACGTGATGATCTGCGCCACCTGCTCCCGCCCGTACTTCTCGGTGACGTACTGTATGACGTCGGCGCGGCCGCGGGTGCAGAAGTCGATATCGATGTCGGGCATCGACACGCGCTCGGGATTCAGGAAGCGCTCGAACAGCAACTGATACTGCAGCGGATCGATGTCCGTGATCTCCATCGCGTAGCTGACCAGCGACCCGGCCGCCGAGCCGCGCCCCGGCCCCACCGGGATCCCCTTCTGCTTGGCGAAGCGGATGAAGTCCCAGACGATCAGGAAGTAGCCGGAGAACTTCATCTGCTGGATGATCCGGATCTCGGTCTCCAGCCGCTCGA
>CAYYID010000058.1:29000-40172 GCA_964471915.1 uncultured Solibacteraceae bacterium | reverse complement strand
AGCGGAAGGGGTCCCGCAGTTCGGGGGATGGTAGGGGATGCCCCCGTTCTGCCCGCCCGAGACCTCGACCACCGGCTGCGGAATCAACTAGGCACGCACGAGATCTTCACGGCGAGCTTCCTGGGCTGGGATGGCCTTGCGAATGGCAGACTCTTGGACGCGGCCGAAGGCCAGCGGGTCCGATGTGCTGGTCACCCGCGATCAGACAAGAAGAGGTCCGCGCTAGTGAAATCCGCTTCGAATCGCCCGGCGTAGCGAAGGCGAGAGCCCTAACCGGTCGCAGCCTAGTCGCAGACTTCGGCCGCGACGTTCGGCATCCGCCGCACCACCGCCGGACGTCCCGCCAGCGTCAGCACCGCATCTTCCCGCGCGGCTTCCGTACGCACATAGGCCATCGCGGCCACCTTGCCCCACGCCGGCGAATACGCCGCCGAGACGACCTCCGCGCGATCCTGTCCGTTGGCCTGCAGTTTGGCGCCCGGCTCCGGGACCTCTGTGCCGTAAATCGCCAGCGGCATCAGCTTGCGATGGATCTGCGCGCGGCTCCGCACCCGCTCCACGATCTCCTGGCCCAGGTAGCAGCCCTTCGAGAAATGCACGGCCTGCAACTGCTGGGTCTCGTGCAGCAGGTACCGGTCCGTGATTTCTTCGCCGTAACGCGGGCGCGCGTGCTCGATCCGCACCGTGCGCGCCTCCTCGGCCGTGGCGACCGGCACGCCGAAGCGCCCGATCCACTTCTCCACGGCCTCCGGCGCTACGAAAAGGAAGAAACCGCCCGCTCCCGTCGCATCCAGCCGCGCGATGGTGGCGTTGTCCCATTCGACAAAACCGGACTCCGGCACCGGCGCGCCGGTAGCCGCCAGAACTTCCGTCGCCTTCGGACCCTCGAGGGCGAGCGTCGCCAGTTCCGCGGTGTAGTCGGTGATGGCGACGTCATCCGCGATCGTGAAATGCCGCAGGTGCGCCACCAACTTTTCAGCGGTCTCCGGCTCCGTGTCCAGCCACATCTCGTTCTCGAAACACAGGACGTTGGCGTCCGCCAGGATGCGGCCCTGGGCGTTCAGGAAGAACGCGTAGCAGATCTCGCCCGGCTTCATCTGTTGGATGTGGTTCGTCGTCATCGCGTGCAGCAGCCGCGCGCGATCCTCGCCGGTCAACTGGATCTTGCCGCGGGTCCGCAGGTCGATCACCGCGGCGTGCTCGTGCAGCGCCTGGTATCCCGTCACAGCGACAACCACCGCAGATATCCCGAAATGGCCACCACCAGCGCGGCCGACATCACCGCGCTGCGCATCACCTTCTGCCGCTTGGCGTCATCGGTACCCGGCATCACGGAGAGCCAGGTGACCGCAAAGATATGCAGCACCAGCAGGAACTTGATGCCAAACCACATGTGATAACCCTTCGGCGGGTTCACCTTGGTCAGCAGGTTGAACAGGCCGGAGCCGAGAATCAGCGCCATCGCCGCGATCGCCGTGGAGCGGAACCGCTCGCCGAGCGGCGGCCCCATGCGCACCGAGTAATACGCGCCGCCGACGAGCACGATGATCGCCATCAGGTGCACCCAGCGCATCGCCGCGCCAAGCAGCGTCGTGAGATTAGGATCCATGAACCCAGTATAGGATCACGGCGCGGGGCGAGACTTAGTTGACAAAGTCAAGGATCGAAGGTTGACTTTGTCAACCTTTTCGGGAAATCGCCCTTACATTCGTTGACGAAGGTGCAGGCACGACCGGCAAATGATTCGTGGAGGCAAGCTTAGCGCTCGGAGGTCGCCGGACGGGGCCTGCCCCGAATTGCCCCGTTCGGGCCTATTCGGGCGAGGATTACAGACCGAAGTACATCGCAATCTGGTAACTGGGCCAGGTCCGGACCGCGCGGGGCATGGCGAGCCGGAACGCCGCGCCGGGGACCGCCAGATCGACCAGCGCCTGCACGTACAGACCCTGGCTCAAAGACAGGCGCATGGTGGGCGCGATCGCGTGGCCGACGTCCTTGGAACGAAGCGCCTGCAACGTGGAGCCGCGTCCGCCGAGGTTGTTCCGGTCGTCCGCGAACAGCCGGTGGTAGTCCACCAGCAATTCCAGGTTCGGCCTGGGCTTGACGGAGACCTCGACGCGGTGGCTGCGGAGGTTGGCATTGTTGAACATCTTCACCATGGTGAGCCCCTGCACCCAGTTGCCCTGTACGCCGCCGAGCAAGGGATCGAACCGCTCATACATCGGCGTGCGGGGATCGTCGCCGCTGAAGAACGCGTAGCGATACCGGAACGCCGGCCGCCAGGGGGTCTCCAGAAACGTGTACCCGGCCCAAGCGCCGTAGCCGAGCGCGGACATCGCGAAGCGCGCGTGGGACTGGTGGGCGAACTCGCCCTCGAACCAGAGGCCCTTCGCGCCCAGCGGAGCGATCCAGCGGAGGCGCGGATTCACGGCGCGCAGCCCCTCGCGGGGCAGCGTCCCGCCGCCCGGCACCGTGAAACTCCCTTCCGACTCGAAAACCGTCGCATACAGGAAGGAAGCATCCACTTTCTTGTTGTCGTTGTACCGGACATTCACGCCGGCGAAGCGGTTGCGCTGGCCCGGCGCATTCAGCGAGTTCGGTTCCAGAAAGAAGCCATGGAGGGTCAGCGGGCCATGGTTCAGCCGGGCGATGGCGGTCATCCGGAAGGCGTTGCGCGGGGACAAGCCAGAGGCGCCGCGGTAGGACCCATTGGTCGATCCGAGCACGTGCCCGAAGAGAAAATTGCTGTTCAACGCGAAGCTCTGGCGGCCCGCCGACAGATCGAGAACGGTCTTGCGCCCGGGCTTGGCGAAGAGAATGCCCGCGTAGCCGAGTTCGAGTTCGCCGTGGCCGATACGGGTCTTCTGATACGTGTCCTGTGACAGCGTGGTGGACCACTCGTATGACACCGCGCCGTAAACGTAGGCTGGACGCGAGCCGATCTGAGTGGCGCCGCCGAGACCGATTTCGTGGGCGGCTTCGGGCCACGCCACGGTGTTCGGTTTGCCGCCGTTGGTGAAGGCTTCCGGATTGCCGACCCAGACGTTCTGGTCCAGGAAGAACCCGAGCGAGGGCTGGAAGATGACCTTCAGCAAGGCCCGTTCGTTGGAAAAAACGCGCGGGAAGTCGGTCAGCTTCCCGGATTCAGCGATGCCGGGCTTGGGCGGCGGACGGGGGGCTCCGGCGTCCTTGAGGCGGACGATGATCGCGATCTGCACTTCGCCCGGCGAGTCCCATTGATACAAGCGGTACTCGGCGGTGGCAACCTCCGGCAGCTTCAGGACAACCCGGAGGCCGTTCTCACCCAGGATCTGCTTGAACTCGGAGCCCGGCGGCATGCCAAATCCCTGGGCAATCCTGGTCTTGAGCGCCTCGTCGCGCGCCGCGTCGCCGGCGGGATTGACCAAGTGAACGTAGATCCGGGCGACGGGGAAGCCTTCGGCCAGCCGGATGGGGATGCGGAGGGTTTGGGCGGGGTCCTGGCGGGGCTGGATCGGCGGTTCCTGGCCGGCGAGGCGCCAGGCCAGCAACACGGTCGCCGCCGCAGCCCTAGTCAATCTCCTGGACTCCGCCGCCGCTGACGGTCAACACCTGGCCGCTGATCCACCCGGCGGCCGGCGACAGCAGGAAGTGAACGGCGAGCGCGATATCCTGCGCCTTGCCGAGCCTGCCGAGCGGCGTACGGTGCAGCATGCCTTTCTCGATTTCGGGCGTCAGCACGCTGGCGAGAGCGTCGGTCTTAATGGCGCCGGGTGCGACGGCGTTGACGCGAATGCCGCGGGGCCCGAGGTCATAGGCCATGTTGCGCGTCAGATGGCTGACGGCGGCTTTCGACGACGCATACGACGTCATCCGCCGGTTGGCATTGTCGCCCGCCATCGAACTGATGTTGACGATGGCGCCGCCGCCGGCCTGCTCCATGTGCGGAGCGCAAAGCTGGCAGAGCCGGAAGAGGGAGAAGACATTGAGCTGGAACGCCCACTCGAATTTCTCCATCGGCATGTCGAAGGGCTGCGGGCCGCCGCCGCCGGCGTTATTCACCAGCAGCGTGGCTTTGCCGAACTCGGTCAAGGTCCGCTGCACCAGGTTGTGACGGGCTTCTTCGCTGGTGACATCGCAGGCCGCGGCGATCGCGCGGCCGCCGGCGTTCCGGATCAGAGTGGCGGTCTCTTCCGCTGTGTCGAGTTTCAGATCGCTGACCGCGACCGCCGCTCCGGCGGCCCCGAGCAGTTCAGCGCAGGCGCGGCCGATGCCGGCGCCCGCCGCGGTGACGATTGCGACGTGGTTGTCGAGGCGATACAGGTTCGATAAGTCCAAGGTTCCTCCCCAGGTTCTGCATGGGCCGGCGGCTCCGGCGCGAAGTTCCATGAAATCATCTGGCCGAGGGAGAAAGCAACAGGAAGGTCGCCTTTTCCGGCCCTTGCCGGGTTCGGGGGCCCAGCTATAAACTGAAACCCTTGTCGACAAATTCTGTACTGGTGCAGCAAGCCGCAATTGCGGCCACCTGCAACGCGATCATTAACGGGATCCAGGGGTGGTATTCGTTTCGGCACGAGCCCGCGATCGCGCTGACGCTCGACAGCATTGCGGGCGGCACCAAGACGGTGGTCGGCGTCGCGGTGGGCGGCGCTTTCATCCTCGGCCTGATGGTGACGATGATCACTTTTTTCACCTTTCGCAGTGCCGCAAGGAAAAAGGGGATCCCGCTGAAGAGCGACTTGCGTTTCTGGCCGACCCACATTCTGCTGATGCTCAAGAATGCGATCTTCATATTCGGCCTCCTGATCATGCTTGCCGTCTTGCTGCAGCGTGGATTCGGAACGCTCGAGGTTTCACCCGGAGGTGCCGCCGCCGTCACCGCGGCCATCGCGTTCGGGGTGACCTATTACGCTTCGTTTGCGACGATGGGCACGATGGTCCGAAGCGAGCCGTAGCGGGGCTGGGAGCGGTTCGGCCCCGGCGGGCGCCGCGAACGCCATCTCAGTGGGCGACGTCCGCTTTCATTACGCGGGTTTCGTACCTGTCGAGCTGGGTCCGGACCCGGTGCTTCATCCGGTCAATCTGCGAGGGCTTCCAGTCCGGGAAGAAAGGCAGGTCGTCCAGCGCCACCCCCATCCGCGCCAGCGCGAAGCACCACTCGTCGAAGTCTGACGACGTGTGCATAACCGGCGACGGACGCCGCACCATGAGCGCGCGGACGGCCGGCACGGCGGCGGAGGCCTGCGGACCAAGCTGGACGAACCCCGCCCGAATGGCGTCGATGAGTGACCGGCGTTTGTTCCAGGGTTCCAGAGACGAGGCGGCTTCCAGCCAGGTGAGCAGCAGCGGAGCGGCCCTTTCGCCGCCGAGGTCGGCGACCCTGGCGGCAAAGGGGGCCGCCTGCCGCCGCATTTCGGAGTTGGACCAGATGGCGAGGTGCGCGCGAGCAGGACGGGCAAACGCGCCCGGGGGCATCGCCGCAAGCCGCTCGGCAAGCACGTGGCGGTCGCGCTCGGGCGTGTGATCCATGAGGATGCGCTCGGCCAGAGCTTCCCGCAGGGCGAGTGGCGGGTGATCCTTGCGGACCGCGGCCGCGAGCGGTGCGGCGACCTCCCGAATCCGGGGGTCCGCGACGATGGCGGCGACCAGATCCTGGTCGCGGACCTCCCCGCCCGGACGGCGAAGTGCGAGCCAGCGATTGGCCAGCGTGAGCCGGGCGGCCGGCGCCTGGGGGTCCTTCAGGGCGGCGGCCACTGCGGCCCGCAGGTCGTCCTCGGTGCTTTCCGGCGCCGGCGAGATCTCCAGGCCGATGGCCTCGATTAGAGCCGGTTCGGCCTCGCTTTCCAGCACCACGGATCCCGACTGGAGCCGCTGCCGTCCCCAGCCGAACCGCGCGCTGCCGAATCCGTCCCCCGCCGAACCGCCCTGGAACCCGACATAGAACGCCCTCGCCGGCACGTCGTAACGCACGTAGCTCTTGCGGAACCGGCACACACCGCTCGCGTCGAGGATTTCCAGGCGAAACACCGCGGGCTTGCCGCGTTCCCGTTCGCGAGTCTCCCGCACGATCCAGTCGGCAGGCGAGCCGGCCGCGGATGGTTCCGCCACCAGCCGCTCCGCCGCCGCCAGGCGCAGCGCCCACCATGCCTCGGTGGCGCGGCGCGCCGGCTGGGTGTCTCGATAGCCGGATCCGGCACGCCGCTTTGGAAGCAGGCGGCCGGGGTCCTCCGGGAACTCGCCGGGTTCGGGATGCTCCGCCGCCTTCACCAGGGCATACGAAACCGCGTCCTTGCCCCGTACCCGTGTCACGCGGTGGACGTCAGGCAGATCCAGCAGGGCGATGCACAGGTGGTCGCAAGCCATGGGACCGGACCGGGCGGCGGGATGCGGAGGGACCTCCAGACGGACGTGGCCGCGCAAGGCTACCGGCTGCCCAGGCGCGATGTCCGGGAGCAGCGCCGCCTCGTAGTGCGCCACTTGCATCGCGCGGAACGGAAGCAGGCACGCCCAGCCAACGGCGAGCGCGATGAGCATCGCGGCCGGGTATCCCAGCATCCCGAAGGAAGGAGGCAACAGCCGCCGGATGAGGCCGCAGGCGGCGAGGTAGACAAACACGGTCGGAGCCACGGCCAGGATGAGACCGGGCACGATGCCGAAGAAGAAGCCGGCCACGACCAAGTTGGGCGACGCGAGCGCGAGGGCGGCAAGACCACCGGAGATGAAGAGCGCGATCTTCATGACACCGCTCTTTCAATCGTCCTCCGGACGCGCCAGCAATAGCTCATCGCGACGCCGCGCCTCGAGATCTCAGCTCCAGGAAGCCGGCATGGGATCCCGAAGTCAGTCATAGAGCCAGCCGCGGAGCGCTCATTTGCCGTCAAGCCGATAGAGTACTGTTTTGGGACCCCCAGTACCTGCTTATCGGTCGGCTCCGTGGTACCCTGCTCATTCCATGCGGTGGCGGGCAGAGGGCGCCAACCAACTGGCTTTCATCCTCGGAGGAATCATGAAACTTGCTCTTCCCGTATTTCTAGGCCTGTTCGGCGCGGCTGCGTCCGCCACCGCGGGACCGGTGCTTTATAACCTGACGTTCACCGGCACCGGAACCGTGCCGATTTCGGGGTCGTTCCTGTACGATGCCGCCGCGGCGACCAACCCGTTCTCGAACTTCGTGGTGAACCTTACCCCGCAGATCTCGTTGGATTTGACCGCCAGCGCCAACGCTCCAACCACCTTTAACTGCAATCCCTCGCCGCTCCCCGCTCCCGGCCATGACACTTTCGCCGCCCTCTTTTCCGGCACCACGCCGTGCGGCGGACCGTTGCTGTGGTCGGTCGGTGCCGCCGAGAAAGATTCTGCACGCATCTTGCTCGGTGATGACGGCTCTGCCGATCAAAAGTACTTAGACATTAGTCGAGCGGAGTTTGTCCTTGGAGCTTCGCCTAAGGGCAACGGAACCTTCACCGTCGCGGCGGTCCCCGAGCCGGGAACGCTCGGCCTGCTGCTGGGCGGGGGCGCGGTGCTGGCGCTGTGGCGCCGGCGGAGCCGGTCCGCCGCCTGAACGCTGAGCGCCAGCGAAGAGCACGGCGCAACGGGCGCCGAGGAACTCCAACGGGCGGAACGCGCTCTCGCACCCCACCGCGGCTAGTGTTGGATGCGGGCGCGCGGATCGCCCTGGATCGCGGGGACAAGCGGATGCTCGCCTGAGGGCGAACGGGGGCAGTTCGGGGCAGGCCCCGTCTTGTAACGCCAGGGTCTGCAACTTATTCTTTCACGGACAGTTAGCGACGTTGCTGGCTCCACGGACGTGACCCCTTGACGCTTCTTTCGACGAATCGTTGACAAAGTCAACGATCGCCGCGGGTCTCCGGCGCTCCCCGTGGTCCGCTCACCCCCGAATGGTATGATGCTGGTATGACCAAGGCGAAGATCGCCATCAGCTTGCCTAAGGAGCAACTGGCGAGAGTCAACCGCGAAGTCCGGGCTGGTCGAGCCGATTCGGTCTCCGGCTACATCGCCCAGGTCCTGGCGGAGCAGGAGAAGCGCGAGTCTCTCCGCGCCTTGCTGCGGGACCTCATCGCAGAGCATGGCGCACCGGGCGCCGAGGACCTCCAGTGGGCAGGGCGCGCACTCGCACCGCGGCGGGGATAGTTCTGGACGCCGGCGCGCTGATCGCCCTGGAGCGCGGGGACCAGCGCATGCTCGCCTTGCTCCAGCGGGCGCTGGCGCAAGGCCGGGTCTTTCGCGTGCCGGCGGGCGTCGTGGGACAGGCCTGGCGCGATGGCCGTGTACAGGTTACCCTGGCGCGGTTCCTGCGCAGCAACGAAGTGGAGATCGTTCCCCTGGACGAGCACCTCGCGCGTTCCTGCGGAGAACTCTGCGGCGCGGCCAACACGAGGGATGTCATCGACGCGTCGGTGGTGCTCCTGGCCCGGGAGCGCCGGGATCCGATCGTCACCAGCGATCCGGATGACCTGCGGCGTCTGGATCCGGCAGCGCAGTTGATCGCGGTCTGAAAACCCGCGCCGTCCGGCTGCTACACTCAAGTCCAGCGTTACGGGACGCATCCGGTCCGCGGAAAGGGTAGAAGCCCACCCCGTTCGTTTCACCGTCAGCGAACCTTCTTTCAGCCCGAACCAGCGGACCCCGGGCGCGCACACGAAAGGAGGTCGCCATGCCGACCCGCCCGCTTCCCGATCACCCGAATCTCCGCCACCTCAAGGACCAGGCCAAGGACCTGCTCCAATCCGGCGCCGCGCCGACGCTCGCCGCCGCCCAGTTTCAAATCGCCCGCGGTTACGGTTTCCCGAGCTGGCCCAAGCTGAAAGTCCACGTCGAAACGCTGGGCCTCGTGGGACCGCTGAAATCCGCGATCGACGCGAACGACCTCGCTTCGGTGCAGTCCCTGATGACGCAGCATCCCGCGCTGCACACCGCGCCGCTCGGCTACCGCAACAACGGACCGCTCACCTGGGCCGCCGAATGCCGCGGCGGCGCGCCCGCGCCGGAGCGTCTGGAAATCGCGCGCTGGATGATCGAGCACGGGTCCGATGTCCACCAGGGCGGCGACGGACCCCTGATGCGCGCCGCGCTCGACGGCCGCCGGATCCCGATGATGGAACTGCTGGTGGCCTGCGGCGCGGACGTGAACGCGCGCTGGAACGGCAGCTTCCCGATCCTGTTCGCGCCCTGCGAGACGCTGGACCCGGACGCGCTCGCCTGGCTGCTGGCGCACGGCGCGGACCCCCATTGCGGCGCGCTCGACTACCTGATCGGGACCTACCTGCGGGGGCCGGATCTGGCGCGGTGCATCGACCTGCTGCTGGCGGCCGGCGCGCGGACCAGGTACGACGCGCCCGCGGTGCTGGCGATCCTGCGCGGCCGCATCGAGGAACTGCGCGAGGCGCTCGCCCGCACCCCGGCGCTCGCCGCCGAGCGCTTCCCGGACCTCGACTTCGGGGCCACCGCCGCGCGGCAGTTGACCCTGAAAGGCGCCACGCTGCTGCACGCCGCCGCCGAGTTCGGCAGCGTGGAGGCGGTGGAGGCGCTGCTCGACGCCGGCGCGGACGTGAACGCGCGGGCCGCCGTGGACGAGGCCGGCACGGGAGGCCAGACGCCGCTGTTTCATGCCGCCACCCAGTACGGCGACGCCGGGCTGCCGGTGGTGGAGTTGCTGCTGGCCCGCGGCGCCGATCTCCGCATCGAAGCGCGGGTCGCGGGGCACTACGAATCGCCCGGCGAGGTGATCGCCTGCACGGCGCTCGGTTATGCGGAGCGGTTTCCGGGCGGGGAGTCCCGCACGCTGGCCGTGCTGCGCGCCCACGCCGGCCTGGGGTGATCGGGTTGCCCGAATCGAGCCATTTGCTAGACTGATGATTTGCGTGGCATCGCGAAAGTACTGATTCTGACTGCCGCCAGCCTGGCGGTGGCGGCTACGCCGCCACCCCAGAAGGCCGCCGCCCCCAAGCCGACCGCGCGCACGACGCCGGCAAAGGCTGCCGCGACGAAACCGGCCGCGGCGAAGCCCGCAGCCCAGCGCACCGCCGCGAAACCGCCGGCGGCATCGCGCTATTCCCGTTCCTGGACCCCGGCCAAGCCGCCGGCGCGCTCCTACGCGCCCGTCGCGCCGATGCAGCCTGCCCCGGAGCGGCTCTCCGAGATTCAGCAGGCGCTCGCCGCCAAGGGCTATTACGCGGGATCCGCGAACGGCGTGTGGGGTCCGGAATCGATCGACGCGCTCAAGCGCTTCCAGAAGGACCACAACCTCCGCGACGACGGCAAGCTCAGCTCGCTTTCCCTGATCTCCCTCGGCCTCGGGCCAACCCGGCCCGCCTCCGACCCCAAACCCAACCCGGAAAAGTAGACCCTCACATGACCATCGGCGTCCCCAAGGAAGTCAAAGACCAGGAAAAGCGCGTCGGCCTCGTGCCCTCCGGCGCCAAGGCCCTCACCGAGGCCGGACACAAAGTGGTGGTGCAGACCACGGCCGGTAACGGCAGTTCACTCACGGACCAGGACTACATCGAGGCCGGCTGCGAGATCGCCGGCTCCGCCGAGGAGACCTGGAAGCGCGCCGATCTGGTGATCAAGGTGAAGGAGCCGCAGCCCTCCGAGTACGGCCACCTCCGCGAGGACCTGCTGCTGTTCACCTACCTGCACCTCGCGCCGCTGCCGGAACTCACCGAGGCGCTCGCGAAGTCGAAGACCACGGCGATCGCGTACGAGACCATCCGCGAAGCCGACAATTCGCTGCCGCTGCTGACGCCCATGAGCGAAGTCGCGGGCCGCATGTCGGTGCAGGTGGGCGCGCAGTATCTGGAAGCGCCGATGGGCGGGCGCGGCATCATGCTGGGCGGCATTCCGGGCGTCGCCCCGGCGAACGTCGTGATCATCGGCGGCGGCGTGGTAGGGCACAACGCGGCGAAGATGGCCGTCGGCCTCGGGGCGCACGTCGTGATCATCGACCGCAGTCTGGACCGCCTCCGCTACCTCGACGACATCTACCGCAACAGCGCGGTGACCCTGGCCTCGAACATCTACACGGTGCGCGAAACCATCCGCCAGGCGGATCTGGTGATCGGCGCGGTGCTGATCCCGGGGGCGGCGGCGCCCAAGCTGCTCACCGCCCAACGGAAGGTGACCATGAAGTACCGCACCTCGCGCTGGGATGACGGCGGCGGAAAGTGGAGCTGC
>CAYYID010000058.1:0-28990 GCA_964471915.1 uncultured Solibacteraceae bacterium | reverse complement strand
GATCCCGGGCGCGTCGGCGCCCAAGCTGATCCGCCGCGAATGGCTGAAGGAGATGAAGAACGGCTCCGTGCTCGTCGATGTCGCGATCGACCAGGGGGGCTGCTTCGAGACCTCGCACGCCACCACGCACACGGATCCGATCTACTTCGTCGACGGCGTGCTGCATTACTGCGTGTCGAACATGCCGGCGGCGGTGCCCCATACCTCGACGTTCGGCCTGAATAACGCCACGTTCCCGTACCTAATGCAGATCGTGGGCAAGGGTTTCAAGAAGGCGTGCCAGGAGTCGAACGCGATCTCGGAGGGCGTGAACACCTATAAGGGGCACATCACGTATCCGGCGGTGGCGGAGTCCCAGGGGCGCGAGTGGGCGCCGCTCAGCAAGCTGCTCTAGTTTTCCGGCTCTTTGGGATCCAGCAGCGTTTCCTTGCGGCAGCACCAGCACAGGCCGGGCGCGTAGGTCCGGATGTAGCAGACGTCGCACCAGTAGGTGACCCGGAGTTTGCGGCCGTCGCGGTGGACGAACAGCGCCGGAATGTGGATCGGCTCCACGCGGAACTTGCCGGGGGCGGCTTCCTGGCCCACGACTTCGAAGTCCGTGTTCTGCAGGCGTTCGTCGGCCAGGACCTTTTCGGTCTCGTCGTCGCCGGTGAGCGCGACGGCCGCGCCGGAGGGCAGGATCAGCTTGCCGCCGGCCAGCCGTCCGCGCAGGGACTGCGGCGCCGCGCCGCGCAGGGCGGCGGCGAAGGGGAGGGCGAGCAGGCTGCGGCGGCCGATCACCTTCTCAGTTTAGCGTTCCGGCGGCGCCGGGGACGGCTCGCCCAGGCACGCCGCCACTTCGGCGAGCTTTCCGGCCTGGGGGCAGAACTGCGTCGCGTAGTAGCCGAACGCGGTGGTCAACCCGAACACCAGGATCATGGGGAACCACGTCCGTTTGAGGACGCTGCCCATCCAGGCAGCGGCGTCCATTTCGCGGGAGACTTTGCGAAGGCTTGACGCCAGCACGAGCTGGAAAGCAGCCTCCGAGAGCACGTCCGGAGCGATGTAGATGAGATAGAAGCCGCAGCCCAGGATCGCCACGATCAGGACGATGAACAACACGATGAGGATCCAGCCCTCCCCGTCGACGTCGCCGAGGCTGAAGTCGCCGATCCCGCCGCCGCTGCTACTGCTACTGCCGCCGCTGCTGCCGGTTGGCGCCACGAAGTGCGCGGCGGGAGCGTTGCCGGAGGTCCAGTGGTCACTGGCGCCGCCGCCGCCGGATCGTCCGCCGCCGCCGCGAAAGCTGGGTAGTTTGTTGCCGGCCCCGTCGATAGCGGCCTCGCCGAGGTCCACTAACGAACCCGTCCCGTCGCCCAGTGACGCGCCGGAGCGGACGTAGCCGATCCAGACGCGAACCAGTCCCAGAAAGACGCCGTAGCTGAGCAGCACGGCGACCGGGTAGCGCCACGCCATGGAGTGAAAGCCGGCCAGCAGGAGGAGCTTGCTGGCCAGGATCCCGGAGGTCATGGTCCCCAGGAGGATCAGGCTCATGTGGAAGCGGACGAAGTAGCCGCGTTTGATCCGGTCCTTGAAGCCGGCGAGGGGCTGCCCTTTTCCTTTGGCCATGGACCTCTCAGGGTAACGCGCGGTAATCCCGCGTGCGCCGGGCGAGCCTCAGGAAGTGGCTCGGGACGCCGCACGTCGCGGGTCCGCAGGGGACCCTCTCTATGGCACGGCTCTTCCGGCCGGGCTCAGCTCCAATACGTCCGGTCGAGAGACCGGTATTGCACCGCCTCGGCGAGGTGCTTGGCGGAGACCTTCTCCGCCCGGTCGAGGTCGGCGATCGTCCGCCCTACCTTCAGGATCCGGTCGTGCGCCCGGGCTGAAAAGCCCATCTTCCGTACCGCCAGCTCCAGCGTCCGCTCGCCGGCCTCGTCGAGCGCGGCCAGCTTGCGCAGCGCGGGGGACGGGATGTGCGCGTTCGCAAACCCCCGCCGCAACTGGACCTCCCGCGCCCGCAACACCCGCTCCGCCACGGCGGCCGACGTCTCGCCTTCGTCCTTGCCGCGCAGTTCTTTGTACGGCACCGCCGGCACCTCGATGTGCAGGTCGATGCGGTCCAGCAGCGGACCCGAGATGCGGCCCAGGTACCGCTGGATGATCCCGCCCGTGCAGCGGCACTCCCGCGTCGGATCCCCGAAGAAGCCGCACGGGCACGGGTTCATGGCGGCGACCAGCATGAAGCTCGCCGGAAACGACAGCGTCATCTGGCTGCGCGCGATGGTCACCGACCCTTCTTCGAGCGGCTGCCGCAACAGCTCCAGCACGTTGCGCGGGAACTCCGGCAACTCGTCCAGGAACAGGACCCCGTTGTGCGCCAGCGACACTTCGCCCGGGCGTGGCGTCGACGGCCCCCCGCCGATCAACCCGGCGTCCGAGATCGTGTGGTGCGGCGACCGGAACGGCCGGTCCTGCACCAGCCCCGCGCCCGGATCCAGCAGGCCCGCCACCGAATGGATCTTCGTGGTTTCCAGCGCCTCGACGAAGCCCAGCGGCGGCAGGATGCCCGACATCCGGCGCGCCAGCATGGTCTTGCCGGACCCCGGCGGCCCGATCATCAGCACGTTGTGGAATCCCGCCGCCGCTACCTCCAGCGCCCGCTTGGCGCCGGTCTGCCCGCGGACATCGCGGAAATCCGGCGGGGCGGCATGCTCATGCACCATGCCGCGCGGCGCCGACGGTGACTGGGGCGTGAACTTCTCCGGGTTCCGCATCAACTGGACCGCTTCCGCCAGGTGCCGGACACCGAACACTCTCACTCCGTCCGCCACCGCGGCCTCGGCGGCGTTCTCCGACGGCACGATCAGGTTCGTGATCCCTTCCTTGCGGGCGCACGCGGCGATGGAGAGCGCTCCGCGCACCGGCCGCAGGGCGCCATCGAGCGACAGCTCGCCCACGAACACATGCCGGTCGGCCGCCCGGACGATACCCATCGCCCCCAGGATCCCCAGCGCCATGGGAAGGTCGAACCCCGCGCCCTCTTTGCGGACGTTGGCTGGGGCGAGATTGATGGTCACGTTCTTGCCGGGGTACCCGAAGCCCGAGTTGATCAGCGCGGACTTGATCCGCTCCCGGCTTTCGCGCACCGCGCCGTCCGGCAGCCCCACCGTCACGATGCCCCGCGGGTCCCCGGAACCGTAAAGATCTACTTCGACATCAATAAGATGCGCGTCAATGCCGTAGACGGCGGCGGACTGGGTCCGGAAAAGGGACATCTATAGGGATAGTGGGATAGGGGTAGCGGAATTCTCCCTGTATTGCTGGAGAATCGAGATCCGCTCCGTCGGTGTTACTCTCTTAACATTCCCAGAAACGTCGCGTTCTGAGGGATCTCACCGTGGACGCCAGCTCCGCGGTCCACTAGTCGACTCTCGTGGACGAGGACTCTGGATGTCTCAGCAGCAGAACAGTAAATCCGTGTATCAATTATCGTCGAGGCGCCCGCTTGAGGCGATGATCTACGTGATTCGCGGCCAGAAAGTGATGTTCGACGCCGATCTCGCGGCGCTTTACGAAGTTCCGACGAAGGCTTTGAACCAAGCGATGCGCCGCAATCTCGACCGATTCCCCGAGGACTTCGCGTTCCAACTCTCCCGGGACGAACTCGACCAGTGGAGGTCACAGATTGTGACCTCCAATCCAGCCGCACGAATGGGACTCCGGCGACCTCCCTTCGCCTTCACGCAGGAGGGAGTCGCGATGCTGGCCTCGGTGCTCCGCAGTCCTCGTGCGGTGCAGACCAGCATCGCCATTGTTCGCGCGTTCGTACACACCCGCCAGTTGATTGCCGCGCACCAGGATCTCGCGGCCCGCATGGCGGAACTGGAGCGCGGCGAGGAACACACCGTCTCGGTCATTGAGGTTCTCGTCGACGACATCGGCCGGCTATCCGGCGAGGTCAAGCGAATGAAGGCGCTCCCGGAGCCACGCCGGCGGCGCATCGGCTTTCCGGCCGGTGGGACAGGAGTCGAGCCCCGTTGAGCCTTCGCCGCCCGGCGGCCGAAGTCAGAAGGTGGCCGCCCTCCTCCCCTGATACCATCCGTCTGACGGAGGTCTTATGACGGCAGTCCCGCGTGGATGTGTTCCCCTTTGCACCGCACTGCTCGCCGCGCTCGCTTACGCGCAGCCAGCCGACCTGATCCTGGTGAACGGAATCGTCCACACCATGGAACGGGACCTGCCCGCCGCCACCGTGGTGGCCATCCGCGGCAACCGCATCGCGGGCGTTTTCCGGAACCGCACCGAAGCCGCCAGTCTCATCGGACCCCGCACCACGGTCCGCGATCTGCGAGGAGCGATGGTGCTGCCCGGCTTTGTCGACGGACACACCCACTTCGACCGCGCCGGCGCGCTGCTGAACGACGCGAACCTGCTCCGCGTGTCTTCCGACGAGGCGCTGCGCGCGGAAATCGGCCGCGTCGCGGCGCTGCTGCCGCCGGGCGAATGGATCACCGGCGGGCTTTGGGGCGCCTACGAGGAATGGGCCGAGGGAGCCTCCGCCGCTGGCGCCAAGAAGGCCGCCCGCTGGCAACCCGCGCGCGCCACGATCGACGCCCTCACGCCGCGCCATCCCGTCTTCGTGCGCAGCTTCGACGGCAAGCTGTTCCTCGCCAATGGAGCCGCGCTCGCCGCCGCGGGCTTGCTCCAGGATCCGGTTGCCGCCACGGGACTGATGGCCGCGGATGCGCCGGCTGTCGCCCAGCTGCAACGCGCCGTGAAACCGAAATCTCCCGCCCGCCTGCTCGACGAATCCCGCGCCGCTCTCGCCGAGATCCGCAAAGCCGGCATCACCGAAATCCACGACATCACCAACGATCCCCAGATGGAGCGCTTCGCCGCGCTGGAACAGTCCGGGGAGCTTACCGTCCGCGTCTGGATGCGCGCCGACCTCTCGCGCGCCGCTGAGTTCCAAGAACGCGGCCTCCGGCTCGGCACGCACCCGAGGTCCGGCGCGCCCAGCGCCTACCTCCGCTGGGGCGCCTTCAAGGGCTACATCGACGGCATCATGGGCAACCACTCCGCCCTGTTCTTCGATTCCTACAACGACCAGCCGGGCAACTACGGCGGCTACCGCGCCCAGACCAGCGACGACCCGGGTCCGCCCTTCAAGAACGGCAACATGGAAAAGATGTTCGGCTTTCTCAAGACCGCCCACGCCGCCGGCTTCCCCGCCAACGTCCACGCCATCGGCGACAAAGGCACCGCGCTGATGCTCGACACCTTCGAGCGCCTGAAAAAGGAAACCGGCGCGGACCTCGGCCGCTACCGCGTCATCCATTGCCAGGTGGTCCGCCCGCGGGACTTCCCCCGCTTCCGCGCGCTGGGCGTCTTCGCCGAGGTGAATCCCTGGCACCTCGCCGACGACATGCGCTGGATGGAGGAGCGCATCGGCAAGGACCGCTGCCGCGGCGCCTACGCGTTCCGCTCACTGCTGGATAGCGGCGCGACGCTGCTGTTCGGCTCGGACTGGCCAGGCACCAACGCCGCCTTTTATCAGAACCACCCGAAGTACCTGCTGCATGCCGCCGTCACGCGGCAGACCGTGAACTACCAGCCGCCCGGCGGCTGGTATCCCGAGCAGCGGATCACCATGGCGGAAGCGCTCCGCGCGTATACGCTACACGGCGTGCAGGCGGCCTTCGATGGCGAGGTTCGCGGGTCGTTAAAGGCGGGCAAGCTGGCGGACATCACCGTGCTGGACCGCGACCTCTTGAAGATCCCGGCGCGGGAAATTCTCAAGACAGAAGTCCTGATGACCATCGTCGATGGCCGCGTGGTGTACGAGCGGGCTGCTGCAGCTCCGCGCCGCTAAGCCCGCGCCTGCTCCGCCTTCGGCGCCTGCTCCCGTTGCAGCCGCGCCTTCTTGTGCTCGATCGCCGCGCCCACGAACGCCTGGAACAGCGGATGCGGTTCGAACGGCTTCGACTTGAACTCCGGGTGGAACTGGCAGCCGAGAAACCACGGGTGGTTCGCGATCTCGCAGATCTCGACGTACACGCCGTCCGGCGTCTGGCCGGTCAGTTGCAACCCGCCCGCTTTCAGGATGCTCTCGAACTCCCGGTTGAACTCGTAACGGTGCCGGTGCCGCTCGCTGATCTGCATCTCGCCGTACGCGCGCATCGCGTGCGAGCCCTCCGCCAGGATGCACGGGTACTCGCCCAGCCGCATCGTGCCGCCCAGCTCGTCCACGCCCTTCAGCTCCCGCAGCTTGTAAATCACCCGGTCCGGCGTCGCCGGATCGAACTCCGTCGAGTTCGCCTTCTCCATGCCGCAGACGTGCCGCGCGAACTCGATCACCATCGTCTGCATGCCCAGGCAGATGCCGAAGTACGGCACCTTGGACTCGCGCGCGTAGCGGATCGCGTTCAGCATGCCCTCGATGCCGCGCTTGCCGAAGCCGCCCGGCACCAGGATCGCATCGTACTTCTCGAGTTGCGTCGCGCAATCCGGCCAGTGGAGATGCTCCGACTCCACCCAAGTGATGTTCACCATCGCCGAGTGCGCCAGGCCGCCGTGCAGCAGCGCCTCCTTCAGGCTCTTGTAGGAATCCTCGTACTCGACGTACTTGCCCACCACGCCGATCGAGACCTGCTGCGTCGGATTCTTCATCCGCTCGATCATGCGCGTCCAGCGGTCCAGGTCGCGTGAGCGCGCGTCCGTGCGCAGCAGCCGCAGGATGATGTCGTCCACGCCCTGCTCGGCGAACACCAGCGGACATTCGTACACCGAGGTGACGTCGCGCGCCGCGATCACGGCGTCCACGTCCACGTCGCAGAACAGCGCGATCTTCTCCTTGATGTCCTCGGGCATTGGCTTCTCACTGCGGCAGAACAGCATGTCCGGCTGGATACCGATGGCCCGCAGTTCCTTCACCGAGTGCTGCGTTGGCTTGGTCTTCAACTCGTGCGCCGCCGCGATCCACGGCACCAGCGTCACGTGCACGAAGATCGTGTTGTCCCGCCCCAGCTCGTGGCGCAACTGCCGGATCGCCTCCAGAAACGGCAGGCTCTCGATGTCGCCCACCGTGCCGCCGATCTCGACGATCACCACGTCTACGCCCGCCGCCACCTTGCGGGCCGCGGCCTTGATCTCGTTGGTCACGTGCGGAATCACCTGCACCGTCTTGCCCAGGTAGTCGCCGCGCCGCTCGCGCGAAATGATCTGCTCGTAGATGCGGCCGCTGGTCAGGTTATTGGCCTGCGTCAACCGCGCGTGCGTGAACCGCTCGTAGTGGCCCAGGTCCAGATCCGTCTCCGCGCCGTCGTCGGTGACGAACACTTCGCCGTGCTGATACGGGCTCATGGTGCCCGGATCGACGTTCAGGTACGGATCGAACTTCTGCAGCGTCACCCGCAGTCCGCGCGACTCCAGCAGGCAGCCGATCGACGCCGCGACGATGCCCTTGCCCAGCGAACTGACCACGCCCCCCGTGACGAAGATGTACTTAGCCATGACCGTTGCCCTCCGTTAAAGATGAATACCGCGCAATGAGTCCGGCCACCCGCTCCAGGTCCGCGGGCGAGTCCACGCCGATCGATTCGTATTCCGTTTCCACAACCCGGATATCGTAACCGTTTTCGAGCGCCCGTAACTGCTCCAGTTTTTCGATCTGCTCCAGTGGGCCCGCCGGCAGGTCCGGATACGCGAGCAGAAAGTCCCGTTTGTAGCCGTAAATCCCGATGTGTTTGTAATACCGGACGCCGGCCGCACCGTCCCGCGCATACGGAATCGCGGCCCGCGAGAAATACACCGCGTCGCCCTCGCGTCCGGTCACCACCTTCACCACGTTCGGATTCGCGATCTCGGCCGGATCCTCGATGGCCTTCTTCAGCGTCGCCATGGGGATGTCCGGAGCATCGAGCATCGCCAGGATGAGCGCGTCGATCGCTGCGGGGTCCAGCAGGGGTTCGTCCCCCTGGATGTTGATCACCAGGGTCCACTCGCCGGCCGAGGCGACTTCGGCCGCCCGGTCCGTTCCGGATGCGTGATCCGCCCGCGTCAGCATCACCCGGGCGCCGAACCCGCGCGCCGCCGCGGCAATCCGCTCGTCGTCCGTCGCCACGATCACCGCCGTCAGGTAGCGCGATTCGCATGCCCGCTCCCACACGTGTTGCAGCATGGGTTTGCCCGCCAGGACAGCGAGGGGCTTGCCGGGGAAGCGACTGGATTGGTACCGGGCGGGAATGACGCCGAGGATTCTCGGTGGCACGCACTATGGTAACACGCCTCCCGGACCGTCCCGCCCTCCCGGAATCCGCTTCGCCCCGCCCCGGTTTCCTTCGGCGGCAGGCCGTGCCAGAATACATCCACCATGGTTACTCGCTTCCTGGCGGTCTTTGTGCTCCTCGTGTCCGCGCTGACGGCGCAAAACTCCGATGCAGTCCTCTCCGGGACCGTTTCCGACTCCAGTAACGCCGTCATGAGCGGGGTGAAGGTAACCGCGACCAACGTCGCCACCGGCGTCAAGCAACAGGCGCTGACCAACGCCAGCGGCGTCTACTTCTTCGCCGCCCTGCAGCCCGGCAGCTACCGGCTCGAAGCCGAGAACTCCGGCTTCCGCCGCTCGGTGGTGGACAAGATCGCCCTCGAAGTCGGCGCCCGCCAGCAGATCGACCTCAAGATGGACGTCGGCTCGGCCACGGAGTCGGTCACCGTCACCTCCGACGCCGACAATAAACTCGCCTACGCGACGGCCACCGTCGGCGGCGTGATCACGGGCCAGAAGGTCCTCGACCTGCCGCTCCCCGCGCGCGACGCCCTCGGCCTTGTCCTTACCCAGGCCGGCCTGATCGGCGATAACTTCTCCGGCAACCGCACTGCCGCCCTCAACATCACGATGGACGGCCTCAATATCCAGGACCAGCGCAACCACCAGGGGCTGTTCTCGCCCATCTTCACCAGCGTCGACCGCGTGGAGGAGTTCCGGGTGATCACGTCGCCGGCGGACGCCGAACTCGGCCGCGGGGCAGGGCAGGTTCAGATGATCTCGCGCTCCGGCACCAACGAGTTCCGCGGCAGCCTGTTCGAGTTCCACCGCAACACGGTGCTCAACGCCAATACCTTCTTTAACAACCAGAACGGCCGCGACGCCCAGACCGGGCAGGATCTGTCACCCCGCGAGAACCTGATCCGGAACCAGTTCGGCGGGCGCATCGGCGGCCCGGTGGTACTGCCGAAGATCTACAACGGCCGCAACAAGACCTTCTTTTTCTTCCTCTACGACGGCCAGCGCCAGGTCGCGAAGACCACCGTCAACCGCACCGTCTACACCGCGCCGATGCGCCAGGGCCTGTACCGCTTCTTTCCCGGCGCCCGCAACGCCAATGCCGGTAACGGCGACCTCTCTACGGTGAATTTCGACGGCACGCCCCGCCGGCCGACGATTCCGAACGCCACCGTCGGCGACCTGCAGACCGTCAGCCTCTTCGGCATCGACCCGAACCGCCAGCGCCTGGACCCGACTGGGGCGGTCGCCCGCGCGCTCGGCGTCATGCCTTTGCCCAACAACTACCGCTTCGGCGACGGCCTGAACACCGCCGGCTATACGTGGCAGCTCCCCACCACCAGCGACGCCAATATCTTCAACATCCGCGTGGACCACAACTTCGAACGCCACCGCATCAGCTACACCTACAACCGCGAGGAGAGCAACTCCCTGAACGGCCGCTACTCGCAACGGTTCCCCGATGCGCCGGGCGGCGACAGCCGCAACAGCGACCGCTTCCACAGCCTCGCCGTGCTTTCCACGCTGCGCCCGAACCTGCTGAACGAATTTCGCGCCGGCGTTCTCCGGCCCGACCGCCGGGACACTGCCCCGTGGGAGGTGCGTGCCAATGACGGCTTCTTTCCGCGCACCGCGAACGGCAGGCCGTACCTGCTGAACTTCAATCAGATCACCGACCCCACCGTCACCGACGACGATCCGGTGCGTCTCTTCAACCCGCTCTACCAATACGTCAACAACCTCACTTGGATCAAGGGCAAGCATGCCTTCAAGGGCGGTGTGGACGTCAGATTCTCGAGCACCAACAGCTTCAATTCCACCGACGTGATCCCGCGCGCGAACTTCGGCACCGGCGGCGCGGCCGTCGTGGGCATCGACCGTATCCCCGGCATCGGCCAGAACGTCAATACCGCCGTCGCGATGCTCAACGACCTCAGCGGCTCCCTCGCCAGCGTCGCGCAGGCGCTCAACTCCAACGGCGGCGCGAATCCGGTTTACGAGCCGGGCCTGTACAAGTACCGCCACTGGAAGCGCCCCGAGGTCTCGTGGTTCTTCAAGGACGATTGGAAGGTCTCCCGCGACCTGACGCTCAACCTGGGCGTCCGCTGGGAGTACTACGGCGTCCCCTACGATCCCAATGGCCGCACCGCGGCGCTCGAAGGCGGCTCGCAGTCGATCTTCGGTCTCTCCGGGACTACGTTCAACGACGTCTTTCAGCCGGGCCGCCTGAACGGCAGCCTCACCCGCGTGAACCTGATCGGACCACGAACCTCGAACCCGGATACCAAGCTCTACAACGAGGACTTCAACAACTTCGCGCCCGCGGTGGGCGTCAGTTGGAAACTGCCCTGGTTCAAGACCGCCACGGTGTTCCGCGCCGGCTACGGTATCAGCTATGAGCGGCAATCCCTGCGGCTCATTGACGTGGTCTCGGGCGATCAGCCCGGCCTGCGCGAGCGCGTGCTCTTCCAGAGCGGGCAGTACCTCGACCTCCGCAACATCGCCCTGCCCCTGACCCCGCAGGGCGTCCCGTTGACTACCATCCCCGTCACCGACCGCTCGCAAACCATCCGCAGCTTCGACAACGGCCTCCGCACGCCCTACATCCAGAGCTGGAACGCCAGCCTGCAGCGCGAGATCGCCCGCAACACCGTCCTCGAAGCCCGCTACGTCGGCAGCAAAGGCACCAAGCTGATCCGCGGCGCTGACATCAACGAGCGCAACATCTTTGAAAACGGGCTGCTGGAGGCTTTCCAGGTCACCCAGGCCGGCGGCAACTCGCCGCTGCTCGACCGGATTTTCCTGGGCCTGAACGTCGGCGGGCTGGGTGTCGTGAACGGCACCACGATCACGGGATCCCAGGCGGCGCGCGTTATCTCCACCACGCAGGCGGCCCTGAGCGGCAACAATGTCGCCGACTTCGCCGAGTACTTCAATACCAACACGCAATTCACCGGCGTCCGCGGCGGCTTGCTCACCCGTGCCGGCCTGCCCTCGAACTTCGTCATCGTCAACCCGCAGTTCACCAGCGCGCGCCTGGCCGGCAACTACGCCAACTCCACCTTCCATTCGTTCCAGATCGATCTATCCAAGCGCTTCTCCTCCGGCTGGACCCTGCAGAGCAACTACTCGCTCAGCAAGGCGCTCGGCGAGGAGACCGGCGACGGCGACGAACTGAATCGCAGCTACCGCAGCGCCCGCGACCGCGGTCTCGATAAGAAGCGCCTCGGCTTCGACCTGCGCCACGCCATCCGCAACAGCGGCACCTTCGAACTCCCCTTCGGCCCCGGCCGGCCGTTCCTCGGCAACAGCCGGGGCGTTCTGGCCAAGCTGGTCGGCGGCTGGCAGCTCGGCGGCATCGTGAACCTCTTCTCTGGGGACCCCATCACCATCGTGTCCGGACGCGCTTCGTTCAACACCTTCAACGCAGCCTCCACGCCGGCGACCAGCGTCGGCGCCGTGGACCGCGGCATCGGCGGCGTCCAGCGCCTGGGCGGCGGCATCCAGTACTTCCCGGGCCTCACGCAGGTCCAGGATCCGTACGTCCAGAACATCACCACGCAGAACGGCTTGCGCGGCCTTAGCGCACTCCAGGCCATCCGCGACGCGCGGGGCAACCTGATCTTCGTCAACCCCGTGCCCGGCAGCCCCGGCACCATGGCCCTGAGTTCGTTCGAAGGCCCCGGCTCGGTCCGCTTCGACATCAATCTCGTGAAGCGCGTTAAGATCAGCGAACGCGTGAGCCTCGAGTTCCGCGCCGACGCCCTCGACGCCCTCAATAAGCCGCAGTTCGGGAACCCCGAAGCCGACATCAACTCGGTGAACTTCGGCCGTATTACCACGGCCGATGGCAATCGGATTATCGTTGTCAGCGGCCGGATCAACTTCTGAAGCACGTGCGTCTCGCCGGGCCGCGTCCGGCTTGCAGTCCCCTGGGAGCCCTGCTATCGTGGCCACGCGGAGGCTCTCGTGATACGTTTCCTTTGGATCGGATGGGCTGGTCTGGTCTTGGCGCAGGGTCCCGCACCCAAGACCTGGCAAAACGACCTGACTCCGGTGGCTCCGGCAGACTGGAACTACGACCGCGCCGCACATCTGCTGGAGCGCGCTGGTTTCGGCGGCGCCCCGGAAGAGATCCGCGCCCTGGCCGCGCTCTCGCCGGATGCCGCCGTCCGCCGTCTGGTGCGCTACCAGACCGTCGCGAACGTCCCGCTCCCGGACTTCGCGGAAACCGGCATCTACCCGTCCCCGGATTGGACCCGCTTCGGGATGGTCCGCGCCTTCACCGCCATCCTGAACAAGAACCTCGACGGCCTGCCGCCCGCCCAGCAGGCCCGCCTCATGGACGACGCCGTCACCGGCGTTACTCCCGAGGGCAAGCGCATCGCCAAGACCGGGAAACAGGCCGTGGTCGACCAGTTCTACTTCCAGCGCAACATCGACCTGCTCGAAACCGCGCGCCTCTCCACCTGGCTCGCGGACCGCATGGTTCGCACCCGGCGTCCCCTCGAAGAGAAGCTCACGCTGTTCTGGCATGGCCACTTCGCCACCAGCAACGACAAGTCCCGCGATTACCGGATGATGATCCGCCAGTTCGCCATGCTCCGCGCCCACGCGAACGGCAGCCTCCGGAATCTCCTCATCGGCATCGGTCAGGATCCGGCCATGCTGATCTACCTGGACAACACCCAGAACGTGAAGGGTCACCCGAACGAGAATTTCGCCCGCGAGATCATGGAGCTGTTCGCGCTGGGTGTCGGCAACTACACCGAGAAGGACATCAAGGAAGCCGCGCGCGCTTTCACCGGCTGGTCGTTGACGCCCACCGGCCGCTTCATCGACCGCCAGGACTTGCACGACGCAGGCGATAAGACCGTCCTCGGCAAGACCGGCAACTTCCGGGGTGAGGACGTCGTGGATATCCTCCTCGAGCAGCCGGCGTGCGCCCGCTTCCTCGCCCGCAAGCTCTACAAGTTCTTCGTCCGCGAGGACCTCGGACCCGAGCTTGAGGAGCGGCTGGCCGCCCGGCTCCGCGAAACGAAGTACGAGATCGCGCCGTTCCTCGAAACCGTCTTCCTGTCCCGCGACTTCTACAGCGCCCCGAGCTACGCCACCCAGATCAAGAGCCCCGTGCAGCTCGTCATCTCCACTTACCGCAAGCTCGGTCTCGGCGAGGCGCCCACGTACCCCCGGTTCGCGGCGCTCACCGCGTCGCTCGGCCAGCAGGTCTTCTATCCCCCCAACGTCAAGGGCTGGGATGGTGGCAGAGCCTGGATCAATCCCGCGACGATGTTCGAGCGCGCCAACGTCGCGCGCTACATTCTTTTCCCCGAGGAGACGCCCGTCGTGCCGCAGGCGCACCTCCAGGGCACCCGCCGCCTCTCCGGCGACTTCATCCACAACCAGTTCCTCGAACTCGCCGCCCGGGGCAACTTCACGGACTTCCCCCAGGGCGGCGGGGGCGGCATGAACAACATGGCCGATCCTGCCGCCAAGGGATCCGCGGGCAGCGCCGACACGATGAAACTCCAGGCCGAGGACTTCAACCTCTTCCGCGGCGTCTTCAACGCCGCGTGGAAAGCTCCGGAACGGGTGCCGCCGGAGCCGCGCAAGGTCCCGGAGTTCCGCCTCGCCGCCATGCTGGAACAGGAAAAGGCCGCCGTCTCCGGCGAGGTCGTCGACCGCCTGATGGCTCGCTTCCTCCGCGCTCCGCTCACCGGCGAGCGCCGCGCCGAACTCGTCCGTTTCTTCGAACGGCTGAATGGCGGTTCGGCAGTCGACTACCGCAAGAGCTCCACGGAGAAAACACTCCGTGAGCTGCTCCATTTGATCCTCAGCACGCCCGAGTATCAGCTCTCCTAGGAGGACCCCGATGAACTTCGACTCCCTGTCATCCCGCCGCGAGATCTTCCGCAAGGGCTTCTTCGGCCTCGGCATCGGCCAGGCCCTGCCGGCCCTTTTCGGTCAGGCTTCGCTCGCCCTGGCCGCCCAGAAGGCGGAGCCGAAACCCGAGCGCATCCTCGTCGTCGTGGAGCTGAACGGCGGCAACGACGGGCTCGACACCGTCATCCCCTGGCGCGACGACGCCTACCGCAAGGCCCGCCCCGTGCTGGGCCACGACGGCAAGCAGATCCTGCGCCTGAACGGCGACCTCGGTCTCCATCCCTCGCTCTCTGGGCTCCAGCGCCTGTGGGACGACGGCATGGTCGCCGTGGTGCAAGGCTGCGGCTACCCGAATCCCGACCGCAGCCACTTCTCCTCGATGGAGTACTGGCACACCGCGGTGCCCCACCAGGCCGAAACCACCGGCTGGGTGGGCCGCTTCGCCGATGCCCGCTGGCCCGCCGCGCCCGCCAACACGATCGTCAATGTCGCGCAGAAGCAATCGCTCGCCGTGCAGGCCGCCAAACACGCTCCCGTCGTCTTCAACCGCCCCGAGGAGTTTGTGCGGGCCGGCGAGGCCCTCCAGAGCGCCAGCTACCGCAAGCTCATCGGAGCCCGCGGCTCGGGCAACGAAACGCTCGATTTCCTGGCGGGCATCGCCCAGAACGCCGCTGACACGTCAGAGAAAGTCCGCGAATCCACCCGCAGCTACGCGACCCCGGTCGGCTACGGCAGCACCCCCCTGGGCCAGGACCTCCGCAAAGTCGCCGCGCTGATCCACGCCGGCTTCCCCACGCGCATCTACTACGTCAGCCTGAGCGGTTTCGATACCCATGCCGGTCAGCAGAGCGGGCGTTTCTATCTGCTCACCGGGCTCGCCGAGTCGCTCCACGCCTTCTTCGGGGACCTGAAGCGCATGAACCGCCTGGACGACGTCGCCGTTATGATGTTCAGCGAGTTCGGACGCCGCGTCGAGGAGAACGCGAGCGGCGGCACCGACCATGGCACCGCCGGACCCATGTTCGTGCTGGGCCGCAAGGTCAAGCCGGGCGTCTACGAGAAGCACCCCAGCCTGACCGATCTCGACGACAACGGCGATCTCAAGATGACTACGGACTTCCGCCGCGTCTACGCGACGATGATCCAGCAATGGATGGGCTTCGCCGATCCGAAATCGATTCTGCGCGGCGACTTTGCGCCGCTGCAGATCATCGCTTGAGCGCCAGCGCCAGGCGGCGCGTCGAAAGCGAGACGCTCTCCGACATCATGAGCTCCGGCGCCGGCGCGGGAGCCTCGGGCTCAGGTTCGGGCTGGGGCGGGGGAGCCGCCGGGGCGTGCGACCGCAGGTACGGCAGAACGGACTCCGCCGCAGGCAGGTGGGCCTCTAGATAATCCATGCCCTCCATCGAGATCTGCAGGTTGCTTTTGTCGTCCGTCACCACGTAGCCCCGCTGCTTCAGGTACCAGATGCTGAGCTGCAATTCCTCGGACGGGAACACCGTCATCTGCTCCACGTGCCGCATCGACAGGCAGCCGGTCACCGGACGGTCGCGCCGCCGGTCGTACAGCATGCACAGCAGCGTCAGGCGGCGGTACTTCTCCTTGGCGATGGCGTCGAAGAACTCCGCGCGGAACTCCGGGACCTCGTCCTTGTCCTTCGGACGCAGGTCGTCGAACATCCGCCGCGTCACCGGGTCCGCCAGCACCTCGAACGCCAGCGTTACGGACTTGAACTTCTCGGGATCCGGCGTGCCGCCGTTGTTCGGATGGTACTTCGCCGCCAGCGCCGCGTAGGCTTTCTGAATCGCGTCGGAGGAGGCGTTCGGCTCGACGTTGAGCACGAGATAGTGATCCTGAAAGTTGCTGGCCACCGGAGCGCTCATAGAAGAGGATCATCGGCAGAAAGGGCCGGAAACTTAACACCTGCTAGGATGTCGGGATGCCTGACAGCCCCTGGCGGCACGACTATGCGCCCCTGGGCGACTGGTCCCCCTGGATCGCCGCCCTCCCCATCGCCGTCATGCTGTTCCTGCTCGGCGTCCGCCGCAAGCCGAGCTACGTCGCCGCGCTCTCCGGGCTTGCCGCCGCCCTGGCGGTCGCCGTCTTCGTCTACCGGATGCCCATCCCTCTCGCTCTGTCGGCTACCAGCTACGGCGCGGCCTTCGGCCTCTTCCCCATCGGCTGGATCGTCTTTTGGGCCATCGTCCTCTACCGGCTCACGGTCGAAACCGGCCAGTTCGACATCCTGAAGGACTCCATCGGCGCCCTCACCTCCGACCAGCGCCTGCAGGCCCTGCTGATCGCCTTCGCTTTCGGAGCCTTCGTCGAAGGCGCCGCCGGCTTCGGCACCCCCGTCGCGGTCGCCGCCGCCATGCTTACCGGACTCGGGTTCTCCCCGTTCTACGCCGCGGGGATCTGCCTGCTGGCCAACACCGCGCCCGTCGCCTTCGGCTCCATCGGGATCCCCCTGGTCACGCTGCAGGGCATCACCGGACTGCCGCTCGACGTCCTGAGTGCGAACGTCGGCCGCATCTGCGCGCCCGTTTCGGCCATCATTCCGTCGTACCTGGTGGTCACCATGGGCGGCTTCCGCGCCCTGCGCGAAACGTGGCCCGCCGCCGCACTCGCCGGGCTGGCCTTCGCCGGAGCGCAGTTCTACACCTCGAACTACCTGGGGCCGTACTTGACCGACATCCTGGGGTCGCTCGCGACGCTCGGCGTCCTGATCCTGCTGCTGCGGTTCTGGCGGCCGCGGAACGAGCCGCCGCGCACCCGTCACGCCCCGCCCGCCCGCGCCGCGCTCCGCGCCTGGTCACCCTATCTGCTGCTGGTCGCCTTCGTCCTGCTCTGGGGTCATGAGCCGGTGAAGGAAGTCCTGAACCGCGGCACCCAGATGATCCCCTGGCCCGGGCTCCACAACGCCATCGAGCGCGTGGCGCCCGCCGTCGCCAAGACCGCGCCTTACCCGGCGCTTTTTACCGCCAGCTGGCTCTCCGCCTCCGGCACCGCGTGCCTGCTGGCCGCCATGGCCGCCGCGCTGGTCCTGCGTGTTTCGCCGCGACGCTTCCTGGGGATCGTCGCCGCCGCCGCCCGCCAACTGGCTCTCTCCATGGTCACCATCGCCAGCGTGCTGGGGCTCGCCTTCCTGATGAACTACTCGGGCGCCACCGCCACCCTCGGCCTCGCCTTCGCCGCCACCGGAGCCGCCTTCCCCTTTTTCAGCGCCCTGCTCGGCTGGCTCGGCGTGTTCCTTACGGGCAGCGATACCTCGGCCAACGCCCTGTTCGGCAATCTGCAGGTCGTCACCGCGAATTCCCTCGGCCTCAGCCCCACGCTGATGGCCGCCTCGAATTCCTCGGGCGGCGTGATGGGCAAGATGATCAGCCTGCAGTCGATCGCCGTCGCCGCCGCCGCCACCGGCATGGCCGCCGCGGACGAGGCGAAGCTGTTCCGGTTCACGCTGCGCCACTCCATCCTGCTCGCGTCGCTGATCGGCGCGATCGTGATGGTGTACGCGTACCTGCTGCCCGGCTTCGTCCGCTGACGCCTCTACTCGAGCTCGAAGTTGACCTCGATGGTCGTGACGACTTCCACCGGCACTCCGTTCACCAGCGTGGGCTTGTACCGCCAGCGCTTCACGGCGCGTAGCGCCGCGTCCACCAGCAGGGGATGCCCGCTGGTTAGTTGCAGGTTGGCCACGTCCCCCTCCCGGTCGATGATCGCCGCGAAGCGCACCGCGCCCTGCACGCGCGCGGCTTTGGCCTCGGCCGGGTACTCCGGGGTCACCTTGTGGACCAGGTTCGACTCCTGGACTTTTCCGCCCACCCGGAGCCGCTGCCGCTCTTGCCCCGGCACCGCCTTGCCCGCCCAGTGGATCCGCACCTGCTCCACGTAGTCGCTCGCGGAGGCCTCGAACTTCCACGCGAGCACCGCGGCCAGCGCCGGCTCGGCCAGCTCCGCCGGACCACCTAGAACGCGGGCGCTGGTTACGTCACCTGGAGCGCCAACGTTGAGTTCGAGGACTACCGTACCGGCGGTATGACCGCCGTCCGCGGTCAGCGGCGGCCGCGACCGGAGCTTGGCGCTCGCCTCCACGCGGAATCCGGCCCGGTCGTCCGCCGCCAGACCGGACAATCCCAGACAGAGCAAAAGAATTAGGGTCCGCATGCCGACATCCTGAACCGGACACGGCTCGGTGTCAATCCCTTTGGCGGCAAGCTGGGGACTACTGCTTCTTCGGCTCCGGCTTCGCGGGCGCCGGCTCCTTGATGTCGTGGTGCGCCAGGATCAGCTCGTCCATCGTCTTCGCGTCCACCTCGGCGACCTCCGTGCCCGGATCCCGCCGCGCCAGCCACACTTCGCCGGACTTGGCCGCCAGCACCTTCTCCGCCGCCTTGCCCGCCGTTACCGTGATCTCCAGCGTCGGAGCGGGCAGCGGCTTGTCTACGAATTTCTTCGCGGCCAGGTCCCGCAGCTTGTCCACGAACGCGGCCACCGACGTCGAATCCAGCTTCTTGCCGCCCGTCATCCAGCCGTCGCCGGACTTCGTTCGCACCGTCGCCGTGTCCTGCAGCCGGAACTCGATCTTCGCCGGCTCATCGAACCCGAAGCCGAACAGCTTCTTGTTCCGGAAGAAGTCCAGGTCCTTGTCCGCCGCCTCGGCGAGATCCTTCGCGATCTTGTGCACGCCCTCGACGGCGCTCGACTTCGCGAAGTAGTCGTCCTTCACCTTGCGGATCTCCAGCTCCTGCGTGCCGGCCGCACCGGTCAGCTTCACCAGCGCCACCTTCGCGCCGCTCGCGAACGTCGCCTCCGCTTTCTTCGCGTCCTCGTCGCTCACCGCGGCGTCCATCTGCGCTCCGGTGATCTTCCGCGCCAGATCCGCCACCTGGAACGCGTCCGCCCGCAGCGGCCGCGGCTTCAGGATCTGCCATTCCTTCTCGTTGATCTTGCCGAACTCCAGGGTCTGCCCCTTCGCCGTCAGCTCCATCCGGCTCATCGCGTCGGATTCGATGGTCAGCAGCCGCTTATCGCGCAGATCCTTCCAGCTCTTGTCGAGATTGTTCTTCGTGAACGTCGCCACGGCGTAGACCTTGTTCTCGCCGTCCACGCGGGCGAACAACGCGTTCCCATTCGGCGTCTCGTCGCCGAACAGGAGCTTCACGCTCTTGCCGCCCTTCTTGACGACCTCCAGCTCGAACGACGGCTTGGCCAGCCCGAAGGCGCTGAGGTCCGTCGCGTTCTCTTCCACCAGCCGGTCCGAAGCCAGCTCGTTCAGCGCCTGCGCCACCGCCAGCACGCCGCTCTGATCCGCCATCAGCTCGCGCGGCGCAGTGATCTTCCACTTGCCGTCGAACTTCACCCGCGTCTCTTCGCCGCCCTTGCGGAACCGCAGCTCCTGAATGTCCGCGTCCGCGATCTTCACCACCAGCGGCGGCGCATCCGCGGGGCGGTCGTCCTTCTTCTTCTCCGCGTCCTTGTTCGACCAGTACACGGCGCCGCCCAGCACGGCGAGCAGCGCTACGGCGGCCAGCAATCCCCGGCTCATAGGCGCATTACCTCCGCCGCCACCAGACGCCGACGCCCGCCACCACGATCAGCAGCGGAAACACCACCACGCTCCACCAGAACACGATGTTCATCTGCGTTCCGCTGAGCGTCAGGCGCCGGTCTTCCGGTTCCTTCGGGCGGATCGAGATCAGATCCTCGTCCGAAGACAGCCAGTTCAGCGTGTTCAACGCCAGGTCCTTGTTCGCATTGAAGCCCAGCAGGTTGTTCGCCGCGAAACCCGACGATCCGATCACCACGAAGCGGCCTTCCTTGCTGCCCTTCACCGCGCCCGCGGCGCCCAGCACCAGCGGACCCCGCTTGTCCTTCGCCGGATTGATTTCCAGTTCCGGCGACGAGAGGTTCGTGCTCGCAAAGCTGTTCTTCGACGTGCTGAACAGCTTCTCCACCGTCGCTTTCGCGCCCGTCTTCACTTCCAGGGTCCGCGCCAGCGGCAAGGCCGACGCGCTGCCCTTCAATTCCCGCCCGATCGCATGCGGTTCGTAGCTGGCGACAATCGGCACCACTTCGCTCAATCCGAACACCTGCCCGATGCCGCTCGCGTCGATCACCAGGTCCTTGTTCACGGTCACGCCCCAGTCGTCCAGCACCTTTGCCAGCGCCGCGTTTTCGGACGTCTCGTCGCGGCCCAGCTTCAGCGGCGGATCCAGCAGGAACCATACCCGGCCCCCCGCCTCCACCGACGCCTTCAGCGCCTCGATCACCGGCTGCCCCAGGTCGTTCTTCGGCCCCGCGACCGCCGTCACCGTGCAATCGGACGGAATCTCCACCTTGCCCGCCGGCGCCGCTTCGGTCTTGCCGATTTCGACCTTCTTCTTCTCGGCGCTCTCCTCGGTGCGCTCGCCCGGCCGGATCGTCTTCGTCTCGTAGTTGTTCTTCTCGATCGCCGTCTTCAGGCCCGAGTACCCGGCCGGACCCGCCTCCTCCAGCGACCGCTCGCCGTCGCCCGCCAGGAAGCACACCGTACGCTTGCCGCCCTTCAGCGCCCGGATCAGCGCGCCGGTGATCTCTTCCTCGGAAAGGCTCTTGGCTTCTTCCCTTCGCCCCGACGCCTCGACGAAGATCGACCCGTAGGCCTTAACTCCCGCCGCCTTGGCCAGTTGCGGCTTCTTATCCGGATCCACGTACTCCACGCTCAGTTTGCCGGAGAGCGTATCGTAGCGGTCCAGCAGATCCCGGGCGCGCTGAAACTCTCCCGTCTTGTCCCAGTAGGTGATCTTCGCGTCCGCCTTCAGGTCCTTCACCACCTTGACGCTTTGCTCGGCCAGCGAGAAGCGTTTGTTGCTCGTCGAGTCGTAGCTCTTGTTGTAGCGGTTGGCCAGGAAGTTGATGAGGCCCAGCACCGCCACCACGATCAGCGTGTACACCACCACGTACGTGGCGAACTTCGTTTGTCGGCTCTGTATCCAGCTCATTGGCTTACGACCTCCACCGCAGGGATTCCATGGACCGCGCGGTCAGGAACAGCCCCAGGAAGATCAAGGTCACGTAAAAAACCAGGTCCTTCGTGTCGATCACGCCCTTCGAGAATGGTTCGAAGTGGGTCAGCACCGAGAGGTACGACACCACCTTGGCCCACCCCGCGGTCTCGTACGACGACACCCAGTCCAGCACCCACAGCAGCAGGCAGATGGCGAACGTACCCACGCCGGCCACGATCTGGTTGCGCGTCGTGTTCGACAGGAACGCCCCCAGCGCCAGCAGCGCCCCGCCCTGCAGCAACAGCCCCAGGTACCCGATCAGCATCGGCCGCCAGTCCGGCTTGCCGTAGGCGAACAGCAACAGCATGTTCACCAGCGCGATGCCCAGGATCATGCCGTACATCAGCAGCGCCGCGCTCCACTTGCCCAGCACGATCTCCCAGTCCCGCACCGGCGAGGTCACCAGCAGCTCCATCGTGCCGCTGCGCTTCTCCTCCGCGAACAGCCGCATGGTGATCATCGGGATCAGGAACAACCCGATCACCGAGATGTTCGACAGCACCGGCCGGATCACCCATTCGTTCACGTCCATGGGCATGCCGCGCCCCATCATCTGGCTCTCCACGCCCCGCCGGACGAAGAACGCCGTCGAGAACCAGAAGAAGTAGCCCGCGATCAACCCGAAGAACGCCATCAGCCCGTAGGCGATCGGGCTCCGGAAATAGCTGTTGATCTCTTTGCCGCAAATCACCAGAACGTTTTTCATTGTTTCTCGCCCTCCTTGACGGCCGTCAGTTCGAGGAAGATCTCTTCCAGGCTCACCGCCGCCGAGTGCAGTTCATTGAGGTTCCAGCCGGATTCCACCACGGCGCGCGCAAGTTCGGGCCGGATGGTCCGCCCTTGCAGGCTCTCCACTTCGAAGCGCAGCTTCGCGCCCGCGGGGTCTTTCGGCAGCACCCGGCTGACGCCGCTCACCTGCTCCAGCTTCGCCCGCACCTGCGCCCCGTCCAGCGCGCCCTCCCGGCCTTCCACCTCGACGCTCACCAGCTCCGAACCCTGCATGCGCTTGGTCAGGTTCGCCACCGTGTCCGTCGCCACCAGCTTGCCCTTGGCGATGATGATCACCTTCTGGCACACCGCCTCCACTTCGGGCAGGATGTGCGTGGAGAGAATGATGGTGTGGTCGCCGGAAAGCTGCTGGATCAGTTCACGGGTTTCGATGATCTGCTTGGGGTCCAGCCCCGAGGTCGGCTCGTCCAGGATCAGCACGTCCGGGTTGTGCAGGATCGCCTGCGCCAGGCCCACGCGCTGCCGGTAGCCCTTGGAGAGCTTCGCGATCAGCTTCTTCTTCACGTCGCCCACCGCGCAGCGGTCCGCCACTTCGTCCACGCGCTTGTTCAGGTCGGCGCCCGAGAGCCCCTTCAGCTTCCCGGCGAACTGCAGGTACTCGGCCACCTCCATTTCCGGATAGAGCGGCGGGGTTTCGGGCAGGTAGCCCACGCGCCGCTTCACGTCCATGGGGTTCTTGGTGACGTCGAAGCCCGCTACCCGCGCCGTGCCCCCCGAGGGCGGCATGAAACAGGTAAGCACCCGCATCGTCGTCGTCTTGCCCGCGCCGTTCGGACCGAGGAATCCGACAATCTGCCCCTTCTCGACTTCGAAGGAGATGTCGTCCACGGCGACATTGCGAGCGTATCGCTTGGTGAGATGGTCGACCTGGATCATAGATGTCTTTCGTTTGTGCCGGCGGCCCGGCTGAAGCGCCGGGCGCTGGAGTTATTATGATATTCGCGTCCCGCGACTACTGTCAAAGTTAGAGTTATGGGCTTAGACGCGGCTCGGGGAGGTTCGGTATGACCGCCGAGGAACTCAGCGCCGCCCTCGCGGGCGAGATCCGCATCCTGCTCCATCTTCTTTCCAAGGTCGAGCCCGTCCGGCTCGACTACCGCCCCACGCCGGGCCAGCGCAGCCTGCTGGAGTTGTGGCAATACCTGACCATCGTCGGTCCCATCCACGCCCGGGCGGTCGCCGCCCCGGCTTTCGACCTGGATGCCTGGCGCGCCGCCTGGACCCAGGGCGAAGCCGAGGCGAAAGATCGCAACCTGGACCAGATCCGCGAAGCCCTGGCGGGCCAACCCGCGCTGTATGCCTCGCTTCTGGCCGACGCCGATCTATCCGCTCCCATCGAGATGTTCGGGAACCGGGCCAGCCGCGGCGTGATGTGGGTGAACCTCGTGCTGTGCCACCTGGCGGCTTACCGGATGCAGGTGTTTCTATATCTGAAGTCCACCGGGCGCGAGGAACTGAACACGTTCAACCTGTGGCTGGGGATGGATCCCCCGCGGCGCTGACTGGCCTTAGTCCGCCTGCTCCGCCAGCCGCCGCGATTTCTCCCACGCCAGCTTGCCCTTCCACTCCTCGTAGAGCGTCTGGAAGCCCGCCCACCAGTAGCCCGCCACGAACAGCAGCAGGAACGGGATCGCAAAGAAGTTGTACGTTTCGATCGCGAACGTCACCATGTAGGCGAAGTAGGAGCCGATGGCGATCTCCATGTACGGCAGCCAGCCGGACTTCCGCTTGTACTTCGTGTCGTTGATCTTCACCTTCGCGCTCGACCCGATCGCGTACTTCGGGGTCCGGGCGAACGCCGTCTGCACCCCGAAGATCGCCTCCAGGAACGCCTTCGTGTTGATCACCGTCAGGGCGATGCCGCCCGCCATCAGAGCCGGCATCAGCCAGATGGCGCGCTTCCAATCCTTTGGGAACAACTCCCGCTGGGCCACCAGGTAGAACGCCGAAATCGACCAGAAGCTCGCGATAATCAGCGGCAGGTCGATCATCACCATCTGGAACACGCCCATGTAGAAGCGGACGATCATCACCGGCAGCATCAGCGCCGAGCACAACAGCATCAGCGGATAGGAGACATTTGGCGTCAGGTGCAGGAACGCTTCCGCCTTTACGCGCCACGGCAGATCGGACTTCAGGATCCCCGGCAGCAGCTTCTTCGCCACCTGCGTCAACCCCTTCGCCCAGCGCGATTGCTGCACCTGGAAGCCGTACATGTCCACCGGCAGCTCCGAGGGGCACTCGATCGCCGGCAGGTACACGAACTTCCAGCCCTTGATCTGCGCCCGGTAGCTGAGGTCCGTATCCTCGGTGAGCGTGTCATGCTGCCAGCCGCCCGCGTCATCGATCATCGAGACGCGCAGGATCCCCGCGGTGCCGTTGAAGTTGAAGAACAGGTCGGAGCCGAAGCGCGCCGGATGCTCCAGCACGAAGTGCCCGTCGAGGAGCATCGCCTCCACTTCGGTCAGCACGTTGTAATGCTTGTTCAGGTACGCCCAGCGCGTCTGCACCACGCCGACCTTGGGATCCGCGAAGTGGTGGATGGTGCGCATCAGGAAGTCGCGCGGCGGCACGAAGTCCGCGTCGAACACCGCCACGAACTCGCCGGTGGCGCTCTTGAGACCTTCCTGCAGCGCGCCCGCCTTGAAACCGTGCCGGTTGGTGCGGTGCAGGTACTCGATCGGGTGACCCGCGGCGCGGTACTCGTTCACCAGCCGCTCGGTGAACGGATGCGTCTCGTCCGTCGAATCGTCCAGCACCTGGATCTGCAGCCGCTCGCGCGGATAGTCGATCTTGACGATCTCCTCGATCAACCGCTCCACCACGAACCGCTCGTTATAGAGCGGCAACTGCACGGTCACCTTCGGCAGCTTTGCGAAGCGCTGCGCCGGCTCCGGGTTCTGCTTCTTCTTCGTCTTCATGTACGCCCGGATCATTTCGTACCGGTGCGTTCCGTAGACCGAAAGCAAAACGAGGATGGCGAAGTACGGGATCAGCAGCGCATAATCGAACCACTCGAGCCGGTGGATGTTCGCAAAGGTTGTATCGAACAGCGCATCGGTGAGGCTCGGCGGAGCCGCCGCCAGGAAGGCCGGAAACAGGAGTCCTGTTACCATTGACTTCGTCATAGTGATCCCGAGTGTTCCCCGTTACGTACGGCTACTGATCCTCGCGGTCCTACTCGAAGCCGGGTTCCTAACCCTGGCTTCCTTCGGTGATTTGCGCCGCTCGGTGGTGGAGACGACCCTGCTACTGGCCGCCTTATCCATCATACACTTAACAGCAGTTTTCGCGGTAGTCAATGAGAAGCTGCCGCCCGGCGGACCAGCCCTCGCGCTGATTGGATTCGCGGCGCTCGCCTTCCGTCTCACCGTTTTTCCCCTAGCCCCCGCCTTCTCGGACGACGTCTACCGCTACCGCTGGGAAGGCAAGGTGCAGGACGCCGGCCGCAACCCCTACCAGACCCGGCCTGCGGACCCCGCTGCCCGGGACCTCCGCGACGCCACTTATCCCTATGTCGGTCAAAAAGATGCTCGCGCCGGCTACGGCCCGCTGCTGGAACAGATCGAGCTCTGGACCTACCGCGCCGTCCGCCACCTGCCGGACCCCTTCCGCCAGGCCTTCTGGTTCAAGCTGCCCTTCGCTCTGGCGGATCTCGGCGTCTCCGTCGCGCTCGCTTTCCTGCTGAAAACAAGAGGCTTTGCTCCCGAGCGCGCGCTCGTCTACGCCTGGGCGCCGCTGCCGGTCTTCGAGTTCTGGACCAGCGGCCACAACGACTCGGTTCTGGTTCTGGGGATCGTGCTCGCCCTGCTGGCGCTCGCCCGTTCCCGCTGGTCCGCTGCAGCGGTAGCCCTCGGAGCCGCCGCGCTGACCAAGTTCTGGCCGCTGGCGCTGTTCCCCGTCTTGTTCCGCCGGCTGCGCTGGCAACTGCTTTGGATTGTGCCGCTTACAGTAGTCCTTGGGTGGTCCTACCGTTCCGACGTCACCTGGAACCTCCGCTTCCTCAGCGGCTTCCTCGGCGGCTGGCGCAACAACGACAGCCTGTTCGGCCTCACGCTCTGGCTCGCGGGGGACCCCCAGGTCGCTAAGTGGCTGACTGCATTATTCTTCGGAGTTGCCATCCTGGTCGTTCGCCGCCTCGACCTGCCGCCCGAACGCGCCTATCTCGCTACCACCGCGGCCCTCCTCGCGCTTTCCGCCAACGTCCATCCCTGGTACCTCACCTGGCTGCTGCCTGGCCTGGCGTTCCTGCCCTCGCCCGGGCTCCTCCTGTGGGTATCCGCTGCGCCGTTTCTTTACGACCGCCTGCCGTTCTGGCTTGAGAACGGGGACTGGCGTCCGCTCTCGCCGCTCCGCTGGGCGATCTACGTTCCGGTCTTCCTCTTCCTGGCCTGGGAGCTCGCCGCCTTCAGGCGCCGGGAACTCCCGCTCTTCCGGTTGCGTAAGCTGTAGGCAGGGGGAAAGTCCCGTGCAGAACCACATCCGCGTCCTCGGGATCCTGAATATCGTCTACGGTGCGTTCATCCTGCTGGGTGCGCTCGTCGTCGGGTTGGTCTTCGGCGGCCTGACCGGCTTCCTCGGCGCCGTCGACCTGGACCGCGACGCGCGCATCGCGCTGCCGATCGTCGCCGTCGTCGGGGGTTTCATCTTCGTGCTGCTGGTCTTGCTGTCGCTGCCCTCGCTGATCATCGGCTGGGGTTTGATGCAGTATGCTCCGTGGGCGCGCATCGGCGGCATCGTGGTCAGCGCGCTGCACCTGTTCAACGTGCCGCTCGGCACCGCGCTCGGCGTCTACGGGCTGTGGGTGCTCTTGCAGAACGAATCGCTGCCGCTCTTCGAGCGGCGCCCGGCGCGCTTCTCAGCTTAGGGAAGGCGGTAACTCCGGCTCTGTAAGCTGCCCGATCAAGGCATCATGGAAACGATGGCGACTGTCCACATGAGCGAAGCGGAAGTAGCCCGCGATTTCCATGCCGTGCTGGCCAAGGTGCAGCAGGGCATTGAAGTCGTCATCGAACAAGACGACCGTCCCGTGACGATCATTCGGGCACAGAACGCCAGCGGCCGGCCGATTACCGAAATCCTCCGGGAAGCCAAGCAGCGTAATTCGACCGTGACGCTCGACGGGGACTTCGGCGACGATCTCGCGCAGATCGTGGCCAGCCATCAACAGCCGTGGACTCCGCCGGCGTGGGAGTAACGGGCTTGGTGCTGGACTCCAGCGCCGTGATCATTGCGGAACGAGAGAAACAGCCAGTTCCGGCCTTTATCGAAGCGATCCTCGCCACTTACGGGCCAGTGGACCTCTCCCTCTCACCGGTGACGGTCGCGGAACTCGTTCATGGGATCTACCGCGCCAAGACCCCCGAAGCCTGTCAGCGCCGGCGCGAATACGTCGAGGAGCTGGTGAGTCTGATTCCGGTCCATCCGGTCACCAACCGAACAGCTTGGCTTGCGGGTCAAATCGAGGGGCAGGAAGCAGCCTAGGGAAACGTGTTGCCGTTCAACGACCTGCTGATTGCGGCCGGCGCGATGGAGCAGGGCTACGCGGTGCTCACCGCAAATCTGCGCCACTTCCAAAAGGTCCCCGGACTTACAGTGGCACCTCTTTAAAGGCCTTCCGGCGCGCCAGCTTGGCGCAGTCCTTGCCCCGGAATCTACCTCATCGGTTGCCTCCCGCAGCGCGATCGTTCGCACCCGTCACGCTAGTAAGGACTGATCGCGTGCATCGCCGGCACGCCCACTTCGCGCCCCAGCAATTTCTTCAGATCCTCCCGCAGGGGACCCACCGCCTTGGCGTAGATCATCTTGTACGCCGCGCAGAAATAGTCCAGATCCGCGAACTCGCCCCGCGGCCCGTGCCGCAGCTTCGGGCACCCGCCATGACAAATCGATTGGTACTCGCACACCTGGCACTCGGGATGCGCCAGCGTCTTCTTCTGCGCGAACGAGTACCGCCGCGCCCGCCGCGCGATCTCGCCGAAGTTGTCGTACTCAACGTTGCCCAGCTTCCAGGACTTCTCCACGAAGAAGTCGCACGGGTACACGTCGCCGTTGTACTCCACCACCACGTACGAATCGCACGTCTCGTGCATGGTGCAGGATCCCGGCTTCTGCCCCGCCAGCGCCTCGGCGATGTTGTCGAAGAACCGCACGCGCACCTTGCGGCGCTCCGGCCACCACAACTCGAACGTCTCCACCAGGAACCGCCCGTACTGCTCCGGCGTGATCGCAAATGGCAGGCGGCTGGCATCGGCGCCAAACTCCGCCAGCGGTATGTACTGGATGTTGTCCACTCCCAGCGAGCGGTAGAACCGGTACAGCTCGCGCGGCTGCTCCACGTTCGCCTGCGACAGCACGCACAGGATGTTGAACTCCACGCCGTGCTTCTTCAGGACCTCGACGCCCCGCATCACCTTCCGGAACGTCCCCTGGCCGCCCTTGTCGAAGCGGTAACGGTCGTTGATTTCCTCCGGCCCGTCCAGCGACACGCCGAGCAGCCAGCGGTACTCCTTGAACAAGCCGCACCACGAGTCGTCGAGCAGCACCGCGTTGGTCTGCATCGCGTTGGCGACGCTCTGACCCTCGCGGCCGTACTGCTTTTGAAAGCCGACGAACTGCTCGAAGAACTTCAGCCCGGCAAGCGTCGGCTCGCCGCCCTGGAACGCGAACACCGCGTGCGGATAGGAGTAAAAGAGGTACTTGTCCACCAGGGTTTCGAGCAGTTCGAGCGGCATGCGCCGCGCCGGCAGTTCCTTGTACGGATCCGCCTCGCGATCGAGGTAGAAGCAATACTCGCAGTCCAGGTTGCACACCGCCGACGCGGGCTTGATCAGCAGGCTGGTGATCCGCGGCACCGGACCCAGGTGCGCCGTCTGGCTCTCGCCGAGGATCGGAAAGCTCATGCGAGCAGTCTATCGCGGTCCCCCGGGCGATATACTGCCGGGCATGCTTCGCGCACTCGCCCTCACGCTCCTGGCCCTTCCGCTCGCCGCGCAGTTCCGCG
>CAYYID010000057.1:0-40496 GCA_964471915.1 uncultured Solibacteraceae bacterium | reverse complement strand
GCTCGGAATACTGCTTCAGCAAGCCGAGGTATACCCGGCGGTCGGCCAGGGAGTAAAAGACGTCGCGCCGCGCGTTGCCGCGCTGCGTAACGTGATGAAGGCATTCGGGAACGACGACTCGGGCAAAGCGCGGCATACTGCTGGATAGTGCCGCGAACAAGATGAAGTTCTCATGAAATCTGAGAAATACCCGTCTGTCCCAAACAAACGCGCAACGCGCAAACGCGCGAAACGCGCGCGCCCGAGGAAGCCGTGGAACCCACCCTTGTGTCCGAGAAAAAGATCCCCCGGTGCCGCCGCGGCATCGATCAACAGTGGGCGAGCGAGTCCACGCTTAAGGTTACTTGTGACACAGCTCATAATGCATCTCTGCATCGCTGCGGCTGCCGCCGTCTCCAGCGATCACTCCCGGCTTCCGGAGCCGCCTGCAGCGGTATCCGATTCTCCTGACAGTGACAAACCCGGCAAGGCCGAAGCGAAGCCCAAGGACTACGATCCCGCCAAAGTGGACTTCCTTGTTGGCGGTGTGATTCCCAAGCAGATCGGCTACCAGCCGCTCACCGGGCAGCAGCGCTGGGAGTTGTTCGTCCGGCAGAACTTCTCCCTCAAAGGGGGCGCCTGGTTTCGCAACTTCGGATCCGCAGCCGGCGATCACCTCGGCAACCGTCCGGAACAATGGCGTCAAGGCGCGGAGGGGTACTTCCGGCGCGTCGGGGACCGAACGGCCCGCTTCACCATCGCAAGCGGCATCGAACACTCGATGGCGGCGGGTCTCGGCTACGAAGTCCGCTACCTGCGCTGCAAGTGCTCTGGATTCTGGCCCCGGCTCGGCCACACGCTAGCCTGGAACGTGATCACGGTCAATCGCGAAGGCAAGAACGTCTTCAACCTGCCGAAGGTCGCCGGAGCCTTCGCCGGCGAGGCGATGTCCGCCGCCTGGACCCCCGGGGTCCGCTGGGACGTTCGCGGCTACCAGGGCGCGCTGCAGGAAGTGACGTTCGGCTGGTTCTTCAACGTCCTGCGCGAGTTCGGACCCGACATCAAGCGCGCCTTTAAGAAATAAGCCGGTCCTCAGGCCAGCCAGGCCTTCAGCCGCCGTTCGGCTTCGGCGTGACCCGGCACGGGCGGGGCATACGCCAGCACCGTGAGCACCGGTTTCCAAACCTCGCCCGGATGTTCGTCCGGCAGAGCGGCCAGCGCGCGCTGCCAGTTGCCCGCGAACACCCACCGGACCCACGGCGGCACCGTCTTGGAGACCCGGCGCAAGGCGCCGCGCCGTGCGGAGACCTCCATCATCTCCTGCCCGCCATCCGAATCCCAGCGCGACGCCGGCAAATTGGCGCTCCAGGCGCGGCTGTAAGCCTCGAAGAACGTCAAGCTCCGGTCGTACGCTTCCGCAGCCAGTTCGTTGTTGATCTCCGACAGCAGATCCCCCGCCTCTCTGAGTGCCGAACCCAGCGAGTGGCAACGCCAATGGTCGTCGTTCGCCAGCTCCGCCCAGCCGTCCCGCCGGGCCGGCGAGCGGGGCGGAGGGTCCGGTTCCGGCGCACGCGGCTGGCGGTCCAAGGAGATCCCGAACGAGGTGTCCACCGGAGGTGGCAACACCGGACGCGGAGGAGGCGGGGCGGGCAGCAAAGGCTCGGCCAGCTCGTACTCGGGCGCCTCCTCGGACGGCCAAGTGAACGGCAGAATTCCTTTCGGCCGGGCGGCTTCGGCCTCGCGCTCGGCGGCCAGCCGCTCGCCGATCGCCCCGATTTCCGCCAACCGCTCCGCGGACATCCGGAAATCCGGGTGCGGCTCGCACGACGGCAGGTCCTGTTCCCGGGCGTAGCCGTAGCCGTTCACGGAACGGATCTTGTCCGACATGCGCGAGTAGGCCGCCATGCGCCGGTCATGCTCCTCGGCGTTGTCGAACATCAGGCCTGTCGGGAACAGCAGGCTCATGGCGTGGCGGTAATGCGGGGGCCCGTCCTTGCCCGCGCCGAAGAACTCCGCGTCGCCCCACAACTCGTGGAGTTCGGCGAGCCGATAGGTCGCTTCGAGCGACTCCTCCCGGCCGCGGAACTCCGCGGCGAGGGCGGCGAGGGCGGCCCGGTAATCACCACCAATGGCGAGGTCGCGCCAGGACATGCCCTTCAGGGTAACGCGGCCACAATCGCTATTCCGAGCGCAGCACCTCGGCGGGATCCACCCGCGCCGCGGACCGCGCGGGCAGCCCCGCGGCCACCGCGGCCACCGCCAGCACGGCGGCGACCGTGCCCGCGAAGACCCACGGATCCGCCGGCTGGACGTCGTTCAGCACCGACTTCAGGATCCCCGAGAACGCCCACGCCGCCGAGCCGCCGATCGCGATGCCGAGCACCGCGAGCTGCAGGCTGCGCCCGATCACAAAGCGGCCCAGCGACCCGGGCGCCGCGCCCAGCGCCAGCCGGATCCCGAACTCGCGCCGCTGGCGGTTCACGTTGTACGCCATCACGCTGTAGATGCCCACCAGCGCCAGGGTCCCGGCCAGAAATCCGAATAGCGCTGCGAGCGCGCTCAACAGGCGGGGCTGGCCGAGCGATCCCGCCACCGCGCGCTCCATGGAGACGATATCGGTCAGCGGGATCGCGGGATCCACGGCGGCGGCGGCGCGCCGCGCCTGCGGGATCACGGCCAGGGGATCGTCGCCGCGGGTCTCGAGCACCGCCGACATGCGCGCGTTCACGGATTGCTCCAGGCGCCGGTAGAACTCGTACGGCTGCACCTGGGCCAGCCCGTAGGACCGGACGTTGCCGATCACGCCGGCCACCTCGTACCACTTGGTCCGGTCCGCGCCCTGGCCGAAGCGGCGGCCGATCGGGTCGCGTCCTGGCCAGAACTTCTCCGCCATCGCCTGGTTGATCAGCACCGCACGCGACGCCGGCCCGTCGCGCTCCTCGAGCATGCGCCCCTTCAGCAGCGGGACCCCCAGCACGCCGAGCGCGTCGCCTTGGATCCAGCGGTACTCCACCAGCGGAGCGTCCTTGGCCGCCCAGGGCTGGTCGCCCTCAATCTGAAACTCGCTGTTCCAGCCGAAGTCGACCATCGGCACATGGCTGATCAGCCCCGCGCGGGTGACGCCGTCGATCGCGCGGAGCCGGTCCAGCAGATCGCGATAGAAGGCCAGCACCGCGGCGTCGTTCTGGTAGCGCTCGCCCGCCAGCGCCACCGAGAACGTGGCGATCTTCGCGGTGCGGACCCCGGCGTCGCGGCTCCGCAACAGCAGCAGGTTTTTCACCAGCAGCGACGAGCCGGCCAACAGCGCGAACGCGAGCGCGATCTCGACCACCACCAGCGCCGCGCGGACGCGGTTGCCCGACGCGCTGCCCGTGCGGACATCGCCCTCGCGGACTTCGGCGGCGAGGTCGCGGCGGCCGATCCAGAACACCGGGAACAGGCTGCAGGCCAGTCCGGCGGCGGCTGAAATCGCGGCGGCGAACAGCACCACGGGCGCGCTCAGCCGGATCTCCGCCGCGCGCGGCAACTGGCCCGCCGCCAGCGCCGTGAATCCGGAGACCAGCCAGTAGGAGAGTAACACGCCGAGCACGCCGCCCGCGGCGGCCAGCAGCAATCCCTCGGCGGTCAGCAGCCGCGCCAGCGCGCCCGGGCTGGCCCCCAGCGACTGCCGGACCGCGAGTTCGCGCCGCCGCGCCATGCCGCCCGCGAGCATCAGGTTCGCGACGTTGGCCGCCCCGATCAGCAGGACGCACAGCACCGCTCCCAGCAGCAGCGTCAGCGGCGTGCGGATCCCGCCAGTGACGGTGTCGGTGAGCGGGCGGACATCGATCCCGTGGTTGTGCCCGAACTCCCGGGCCAGTTCGCCGCCCAGCGCCCGCATCTGCCGCGCGGCCTCGGCGGGCGCGATCCCGGGCTTCAGGCGCGCAAACACCGGCAGAAAGTGGCTGCCGCGGGTCGCCGGGTCCAGCTTCTGCTGCAGCGGGACGAACAGCTCGGAGCGCCGGAACCGGAAGCCCGCCGGCATCACGCCGATGATCTCGTAGGGCGCGCCGTCCAGGATCAGCTTCTGGCCGACGGCGCTGGGGCTGCCCTGGAACAGGCGCATCCATAACGTGTGTCCCAGCACGGCGACCTTGGGTCCGCCGGGCTGGTCCTCGGCTTCGGTGAACCAGCGCCCCTGCACCGGCGACACGCGGAAGACGTCGTGGAAAGAGGCCGTCGCCGCGCCGGCCTGAACCCGGTCCGGGTCGCCGCGCCCGGTGAGCACCATCGCCCGGACGTTCACTCCGCCAAGCGCCGCGAACACCTGATTGCGGGCGCGCCAGTCGTGGTACTTAGGAAACGACGCTGGGCAGGTGCTGCACGCCGGCTGCGTATCGAAGACATTCACCAACTGGCCGGGATCGGGGTAGGGAAGCGGAGTCAGCAGCACGGCGTGGAAGATGCTGAACACCGCCGTCGTGACGCCGATGCCCAGCATCAGCGTGAGGATCACCACCGCGGAGTAGCCGGGGCGGCGCAGCAGGGCGCGCAGGGCATGCCGGAGGAGCGTCATTACCTCATCTACTCCCGAACCCGGGCGCGGTTAGCAAAGTTTCTGCGCGAAGGCTCCTCGGCTGGCAGTTCAGGCCAATCGATGGAACTCGTTCCACGAGTGCTGCCGCCGATACAGAGGATCGCCCCCGCCGGCACGGCCGCGCTTAAGAACCATGAATTGTCGCGAGCTTCGGCAGCAACTGCCGTTAATAACCCAGCGGCGCTAGATTACGGCTGTCGAGTCTGACACACTGAACCGTATGGAACTGACGAAGGTAATCGAGGACCTCAAGGTCGAGCTTCGGCTGGTCGAGGACGCTATTTACGCCATCGGACGCTTAGCGAGGCGTAAAGGGCGACGCCCAAGATCGATTTCTGCCGCCAAGGGCCAAGACTCGCGCCAGCCGAAGACCCGTCAATTGAAGAAATCCCCTCGGCAATCATGAACCCATTAAGAATCGCCTCGGTGTCCAACCCGCGGAGCGTGGGTTCCCGCTCAGGCGGCGCCACTCTCTCTAAAGACCCGCCGGGCCGGGGACCGACGCCTCGCGGTTCGCTCGGCCGCAACGGCGTGGGCCGCCCGCGAAACGAGCCTCCCCGGACCCGCTTTGCCGCGAGCGTCCGCTCAGATTCGCGCGGATCGTGCTCTAGCGGTCTTGTTGCCGTACGATTCGTCGGTGGGGATCAGTCCGGCTTCGATCGCAAAACGCGTCCAGTCGGCAACCTGCCTCAGCCCGAGCCGTGAAACGATGTGCGCCCGGTGGAAGTCCACCGTGCGGGGAGAGATGCGGAGAAGCGCTGCGATCTCTTTGCTTGTCCGGCCCAGCGCCACCAGGCCCAGGATCTCGACCTGTCGATGCGACAGCGTCGACGCAATCGCCAGATGCTGCTCCGTTCTGTCCAACTGCTTCGAGAACCCGGCGGCAGAGAGAGGCGCCGCAACCGCCCGGCGTAATGCCTCGCGGATCTCCGTTAGGCTGGCCGTCTTCGGCACACAGGCCGAAACCGCGGCGTTCGTCGCGATCTTCAACGCTGCAGGCGAGTGCGCCTCGTGAAAAAGAACCACCTTCCCGTCAGAGCATCGCCGAATTTCACCGAGTTCTTTCTCTCCGATTTCTAAGGCGTCTGGATCCAACAACATGACGTCCGGATCCTCATTGTGCAGAACCGCCAACAGGTCCGGCATCGTGCTCACGCGCGCGACGAACCGAAATTCGGAGCCCAGGACGACCTTCAAACCTTCGACCACCACGAAAGCCGTATCCCCGACCACGAAACTCGCACTCATACTACCTCCCCCAATACCCAGGGCGAGAAGTCTCAGCAGGGGCAGTACTTTTCGATAGGCTTGCTGCCGCTTGACGACATTTTACATAGTTACAAATCGTTAAGCAAGTAGAATCGTGTTCCGAAATCGGAACATTTATTTTCGAGAGTCCGCCAGGCATTCCCCGCCCGCCACCGCTACATCGTCCTGTGGCGGCGGTGCCGTGCGTCGCGGAACGTAGGCAGCCATGGACCCGCTCTTGCTCAGTTGTTCATGCGACTCCGCCAGGCGCAGGCGCATGTCCGCGTTGCGGCGGTCTCGGTTTTCTCGATTCAAGAAATGGACGGCGGCTAGCGCGAAGGCGCTCGCCGCCAACTGCACCATCTCGATCGAATGTTGCACCGGAGTGCCCGGTAGCCATCCGTTTGCTCGCAAGATAGAAATCGCCTCGCACAGCGGAAGAAGGCCGATGCTGACCGCGAGAAATCGTATGCGCCGGTTTGAGGCGCGGCGAATCAGCAACAGCGCCGAGACTCCTGTAATCGAATAAGCGATCAGCGAGGCGAAAGTGGGCGGCGACAAGCAGCAGCTCCTTTGTTGCGAATTACTGAGAGCCTATTGTGGATCGCCGATGGCGCTAAATTCTATCAGCCGTTCCGCCAGTTCGAGTGTCCGACTCACCTGAGCGTTGCATAGGCCGGGCGGACCAAGCAGAAATGCGCAAGTAACTCTACCACGCGATCATACTAGGCATACTTGGCAATTACACTTGATTCTCTTGCATCTCAAGATCCAAGTGCGCATACGGATACTCCTCTTCTCCGACCCTTCCGATCGTATTCCCATGAGTAGTATCCGGTCGAGGACCACCGTTGCCCTGTGTGACACTTGCCCGGCTGCTGCCGCCGGCGTCGAGCGTTGGATCGAGCAATCCGGCGATTTCGAGTGGGTGTGGGCTTGTAACGTCTTGCCGCGCGCTTTGGCGGCGGATGTCCACCCCGATATCCTGCTGCTTGACAAGAGCTTCGGCATGGCCCGTCTTCAGGACTGGCTCAGCGCCCATGGCTCCGGCATCGGGGCGGTCGTCGTATGGGGCGTTTCCACCACCGAGGCGGAGGCGTTGCGGTGGATGGGGCTGGGCGTCAAGGGAATCCTGCGGCGGTCCGACACCTCGGATCGCTTGCTCGCCTGCCTCCGCGCCGTCGGTGGCGGCCTGACTTGGTTCCAGGACGTGGCGGAACCCGCGCTGCGTCAGCCAACCCCGCAACCCGCAGTTTCGCTGACCCAGCGAGAACGCCAGGTGGTCGAGCTCATCCGCCATGGCTACAAGAACCGTGAGATTGCGGCCCAACTGGGCATTGCCCCGGGTACGGTGAAGATCCACTTGAAACATGTCTTCGAGAAGACGGGCGTGCGCGGACGATTCGGCATCGCCCTGCGCGATCTTGGACACGCCATCGATAATGCCGCGAATGGGGACCCTGCGAATGAGCCTGAAGCTATACCAAGCGCTGGATAGCGCCTCGTTTCTTCGATCGTATCTCTGGAAGCTCTATCTCACCGCCGTGCTGGTCGGCCAATTGCCCCTCTCCATCGCCGTCGTCTGGCTCGCCGGGTGGAGGCCTCTGTCAATCGAGCACCACGCCCTCAGGATTCTGGTCCTTTGTATCTTGATCGATGCTGTGGTCCTGCTCCTCTGTCTGCACCAGTTGTTCCGGCCCGTGCAACTGGCGTCCGATGCCCTGCGCACGTACCTCGCCACCGGGCGCGTCATTCCGATACCGACTCGCTTTCGGGACGAAGTCGGCATCCTGCTGCGCATGGTCGATCGCACTCTGCGTTCCTTTCAAAGGGAGCGGGCGTCGCTGGAGGTTCAGGCGGTCGAAGACCCGCTCACGGGCCTGCCCAATCGCCGTGGCGCAACCAGCCGGATGAACGAACTGTGTGCCTGGCCCAGCGATGAAAGCATCGCCACGCTGGCATTGCTCGACCTCGATCATTTCAAGCGGATCAACGACGAGTTCGGCCACCCCGGTGGTGATGCCGCTCTGGTTCAGGTTTCGCGCTACCTCTGCCAGAGCCTGCGCCGTGACGATTGGGTCTGCCGGTGGGGTGGCGAAGAGTTCCTTTTGGTCATCCGCGGACCCGGCAACGACGCCGATGTCCTCGAACGTCTCCGTGACGGCATCCAACAACTGGAGTGTGCCATCGACAGCCGCGTCTTTCGCCTTACCGTCAGCGTCGGCTTCACTCGCCTCAGCCATGGCCAGGATCCCGCCGACGCCATCCGGCGCGCCGACGAAGCCCTGTACGAAGCCAAGCGGACCGGCCGGAACCGAGTCGTCGGGTTCGAGGCTACTCAATTGACCTCGGTTTCATCCGGCGACTAGCTTCGTCGGCGCCAAGCTAGCAAAGCCAAGCCGGTTGCGAACAGGCCGAAGGTCTTCGGCTCCGGGATCCCCGGTTCGGTCGGATCCGCGCTCCCGCCGTCGACGAACACGATCGACGATGCCGTGCCGTCGGAAAAAAGGTCGATGCGCACGATCGGTCTGTTAGCGAGCAGGAACGCGCCACTAGCCGAAAGCAGCGAAATCTCGAACGCGGTGTCAATGCCGGTCCCAGCGGGATTATCCAGCAGCGGACCCGCGAAGGTCACCAGCAGGCTGAGCGAATTACCGAAGTCGATCGCCTGATGGTAACGGTTCGGATCCATTCCCGCGGTGTTCGTGAGCACTAAGTTGCCGCCGGCCAGGGTGCCGGTGACGCTGCCCGAGGTGGCGGGCACGCCGGACACGCCGCCCCAGGGAACGAAATTGGTGACGGTCGCAGTCGCCGCTTGCCCGCCCGGGGACCCCGGATTGAACTGGAGGTCCAGGAAGCCGGAACCCAGTCCGGTCGTATCCACCGTCACTTGATAGTGCAAAGTACCGCAAAAGGAAACCGCGGTCGTCGCTAGGAATAGGATCAGTTGCTTCATGACGCTCCGAGCGCTCCGCTCTCGTGTTTTGGCCAACGCGAGTCCAACTCCGCGCTCGCCCTCGCCGTCACTCTTTCGTTCCGAAGGTGCAGTTCCCCTGCTCGGCGCTCCGAATACCGGACATGACTTGGAGTGCCAGCCATCCGCTTGCCCACGATCTCGCCCTCCGTCGCCGCGTCGCCAGCGTGCAATCTCGCCCTCGAGTCTTAAGAGCAACACCGCCGGTGCGGGACCAGGGATCGATGCCTGCCGAAAGTGCCGCATCGTTTCCATTCAACTCTTATGCTGTTCCCGCGAGGACGCTTTGGCAATATGTCCTACGCTCTAGGCCACGGGCGAATTGGCCTGACGGCCTGTTTAGCCCTCTAGGGCCTGCGCAGGCATACAGTAGAACTGCCAGGCAGCCCCAGCCCGGCCCCCCTTTGAAATCCGATCACAAGACTTGAAAATTTCAATCTCTTGCAACGTCAGCGACTTACGGGAACCCATCCTGCGGGCGCCCTAGCCTCCTAAAGTACCTTGATATCGAGAAGGAGCAATATCATGCGCAACAACTCGACGGGACCGAAAACGCCTGAAGGCAAAGCTCGGTCCGCCCAGAACGCGACCAAACACGGTTTGCAGGCCCGGCACCTGCTGCCCGACGAAAACCCGGACGCCTTTACCCAACTCAAAGACGTCTATTTCTCCGAGTATCCGCCTCGCAATGTCTGGGAATTCGACGTTCTCGAAGACATCGTCTGGGCCAAGTGGATGAAACTCCGCCACCGCAACACAGAGGCGGCGGTACTGACGCTCCTCGCCGACCCCAAGTCTCTCGACGTCGACCCCGCCTACGCCCCCATCGCCCGCGCCTTCATCCAGAACGCCGGGCCTGACGGCGTCCTCAACCTGCTCCACCGCTATGGTGTCGCGATCAGCCGCGACTACCTCCGGCAGCTCCGCGAGTTCCAGCGCCTCCGCCCCGACGCCTTCCCGAACGCTGCCCTGGACAGGGCCGCGCGCGTGAGCGAGCAGCAAGCCCCTTCTTTCGAGACCCCGCGTGAAGCTGCGGGCGAGGGCGCCGGCGAACAAGCTCCAGCCCCTCAGCAAGTTACACCAAAATTTCGAAACGAACTCCCGCCGCTCGCCGTCGCCCGCGACCGGCCGCGGGATTCCATCACGAACCACCACGAATGGCCGGTGCTCAAGAACCTCTTGTTCACTGCCATCACTCCGTATCCCGAGGCCACGGCGTCCGTGCTAGCCAAGCTGCGCGAACTGCCTGAATAAACGACACAGAAAAATGGAGAAATCATGGAATTCCGAAATGAACTCGAATCTGTCCTTGCCCCGCGCGACATTCTCACCTTTGCGCGCAAGACGCTGGCCTTCGAACCGGACCCGAACCAGATCCGTCTGCTGACCACGACGTCCCGCCGCGTGATCCTCAACTGCACGCGGCAGTGGGGGAAGTCGACGGCTGCGGCTGTGAAAGCGGTGCACCATGCGTTGACCCAGCCGGAGGCCATGGTCGTGATTGCCAGCCCCTCGCAGCGTCAAGCTGCGGAGTTCTTCTTGAAGTGCAAGAAGTTCCTCGACAAAGCCGAGGTCTCGTTCAAGAGAGACGGCATCAATCCGCACTCCGCGGTACTCCAGAACGGCGCACGCCTCGTGGCGCTTCCGAACTCGGACAACACCATCCGCGGCATTTCTGGGGTAACGCTTCTGATCTGCGACGAGGCCGCCCGCATTCCCGACGATCTGTACCTGGCGCTCATGCCGATGCTGGCCACAACGGCGGGCTCCGTGTGGATCCTCTCCACGCCGAATGGACCGCAGGGTTTTTTCCACCGCGAGTGGGTGTCGCCAGAGCCAGCCGAGCGCATCTCGGTCCGTGCTACCGATTGCCCGCGCATCGCGCCGGCTTTCCTCGAGAACGAACGGCGGCACCGCGGCGAACAGTCATTCCGGCAGGAGTATCTATGCGAGTTCCTCGCCGGCGAAGCCTCTGTGTTCTCGCGGGACCGGCTCGAGGCTCTGGTCACCGATCTGTTTCCTGCGTTTCCGCAGTGCCATCGGCAAGTGGCGAACATGCCACTCACCGCGAACCCTTGGCGGGAGTGGAAACGGGATCCTGGCCCGTGGATCCATGCTGACTCTTTCTACAATGCTGGACTGGACCTCGGACAGTCGCGGGATCCGGCTGCCCTGGTTCTGCTGGCCGGGCACCGCTACGTCGCTACCCAGCGCGACCCCTACACCATGAACCGCCCCGAGGTTGCGGTCTACACCGTGGCCGAATGTCGCCGTTTCCCGCTGGGCACGCCCTACACTGCGATTGTGCAGGAGATAGTGGACTTCTCACGGCACCCGGCGTTTCAAGGACGTCTCCGGCTTGCTTTTGACGCGACGGGTCTCGGGCGGCCGGTGCGCGATATGATCCTGGCGTCAGGCTTCGAGGGACGTATGATCCCGATCACCATAGCGGCACAGGGTTCCAAGTCCGATGCGGGAACGGTAGGCAAAGTGGACCTGATCGCGGGGATCGAGACGGCGCTGGAGAGCGGCGTGCTGTTCATTCCTGCCGCGCTCAATAACCAGGCGGCTCTGATCGCGGAGGTGTGCTCCTTGGAGCGTCACTACACCGAGTCGGGTAACACGACGATCGCGGCCCCGGGGAACGACGACTTGGCCATCGCGCTGGCGCTCTCGATCTGGTCCGCCCGCCTGCAGCCGGACGGGACCGGGAAACCGGATCCGTTCTTGACGCATCAGGACCTGGACGAGTACCACCGTGGCGTTCTTCGCCAAGGCATGCGCGGGTACGTGGGGGAGGTTTCCTACCGATGGTTTTACTGACCAGCCAACGCGCGAAGCGCGTGCTCCGTCTCGCAGGGCCGCGCCGGGAAATCCACGGGCCAATGGCGAGGCGCGTGGCGGGCTTTCCGTCCCGCGCGCAAATAGCCGCGCACGCTTTTCAGGACCAGTTCCTCCACGATAGGGACCGCGACCCGCCGTTCCACGCCTGCGTGGCGCAGGTTCATCACCGCGGCGTCGATCGCCGGCATCACCCCGGCGCTCGCCATCCACAGCGCGCGAAGAAAGTGCTCCTTCGCCTCCGGGTGGATTTCGATGGTCCGTTTGGCGCCGTCGCCCAGCAGGCGGCGCAAGCGCGACAGCGCCGCCCGGTCGCCGGCTATCGCGTAATGATCCTGGCGCAGCCCGGGGATCGGATCCAGGCTGGCGACGGACGCGCCCCGCGCCGCCAGCGCGGCGAGCAGCCCGCTGTTTTGCCGGCTGCCGCACAGCACCACGCTGCGGTCGCGCCAGTCGGGCACCGCCGCGCCCAGTTCCTCGAGCGTGGCGGCCGCGCGGCTGTCGGGCACCGCGATCAGCACCAGCCGCGCGTCCTGCAGTTCCGCGTGCTCGCGCACCGCGTATCCGAACCGGAGCGAATTGACTATGCGCCGGGCAACACGGAACGAGGGCGCCTTCACAGGACCAAGCTGATCAGCGAGCTTGGGGATCCGCGCCAGGAACGACCGGCTGACGCTACCCGCCCCCACCAGAGCTACTGACGGGGCTTGCTTCATATATCGATCCCGGCGACCGGAGGCTTCTGATCCGGTCCCGGAACTGCGCCGCTTTCTCGAACTCGAAACGTTTGGCGGCCTCCCGCATCTGGGCTTCGAGCTCGGTCAGGTATCTTTCCCGCTCCTCGCCCGTCAGCGTCCGCTCTTTCTCCGGCTCCTCCAGCGGAACCGTCAGGTAGTCGGCCTCGGCGATCGTCATCATGGTCTGATCCACGGGCTTCACGATCGACTGCGGCACGATGCCGTGCCGCTCGTTGTAGTCCCGCTGAATCTCCCGGCGGCGAGCCGTTTCCTCCAGGGCCCGCTTCATGCTCTGCGTCATCACGTCCGCGTACAACACGGCCCGGCCGTTGACGTTGCGCGCCGCCCGGCCGATCGTTTGGATCAGCGATCCCGCCGAGCGCAAAAATCCTTCCTTGTCGGCGTCCAGGATCGCCACCAAGGAAACCTCGGGAAGGTCCAGGCCTTCCCGCAACAAGTTCACTCCGATCAGCACATCATACTCGCCGCGGCGCAAATCGCGCAAGATTTTTACACGATCCAGCGTAGAAACTTCGCTATGTAAATAAGCGCACTTTACGCCTACTTCCGAATAGTACTCCGCGAGATCTTCGGCCATACGTTTGGTCAGGGTGGTTACCAGTACCCTCTCGTTCGCGCTCGCCCGAGCGCGGATCTCGTGGAGGAGGTTGTCCACCTGGCCCTTGATAGGCCGGATCTCCACCTCGGGGTCCACCAGGCCGGTGGGCCGGATGATCTGCTCCACCACGACGCCGCCGGCTTTCGTCAGCTCATAGGGGCCCGGCGTGGCTGACACATAAATGACCTGGTTGACGCGGTTCTCGAATTCTTCGAAGGTGAGCGGGCGGTTGTCGAGCGCGCTCGGCAGGCGGAAACCGAAGTTTACCAGCGTGTCCTTGCGGGACCGGTCGCCATGGTACATCCCCTGCAGCTGCGGCACCGTCTGGTGGCTTTCGTCGAGAAATATCAGGGCGTCGGACGGCAGATAATCCAGCAAAGTCGGGGGTGCTTCGCCGGGCAGGCGTCCCGAAAAATGCCGCGAATAGTTTTCGATACCGTGACAATATCCGATCTGCTGGATCATCTCGATGTCGAACATGGTGCGCTGGTACAGCCGCTGCGCCTCCACCAATTTGCCGCCCTTCTCCAGCTCCTTCTTCCACCAGTCGAGCTCGTTGCGGATGCTGCGGATGGCTTGTTCTCGCGACTGCGGCGTGGCGACGTAGTGGGTTTTCGGATAGATGGGCAGGCGCAGGTACGTCTGCCGCGTCTGGCCCAGCAGGGGATCGATCTGGCTGAGGCTCTCGATCTCGTCGCCCCACATTTCGATGCGGTACGCGTACTCGTCGTACGTCGGGAAGATCTCGATCACGTCGCCGCGCACCCGGAAGGTCCCGCGGCGGAAGTCGCCCTCCCCGCGCTCGTAGAGGATTTCCACCAGGCGGCGCGTGATGTCGTCGCGCGAGATCTTCTGCCCCTTCTCGAGCATCAGCAGCATGCCGTAATAGGCCTCGGGCGACCCGAGTCCGTAAATGCAGCTCACGCTGGCGACGATGACGCAGTCGCGGCGCTCGAACAGGCTGCGCGTCGCGCTGAGGCGCATCCGGTCCAACTCGTCATTGATGGTCGCTTCCTTCTCGATGTAGACGTCGCCGGCGGGGATGTAGGCCTCGGGCTGATAGTAGTCGTAGTAGCTGACGAAGTACTCCACCGCGTTCTGCGGGAAGAAGGACTTGAACTCCTGAAAGAGCTGCGCCGCCAGGGTCTTGTTGTGGGCCAGCACCAGGGACGGCCGGCCCAGGTGCTCCATCACCTTCGCCATGGTGAACGTCTTACCGGAGCCGGTGACCCCCAGCAGCACCTGGTGCGCTTCGCCGTCCGCGATGCCGCGAACCAGTTGGTCGATCGCCGCGGCTTGGTCCCCGCGCGGCTCGTAGGGGATCGCCAGTTGGAAACTCATGGGGTCGCTCTCAGCGTGACATAGTTTCCCGCGGCGGGTCTGCCACCCGCGTCCGCCAGACGATCCCCGTGTGGCTTGCCGGCTACAGTTTCACCAACTCGACGCGCCGGTTTTGCGCCCGGCCCGTCGGGGTGTCGTTCGTGTCCATCGGTTTGGTCGAGCCCAGCCCGGCGGTGGTTAGCCGCGCGGCGTCGATCTGGAACTGGTTCACCAGGACGCCCTTCACGGCTTCGGCCCGCCGCTTCGAGAGGTCCAGGTTCTGCGCGGCGTTGCCGGTGGCGTCGGTGTGGCCTTCAATCCGGACTTTCAGCGCCGGGTTCGCCGTCAGGCCCTGGGCGATGGCTTGAATCACGGCCGCCGATTCCGGCTTCAGCCGGTCGCTCCCGGTGTCGAAGAGAATGCCGTGAGAAACGTACCGTCCCGCCGCCAGAATCACCTGGCTGAAGTCAGGTGTCGATTCGGCAATGCGCACCTGGCGATAGCCGATCGAGGACTGGCCGGTCCCGATGAAACCGCTACCGAGTTCCACCTTGTCGATGAGCGGCAGGTCCACCTGGTTGGCGTCCAACTGCTTCTCGCCGTTGTGGAACACCTGCACCCTCCCGTTCTGAATCCACAGGGCCAGCCGGAAGGCCTGCGTGTTCTCGGACGGCAAGCGCTTGCGCCCGAGGGCCTCATACGGTAGCTTCTTCTGCATCTGGTAGTCGAGATTCTTTTCCTGCTGGCGAACCGTGAGCAGAAAGACCTCACGGTTTTTCGAGAACAGGGTCAGCATCGTGGTGGCGGAGCCTTGCGGCGTGCGGAACATCACCTCCGCCTCGAAGGTGAAATTGGACGGCAGCGCGTTCAGATTGGGTGTCATCGTGCAGTTCGCCATCGCCGTCAGCTCCCGCGTCGCGCCGGCTTCGCGGAGTTCCATCGTGGCGCCCCGCACTTTGAAGTGCGGGGGAGCCTCTCCCACTTTCATGTCACTGAAGTCGTCGAAGAACAGCGTCTTCTCGCCGGGTACGAACTCGGCTTTGAGGGTCTTAAACTCCGGCTGGGGCGCCTGCGCTCCCAACAGGAGAGGAATCAGGCAAAGTACTTGTCTCACGGTTGGTACCTCCGTTCCGATCCGGTGAGGTTTCCCGTCTTGCGGCACTGTGGAAAGCCTCGCCATGGGTTACCGGGAGGTCTGGAACGAACAAACCTTCCGGCATGGGCACTTGGGCATGCGGGCCGGTGGTTCGGGCAGGGTTATGCAAAGCGGGCGGAACAGCCCGCCGGTCTCTTCTTGGTTTCGCGCGGGCAGGCCGGTCCCGGCGATCGCGGGAGCGGCTGGTTGCGGCGTCGGCGGTCACGGAGCGGCGAGCGCCGCCCGGTCCCGTCACCCCCGCACGCGAGCCCGGTACTCCAGGCACTGCGCCAGCACGCGCCGGAACTCCGCCGCGTCGATGTCGCGCTCCGAACACGCGATCAGGAGGTTCCCGTCCTCGGTGAAGTCGCCGCACCACTCCATCATCTGTGCGTCGCTCCATTCCGGCCGGTACTGGAGCAGTTTCGCGTCGTCCATGCGGTCGAAAAACGCGCGGAGATTGTAGCTGGTCTCGTCGTTAAACTCGTCAACCGGCTCCTGCTCGAAGTTCCACTGGGGCTGTTCCGTAATCAGGCTCATGTCAGTCTCCTTGCGCGAACACTTTGCTCTGCAGACGGCGCATGCCGCGCAGCCAGCGATCGTAATCGTCTCCCTTGCGCCGGAAGAACTCCTTCACTTCGGGGTGCGGAAGAATCAGGAACTCTTCCTTCTCCAAACCGGCGACCACGGCGTCCACCGCCTGGTCGACGGATAGGGATCCTTCGAGCAGGAAGTGCCCCGGCTCGCCCATCAGCATGTTGGTGCGGACCCCCTGGGGGCACAGCGCCGAAACTTTGATCCCCTGGTCGCCGTACTGGACGCTCAGCCACTCGGCGAACGCCAGCGCGGCGTGCTTGGTGACCGCATAGGGCGCCGAGCCGATCTGCGTCAGCAGTCCCGCCGCCGACACGGTGTTCAGAAAGTAACCCTTGCCGCGCGCCGTCCAGGCCGGGATCACCGCGCGCGCCGCGTACAGGTGCGCGTAGAAGTTGATGTCCATGATCCGCGCCCAGTCCGCGTCCGGCACTTCGATGCCGCCCTTGATCGAGATCCCGGCGTTCGAGCACAGGAGATCGATCTCCCCGAACTCCTGGCGCGCGCGCGCCACCATGTGCTGGATCTCGCTCTCGCTGCGGACGTCGACGCGCATGCCGATGGCGCCGATCTCGTCAGCCAGGCGCAGCACCCGGTCGCCGTCGATATCGGCCACCAGGATCCCTTTCGCGCCCAGCTTCGCGAACCGTCGCGCCATGCCTTCGCCGATGCCGTTGGCGGCGCCCGTTACAACCACTACTTGGTCTTGGACTATCATCTTCTTGTTGCCAACCCTACGATATACGCTCCTGCCCCTCCCGGGCAAGCCCCGCGCCCGGGCCGCCGAGGCGCCTCGATGAGCCGCGCCAGCGCCGCTCCGGACCGCAAGCGCGCCGCGCGAATCCTGGGCGAAATGCTCCCCCGGATGCCGTTCAATTCACTGCTCGGGATGCGGCTGAAACGCACCCACCCCGACGGCGTCACCATCGAGTGCCCGGTGCGGGACTTCATGCTCAACGGCGCCGGCGTGCTCCACGGAGGCGTGGCGGCAACCATGGCCGACGCCGCCGCCGGCATCGCCACCAACTACCTGCTGGCCGGGGCGAAGAAGATCACTACCGTCGAGATGAAGATCAATTACTTCAAGCCCGTGCCCGCGGGGCGCGTCCAGGCGCGGGCGCACGTGCAGCGGCTGGGTTCGACGTTGAGCGTCTCGCACGTCGAGATCTTCAATGGGCCGAAGAACCTGATCGGCTCGGCGCTGGTCACGTACATGATCCTGGGCGACCGCTAGCGCGGCGATCTGCCCGCTGGCTTGCGATACTCGGCCAGCATCGCATCCGTTCTCATCGCGACCTCGTGCCAGAACGCATCATCGGCTTCCGCTGCCTCGCCCGAGTGCAATCCCTCGAGCAGCAGCTCTAACAGCTCGTCGGGCGTGCCTTCGAAACCCTTCACCATAGCGAATCTCCGGCCGCCGCGCTAATCCACGACGCTCTGGAACACCACCGTCCGGAAATCCTGCCGCACGTTCACGTGGTTGTAGGGCCGCAATTGCAGCATCAGGATCCCGAACATCTGCTCCTTCGGATCCACGAAGAAAATGGTGCCGAACGCTCCGCCCCAGCCGTACGTGCCCACCGAACCGAGTTGCGCCGACTCGCCCAGCGACTTCTTCACGCTGAAACCGAGCCCGAACCCGTCGCCCGGCAGCGACTCCCACAGCCGCAAATCCCCGATGTGGTTCGCCGTCATCAGCTCGATTGTCTTACGGCTCAGGATCCGCTTGCCTTCGAACTGGCCGCCGTTCACCAGCATCTGGCAGAAGCGCGCGTAATCCTCGATGGTCGACGACAGCCCGCCCGCGCCCGAAAAGTACTTCCTGGCCGAAGATGCAGGAAGCGCCACCGGCTGGATCCCTCCACCCGTTTTTGGCTGGTAGACCGTCGCCATCCGCCCCAGATTTTCCTCCGGCTGGTAGAAGTGCGTGTCCTTCATTCCCAGCGGCTGGAAGATCTTCTCCGCCAGATAGCGATCCAGCGGCATCCCGGAGATCACCTCCACCAGGTAGCCCACCAGATCCGTCGCGGGGCCGTACTCCCACGCCGCGCCCGGCTGGAAATTCAAGGGCAGCTTCGCCAGCCGCTTCATGGCCTCGCCCACCGTCTCGTCCGGACGCCGTTCGCGCATCCACTGGTCGTGCAGCGGACGCGTGATCCCGGCATACGTATTCGGCAATCCGGCGGTGTGCGTGAGGATGTGCCGGATGGTGATCGGGCGGTCCGCCGGAATCAGCTTCATCCCCAGCGGGACGTTCTCCACGGCCACCTTCATGTCCCGGTACTCGGGCACGAACTTCGCCACGGGATCCGTGAGCTGGAAATGACCCTCTTCATAGAGCATCATCAGCGCGACGCTCGCGATCGGCTTGGTCATCGAAGCGATGCGGAAGATCGCGTCCTCGCGCATCGGTTTCTGCGTTGCCAGGTCCGCCATGCCTTGCGCGTGCAGGTGCGCCACCCGGCCTCGCCGCGCCACCAGGCTGACCGCGCCCGCGATCTCGCCGCGCTCGATGTAGCGGCCCAGCATGACGCGGATCCGGTCCAGGCGCGGGCCGGAAAGCCCGACGTCCTCCGGCTTGGCGGCCTTGGTCAGCGAGGCGGCGGGCAGCAGCGCGGCGGCGGCCAGGCCGAGTGCGGCGATTCTGAGCAGGTGCATGGACAGCAGTTTTATCGCAGCTCCGGCCGGAGCGCAAGCTACTTCGCCAGGCTCTTCTGCAGGCTCTCGAGCATCTGGTCAATCGTGAAGCTCGCGGGCTTCTGCCGCGGCGGATACTCGCGGAACGTCCGCAGGAACTCCCCGATGTTGCGCCGCGCGTAGTCCATCACGAAGGTCCGGTCCAGCATCCAGTCCCAGTACGTGTTCGAGGTGAGCGGCGCGCGCTCGTAGGGATCCGTGCGCAGGTTGAACAGCATCGGCATGCGCGTCTTCACGAAAGGCTCCATCCATACCGCGAACGTGCCCTCGGCGCGCTGCTGCGCGTACACGAACTTCCAGTTGTCGTAGCGGTAAGCCACCAGATCGCCGTCGTCGGAGAAGTACACGAAGTCCTTGCGCGGGCTCTTGGGCGCCTTGCCGGTGAGGAACGGCGTCAGGTCATAGCCGTCCAGGTGCACCCGGTAAGACGCCTCGCCGGCCTTGTAGCTGGAGAGCAACTGCTGCTTCACGTCCGGCGCTCCCGCCATGGCGAGGATCGTCGGAAACCAGTCCATGTGCGACACAATTTCCTGGGTTACGGTGCCCGGCTTGATCTTCCCGGGCCAGCGCACGAACGCGGGCACCCGGTAGCCGCCTTCCCAGTTGGTGTTCTTTTCGCTGCGGAACGGCGTCGTCGCCGCGTCGGGCCAGGTATTGGCGTGCGGGCCGTTATCCGTCGAGTACATCACGAACGTGTTGTCCGCGATCCCGAGCTGGTCGATCTTGTCCAGCACCGTTCCGACATTCTTGTCGTGGTCGATCATCACGTCGTGGTAGGTGCTCTGCCACTTGCCCGACTGTCCCTGGCTCGCCGGCTTCGCGTACGTCCGGAAGTGCATGTGCGTGAAGTTCACCCACAGGAACACCGGTTTGCCGGCCTTCACCTGCTGTTCGAGGAACGCGGCCGAGCGCGCGGCGATATCGTCGTCGATCGTCTCCATGCGTTTCTTGGTCAGCGGCCCAGTGTCGGTACATTTCTGCTTCCCCAGGGGACCTGAGCGCGCGTCGCCTCCCGGAGTCTCGGTGGCCGTCGCAAAGCAGTGCAAGACGCCGCGCGGGCCGGCGCGGTCCTTGAAGCCGGCCTCAACGGGATAGTCGACGTGCTCCGGCGCCTCTTCGGCGTTCAGGTGATAGAGATTACCGTAGAACTCGTCGAAGCCGTGCACCGTGGGCAGGAACTCGTTGCGGTCGCCCATGTGGTTCTTGCCGAAGTGTCCCGTGGCGTAGCCGAGCGGCTTCAGCAGGTCGGCGATCGTCGGATCCTGTTTCTGCAAGCCCAGCGTCGCGCCGGGAATCCCCACCTTGCTCAGGCCCGTGCGGAACACGCTCTGGCCCGTCAGGAAGGCGGACCGCGCCGCCGTGCAGCTTTGCTCGCCGTAATAGTCGGTGAACATCATGCCTTCGCGGGCCAGCCGGTCGATGTTCGGCGTGCGGTAGCCGAGCAACCCGTTCGAGTAGGCGCTGACGTTCATGATGCCTACGTCGTCGCCCCAGATGATGACGAAGTTCGGCTTCTTGGTCTGCGCTGGGAGCAGGACGGCCGCGGCCAGCAGCGCTCCGGCGAGGAGCGGGAGACGTAGGTATCGCACCGGGACATTATATAGCCGCGTTTGCATTCCCGCCGCCCGCTCGGCGACCATCGAATCCATGGTCCGGCGATCCTCCGCCTCCGCGCTGCTGTGTCTGGCCGTGCTGGCCGGCTGCTCCCGCGCGCCCCGCGAGGCGCCGGCGCCCGCCGCGGCGGGATCCACGCAATGCCGGGCCTGCCACCCGGCGTTCTACAAGAAATGGGCCGCGTCCCACCACGGCCGCGCGATGCAGCCCTTCACGACGGCGTTCGCCAGGGAAGCCCTGACGCAACAGGCTCAGCCCCTGCGGATTGGCGGCGCGGCGTACCGCGTCCTGCTCGACGACACCGGCGGCGCCGTCGAGGAGCGCGGGCCGCAGGGCGTCCGCCGGCTGCCCATGGTCCACGTGATGGGCGGCAAGAATACGTACTACTTCCTTACTCCGCTCGAGCGGGGCCGCCTGCAGGTGCTGCCACTTGCGTACGATGTCGGTTCGCGGCGCTGGTACGACATGGCCGCCAGCGGCGTGCGCGCCCACTCCGGGGCACCGACGGCGCAGCCGCTGCCCTGGACCGACCCGGCGTTCACCTTCAACACCTCCTGCTACAGTTGCCACGTCAGCCAGTTGCGCTCCAATTACGATCTGGCCACGGATACGTACCGCTCTACCTGGCGCGAGCCCGGCATCGACTGCGAGACCTGCCACGGCGACGGCGCCGCGCACGTGGCCCTCATGAAGACCGGCGCCGCCGGGAAGGACCTCCGGATCCTCAGCACCGCGGCGCTCAGCGTTTCGCAGCGCAACGAAACGTGCGCGCCCTGTCACGCCAAGATGAGCCCGCTCAGTGCCGGCTACCAGGCCGGCCAGCGCTTCTTCGACCACTACGATCTCGTCACGCTCGACAGCGCCGACTTCTATCCCGATGGCCGCGACCTCGGCGAGAACTACACCTACACCAGTTGGCTCATGAGCCCCTGCGTCCGCGGCGGAAAGCTCGATTGCATCCAGTGCCACGCCTCCACCGGGAGCTACAAGTTCGCGGCCGGGAACCCGGACGGCGCTTGCGCGTCCTGTCACGCCGCGCAGGCAGCGAATCCCCGGTCGCACTCCCGCCACCAGCCGGGGACGCCCGGCGGCAATTGCATCGATTGCCACATGCCGAAGACGCGCTTCGCCAACATGAACCGCAGCGACCATTCGATGCTCGCGCCCGCGCCCGCCGCCACCCTGAAGTACAAGTCGCCGAACGCGTGCAACCTGTGCCACCAGGACCAGCCGGCGGCGTGGGCCGACGCCCGGGTGCGGCAATGGTTCCCGCGGGATTATCAGCGTCCGGTGCTGGAGCGCGCCGCGCTGCTCGACGCCGCGCGCCGTGGCGACTGGTCCACCCTGCCCGCGATGCTCGCCTACGTTCAGAACCCGGCCGGCGATCGCGTCACCCAGGCGTCGCTGATCCGGCTCCTGCGTGGCGCGGACCACCCGCGCAAGCCGCCGGTGCTCGTGGCGGCCCTGCGCCACGCGGATCCCCTGGTGCGCGCCGCCGCGGCCGCCGCGCTCGGCGGCGCCGCTACGCCCGAAGTCCGCGATGCGCTGGCGCAGGCCACCGGCGACGAGTTCCGCCTGGTGCGCATCCGCGCGGCGGCGTCTCTGGCCGGCGTGCTGACGGCGTCCCTGTCCGCTCCGCTGCAGGACCAGGTCGCGAAAGCCACCGCGGAACTCCTCGCCTCCTACGACGCGCGCCCCGACGACTTCGCGAACCACACCAACCGCGGCAACTTCCACCTCGACCGCGGCGAGCTGGCGCCCGCCATCCACAGCTATGAGACCGCCCTCCGCCTGCGGCCCGACAGCGTCGGCACGCTGGTGAACGCCTCCATGGCCTATAGCCGCGCCGGGCGTCCCGCCGATGCCGAGCGCGTACTCGCCCAGGCGCTCCGTTTCTCGCCGGACAACGCTGCCGCGAACTTCAACCGCGGTCTGCTGCTTGCCGAAATGGGTCGCAAGCCGGAGGCCGAGGACGCGCTGCGCAAGGCGCTCGCTTCGGACGCGAATCTCGCTCCCGCGGCCTTTAACCTGTGTGTCCTCATGCTGGAGCGCAAGGACGCCTCCGGCCTGCGCTATTGCCGCCAGGCTGTCCAGACCGCCCCCCGGAACGAAAAGTACGTCTACACGCTGGCGTTCTATCAGGCGCAGGCCGGTGAGACGGCTCCGGCGGCGCGGCTGCTCGAAGCCTTCCGCGCCCGCGAGGGCGGCCGCTTCGACATCGACATGCTGCTCGCGGACCTGCACCTCAAGTCCGGCCGCGCGCAAGACGCTCTGGCGCTCTACGCCGCCGTCTTATCGCGACCGGACCTCCCGGCCGAGCAGCGGCGCTTCGTGAATGCGCGCCTGCGGTCCCTACAGGGCAGGTAGGGCCCGCCGGGAACCCGCTCCGGCTTAGCGCGCCCGCACCTCCAGCGTCGCTTTCACCTCCACCTTGCCGAACTCCATCGGAAAGCTCTGGCCCGCATAGTAGGCGTCCCACTGGTCCTTGTAATGGGACGACAGCCGGTGGCCGCTCTGTCCAATGGTCAAGTTCGCCAGCGACGCGTCCCAATTCGCCAGGTCCGCGATCAGCCGCATCGAGGGCCCCAGCTTGTTCGCCGAGTACTGCGCGATCTGCTTCACCGTAGTCGGCGACCCGGACATCGCGGCGTCGATCCAGAAGTAGCCGCCCACCAGCGGCAACTGGCTGAGCACGGGATGGGCCAGCCGCAACTGGTTCACCGCGCCCCAATTCCAACGCTTCGGGCTGGACCCGTAGGTCTTCGCCGCCTCGTCGACGGCGTCCACAAAGGCGGTGACCAGCGTCTGGTCGTAGTCGAGGAACCAGCCGGCGGGCCGCTCGGTGAACAGCTTCTCCAGCACCGCGGTGGCGGTCAGAAAGTTATAGAGCTGCCCTTTCCCCTTGGCGGCGCGCTCGGCGACGGCGAGCTTCAGCTTGCGCTCGGTGAAGACCACGATGGCCGGCGCGGCCTCGTTCTTCTCCATCTGGCCACCCCAGGACCGCAGAACTTCGATCGCCTCCGCGGCGGCGGGCTTCGCGGCGGCTCGCGTGCCCCACGCCCGCACAATCTCGCGCGCCAGCCAGTGCGAGAACGCCGAGTACACGTCCTTCTGGATCACCAGCATTTCCTCGGGCTTCCACTGCGGCCGGCTCTGCAGCAGATCGCGGATCTGCTGCGCGCGGTACGGAGCTTCGAAAGTCCCGTTGACCTTGTACTTGTAATCCGCCGGGAACAGGTTCTGGTTGGCCGTCACCAGCATGCCGGAGGCGGGATTGAAATCGCGAGGCAGGTCGTCGAACGGGATGAACCCCTCCCACTCGAAGTCGCCGGAGGCGCCGTCAACCGGCAGGTCGCCCTGAAATGTTCTGCGGACCGGCAGTTGCCCGGACGCCTGGTAGCCGATGTTGCCGTCTACGTCCGCGTACACGAAGTTCTGGCCGGGCCCCGGGAACCGCGCGACGCCGCGGCGGAACTCCTCCCAGTTGCGGGCGCGGTTGATGTCGAGGAACGGGAACGCGTAGCCCGCTTCCGCCGCGGCCCAGCGCAGCGCATAGTTGCGTCCCGCCTCGGTGGCGACCACCGGGCCGTGGCGCGTCACCCAGGTGATGAGGGTGCGCGGCTTCTCGCCTTTGACCGCCAGGACGTCCTGCTCCAGGCGCGCCTGTTCCACCTGGCCGCGGAACTCGTAGCGGCCCGTGCGGCCGTCCATTTTCTCGACATACAGATCCTGCACGTCGGTCTGCATGTTCGTCACGCCCCAGGCGATGCGGTCGTTGTGGCCGATGATGACGCCGGGCGCTCCGGGCAGCGCAAAGCCGGCTACGTTGAGTCCCGGCGCTTCCAGATGCACCATGTACCAGGTGGCGGGCAGTGAAAAGTCGAGGTGCGTGTCGTTGGCGAGGATCGGCTTGCCGGTGGCGCTCCGCGCCCCGGCCACCACCCAGTTGTTCGAGCCGGGCAGCGGCTCCCGCCCCAGCCGCGCGGGAAAAAGGAAGTCCACCTTCGCCGGATCGCCCGCCTCGCGCATCACCGACTTGATCAGGTCGTCTTTCCACGTCGGCGTCAGCGTCCGGTACATCTCGAGACCCGCGAGCAACGTGTCCTTGACGCTCCAGGGGCGGGGATCGTAATCGAGCACCGCGAACTCCATCGGCAGGCGGTCGCGGTGCGTCGCCAGGTAATGATTGACGCCGCGGGCATAGGCGGCGAGGATCGCCCGGTCGCCCGGCGTGAGGGACTTCTCGTGCTGCTCCGCGAGACGGCGCAGGCGCAGGCGGCGGGACTCCTGGTCGGCTTCGAGTGTCAGCTTCCCGATCACTTCCGAAAGCTCGCCCGCGGCTAGGCGGCGCAGGGCGTCCATCTGGAACATGCGGTCCTGCGCGGTGACGTAGCCCTGCAGGAAGATGGCGTCCTCGATCGTCGCCGCCCGGATGTGCGGCACGCCGCGCCCGTCAAAGCGGATTTGCGCGTTGGCCGAAACCGGCGCGTCCAGGACGCCTGACGTATCCGGCAGCGGACGCCATTGGAACCACCACACCAGCGCGGCGACAACGGCGAGCAAAACCGCTATGCTCAAGTTAACGAATTTCAGGAGACGGGATGTCACGTCACCCGAGATTGTAGCCTAGCGCCCCCATGTACCAGTTTCTTTCGTTTGTCGTCATCCTGGCGCTGAACTCTTATTTTTCGGCAGCCGAGGTCGCGCTGATCTCGACGCGGGAGTCCCGCCTGCGGTCGCTCGCCGAGCAGGGATCCACCGGGGCGAAAGCTGCGCTGGAGTTGCTGGGGAATCCCGAACGGCTGCTGAGCGTCACTCAAGTCGGCATCACCCTAGCCAGCCTGGCGCTCGGCTGGGTGGGTGAAGGCACCATGCACCACTGGCTGACCACGGCCTTTGGTCCGTACGTCCAGCCCGAGTACGCGAACCTGATGCATGGCGCCAGCTTCGCCGTGGCGTTCCTCCTGATCACGTTCCTGCACGTGGTGATCGGCGAAGTGGTGCCGAAGAACATGGCCATCGAGAAGGCCGACGCGCTGGCCGTGCTGGTGTCGCCGTCGATGCTGTTCTTTGCCCGCGCCGCCGCGCCGTTCGTGATCGCCGTCGAACGCACCTCCGCGATTCTTTCCCGCTCCATCGGCGTCAAGCACTCGCACGGCGGCGGCGGACACTCCCCCGAAGAACTCATGTTCCTCGTACGCAGCTCGCGCAAGGAGGGGCACCTGGAGGGCTTCGAGGAACTGGCGATCCAGAAGCTGCTGGAGCTGCGGGACTGGACGGCGCGCGAGATCATGACGCCGCGCATCGAGATGGTGTCGGTCCCCTTGGATGCTTCGTTGGACGAACTATTGCGCATCGCGCTGGAACACAAGTTTTCGCGCCTGCCGGTGTACGACCAGGCGCCGGAGAAGATCATCGGCGTGGTGCACTATAAGGATCTGATGCAGGCCTGGCAGGAGCGGAAGCTGGCGGCGGACCGGCGGATGCTCGCCGGCCCGTTTCAATTGAAGCGGTTCCTGCGCAAGCCGCTGGCCGTGCCCGAGACCAAGCCCCTGAACCAGTTGGTGGACGAGTTCCGGCAGAACCATACGCACATGGCGATCGTCGTGGACGAGTTCGGCACCGTCACCGGCATGGTCACCATGGAGGACGTGCTCGAGCAGGTATTCGGCGAGATCGGCGACGAGCACGACGTCGTGCGGGCGCTGCCCGTGTCTGGCGCCGCGATGATGGAACTCGAAGGCAACACCAACATCCGCGATCTATCGACGCAGTACGGAATCGAACTGCCGAGCGACTCAGGATTCGAGACGCTCGCCGGGTTTTTGCTTCTTCAGCTCGGCGAGATCCCGGCCAAGGGCGCGGTGGTGCACTACGGGTCGCGGAAGTTCACGGTGACCGAGATGGAGCGGCACCGCATCGCCAAGGTGAAAGTGGAGACGGCCGGCGAGCCCGCCCGGTGAGTCCCGCGCGCCGGCGCCGCCGATCAGCCCCCTAGTGCGTACTCGTGCGCCCGGGGAGCGGACGGATGTTCCACCACCACCCGCACCCACCGCGCGCGCGGCGGCGCCACGGCGCGGAGGCAGCCGCGCTGGTCCAGTCGGCCGTCTTCGAGGCCGCCGTCGGAGGTTGTCAACAGGTAGCGGGCTCCCGGCGCCGACGGATACCGGAAGCGCAGCCGCGTGCCGGCGCACGGGCGCATCCGGCGCGGATCGCCGGTCTGGCGCGCCAACTGGGCGGCCGCGCGCAGCAGGCCGTCCGGTGCGGGGGGATTGCGATGGTTGCTCATATTCGTCTGTGCCTAATTACGCGGAATCGCCCCGGCGTTCCGGCTCACGGGCCGCAGTTTTTCCTACCGCTCCCTTGCCGGGGGGCGCGCCCGTGCCGAATACTGAAGTGGTGTTGCGACGCATGCTACTCGCCGCGCTGCTGGCGGGCGCGGAACTGGCCACCGGCCAGGAGTACCGCGGACTCTGGATCGAGACCTTCAACACCGCCCTGAACTCCCCCGCCGACGTGGACGCCGTGGTCGCGAGCGCCCGTGCCGCCAACCTCAACGCGCTGTTCGTCCAGGTGCGCCGCCGCGGGGACGCCTGGTACCTGGCCTCGCTCGAACCGCCGTTTGCCGCGCTCCAACCGGGGTTCGATCCGCTGCAGCGGCTGATCGAGCGCGCCCACGCCCAGAACATCGAAGTACACGCCTTCGTCATCATGGGCGCGCTCTGGAACCGGGATACCGTCCCGCCGGATGCGTCGCATCCGATGGCGCTGCACGGCTTCGGCCCGGACGGCAAGATCCTGGAGGGGCCCGAGAACTGGCTCACCCGGACGCTGCTCGCCGACGGCGGCTTTGTAAGCCAGGGCGGATACCGTTTCGGCAATGAGTTCTGGATCGACTTCGGCCATCCCGACGCCGCCCAGTACTCGGTGGAGGCCATCCTCCACCTGGTTCGGAACTACGACATCGACGGCGTGCACCTGGACCGGATCCGCTATCCCGAGATCGAAGGTCCGCCGGTGGTGGCGGCTGCGGGCGCGAGCGTCGGCTACAACGCCACGAGCATCGCGCGGTTCCAGCGGCGCTACAACCGCAACGGACTGCCCGAGCCGAATGACGCGCAGTGGTCCGAGTTCCGGCGCGAACAGGTGACGAATCTGGTGCGCAAGATCTACCTGCACGTCGCGGCGGAAAAGCCGCGCGTAAATGTGTCGGCCGCGCTGATCGCCTTCGGCGGCGCACCCGCCTCCGACGCGCAATGGACGCAAGCGCAAGCCTACTGGCGCGTGTTTCAGGACTGGCGGGCCTGGACCGCCGAAGGGATCCTGGACCTGGCGATCCCGATGAACTACAAGCGCGAGCACCTCGCCACGCAGCTTACGGATTACGACGCCTGGAGCGAGTGGACCAAGGACCGCGCCTACGGGCGGGGCGTGCTGGTGGGGCAAGGCGCGTTTGTGAATTCGGTGGAGGGTACGCTGCGCCAGGTGCGGCGGGCGCAGGCTGCTTCCCGCGCCGGAGCGCGCGGGCTGGGCGTGGTCTTTTTCTCGCTGGCGCAATCCAATGCGGCGGTGCCCGCGAATCCGCTGGCGGGCAACCGGGACACGCCGCAGCGCCCGTTTGCGGATCTGGCGGCCGCGCTGACGGCGGGCCGGTCGGCCGATGGCGCGGTGGCGTTTCCCGAGGGCGGGGTGTTCGCGGCTCCGGCGGCGCCTCCGGAGCTGGGATGGAAGACCAATCCGCGCACGGGTCACCTGATGGGGTGGGCCACGAACCGCCTGGCTGCGCTGGACGGCGCCGAAGTGCGGGTGGCGGCGGCCGAGAATACCGCGCCGCTGCGCACAGCGGTGACCGACGGCACGGGGTTCTTCGGCGCGGTGGACCTGGCGCCGGGGTCGTATTGCGTAACGGTGCAGCCAGCGAATGAACAGGCGTTCCGGCCCAGTTGCGGCTGGACGGTGACGGCGGGTGCGGTGACGCGCGCAGAGCTGAACTTCGCGCGCGGCGAGGCTCCGGTGCTGCTGTCCGCGGCGGGCCAGCGGGGAGGTCCCCTGGCGCCGGGCGGCATCGTTGCCGCTTACGGTAACGGCCTGGCCGGAGCGCAGGCGCAGATCACGGCGCTGCCGCTGCCCCTCACGCTCGCCGGAGCGAGCGTGCTGGTGGGCGAGCAGCCGGCTCCGCTGTACTTCGTGTCGCCGGGCCAGATCAACTTCGTAGTGCCGCCGGACTCGCCGACCGGCGCCTGGCCGGTGCGGTTCACGGGAAGCCACACGCCGCAAACGTCCACCGCGCAACTGGTGCGGGTGGCTCCGTCGATCTTTACGGCGAACGGCGCGGCGGGAGGACCGCCGGCGGCGTCCGTGCTGCGGGTCCGCGCCGACGGATCCCGGGTGCTGGAGCCGGTGGCGCGCCGCAACGCCGCGGGCACGGCCTACGAGGCCGCGCCGGTGGATCTGGGACCGGCCGGAGAGCGCCTCTACCTGCTGCTATACGGGACGGGTTTCGCCCGGCGTCGGAGTGAAGCGAGCGTGGTGGTCACCGTGGGCGGACGCCGCGCGCCCATGATTTATTCGGGCGCGCAGGGCGAGTATCCGGGGCTTGACCAGGTGAATGTCGAATTGCCGCGTTCGCTGGCCGGCGCCGGCGAAGTAGACGTCGTGGTCGCCGTGGACGGCTACGTCGCCAACACCACGCGGATCGCGATCCGCTAGAACGCCATGCTGGAGTTGATGCCGTTGGCCTCGAGCGCCGTGGCCATCTTCTCGAGCGCCGACTTGTGGATCTGCGACACGCGGCTCTCGTTGATGCCCAGCACGCCGCCGATCTCCTTCATCGTCATTTCGTTCTGGTAGTAGAGCGTCACCACGCGCTGGTAGCGCTCCGGCAGCGTCTTCATCGCCACGCCCAGCAGCCCGCGCAGTTGCTCGCGCGCGCAGATCGAATCCGGCTGGGTTTCGGGCTTCGAGGGGAAGTCGGGGGCGGGCAGGTCGTCGTTTTCGTTCGACCGCGTCGACGCCGAAATCAGGCCGACGTTGCGCAGGTCGAGCATCATTTGCCGCCACCGCTCCACTTCGATGCCCAGCTTCTGCGCCACTTCATCTTCCGTGGGGTTACGCTGCAAGGTGGCCGCGAGGTCGCGCGTGGCCGCCTCCACCTGCTTGTGACGGCGGCGCAGGTCGCGCGAGGCCCAGTCGAGCTGCCGCAGCGAATCGAGGATCGCGCCCTTGATGCGGTGCTTGGCGTAGCTCGAGAACACCACCTGCTTTTCGGGGTTGAACTTGCTGGCGGCGTCGAACAGGCCGAGGATGCCGGCGTGCACCAGGTCGTCCAGGTCGACATGCACCGGCAGGTTTTCATGAACGCGGACGGCAATGGCCTTCACCAGGGGCAGATGCTCCAGCACCACCTGGTCCCGGACTGCGCGGGCTTTTTCGGCTACTTTCGCGGCGGCGGCGGCTTTGGTCTCCGCGGGCACGCGCTTCAACCGGACTGCCACCGTGTGGCTCACCATCGTCGACTTGGCTACCGCTGCTTTTGCTCTCATCCGTTCCCTCTCGGTCGTTTCTATTCCGCTCTCGTTACTGCCCGGAGCGGTACCCAATGCTGCAACCGCCCAGCCAACCCCTACGGGGCAGGCCGGGGAAGCTGGATCTCGCAGGTGGCCGAAAGAATAAACTGCTTTGAATCAATCGTTTGTCTGAGCGGACCCGGTTTGGAACCCGGTTTGCCCGTGTCTTGTCGCCCGGCTCTCCGGGGACGACCCTTCCCGTACTGGAACGCTGGCCTCATCGGTTTGCGTACCGTTTTGGTACTAATGATCCCGAACTGGAATCGCCGCCTCTCGGCAGAAACCGGAGGAAGCTACAGAGGAAGGTTAAAGACTTTCGGGGGAAAGCGGAGTTGGGGAATCTCCCTATTGCTGGGATGAGAAATCGCTGACCGGGGCGGGCCCGCGCTTTAGTCCTTTTGTCCCAGCTTGGCGACGTGGATCACGGTCTTCGCGGCGAGGCCCGCCAGCGCGATCCAGACCGCCCATCGGGGGTCGACCAGGCGTCCGCCGACGGCCACCGCGCCCTCCATGGTCAAGGCGGCTAAGATCCCTAGCATCAGGTACATACCGAGGGCGATCCAGGCTCTGGCGGGGAGTTTCATCGGGTGGGGAGATTGTAACTGAACGAAAGTTGCAGACGTACCTGGTCGCCCTTGAACTCGGGCGGCAACGCGGGAAGCGGAGTGGATGCGCTGATGCCGGCGACGGCGGCCCGATCCAAGGCCTCGGTGCCCGAGGGGGTAGCGATGACCAATTTGGGAATCCGCCCGTCCCGCGCCACGGCGAACTGAATCACCACGCGGCCGCGCCGCCCCAGCCTTGCGCTTTCGGGCACCACGGCGAGCCAGTTCCGCCGCACCAGGGCCAGCACCCGGACGAGGTACGGTTTGAAGTCCACGCCCAGCGGATCGCTGAGCAGTTCCAGGGCGGACTGCGTCGGCTTGGCCTGTGACGGCGTCGCAAAGGGCGACGGAATGCTTCCCTCATCGGCGTCGCCGACGACAACGCCACCCGCGCCGGGCCGGCTGGCCGCGCGCGCGACCTCCTCCACCGACGACTTGGGCGGGGTGAGCTTCGGCGGATCGTTGCCGGGGCGCACCGGCGTTGCGACCCCCGGGGTCTCGAAGGCCAGCTTGGGCTTGGTTTCGGTCGGGGCCGGCGGCGGCACCTGAATCACCGGCTGGGGGAGCTGGGGAGTGGTACCTGCGGGGGCAGCCTGGGCGATCTGCGGCGGCGCTTCGATCCGGGGCTCCGGGGGCGCGGGGCGGGGCGCCGGATCGCCGCCCGAGGGCTTCGGCAGGCGCGGCGGCGCCGGAGTCAGCTTGGGCGACGCCTTGGCCTGGAGGCTCGCGATGTCGACCTCCTTGGCCGGCTTGCCGCGGTTGGGGTCCTTCTGGGTCAGGTCCCGGATTACCGGAGCCACCAGTTTCACGGACTTCCGGACATCGACGGTCTCCTCCGGAAGGCGGCGGAGCGGCGCCGGGTGGGAGAATCCCCAAGCGAAGAAAGCGGCGGCCAGCAGGTGGTACAGCGCCGTGCCCGCCAGCATCAGCTTGGGCCGAGGGGCGAAATCCGGATCATGCCAGTCGAGGGCGCGGCCGAAGTCGGCCCCGGACGCGGATTCCCTCTCGATGATCGGACTGACAGACATTCGTTATCTAATCGATGCTAGGACGTCATGGGCGGATGCCCGGTTGCCGCGGCCAGCGTTCCGGCGACCTGCCGGCCGTGTTCCTCGATCTTCTCGAGAATCCGGTTGGCGACCTCGAGCGCGGCCAGCGCCGCCTCGCCTCCGACACGGGGCGGGCGGCGGTCCCGGATGGCCTGGAAGAAGTCCTCCAGTTCCAGGCGCAGCGGTTCGTCCTTGACGACGGCCAGCGGGGCGAAGCCAATACCGCCGCCCGGATTGACCGAGAAGATCGCGCCGTCCTGGCGGGCGTAGTCGAGCGAGATGTACTGGTGGGGCTGGAACAGGCGCAGCTTCCGGATTCGCTCGGTGGAGACGCGGCTGGCGGTGAGATTCGCGATGCAGCCGCCGGGGAAGGCGAGGCGCACGTTCGCCAGATCCACTTTGGCCGAGAGGATCGAGACCCCGGCCGCGCGGATCTCCTCGGGCATGGCGCCGCACAGCGTCAGGACGACATCGAGGTCGTGGATCATGAGATCCAGCACGACGTCGACATCGAGGCTGCGGGGCGAGAACTCGCTCATGCGGTGGATCTCGAAGAACAGCGGCACCGTGAGGCTCTGCTGGAGCGCCAGGATGGCGGGGTTGAAGCGCTCCAGGTGACCGACAGCCAGCGTACGGCCGGCGCGGGCGGCGGCGTCGATCAGCCGGCGGCCTTCCTCGGGCGTCACGGCGATCGGCTTTTCGATCAGGACGTCGAGGCCGAGTTCCAGCAGCTTGCAGCCCAGCGCGGCATGGGTGTCGGTGGGCGCGGCGACAATGGCGGCATCAGCCTGGCCGGCCAGGTCCTCCAGGCGCTCGAAGACCGGGCACTGGTACTTTTCGCGGGCTTCGGCGGCGCGCCCGGCGTCCGGCTCCACGATCCCGGCCAGGATGCCGAGCGGCGACTCGTGGACCACGCGCAAGTGATTGCGTCCGAAGGAGCCGACGCCGATTACCGCAATACGAACACGATCCAAGGGGTTTTCTGCTCTCCTATCCTTCCAGTCTACAACCCTGACTAATGAAAGGGCCTTTTCCCTCCGAATTTCCTAGGTATAGGGAAATCTGTGCCGCTACTGCCCAAAGCACCGTTCCGGCTGTTGCTGCCGCGCCTGGCCGCGGTAGTGCTGGCGGCGCTTGCCGGGCGCGCGGAGCGGCTGGATTTCCGCACCTACGGCGACGCCGAAGGCCTTGAGAATCAATCGATTCGGGTGCTGTTGCAGGACCGGGCGGGATTCCTGTGGATCGGCACCGAGAACGGCCTGTTCCGCTTCGACGGCGCGGCATTCCAGGCCTACCGCCGGGACCAGGGGCTGCCGGCGTCCGAAATCGAGGCCCTGCACGAGTCCGGCGACGGGACTTTGTGGGTGGGGACCCCGGCCGGGCTGGCGCGACGCCGCGGGAATCGGTTCGAACCCGTGGCGATGGGCGTGGCGCGCCAGGTAAAGGACCGGTCCGGGATCGCGTCGGACCAGTCGGGGACATTGTTCGTGGCGACGGAGCGGGGGCTCGCCGTGGGGCGCCCGGATGGGGAGGGCAAGTGGCGCTTCGAAATCCGGGGTCCGGAGCGGGTGTGGGGCGTCGCGGTGAGCAGCAAGGGCGAAGTCTGGTTCGGCTGCAACCAGTGGCTGTGCCGGCTGTCGAGTAACCAGTTGACGGAGTTCCGTGCGGGGCTGCGGCCGGGCCGCTGGAGCGCACTGATATTCGACCTGGAAGAGAACCTGTGGGTGCATAGCGGCGCGGCGGTGGCGAAGCTGACGCCAGGGTCCGGCGAGTTTCGCGAGGAGTTTCCGGCGGGGGCGGCGGCCGCGGCGCTGTCGCTGGACGAGAAGGGCGGGCTGATTGCGACGGCGGCGAATGGTGTCGCGTTGCGGACGGCGAACGGTTGGGAACGGATCGGGGTGGCGCGCGGCCTGCCGGCGGACGAAGTGGCGGCGCTGCTCAGCGACCGCGAGGGATCGCTGTGGATGGGTCTCGCGGGTGCGGGCCTGGCGCGGTGGGCCGGGGATCGCGGCTGGCGGACGCACCTGCGTGAAGCGGCGGTGACCGGCTTGCGCTTCTCCGGCGATGGTTCGCTGTGGGTGGCGACGCGCGCGGGTTCGTTCCGGGGACGCAAGGCGGAGGACGCCTGGACGTTCGAGGAAGCCGCGGGCGGGTTCCGGGCCGCGGCGGCGGGAGTGGGCGAGCGCTGGTTCGTAGCCGGCGACGGCGGGCTATTCCGCGGCGAGCAGCAGGTGGCGGCGCTGGCCGTCGAGGATCTGATGTGCCTGGCCGTGGGCCCGGGGAACGAGGCGTGGATCGCGACGCAGAACGGGATCTACCGGACCGGGGGCGGCGCGGCGCGGCGAGTGGTCATTCCGGGCGAGGAACCGGGCGACGCTTATTACTCGCTGCACGGCGGGCCGGCGCGGTTATGGGTGGCGTCGAGCCGGGGGTTGCTCGAATGGGACGGCGCGCAGTGGCGGCGGCACACGGAGGCGGCGGGCCTGCGGGCGGCGGCGGTGACGCGGGTGCTGGCGGAGTCCGAGAGCAGCCTGTGGGTCGCGTACCGCGACGGCGACGGCGTCTCGCACCTGAAGCGCAATGGCGAGGTCTTCGCGGCGGATCATTTCGATGCGACGCGGGGCTTGCGGAGCAACCGGGTGGCATTCCTCGGCACCGACGGGCGCGGCTGGGTGTGGGTGGGAACCGATCGCGGCGTGGACGTGTTCGACCAGGAGCGCTGGCGGCACTACGGGCGCAGTGACGGGCTGGCCGCGGACGATTGCTCACCGGGGGCGTTTCTGGCGGACCCGGACGGCAGCGTCTGGATCGGCACGCGGCGCGGCGTTTCGAACTTCCGGCCGCGGCTGACGCCGGCGGCGGGACGTCCGGCGCCGGTGGTGGTGACGGAGGCGCGGCTGGGCGACCGCGTGGTGGATCCGGAGCGGCCGGTGCAGGCGCCTTACGGCGACAACTCGCTGACGGTGCGGTTCGCGGCACTGACGTTCCTCGAAGGCTCCTCGGTGGTGTACCGCTACCGGCTGCTGCCGGGCGAGACGCAGTGGATCGAGACGGGCCAGCGGGAGATCAACTACGCGCGGCTGGCTCCCGGGTCGTACCGGCTGGAAGTGGAGGCACGCAACGCGCAAGGCGTGTGGAGCGCGGAGCCGGCGCGGCTGGAATTCGAGATCGAGCAGGCGTGGTTCCAGCAGTGGTGGTTCCGTCTGGGGGCGGCGCTGGTGCTGTTCGGGATCCTGCGGCTGATCGCGCTCCGCCGCACCAAGCTGCTGGAGCGGGAGCGGGCGCGGCTGGAGCAGGCCGTGACGGACCGCACCGCGGAGCTGAGCCGCGAGAAGGAGCACGTCGAGTTCGAGAAGCAGACCGTCGAGCAGCAGAACCGCGAAATCGAGCGGCTGCTCGAAGACGCGCAGCAGGCCAGCCGCATGAAGAGCGAGTTCCTGGCCAACATGAGCCACGAGATCCGCACCCCGATGAACGGCATCATGGGCATGACCAACCTGGTGCTGGCCACGGACCTGTCGGAGGAACAGCGCGACTACCTGCAGACGGCCAAAGTGTCGGCGGACTTCCTGCTGCAGATCCTCAACGACGTGCTGGACTTCTCGAAGATCGAGAGCGGGCGGCTGGAGCTGGATCCGATTGCGTTTTCGGTGCGGGAATCGATTGAGCAGACCACCCGGCTGCTGGCGGTGAACGCGGCGGAGAAGGGGCTGACGCTGCGCACGAATATCGATCCGGATTTGCCGCCGCGGCTGGTGGGGGATCCGGTGCGGCTGCGCCAGGTGCTGGTGAACCTGGTGGGCAACGCGCTGAAGTTCACGGACCGGGGCCTGGTGGCGGTGTCGGCGAGCGTGCTGTCGCTGGAGGAAACCGGAGTGGTGCTGCAATTCGCGGTGTCGGACACGGGCATCGGGATTCCCGCGGAAAAGCAGCAGATGATCTTCGAGGCGTTCCGGCAGGCGGACGGATCGACGACGCGCAAGTTCGGCGGGACGGGCCTGGGCCTGGCGATCTGCCGCCGGCTGGTGGAGATGATGGGCGGGCGGATCTGGGTGGAGAGCGAAGTGGGCAGCGGGAGCACGTTCTCATTCACGGCGTCGTTCGCGTGGCCTGCGAAGGACACGGCCACGGAACCCGGGTCCCTGCGCAACATGATGGCGCTGATGGCGGGCGAACCGTCCGGGGAGGCGCCGCTGCGGATTCTGCTGGCCGAGGACAACCCGGTGAACCAGAAGCTGGCGGTGCGGCTGCTCGAAAAGCGGGGCCACCAGGTGCAGGTAGCGGGTACGGGGCGCGAGGTGCTGGAGCGGCTGGGAGTCGGCGTATTCGACGTGATCCTGATGGACGTCCAGATGCCGGATATGGACGGCCTCGAAGCGACGCGGCACATCCGCGCGAGCGAGCGCCTGCACGGCGGGCGGCTGCCGATCATCGCGCTGACCGCGCACACCATGAAGGGTGACCGGGAGCGGTGCCTGGCGGCCGGCATGGACGGCTTCGTGGACAAGCCGATCGACGTGGCAAAACTGTTCGAGGTGCTGGAGCAGTTCCGCCCGGCGCGGCGCGTGCAGCCCTAGTTCCCGCTACGGTTTGCCGAAGTACTCGTCGTCGATCTTGATCAGCGCCTTCTTGCGGATGCCCTCGACCAGTTCCTGCATCAACTGCGGTTTGATCTGCTTTTCGATGTCAGCGCGGACTTCGTCGAAGCTCTTCGACTTGTGGTCCGAAACCAGGATCAGGTGGTAGCCGAAGGGGCTCTTCACCGGTTCACTAAGCTGGCCGACCGGCAGCGCGAAGGCGGCCGCTTCGAAGGTGGGGACCATCTGGCCGCGGCCGAAGCTGCCGAGGGAGCCGCCCTGCGCGCCGGAGCCGGCGTCGTCGGACTCGGCCTTCGCGACCTCGTCGAAGTTCGCGCCGCCCTGGAGTTTCTTGCGGATTTCATTGCTCTTCGCAAGGGCTTCCTCGTCGGAGAGGTCCTTCTGGCCGTCCTTGAGCGGCACGCGGGATCCCTGGAAGCGGATCAGGATGTGCTTGGCCGTCACCTGCTCGTACTGGTTCTTGTTCTTGTCGAAGTGCGCCTGGAGTTGCGCGTCGGTGGGTTTCAGGGATTCGTTGAGCTGCTGGTAGAGGGTGCTGGCGAGGAACGTGTCGGCTTGCAGGGCGATGGCGGTCCGGATCTTATCCTGCTGGTCGATCTTGCGGGTGCGCGCTTCCTGCACCATGGCTTTGATTTCGGCGATCTGCTCGGCGAAGCGGCGCTTCTGGGCGCCCTGGGCCTGGGAGCGGGCCTGTTCGGGCAGGGCCTCGATGATGCGCTCATACTGCGCCTTGGTGATCTTCTCGGCGCCGATCTGGATCACCACGGGATCGGCGGGGGCAGCGGACTTGGCGGGCGCCGGGGTGGCGGCCGGCGCCGGTTTCGGGGCGGCCGGTTTCGGAGCGGCGGGCGCAGTCGCGGCCGGCTTCGGGGCGGGCGTCTGGGCGCAGGCCAGGCCGAGCGCGAAAAACACAACGAAATGTCTCATTGACTTCAGGATAACCCGAGCGCGGGATCAGGGCTTCCAGTCGACCACGAAGATGTTGAATTCGTAAGGCGCCTTCGCGTTCAGCGAAGAAGTAAAGGCGAGTTTCTTGCCGTCCGGCGAGAACTCCGGAAACGACGTGAAGCCGCCGAAGGACGTCACCTGCTCCAGGCCGGAGCCATCGGGGTTCATCATGTACAGCTCGAACTTGCGGCTGTCGCACTCGTGCTTGTTGCTGGCGAAGATGATCTTCTTGCCGTCCGGCGTGAACGTGGGCGCGAAGCTGGCGCAACCGAAATTGGTGATCTGCCTGGCGTCCGAGCCGTCTTTCTTCGCGAGGAAAACCTCCATTTTCATGGGGGCGGTAAGGTTGTCCTTCAGCAGGTCCTGATAACGCTTCGTGGCGGCCTCGTCCTTGGGGTGGTTGGCGCGCCAGAGGAGCTGCTTGCCGGTGCGGTCATAGAAGGCGCCGCCATCATAGCCGGTGGTCTTGGTGAGTTGCTGTTTGTCCGAGCCGTCGGACTTCATGCTCCAGAGTTCGATGTCGCCGGTGGAGGTGGAAGTGTAGACGATGCGTCCGGTCTTCCAGTTCACGGTGCCTTCGGCGTCGTAGCCGGGGGTGTCGGTGAGCTTCTTCACGATGGCGCCGTCGTCCTTGGCGAGGTAGAGGTCGAAGCCGGCATAGATGGCCCACACGTAACCGCGGGTGCGGTCCGGCCGCGGCGGGCAGGCGGGTCCGGCCTCGTGGGTGGAAGCGTAGATGAAATGCTTATTGTCTTTGAGGAAATACGCGCACGTGGTGACGCCTTTGCCGGTGGACACCATGCGCTGGTTGGAGCCGTCGGCGTTCATGATGTAGATCTGGTCGCAGGCGTGGGGTTCGCGCGTGGACTGGAAGATGAGGCGCTTGCCGTCGGGGGACCAGTAAGACTCGGCATTCTGGCCGCCGCTGGTGAGCTGCTTGAAATTGTTCATGTACTTCGCGTTCTGGGCGCTGGCGCACAGCGCCGCAGCGGCGAAACAAAGAAGGAGACGCATGTTCCCTTTATTGTAGTCCGCCCCCGTATGCTGCAGAATGTAAAGGAGTGAGACTCGGCATCGACTTCGGAACCACGCGGATCGTGGTAGCCATCGCCGACCGCGGCAACTACCCGGTGGTGTCCTTTGAAACCGGCGAGGACTCCCAGGAGTGGTTCCCGCCGCTGGTGGCCATCCACCGCGACGAACGGCGGTACGGCTGGGAGGCGGCGGCGCTGCGCGGCGATCCGGCCTGGACCGTGATCCGCAGCCTGAAGCGCCTGCTGGACGACGCCGGACCCGAAAGCCGCATCCAGGTGGGGGCCAGGTCGTTCGCGCTGCTCGAACTGCTGACGGGGATGACCGCGGCGCTGGCGCGCGCCATCGCCGAGTCGCTGGACGTACTCGCCGGCGAGCCGCTCGAGATCATGCTCGGCGTGCCGGCGAACGCGAACTCGAACCAGCGGTTCCTGACCATCGAGGCGTTCCGCCGCGCCGGCTTCCAGGTGCTCGGGCTGTTGAACGAGCCCTCGGCGGCGAGCATCGAGTACGGCCATCGCCAAAAGGCCGGACTGAAGGGCGCGGAGCGGATCCTGGTGTACGACCTGGGCGGCGGGACGTTCGACGCCTCGCTGGTGGAACTCGACGCGCGCACGCACAGCGTGATCGCGTCGGACGGCTTGCCGCAGGTGGGCGGCGACGATTTCGATCACCTGCTGGCGCTGCAGGCGCTCGAACAGGCCGGGGTTTCCCCGGAAACGGCGGTGACGGAGGCCGAGCATTTCCGGCTGGCCGACGAGTGCCGGCGGCACAAGGAGTCGCTGAACCCGAACTCGCGGAAGATCGTCATGGATCTGGGCCAGGTCCGCGCGGACTGGGGCGAAGTGACGGTCTCGGTGGCGGATTACTATGAGCGGGCGCGGCCGCTGCTGGACGAGACGCTGGCGCTGTGCGAGGCGCTGCTGGGGGCGCACGGCGGAGCGGAGTCCGTGTATGTGACGGGCGGCGGCAGCGAACTGCCGCTGGTGGCGCGCGTGCTGCGCGAGGTGTATGGAAAGAAAGTCCGGCGGTCGCCGTACACGCGGGCGGCCACGGCGATCGGGTTGGCGATCCAGGCGGACGACCAGGCGGGCTATGTCCTGCGGGAGCGCTTCACGCGGCATTTCGGGGTGTGGCGCGAGGCCGAGGGCGGCGCACTGCTGGTGTTCGATCCGATTTTCCCGCGGGGCACGGCGCTGCCCGGGCCGAAGGATCCGCCGCTCGAGATCGCGCGCCAGTATCATCCGGTGCACAATGTCGGGCACTTCCGGTACCTGGAGTCGAGCCATCTGACGCCGAACGGCTGGCCGACCGGGGATCTGGCGGTGTGGGACGAGATCCGGTTCCCGTTCGACCCGGCGCTGGCCGGCGTGGCGGACCTGGCGTCGATCCCGGTGGTCCACCGGAACGGACAGCCGCAGGTGATCGAGGAGCACTACTCGTGCGATGCGACCGGCGCGGTGCGGGTGGCGATCCGCAACCTGACGGCGGGGTATGAGCGCGACTACCGGTTGGGGCGGTGGGCGGCGAAGGATGTGGTGTTGGAGCCCAAGGCTCCCAAGAAGCGCGCGCGGCGGTAGCCGCCAGGGGCCGCTTCAGAGTCCCGGTTCGTCCGCGGTCGGACCGTACATCGATGGCACCGGCACATCGAGCATCCTCAGATACACGCCGAGCTGCGCGCGGTGGTGCACCGTGTGGTTCATCACCATGCCGCGGATCACGGCGAGGCGCGGCATCGTGAAGTGGACCTTCTCGCCGGATTTCAGCGACCAGGGCGCGAGCAGCGCCTCATCGGTAGCAGACGAAAGCGCGGCGGTGAAGTCGGCCAAGTTCTTGTCGAACTTCGCCAGAATCTCGGCAACCGTGGTGAGGGGCTCGCGCGGCATGGGCCCGCTGACGTCGAGGTCCGTCGTGTTGAGGGTCATCGACCCCCACACGGGCAACTGCGCGAGGTGCTGGGCGAGATCGCCGAGCGAAAACGACTTCGGGTGCGGCTTGTAATCGAACTTGCCTGCGGGCAGGCGTTCGAGGGTGCGGCGGGTGACCGCCATCTCCTGGTGCAGTTCGGGAAGCAGGGAATCGCGGAGGGCCATGGCCCGATCATAGCGCCCTCCGCGGGCGTATATTCGTAGCATGATCGACACGGGACGTCCGGTGATCCGCGCGCCGCGGGGCACGGCGCTGCGCTGCCGGGGCTGGCAGCAGGAAGCCGCGCTGCGCATGCTGATGAACAACCTGGACCCCGAGGTCGCCGAGCGCCCGGACGATCTGGTGGTCTACGGCGGGGCAGGGAAAGCCGCGCGCAATTGGGATGCCTTCGCGGCCATCGTGCGCACCCTGGAAACCCTGGCGAACGATGAGACC
>CAYYID010000056.1:28961-42505 GCA_964471915.1 uncultured Solibacteraceae bacterium | reverse complement strand
CATGGAGGCGCCCCGGAGCTTGCCGCTCGCTGACGCTCGCGGCCCTGTGAACCCCGGTGCAAACCTCGGAACCCGGAGCGCCCGCGACGGGCAAAGCCCAGCCGAACAAGAACTTGCACCAAAATTTCCAAACGAACTCCCCCCGCTCGCCGAGTTCCGCGAGCCGGAGCGCGATTCGATAACGAACCACCACGAATGTCCCGAACTCAAGGACCTCTTGTTCACCGCCCTCGCGCCCCATCCCGAAGCTACCCGCTCCCTGCTCGCCAAACTCGACGGGCTCCCCACGTAAACCAGGAATAACCAACGCTCAGGGAGATAACCATGTCCGTGCGTGATGAACTGAAGTCCTTGCTCCGTCCGAGCGATATCCTCGCCTTCGCGCGCTTCGGGATCTCGGGGGCCGGTGGGGATACCCTGACTTCCGGATACCGCCCGCACGGCTTTCGACGGAGTCGCGATTGCCGTTACCATCATAGGCAGTGTCCCGCGTCGCCCTGGTGTGGCTTGCCGCCGCGCTGCTCTACTATCCGATCGCTCGCGTGTGGTTCCTCGCCGACGACTTCGCCTGGCTGGGGCTGCGGTTCTTCGACTGGCCGAGAGCCCTCTTCGAACCCTTCGCGCAGGGCACGGTGCGCGTGCTCAGCGAGCGCCTGTACTTTCTGACTCTGCCCGGGCTCTTCGGAGTCTCCGCCATCCCGTTTCGTTTGGTGGCGTGCGCGACACTGGCGGCGAACCTGTACCTGGCGGCGCGGGCCGGCGCGCGGTTGACGGGATCCGCGTCCGCCGGCGTGCTGGCGGCGCTGCTGTGGGCGATGAACGCGCGCCTGGCGACGGCGATGGTGTGGGCCTCCGCCTATAACCAGTTGCTGTTCGCCTTCGTGATCCTGCTGGCGCTCGATCTGCGGATGCGGTACCTGGACACGGGCCGCCGCGGCTTCGCGATCGGCGAGGCGGCGGTGTTTCTCGCCGGGTTCGGCGTGCTGGAGAGCATTGTGGTCTATCCGGTGATCGCCGCGCTGTACACCTGGTTCGAGAAGCGGGAGCAGTTTCGCGAGAGCTTATGGCTGTTCGGGCCTGCGGTGGCGTTCACGGCGGTCCATCTGTTTCTGATCCCGAAGAAGCCGTCAGAGATCTACCAGCAGGTGTTCGCTCCGGCGAGCCTCGTGGCGACGCTGTGGCGCTATACGCACTGGGCGCTGGGGCCGGAGCGCCTCGCCGAAGCGGTATCGCCGTTGTGGCGGACGCCGCAGCTCGCAATCAAGATCGCGACCGGATTGGGTGTGCTGGCGGCGCTCATCTGGCGGCGGGATCGGCTGGCGCTCTTCGCCGCCGCGTGGTTCGTGCTGTTCCTGGGCCCGGTGCTCCCGCTGGCGAATCACCTGAGCGCGTATTACCTGACGCTCCCGGTGCTGGGGCTGGCCTGGGTGGCGGCTCCGGTGGCGCTGCGCTTCCCCGCCCTGGGACTGCCGCTGATCGCCGCGTACCTGATCGGCCACACCGCCGAGACGCGGGCGACGATCGACTGGTACCGGCTGCAGACGCAAGGCATGCGGACGCTGATGCGCGCCGTGGAGCGCACACACCGGGCGCGGCCGGACGCGGCGATTCTGCTCGCGGGAGTGGACCGCGAGCTGTTCGAGAGCGGCTTTCAGGACGAGCCGTTCCGGCTCTACGGGGTCCGGGAGCTGTATCTGGCGCCCGGTACGGAGACCGCGGTGCGGGTGCGGGAGGACCTGGGGTCCCTGGACCGCTGGCGGATCCCGGTGGCGCGGGCGGCGGAACTGCTCGAGGCGGGGCGCGCCGCGGTGCTGGTGGAGGCGGGGGGCGCGTGGCGGGACGAGACGCAGCGCTACCGGCTGATCGCCGGGGGAGAGGCGCCGGTGCGCCGCGTCGAGCTCGGGTCCGCCGGTGCGGCGGATCGCCTGGCGGGAGCCTGGTATGCGCCGGAGAACGGCTTTCGCTGGATGGGACGGGCCGCCACGGTGCGCCTGGCCGGTCCGGGCGAGCGGCTGATCGTCACCGGCTACGCGCCGAAGCTGGTGGTCCCGGTGACGCTGCGCGTGCTGCTGGACGGCCGGCCGCTCGCCGAGCGGCGCATCACCGCCGCGGATCAGGCCTTCACGCTCGAGCTGCCGTGCCGCGCGGGCCGCGAGGCGCTGCTGGGGCTGGCGGTGGACCGGGTGCAGGTGGTCGCGGCGGACGGCCGCGAATTGGGGCTGATCCTCAGCGCGGTGGAACTCCGCTAGGAGCCCGCGCCCGCCGACTTCGCCTCGTCGCCGGAGACCTTCGTCACGGTCAGAACGATCGCCGATTCGGTGAACAAGTCGAATTTCGCGTTGACCTTGAGCGGGAACGGGACGCGCGCCAAAGACCACCGCCCGGCGCCCGCGCGCTGGTTGAGCAGGTAGTCGGCCGGCACCTTGGTTCCCATCCGCTGCGCGGAGCCCTCGGAGACCAGCCGGTGGTTCTGATGCAGTTCCCAGCGGAAGCCGTCGTGCGGTTCCGCAAACGATTGACGGCTTTCGAGTTCCAGCCGGACCACCCCACCGTTGGGGCTGCGCGCCGTACAGACCACCTGATAAGTCATGAAAGAGTCAGTCCCGATCTATATGCGTAAAACGACGAGCGCATAGCTCGCGAAATCCGCGGTTTACTCGGCAGCGGCGGCGCGGGAGGCGCCGGCATCTTCCCCGATGACGCGGCTCACCGAAAACTCGAAGGCGCTCTCGGCCAGGATGGTGAGCTTCGAACGCTCCACCAGCGGGAACTTCACGCGGAACAGAGACCACGGGGGGCCGCCGCTGCGCCGGTGCAGCGAGAAGTTCGCGGGATTGCCGGCGCGGAGCATTTCCGCCCAGCCCTCCTCCACCAGCTTATGATTGGCGTAATACTCCCACCGGAACGGCGAATGAGGCTCCTGAAACGACTGATCGCTGTGAAGCTCCAGCCGGATGGTGCCGCCGTTGGGGCTACGCCCCGTACCCGTGACCTGATGCTGCATGCCGTTCTGCTAAGTAACCCCGGCGCCGCCGGGCCCTCCTACTCAGGGTAGCGCGAGAAACGGTGACTTTGGCGCACTCAGGCGGCAGAAAAGGATCCGGAGCGCCTATCAGAACAGCAGGCGCAGGCTGACCTGAAGGTTGCGCGGACCGCCCTGTTCGGCAGGTTGCGTGGCGGTGATCCGCCCGAAGTTGCCCGCGGCGATGTTCATGGCCGGCGGCGCGAAGTTCGCGGTATTGAACAGGTTCGACGCAGCTCCTTCCAACTGGAGCCGGAAGCGCTCGGTGAAGGCGATCTGTTTCGCGAGCCGGAGCGACAGGGTCGAGGTGGCCGGGCCGACCAGCGAACCGAGGGCGACGTTGCCGTAGCGGCCGATGTTGCTCGCCGGGATGGTGAACGCCGAACGGTCGAACCAGTTGAGCGGTCCGCGGAGATCGCTCGAAACGACGGCGTCGTTCAGGGTCTTGCCCGGCGCGATGTCGGCGCGGTTGTTACCGCCGCGACCGGCGATGTTGGTGCCGCTGGGGTCGGCGGCGGTGCCGAAAGTCGGGGTGAGGAAGGGTCCCGTCTGCAGCAACAGGATGCCGCCGACGTTCCAGCCCCCCGCGACGGCGCGTCCGAATCGCGCGGTGCCGGAATCCCCGCCGATCCACTTGCCGAAGGGGAGGTCGTAGAAGGCCGTGGTGAGCCAGCGGTGGCGGCGCGTGGGACCGACGTTGCCGTAGTCGAGCATCAGGTTGAAGCGCGAGGTAGGAACGGTGCCGTTCTCGCTGGCGAAGCCGGAACCGTCGGAACCGATGGCGTTCGACAGGTGCTTGGCCCAGGTCCAGGAGGACTGGAACACGAAGCTCGGGCCGCGGTGCAGCACTTCGGTGGTCAGGGCGTTGTACCAGGCCTGCGTATTGGGGTCGCGGGCGTAAATGATGTTCCAGTTCTGATACGGCCGGGCGCGGAAGGCATTGGCGAAACCGATGGTGTTCGGCTGCACCTGATTCAGGTCGACGCTGGAGAACATCTTAATGGTCCGGGAGCCGGCATAAGTGGCCCGGAACGAGGTCTTGAGACCGAGGTCGCGCTCGAAGGTCAGGTGCCACTGCTGGGAGTAAGGATCCGGACCGTCGAACTGGGTGCCGCGCCGGAAGTCCGCGGAGCCGACCGCCGCCGTGCCGCCGGCGGCGCCGAAGGGCGCCGGGAAGATGAGATTGGGACGCCCGTTCGCGCCGGTGGCGTTGACGAACGTCCGTACGTCCGAAACGTGAATCCCGGTGATGGTGTAAAACACGCTGCCGAGGATGGTAGCGGTGAAGATTCCGTAGCCGCCGCGCAGCACCGTGCGCTCGCCGAAGGGACGCCAGGCGAAACCAAAGCGCGGCGCGAAGTTATTCCAGTCGGTGAAGCGCAGCGTCTCGGGAAGACCGGCCTCCTTGGCCGTGACGATCGGCGTGTTCCCGATCGAGGCGATGAAGGCCGGCGCCGTCAGCCGGCGCGCTTCTTCGTTGGCGATGATGACGCGCCCGCCGGGCCCGGGGAAGGCGCGGTCGAAGTTCGAAGTGGTGAGGGCGCGATCGAAGAACATCGGGTGCACCTCCCAGCGGACGCCGAAGCTGAGGGTGAGGCGGCGGGTGACTTTCCAGTCGTCCTGAGCGTAGAGTCCCGTGTGATACGTGACGCCGTCGACATCGGGGCCCGGATTGGCAATCCGCGAGTTGGTCGGAATGCCGAGCAGGAAGTCAGAGAAGGCGAAGCCGGTGTAGGTCCGGTCGAAGCGATACTCGCCCAGGTCCCCGCCACTGTTGAACGAAGTGATATCGGTGGTGCGCAGGCGGCGGATGTCGAACCCGAACTTGTAGGTATGCTTGCCCTTGATCCAGGTGAGGTTGTTGATGCCCTGGAAGGTGCCGCTGCGGACCAGCGCGGCCCGGCCCTTGGCGGTGCCTTCGAAGCCAACGATGCCGACGTCGGGGGCGTTGGCCCCGGCGATGAGATTGCTGTTCAAGCCCACGATGTTTAGCGGCTTGATGAGCGCCGCGCCTTCGAAGGGCTTGCCGCCGGGGCCGAAGTCCGAAAACGACTCCTGGTAGGCGTAGCCGAAGCGGAACTCATTGATCAGGTTCGTCTTGAGGATCCAGTTGTGCGCCACCAGCAGGTTGATGGGCTTGATCGAGTTCCGCTGGTCGCCGATCGTGGCGTAGAGGTTGTCGGGCGAAGTGGTTTTGCGATCCTTCCAGCCGAACCGGCCGAAGAGGTTCTGCTTGCTGGTGAGCGCGTGGTCGATCCGGACATCCACCGAGTTGTTGTCGAAGGTCTGGCCCTGCAGCAGACGGTAGTTCGGGTTCGCAATCTGGTCGCCTGCGACGTTCTGGCGCGGGTACAGGCCGTTCACCAGGGCCGTGGAGACGCTGCTGATGCGCGCGGCGGGGATCTGGTTGTTGGCGAAGGGCTGGTTGTTGTTCAGCGGATCCCGGATGATGGTGGAGACGCTGGAGAAGTCGCCGCGGCGGAAGCTGTCCGGCGGCACGATGATGTTGATGGGACGCTGGGCGCGGAAACGGAGCCCTTCGTAGACGGCGAAGAAGAAGGTCTTGTTCTTGACGATCGGCCCGCCCGCGGACACGCCGAGGTCGTTGGAGACCTTGAACGGCCGCTGCGCGGCGAAGAAGTTGCGCGCGTCGAAAGCGCCGTTCTGGTGGTACCAGAAGACACTGCCGTTGAAGTTATTCGAGCCGCTGCGGCTCGTAACGGTGACGTCGCCCACCTGGGCGAACTCGGCATTGTTGGAGATGGAATTGATCTTCACTTCGGAGACGGTGTCGCCGGAGGGGAGCATCTCACCGAGGATCCCGTTGGAGCGGACGTTGATCGCGGAGACCCCGTCGACCGAGGCCGTGGACTGGAACGGCATGTTGCCGCCCACCGAGACGTTGCCGCCGCCAAGGTCCGTCTGGACTTGGGCGTTCAACGAGAGCGTGGACAGGATGGAGTTGGTGTTCCCGCCGCGAAATAGCACGGGAAGGTTATTGATGTCCTTGCCGGTCTTGGAATCGCTGACGGTGGCGACCTCGGTATTGATCACCTGGCGGGCCGCGGTAACGGTGACTTCCGAAGAGACTTCGCCGACCTCCAGCGCGATGTCGATGCGCGCCACCTGCCGGGCGCGCAGGGTAATGTCTTTGGTCTCCGCGGGCTTGAAGCCCGGCTGCTCGGCTTTCACCAGGTAGTTGCCGGCGGGGAGATTCACCACCGAATACTGTCCGGCTTCGTCGGATTGCACTTTTCGGCTCTCGCTGGTGTTGGTGTTCGTAACCGTCACGGAGACGCCGGCGATGACCGCGCCGCTGCGGTCCGTGATGAGCCCGCGGATCTCTCCAAAAATCGATTGGGCGCTTCCGGACGGCGCGAGCGCAAAGGCCAGGCAGAGAGCGAGCGAAATACGAGAAAGCATAGTTCTCCCAAATGAACGGCGTGGACTCGGAAACGCGAGAGGCCGCGGATGGCCTCCACGGCGGACTAACGGAGGGTACCAGCCGCAAGTAAAGAGGCGGTTACGATCGCGAGAATATTCCGTTTGCCGCGGCGGGCAGGACGTAACGGGCGCCGTCCCAGGTCACGGGCGAGGCGTGGCACGAGTCCGGCGTGGCGTCAAAGAGCCACGCCCCTTCCACGTGGTCCTGCGTGGCGGAGCCGGCGCAGAACAGCGGGATCCGGGTTTCCGGCACGGCGACGCGGAAGCATTCGTGCACGTGGCCGAACAGCAACGCCCCTCGCTCCAAGCCGGCGCAGGCGGCCAGCAGGTCGTCGGCGTTCCGCAAGCCGTGCGTGTAACGATCCGGCGATCCGTCGGCCAGCCGCGGAGCGTAATGGGTAACGACGAAGACGAACCGCTCACGCAAGCGAGGATCGGCGAAGATGCGCGGCAGTTGCTCGAGCTGCGCGTGCGGGATGCGCCCGCTCGCCTTCCAGGGATTCGGGTTCGGGCGCGCGCTGTTCACCGCCACGACGGCTACCCCGTCGCCCCACAGGCGGACCAGGGGCCAGTGCGGCTCCGAGCGGTACTCCTCGAGGTCCGAATGCAGCGTGTCGCCGAAATGCTTCTCGAAGCGCTTCTCATGGACCCCGTCCGGCAGATAGACGTCATGGTTGCCGGGGACGTTCACGAAGCCGCCCGCGGCGCGCAGAAACGGGCGCATGGCATGGCGGGCGTGGGCCAGCTCCGGGGCGGTGCCCAGCGCGGTGTAGTCACCCGAGAAGATCACCGCGTCAACGCCGTGATCCTCGCGGAAGCGGTCGAGTTCCACCAGCTTGTGCCGGGCGGCGCTGAAGACGCGCCGCCGGCCCATCAGCAGGTGCGCCGCCCCGATCAGCCGCTTGCCCGGCCAGTCGCCAAAGGGGACTTCCCCGAACGGGACCCCCAGATGAATGTCGCTGAAATGCAGGATGCGCACGCGAACCTTACGGCGTGGGGACCGCCGCCGCCCAGTAGCCCGGCCGCGCGCGGACCGTCAGGGCGCCGCGCTTCACGCGGACCTCGATTTCGTGATAGCCCGCTTCGCTCAGGTTCGTGGGCGAGTAGCTGAGCAGGTACTGATTGTGCAGTTCGGCGCCCATGCCCGCGATCGCCTTCTCGAGGTCGCGGTAGTTCAGGAACGAGAACTCGCGTCCGCCGGTGTAGCCGGTGTAGGTTTCGAGCACATTGGCGACCATGAGACCGCGCACGCCCTTGAAAATCCCGGCCAGAGCGGGCACCCAGCTCCCCAGCTGGTTCTGCGATTCGTAGGTCGGGGTGTTGACGCCGCCCGGTCCGGGCAGGTGGCGGGCGCCGGGCGGGATCGGGCTGGGACGCGGCGGCTCCGTGCGGCCCGTCAGCGCGGCCAGGAAGCGGGACACGTTCAGCGAATAGATGGTCACCTGGTGCAGTTCGGCTTCGGTGAGCACCTCGCGCAGCGACGATTCGGAACCGCCGTCGCGAGGCTCAGCGATCAGCACCAGGGTCTTGCGGCGTTCCTTGGGCCGGTTCTTGAGCATGGTGATGGCTCGCAGCGCGGCGTCGTTGAGCGCCGAAGTGGTACTGCCGGCCTTGATCTTCTTCAGCGCCTCGCCCGTGGCGCCGGGGCGGTTGGTGAAGTCCTGGAGCGTCTGCACCCGGTGGTCGAACGCGACCACCGCGGCTTCGCCGGTTTCGCCGGTCACCAGCCCGTCGAACACGCCGCCGACCTTGTGCACCTGCGGCAGGATCTTCTCCATCGAGGCACTGGCCTGCACGGCGATTACCAGCGACAGCGGATGGAACAGGACATCCTCGTCGATGCGCTGCTTCTTGCCGTTGTCGTAAAGCTCGAAGTCGTGCGGTTTCAGATCCACCACGAAGTTGCCGTCGCGGTCCATCACCGACACGGGCACCAGCACCAGTTGCACGATGGTGCGGATGGTGGTTTCCTGTTGCGCCGGAGGCTGCTGCGCGCTGAGCAGCGCCGCCGACATCAGGAGGGCGAGGGGGGATCGCATATGGGAAGGGGACGGCTCCTTTCAGCGCGGCGTTTCCAATTTCAGTCTAGCAGCGCGCCGGGAAGATCACGGTTTCACACTGTGCGCGGTTTGCCCACCGAGCAGTTCGACGACGTGCGGCACCAGGGGCGCGACGGCGTCGAAGGACTCCACCGCGCCCTTCGGCGACCCGGGGGTACACACGATCAGCGCTCGCCCGCGCGTGCCGGCCACGGACCGCGAGAGCGCCGCCAGCGGCGTGTGGTGCAGTCCGGCGGCCCGCATCAGCTCGCCGAAACCGGGCAGTTCGCGTTCCAGCACGCGCCGCGCGGCTTCGGGCGTGTTGTCGCGCGCGGAGACGCCGGTGCCGCCCGTGGTGAGGATAAACTCCGCCTGGCGGCCGTCCGCCAGTTCGGCGAGCTTCGCGGCGATCATGTCCGGCTCGTCCGGCAGCACCGCGGTAATCGTCACTTCCCAGCCGCGTTCGCGCACCCGCGCGGCCAGCGCCGGGCCGGAACCGTCCTGACGCATTCCCATGTAAGTGGTGTCGGAGATCGTCAGGATCGCCGTGCGGATCACTGCGCTCTCCGGTAGTCGCCGGACTTGCCGCCGGTCTTCTCGAGCAGATAGAGATCCTGGATCTCGATGCTCTTGTCGAGCGCCTTGGTCATGTCGTAGACGGTCAGGGCAGCGGCCGCGGCGGCGGTGAGCGCCTCCATTTCGACGCCCGTTACCGCGGTGGTGGTGGCCGTGGTGGTGATGCGGACGCCTTTTTTCTCCACCGCGCACGCGACATCCACGTGCGCAAGCGGCAAAGGATGACAGAGCGGGATGAGGTCCGCGGTCTTCTTGGCGGCCATCACGCCGGCGATCCGCGCCACCGTCAGCGGGTCGCCCTTCGGGTTGTTCGCCAGTTGCGCCAGCACCCGCGGCCGCATCTTCACGAAGGCATGCGCGCGCGCCGTCCGCTTGGTTTCCGCTTTGGCGGAGACGTCGACCATCCGCGGCGCGCCGCTCGAGTCGTAGTGGGAGAGTTTTTTCGGCATGGGTTTCAGCGGGGCAGCACCTGGATGAGATCGCCGGCGTTCCAGACTTCGCGATCCGGGTCGGCGACCAGGAAACAGTTCGAGCGGGCGAGCGACGCGAGGTCGCCGGAGCCTTTCCACGGGACCGGCGTGATGCTGCCGTCCGCATGCACGGCGGGGAGCACGCGGGTGAGTCCGGGCTTGTGGCGGAAGTCGGCGGTCAGCGGGGCGGCGAACAGCGGCAGCCGCGGCTCCGGGATCCCGCACAGCAGTTCCACCGCGGCGCGGGCGAAGAGTTCGAAGGTCACCATGGTGGACGCCGGGTTGCCCGGCAGGCCGAAGAAGAAGCGCTCCTGCGCCGCGCCGAACACCAGAGGCTGGCCGGGCTGCACCTTCACGCGATCGAAGCAGAACCGCGCGCCGAAGTCCGCCAGCACGCGCTCGACGATGTCGTACTTGCCGGCGGAGACGCCGCCGCTCAGCAGCAGCAGGTCGGCGCGCAGGCCCCAGTCGATCATCTGCCAGGTGGACTGCCAGTCGTCCTTCGCGACCGGCAGGATCTCCGGCACGCCGCCGGCGCGCGCCACCTGCGCGGCGAGCGAATAGGAGTTGGAGTTTCGGATCTCGGAGTCGCCCGGGGTCTCGGTGACCGGAACGATCTCGTCGCCCGTGGCGAGGATCGCCACCCGCGGGCGCCGGTACACCAGCGGCTCGGCGACGCCGCACGCGGCCAGCATCCCGATCCGCGCGAAGTCGAGCGGCGTGCCGCGCGCGAGCAGCAGGCTGCCGCGCGCCGCTTCGATACCGCGGGGATTGAACGCGTCGCCGGCGGGAACAGTGCGTTCGGTGACCATGAAGTCCCCGTCGCGGGAGGTCCACTCGACCATGATCACGGCGTCGGCCCCGGCCGGCAGCGGCGCGCCGGTCATGATTTCCACGCACTCGCCCGCGCCGAGCGACCCCGGAAACGCCACGCCCGCCTTGGACTCGCCAATGACGCGGAGGCGGCCCGGCAGGTCGGCGGCGCGGACCGCGAAGCCGTCGCGGGCCGAGCGGGCGAAGGGCGGATAGTCGCGATCGGCCAGAAGGTCCGCGGCCAGGACGCGGCCGGCGGCGTCGGGCAGCGGCACGCGCTCGGCGGCGGGCTGGCGGGGTCCGATGTCGCGGAGCACGGCGGCGCGGGCTTCTGAGAAGGTGAGGGCCAAAGAGCTATCGTGGCATATCGTCCGGCGGAGGGAAAACCACGCTCACTTGCGGGCTTCTTCCATGGCCCGCTTGAGCTGTTCTTTCCGGCGATCGTCTTTGGCGGACTCGATCAGCTTCTCGATCGCCGCGATGTGCGCCGTCTGCAGCGCCTTCTCCTTCGGCACTTCGATATCCGGCTTCACGCCGGTGCCTTCCCAGTTGGTCTTCGAGACCGGGTTGATGGCGCGGCCCGTGGGCACGAAGGCGCTGAAGTGGTCGTCCAGCCGGACCATGCCGCCGGGATGAGCTCCGCCGCCGGTCACCTCACCGACGATGGTGGCGCGCTTGAGGTTCTTCAGGTTGTAAGTGAACTCCTCGGCGGCGGAGAACGTGTACTTCGAGGTCAGGACGTAGGCCGGCTTGCCCGCCAGGCGCTTGCCCGGGACGAACGGCAGCGTCCACCACTGCCGGGTCTCGTTGCGTGGCCTAAAGTAGAGATCGTTCAGGTGCTGCTCGTCCTCGGGCGCGAACAGGAACGTGGTCAGCAGGGCGACCATGGCTGGATCGCCGCCACCGTTCTGGCGGAGATCGAAGATCACGGCGTCCGCGTTGCCGAGAAAGTTCATCGCGGCGATCGCGGTTTCGGCCCCCATCGCGGGAGGCAGGAAGCCCCGAAAGTCGACGTAGCCAATATTGCCCGCCAGCATCTCCACTTTGCGGAAGCCGAAGTTGTCGCGGGCGGCGTTCTCCCGGAAGCGCGCGATCTCCTCGGGCGTCGGCTCCCGGCGATCTTCGCGCCGCGGCAGGACGTCCTTGCTGTAGCGCACCCGCAGATGCTTGTCATGGCTGACGGCCTGCAGGTGCTCGGTGAGCGCCGTGGCCAGCGCGGGACCTTCGTTCATGGCACCGTAGTCGCCACGTCGCAGCCGCTCGGCCAGATCGGCCGACATCTTCGCGCCCACTTCGGGGAACACGTAGTCGTTCTCCAAAGCCTTCTGGATAGCGGCGACGACGCTCGTCTTGGTGGCAGAGTCAAGCGCGGTCGCGGATTGCGCGAGCGCGATGCTGGCTCCCAGCAGGGCCAGGGCAAGAGCGTGAGTTCGCATACGCCTCATAGTGACGCACTCCGCGCCGATTTGTGCAGAGCAAGTTCGGTATCCCGTTAGCTTGCTGGAACGGACTTGTGCCGCGCGAGGTCCGCGTTGAGGCGGCGGTAATCGTTCGGGGTCATGCCGGTGAGGCGGCGGAAACACCGGGTGAAGTGGCTCTGGTCGGCAAAACCGGCGCGATCCGAGATCTGCTTCAGCGACAGCGCGGGATCCAGGATCTCCCGGCGCGCCTGCTCCACGCGGAGGCGGCGCACATATTCGCCGATGGTGCAGCGCTGGAACTTCCGGAAGGCGCGGGCCAGGTAGACCGGATGGACGCCGGCAAGCGCCGCCAGTTCCGTGAGGGTGGGTTGCGCCGGTCCATCTTGCAGGCGTTCCACCACGCGAGGGAACCAAGGCGGGCGGCGCAGGGCGGGGCGAGGCGTGCGGGAGGCCGCGGCCAGCGTCTGGAGCGCCAGCCCTTCGATGGCCAGGCGCGAGGCTCCGTCGTTTTCGAGAAACTCGCGGTAGAGGCGCGTGGCGATCGCTTCGGGCTCGGCGCCGCGGCAGACCAGCGCATCCTCAAAGCAACGGATAGAAACCCCCAAACCCTCCAGCCAGCCGGGGTCCACCTCGACATTAAAGGAGAAGACCGTGGCGTCGCCGAACTGCTCGGAATGGCGCTCGCCCGGGGGATGGAAGGCGAGCGTCGCCGGGCCGCACGACCGCTCCCGGCCTCCGAACATCTCGCGATAGGTGCCCGAGCGGACCAGGCAGAAGTAGCCCTGGGCATGTTCGTGCGGAGGTACCAGGGTCCCGGGGCGATAGCGGGTCTCGGTGAGGGAGAGGCCGCCGATCTGGCGGCGGTGGAGGGTCTCGCCATAGTACTCGCCGGGCGCAAGGGTTGCCATTCGCAAGGAAAAGACGAATCTGGCGCCGATCTGTTTCTTTCCTCTTCAGTTTTCCCGGCAAACAGTCGAAAAGATTGAGGTTGTCCGCTGGTCCGGGCGGGGCGGACGGTGCCGGCCGGGCGAGCGGGCCGGATGGGGCCGGTTCGGCTTCTAAGGTCCGGCTCCGACATCTCCGGGCGGCGAGGCGGCGGAAGAGGCAGCGGGGTCCAGGCCGGCGGCACCCGGACGGGGCGCGCGGGGAGGGCGGCGATACCCAATAGTTTCAATAAGATAAACGCTCCTTCGCAGGACATCTCCTAGGGCGAATGGAGGTAGTCCGCTGGACTAGTTCTACCGCCTGCGTAGTCCCTGAAGTTCAAAAGTCCCATTAGAATCAGTCACCTGAGACGATTCCACCAGTCAATTAGGGACTCTCACTGATTCTTCTCACGGACCCCCGATGATAACTTTTCTACAGCGACACACGAAAGAGTGCGCTAGGGAGAGGAGAAACAAGAATGAAGAATCTGGTCTACAAACTCCGGATTTTGAAGGACACTCGCGGCCAGGACCTCATCGAGTACGCTCTGATGGCCGGTTTTGTGGCCGTGGCTGCCGGCGCAATCATGCCGAGCGTCGCGACCTCGATCTCGACGATCTTCTCGAAGATCGGCTCCGTCATGAGCGCGGCGGCGAATCAGGGTAGCTAAGCAATCGTTCTGTCCAGAAGGAAAGGGAAAAAACACCATGATGAAACTCGTTTACAAGCTGCAGATCTGGAAGGACACCAAGGGCCAGGATCTCATCGAATACGCTCTGATGGCCGGTTTCGTGGCCGTCGCGGCGGGTGCGATCATGCCCAACGTGGCCAC
>CAYYID010000056.1:0-28861 GCA_964471915.1 uncultured Solibacteraceae bacterium | reverse complement strand
ATCATGCCCAACGTGGCCACTTCCATCTCGACGATCTTCTCGAAGATCGGTTCGGTGATGAGCGAAGCTTCCAACCAGGGCAGCTAACCGAAACTCAAACCAGCCAGCGGGCCGCGGGGTTCGTCCCTCGCGGCCCGCTGCTTTTCTGCTCAGCCGGTTTCGGTCAGCCTTCGCCCCGCGCCGCCTGCCGTGCAAACACTTTGTCCAGCCCCTCCAGCGCCCGGTCGATGTCCGCTTCCGTGATGACGTAGGGCGGCAGCATCCGGATCACCGTGTCCCGCGTGCAGTTGACCAGCAGCCCTTCCTCCAGCGCGTCGAGCACCATCTGCTTGCCCGCCATCTTCATGTCCACGCCGATCATCAGCCCGTAACCGCGGATCTCCCGGATGAACTCGTAGCGCCGCGCCAAGTCCGTCAGGCCGCGGCGGAAATACGCGCCCAGGTCGGTGATCGAGGGCAGGATCTCGTCCAGTACGTCGAGGAACTCGAGCGCCACGCGGCAGGCCAGCGGACCGCCGCCGAACGTGGACCCGTGCATGCCGGCGGCCAGCGTCGCCGCGGCTTTCTCGTTCGCGAGGATCGCCCCCAGCGGGACGCCGCTGGCAATCGGCTTCGCGGTGACCACGATGTCCGGCACGATCACCGGCTCGGCCAACTGGTAGGCGAAGTGCGTGCCGGTGCGCCCCAATCCGCACTGGATCTCGTCGAAGCACAGCAGGGCGTCGAACTTGTCGGCCAGCTCGCGGGCGCGCTTGGCGAAGGCCATCGGCACGGGATTCACGCCACCCTCGCCTTGTACCAGTTCGAAGATGATGCCGCAGGTATTCTCGTTCACGGCGGCTTCGAGGGCCGCGATATCCCCGATCGGGACCCACTTGGCGCCCGGCATCCCGGGTTCAAAATCCTTGCGGTACTTCGGCTGCCCGGTGATCGAGAGCGACCCCATGGTGCGCCCGTGAAACGAACCTTCGAGCGCGATCACCTCGTACTTCGCAGGCGAGATCCGGTGGCCGTGGGCGTGCATCATCTTGATGGCGCCCTCGGTGACCTCGGTGCCCGAGTTGCCGAAGAACGCCCGCTGCATTCCGGACAGCTCGCACAGCCGCTTGGCGAGCGGACCCTGATACTCGTGGTAGTACAGGTTTGAAGTGTGGACCAGGAGCCCGGCCTGTTCCCGCAGCACTTTGGTGATGCGCGGGTGGGCGTAGCCGAGCGCGTTCACGCCGATGCCGGAGATCAGGTCCAGGTAGCGCTTGCCCTGGGTGTCGTAGAGGTAGCAGCCCTTGCCGCGCTGGAGCGTGACGGGCAACCGGGCGTAATTCTGGATGAGGTATTGCTTTTCAAGTTCGACGACGGTGGGGGCGGCGACGGGAGCCGGGGTTTCCATGCTCAATGATAACCGCTGGCGGTCGCTCCGGAACTAGCGAAGGAACTCGTGGCCGTACCTGGCCATCACCGCGGAGACCCGCCGGATGTCCTCGGGCGTCGGCGGACCGGGATACCCTTCCCCAGCGAACGGGACGCCGGCCTCGGCAAAGAAGTGTCCGAGGCGCGCCGGGCCCGTGACGAGGATCCGGGCGGGGCGGGTCCCGCGGTTGCGCCAGCCATGCCAGGCGTTCCCGGGGATGTGCACGCAATCGCCGGTCCCGGCCGGCAACCATTCCATGGCGTCCGCGCCGCTGGCGCGGGCGTACTCTACCGCGCCTTCCAGAACATAGAAACCCTCCTGCTCCGGATGCCGGTGCGGCGGGACGCCAGCGCCTGGGCCGACCAGCGACTCCATGAGGAAGTACGTCTCTCCGGTTTCGGCGGGCGTCAAGCGCCATTCCATGACGCCGCCGAGGACGCGAATTCGGTCGCCGGAGCGGCGGCTGCGCACGGCCACGCGGTCCTGGGCCAGGGCGGCGCCTCCGAACAGCAGGGCAGCGGTGGTCGCGACGAACCGGCGCCGGTCTCGAGCACGAGTGGAGTTTCGATTCATGTGATGGGCCCTATTGTATAGGCGACACCGCCGCGCGGCTTGCTGGGTTGCCCGAGTGCGGTTTCGGCTCCCGGCGCGCCACCAACGCCGGGACGGCGGCATAATAAGGGGGATGATCAAGTCGGTGGAAGGAATCTGCCGCAACGGCAAAGTGGAGCTTGCGGAGCCGTTTCCGGAGGCCGAGGGCTCGCGCGTCATCGTGACGTGGATTCAGCCCGCGGCGGCGGTCGACCTGAGCGCCCGCGGGATCAGTGAGCCCGACGCGGCGGACCTGCGCCGCCGGCTGGCGACGTTTGCGAACGACTGGGATCGTCCGGAGATGGATGCTTACGATGAACTGCCGCCGCGGTGAGCCGGAGACGGCCGTCGCGATGATCACCAGCCGCGTTACTCGATCTCGACCGTCTGCAACTGGAGCTGCCCGCGGCGCTCCACCTGCAGCGCCACCACTTTGCCGTGCGGCATCGGCTCCAGCAGACGCCGTAGCTCGGCGAGATTCGCCACCCGGGTGTTGTTCACCTCGTAGATGACGTCGCCCGTCGCCAACCCTTCCTCGGAAGGCTCGCCGAGCAGTCCCGCCACCACCACGCCGGCGAGCTTCCGCACCAGGGGCAGCATAGGGGCGCTGCGCTCGTCGTAGTCGACCGCGAGCACCTGAAGTTTCGCTACGACGTTCTCGGGCCGCGTGGCCAGCGAGAGGATGCGGTCCGGATCCTGCGGCCGCTCCAGCACCGCCACGGGCACGGTGAGCTTCCGCCCGCCGCGCAGCACCTCGAGTTGCACGGTCTTGCCCGCTTGCTGGTAGATGGCGACGCCGAACTGGCGGGCGTTCTCCAGCACCCTGCCATTCAAGGTCAGGACGACGTCCTTCACTTCGAGGCCGGCGGCTTCGGCGGAGCTGCGCGGCGTAACGTCGGCGAGGATCACGCCCCAGTCCTGGCTCAGCTCCAGCGCCTGCGCCAGCGCTGGGGTGATGGTTTGCGGCACCACACCGATCTGCCCGCGGCGCACGCTGCCGAACTGGCGGATCTGCTCGTACACGGTGCGGGCGATGTTGGCGGGCACGGCGAAGCCCACGCCCTCGTTGCCTCCGGTGCGCGACAGGATGAAGGTGTTGATGCCCACCAGGCGGCCCGCGGCGTCCACCAGCGGGCCGCCGCTGTTGCCCGGGTTGATGGATGCGTCGGTCTGGATGTAAATCACGGGATCGTCGGCGCGCAGTTGCCGCGCAACGCTGGACACGACGCCCATGGTCACGGTGTTTTCAAGCCCGAACGGACTGCCGAAGGCGAGCACGAGTTGGCCCTGGCGGAGCGCTTCGGAGTCCCCGAAGGCGAGGTGCGGCAGCTTGCCGCCCTCGATCTTGAGCACGGCGAGGTCGGTCTGGCGGTCCAGTCCCACCACTTCGGCCAGCACCTGCTTGCCGGACGGCTTCAGCACGGAGCGGTAGCGGGCGCGGTCCTCGGCCGGCTCGGGCAGCAGCACTTCCACTTTGCGGGCCGAGCCGACAACGTGGGCGTTGGTAAGGATGTAGCCGGCCGGGTCGACGACCACGCCCGAGCCGGAGCCGCGGCGGGTCTTGATGAGGCCGGCGCCGGACTCGCCGGCCGGTTCATAGCTACGGGTGAAGATTTGCACAACGGCCGGATCCACGCGTTCCACAAGTTGCTGGAAGTCGTCGGAGAGGTCCTTGAGGCGCATTTGCGCCGGGCTCGGCAGGAGCGCGGCGAACAGGAAGACAAGCGCACGGGACATGCTCCATCATCCCACTGGCGCGGCCGCCGGACGACACCCCGGCGCGCGAGTGGTTCGCAACGCAGCGGGCAGGGCGGTAAACTGAAGGTCGTGGCGATGCTCACCGCACTTCGCGAAGCGCAACTTGTCCGCACGATCGAGCGGCTGCGGAACCCCGCGCCCGGCGGCAAAGCGGAGGCCGCAGTGCGGTTCGGCATAGATGTGACTTTGCTCATCGAGCAATTGAAACTCGAGCCCGCAGAGCGTGCCCGCCGGATGCACTCCCTGGCCCAAGCGGCGGAAGGCGCGCGAGGCGCCGCTCGCAAGGCATGAATTTCGAGGCGGCGGTGCAGCGGCTCTGCGACTCTGGCGTCGCTTTCGCCCCTGGCGGACATCGAGGGAAGAGCCTTCCGTCTGATCGCCCGCGTGAACTTTCGCACGAAACGGCTGTTCGTACTCGACGTTCTGAATCACGCTGGGTATGACAAAGGGGAATGAGAATCACGGGCGCCCTGCCTGCCCCGCGGAGTTGACTCACCTTCCGTCCCTACTGTTGTCGCTGGACGAGCGCGAGGCCCTCTCGCCCGAGGAGGCAGCCCTGGCGGAAGTCCTGACGCTCCTGATCGAGGATTACGAAGCGAGGCATTTCCGCCTTCCGGCGGTGCCGCCGGCCGAGGCCCTGCGGGCGCTGATGGAGGACCGCGGCTTGCGGCATAAGGAAATCTGGCCCGTCCTTGGCAACAAGGGGGCCACCACGGAGATCCTCGCCGGGCGGCGTTCGATCAGCAAGCCTCAGGCCAAGCGCCTGGCAGCGTACTTCCGGGTGCCGTTGGAACTTTTCGTATAGCCCGCTCACCCGAGCCGCAGGTGCCGGAAGTTCCCGATCAACTGGAAATCGGTGCGCACCGCCGCAATCGCTTCGCCGCGCTGCTCGATCCACTCTTCGGCGATCGCACCCAGATCTCCGGCGCGGGCCAGATACTCGATCCGCGCGGGGTCGAGGCCCATGATCCGGCAGCACGTCGCGTCCACGGCCACCAGGTCGGAGCCCATCACCAGCACGCCCGCGGCCTTGGGCGTCCCCTGGATGGGGCCGTTGCCCTCCATGCCGACGATGCCGTCGACAATGGCGAAGCTCGACCGGAAGATCCGGTTCAGCCCCAGGATCGACTCCGGGATGCCGATGTGGTGCAGCTTGTTCTTGGGCCAGCCATAGACCGCGCCGGGCACCAGGCCGAAGTAGTTTTTCATCGACAGGGTCGCGCCCGCCCAGTGGTGCGTCTTCATCTTGGCGACCGACACCACAAGATCGGCGCGCAGCGCGGTGTTGGGCAGGAAGATCTCGGTGAGGTCGCCGAAGCCGGCAACCGGCGTGACGTCGTCGCGGTTGAGGTCCGTGAAGAGGGAATCGAAACCCGTGATCTCGCCGCGGTAGCGGGTCAGCTCGGCGATCTCCCAGGTATCGCGCCGGTGGCCCGGGCCCTCGCCGATGCGGACTTCGGCGGCTCCCAGCGAGCGGAAAGCGTCGAGCGCGGCGGCAAGCACCGCGACATCCGTGTTGATGGCCGTTTCGCGATCGAATTCGACCATGTTGGGTTTGAGCAGCACGCGCTTGCCGCGCGGATCCAGCCCGCAGGCGCGGGCGCCCGCGACGATCTTGGCCGCGAGTTCTTCGCGATAGTGCGCGGCCTTGACGATGGCGACCGGGCTCTTGCGCGCCGGCGCGAGCCGCCCCTCCCGGAGCTTCTCGAACCCGGCATAGGAGGCGAGCGCGGTGGCGCCCGCGAGCGGCAACAGGTCGCGGCGCTTCAGTTTCATTGCGACACTCCGAGCAGTTTCCAGTTCTCGCCCGCGGCCAGCGCTTCGAGCGCCGTCACCAGGATGTCGCCGCCCGCGGGCAGCGGCTCCGGCGGGCTCGACGGCGGCTCGAGATCCCAGTTCCGCAGCGCAATCCCCAACCAGGCCTTGGCCATGCGGGAGATATCGGCCACCGCCAGCCGCCGCGCCTGCTCCAGCGCCGAGGCGACGGTTGCGCGCGGTACGCCCTGCAATCCCAAGAGCGCCACGCCCGTGGTCTCGGCGTAAGACGGCAGATCGATCCGGAGCGCCTGCGGGGAGCCGTAGTTCCACCCGCCGTCCCGGCAGCGGACGCCCAGCAATTGTTTTTCACCTTCGGCCACCCGCGGATGCCGGACTCCGGCCTTCTTGAGGGCGACCAGCGCCTGCGCCGTGGGCTCCACCCACGAGGTCGTGCCCGCCAGCCAGGGCCACCCCGCCACTTCGACGGACCGTCCGGCGTCGATCATGCCCAGGCGGACCCCCAGCCGGGAAAGCCAGTTCTTCTCGACGCCCTGCTGCGCCAGCAGCCAGTCGACCGCCCGCTCCCGGGGACGGCCACTTTCGTTTCGCACCGCCATTAATGTGAGGGCGAGGGCAGTGACCCAGTTCGGCTCCGGCAGGCGGGGCGCGGCCGGGAAACCGCCCGTTTCGCGCTGCCACGAAAGAAGGCAACTATATGCTCTGTCAATAATTTGCGTTTCCGCACCCGAACCGGTGAGCGCCAGAATGGCATAGGCCGTCGGCTCGAACCAGCTATTCTTGCCGGGAAAATAGCCCCATCCCCCGTCGGGGTTCTGGGTGGAGCGCAAGTGTTGGAGGCGGGCGGCGAGCATTCCCATTAGCCAAATCGGCGTGCGCCCCGGAGTCCTTTAGTGACTGTATTTGAGCGACTTAGCTTTGCGGGCGACAATTGTCCCGGCCTGCCCCCGGGGTTGTGTCCAGAGGCTACAGCCAAGCTGGGATCGCGACGCTAAGTGCTGTATAATCAACAAGAGAACTTGGCTGCCAGAATGCTCTGGAAAAGCCGGAATCGCGCATGCGACTGCTCCTGTTCAGTTTCGCCGCCTGTCTGGGCCTCGGGGCCTCGACGCTCGAGCGGCTGACCACCGACGACCTCATCACGAAGTCGACGGCGATTGTCCGCGCCAGGGTCTCCGGCGCGCCGGCGGGGTTGCTGCACCGCGGCATGATTTACAGCCGCTACCGGCTGACGGTGACCGAGACGCTGAAGGGACCAGCGGCGGCGACGGTCGACGTGGCGGTGCCAGGCGGCGTGCTTTCCGGATTGCGGCAGACCGTGGCGGGAGCGCCCGGACTGAACAGCGGCGAAGAGTACGTATTCTTCCTGTGGACGTCGCGCACCGGCCTGACGCAGATCATCGGCCTGACGCAGGGCCTGTTCAGCATCAAGACCGCCAGCACGGGAGCGGTAACGCTGTCGCGGGGACCGGCGCTGGAGCCGATGGTGGATCCGGCGACGAAGCAGCGCGTGGAAGACAAGGGCCTGGAATGGACGCTCGAGGAAGTGAAGCGCAAACTGCGCGCGGAGGCCGGTAAGCAGTGAAGCGGACGCTGGCACTGGCGAGCCTCGGGATGCTGGCGGCGACGGCCGCCTCGGCGTACTACCACTTCGTTTACTTCCCCCTGCGCAGCGGTCCGTTCTTTCCGGTGCCGGTGAAATTCGACCTGAACGCGATCCCGGACCGCACGGTGCAGTTCTTCGTTTCCGAACAGGGTCCGGATCCGGTGGCGCCCGGCGACTCGCTGAACGCGATCGTCAGCCAGTTGCGGTTGGCGGCCAGACAGTGGAACGACGTGGCCACGTCGGAACTGCGCATCGGCTTCGGCGGCTTCCGCGATACGGCGCAATTGCAGACCACGCCGGGCATCGACGTCGTATTCGACGACGATATCCCGCCGGGCATCATCTTTCAGGCCGGTCCCGTGACCCGGGCCGAAGTGGATCTGAACACCGCCAAGTTCGTGCCGCTGATCCGTTCGCGGTTGCAGATCCGGCGCAACCTGGGCGACCGGCCGAGCTGGACCGAAGAATTCTTCGCGCTGCTGGTGCACGAGTTCGGGCACACGCTGGGCCTGCAGCACACGTTCACGTCAGCGGCGATGTCGACGCCGATCACCCAGGCGATCACCAAGGCGCGGCCGCTGGCGGCCGACGACGTGGCGGGCCTCTCGCTGCTCTATCCGACCGCGAAGTTCCTGGCTGCGACCGGCACGATCGCGGGGCGCGTGACGTTGAACAACGCGGGCGTGAACCTGGCGAGCGTGGTGGCGCTGTCGGCGAACGGGCAGGCGGTGAGCACGCTGGCGAATCCCGACGGGACGTATCGCCTCGAAGGGCTGACGCCGGGATCGTATCTTGTATATGTCCATCCGGTGCCGCCGGCCTTCTTCGGGGAAGTGTCGCCAGGGAATCTGGTGCTGCCGCGGGACGGCGCGCAGCAGCCTTTCGCGGTAGGCGCGAACTTCACGGCGCAGTTCTTCCCGAATACGCGGGAGTGGCGCCAGGCTACGCCGCTGGCGGTGAACGCCGGGCAGACGGTGGAAGGCATTAACTTCGCGGTGCGCGCCCGGACCGCTCCGGCGGTGCACTCGGTGCAGTTGTATGCGTTCGTGGGCCGCGTGGCGGTGAAATCGCCGCCGGTGCGGACCGAGGCGCAGACTCTGCTGGTGTTTACGGGCACGGGCGCGGCGGCGGCCAACGGGCAGCCGGTGAGCGGCTTGCGGGCCGACGTGATCGGTGACGGAGTGGAAGTGGTCCCGGGCTCGCTGGCGGCGTATACCGCCGCGCCGTATCTGCAGATGCAGGTGCGCTCCGGCGTGACCGCGGACGGGTTCCGGCACCTGGTGCTGGCGACGGCGGACGACATCTATGTGTTGCCGGCGGCGTTCTACGTGGTGTCGCGGCCAGCGCCGGCGATCTCGAGCGTGACCCTGGAACAGGACGGGCAGGGCGGACAGATCGCCGTGATCCGCGGCTCCGGCTTTGTGCCGGAATCGCGCGTGGTGTTCGACGGCGTGCCGGCGCGGACGCGGCGTGTCGCGAGCGACGTGATTGAGGCGTTTCCGCCCCAGGCGTCGGGCAACTTCGACGCGCGGACCGCGGTGCTGAATCCGGACGGCCAGACGGCGCAGATGGCGCTGGGCAACGCCGCCCCGGCTTCGCTGGCGGTGGCGACGGACCGTCTGGCTTCGCTCGAGGTGCAGCCGAACTTCCTGCCGGCGGGCGTGGACTCGCTGGTGGAGATCACGGGCAGCGGCGTGAGTTTCGCCGAGGGGCAGACGCAACTCGGCTTCGGCTCCAGCGACGTCGCCGTGCGGCGGGTCTGGGTGACCAGCCCGACGCGGTTGCTGGTGAACGTTTCGGTAAACGCCAGCGCTCCGGCCGGCCTCTCCCCGGTGACGGCGATCACGGGCCTGCAGAGCGCGCGCCAGGCCGCGGCTTTCCGGACGGCCTCGCCGACGAACGAGATTTCCTTGCGCGCCCCGGTCCTCAACCAGACAACGGGACTCGCGGGCGTGCCGCCGGGCGGCAACGCGGTGGTGACGGTGGTGAATCCGCCCACGACGCTGAACGGCTGGAGCGTCACCGTGAACGGGCAAGCCGCCGCGATTCGTTCCCTGACCGCCGACGAGATCATCTTCCAAGTGCCGGTGGAAGCGGTGCTGGGACCGGCGGTGGTGACGCTGGTGGGACCGTCGGGCCCCATCGCTTACCGTATCGCCATGAACATCGACGCGCCGCCGCCGGTCATCACCGCCGTGCGCGGCGCGGGCGACCGCGTGATCGACGCCGCCAATCCGGCGCGCCCCGGCGAGACCATCACCGTAAACGTGTCGAACCTGCGCGAAACCGAAGCCGCCAATGTGCGCCTCACGGTAGCCGACACGGACGCTCCCGGCCTGGCGCTGACGCCGCTCGGCAACGGCGTCACACAACTTCGCGCCGCCGTGCCGGCGATCGCGGAGAACGCCGCGGCGCCCCTCGTGGTACTTACCGGCACTCGGATCTCGGCAGCCTTCGCGCTGCCGGTGAAGCCCTAAGCCGGCGCCTCTCCCGAAGAAAATACATCAACCTCGCAGGGGTCCGCATCTTGAGCACAGAAGGCAATTGAGCCTAGATTTCCCCAAATAACTCAGGAGAATGCATGCGTAATTTCAAAGTTCTGACGGCTGTGCTCGCGCTGTTCGTGGCCAGCTTTGGTCTGCAAGCCGCCGACAAGGACATCGTCGACACGGCCGTGGCGGCGGGTAGTTTCAAGACGCTGGTGACCGCCGTGAAGGCGGCGGGTCTCGTGGAAACGCTGAAGAGCGCGGGCCCGTTCACCGTGTTCGCCCCGACCGATGAGGCGTTTGCGAAGCTCCCGGCTGGTACGCTCGAGAAGTTGCTCGCGAACCCGGCCGAGCTGAAGAAAGTTCTGACGTATCACGTGGTGAGCGGCAAGGTGATGGCCGCCGACGTGAAGCCCGGCAAGGTAACGACGGTGGAAGGTTCCAGCGCGACGCTGGCCACCAAGGGCGGCGTGACCATCGACAAGGCCAATGTCGTGAAGACCGACATCGCCTGCTCGAACGGCGTGATCCACGTGATCGATGCCGTGATTCTGCCGAAGAAGTAAGTTCCCTCCGCAGTTGGAACAAGCGGCGGCCGGACCTCCGGCCGCCGTTTTCTTTTTTCGGATCAGCGGCCGCGGCGGGGCTGCTCGAGTTCCCGGACGCGGTTGCGCAGGCGCTCCAACTCGATTTCCTGCGTGCTGGGTTGCCCCAGGAAGCGCGTGGTCTCCTGCCGCGTGGAACCGTCCTCGACCGGCACCGACAACTTGATCTCCACGTCGCCGGACTTGCGGGCGTAAGTCATGGAACCAGTGGTGAGCTGCGGGCCATCGAGCGGCATGGTCTCGACGCGGCCGCCATCGCGGATCTGCACGACGGCGCGGGAAGCCTCACGGATCAGCGAGGAGTTCCGGTCCCACTCGATCAACAACTGACCTTCACGTTCGATCACCTGCAGTCCCAGCGATTCCGGGTAGCGCCAGCGCCAGTACGCGCGGCCTCCGTAAGCGGCACCGCCCAAGACGGCCAGCACCAGCAGCGACACCCAGACGATGCGCCCCCAGCGGGAGGGCGGCGCCGGCTCCGCAGTGAGGAACCTGGGAAGGTCCACGGGCTCGGGCCGGCGGGCGGCGGGCCGGGGCGCAGGCGCCGCGGCGGGCAGCGGTTCGGGCGTCATTTCCCAGGGCAGCGGCGGTTCGGGGACCGGCTCGCGCCGGGGGATCACCACCGGAGTGCGGTCCACCGGGCCCGGCAGCGGCGCCCGGCCGCGGATGCGAAGCTCGAAGGGCTCGATCACCTTGCCGCCGTCTACCGAGCCCAGGGAGTCGCGGAGGAAGTAGGCCGCACGGCAGGGCTGGTGCAAAGCTGGCTTCACGACCAGCGTGGCTTGCAACGGTGAAGGGAAGAACTCGTTGCAGATTTCAAGGTCGCCGGGGTTGAGGTGGATCTCGCTGCGCGTGTGCGACACCCACCAGCCGAGCGGCGCCAGGCCGTGCAGCTCGGGATCCGCCGCGGCCAGCGCGGCGCGCAGCTTGTCGCGGTCGGCTTCGGACAGCAGGAAAGACGGGCCGCGCGCATGCTCACACTCGATGGGCCGCATAGCGGCAATCGACAGGCGGCCGTTCGCGACGGTGCCCCATAGCACGCCGCCTTCTTCTAACCCGCCGCGCGCCAGCTTCTGCAGACCCTGTAGCGCGGCATGGCGGATGGCGTCGAGGACTTCGACGGAGCATTCCACCGCCGCCGGGGCTCCCGGCGGGTTCCAGATGACAGTGGCGGACTCAGGCATGGGCGTCATGAGAGACCATCAGCGGAGCAGTGCGCGGGAAGCGTCCGCCAGGCCTTCGCCGGATTCGGGCGCGAGCTGCTCCTCTTGTAAGTGGTAGTAATAGGTTACCCAACCGGCCGCGGCTCCGAAGGCCACCAGCAGCAGCAACCAGCCGAGCACGGCGCGGCTGAGCCAGCGGGGCGCAAGCAACGCGGCGCGCGCCGCTCCCGCCGCGGCCCAAGCGCCGCCCATCGGCAAGCCGAGCTTCCAGCCCCAATGCATCAGATCCAGATGGCCCTGGCCGCCCACCTGCGGCCACGCCAGCCAGATCGCGATCCAGGCCAGCAGGAAGACCAGAGCGGAGGAGAGGCGGCGCCAGGGGACGGGCATGCCAAAGGCCTTATTGTAGCGTCCCCGCGAGCGGCCGCGCGAAGTTCCCGGGGCCGCCATCGGTGCTACCCTGACAAAAGTCATGGCGCAAACTCACGAAGAACTCGCGGCGATCGCCAAAGGGCTCCGCCGCCAGGTGATCGAGATGATCACCGCGGCGAAGAGCGGCCACCCCGGCGGGTCACTTTCGATGGTGGAGATCCTGGTGGCGCTGTACTGGCAGACGCTCCGCCACGATCCGAAGAACCCTAAGTGGGCGGACCGGGACCGCCTCGTGCTCTCGAAAGGGCACGGCTGCCCGATCCTGTACGCGGTGATGGCGGCGCACGGCTACTGTCCCCCGGACCAGCTGAACACCTTGCGGCAGCTCGGCTCGATCTACCAGGGGCATCCCGACGTGCGTTTCATCCCGGCGCTCGAGGCCTCCACGGGCTCATTGGGCCAGGGCCTCTCGCTCGGCATCGGCATGGGCCTGGGCGCGAAGCTAAGCGGCAGCCCTTCCCGCACGTACGTGATCCTCGGCGACGGCGAACTGCAGGAAGGCCAGATCTGGGAAGCGGCGATGTTCGCCGGCAACCGCGGGGTGGACAACGTGGTCACCATCGTCGACTACAACAAGATCCAGCTCGACGGCTTCGTGAAGGACATCATGGATCTGGAGCCGCTGGCCGAGAAGTTCCGCACCTTCAACTGCCACGTGATCACGATCGACGGGCACGACTTCGCGCAGATTTTCGCGGCGTTCGCCGAAGCGGAGCGCACGAAAGGCAAGCACTCGGTGATCCTGGCGAATACGGTAAAGGGCAAAGGCGTGTCATTCATGGAGAACAACCCGAAGTTCCACGGCTCGGCGCCGACCGCCGCCGAAGCCGCGGCCGCCCTGAAGGAGCTGGCGTAAATGGCTACCCCGGTGAAGTTCGACCTCAAGCTCGGCGCGGCGACGCGCGAAGCGTTCGGCAAGGCGCTGGTGGAACTCGGCCACGCGAACCCGAACGTCGTGGTGCTGGACGCGGACCTTTCGAAGTCCACCTACACGGCGGGTTTCGGCAAGGAGTTTCCCGACCGGTTCTTCCAGTGCGGCATTGCGGAAGCGAACATGGTGGCGATCGGCAGCGGTCTGGCCGCGGCCGGCAAGATCGCCTTCGCGTCCAGCTTCTCGTGCTTCCTGCTGAACAAGGGCTTCGAGCAACTGCGCGTCACGGCGGCGTTTGCGAGGGTGAACCTGAAGGTCGTGGGCACGCACTCGGGTATCTCGATCGGCGAGGACGGCCCGTCGCAGATGTCCGTCGAGGATCTCTCGCTGGCCTGTTCGCTGGCTGGCTTCACGGTGCTGTCGCCGGCGGACGAGGTCGCCATGACGCGCCTGGTGCACGCCGCGGCGGCGCACGACGGGCCGGTCTTCATCCGTGCGGGCCGCGTGAAAGCCCCGCTGGTATACGCGCCGGACGAACAGTTCACCATCGGCCAGGCCAAGGTCCTTACCAGCGGTAACGACGTGACGCTGCTCGCCACCGGACTGCTGGTGGCCGAGAGCCTGAAGGCGGCCGAGTTGCTCGGGGCCGAAGGGATCGCCGCGCGCGTGATCGACCTGCACACCATCAAGCCGCTGGATCGCGAGGCGATCGCGGCGGCGGCGGCCGAAACCGGCGCGCTGGTGGTGAGCGAGGAACACCTGGTCGACGCTGGGCTCGGCGTGCGCGTGGCGCAGGTGGTGGCCGAGACGAACCCGTGCGCGATGGAGTTCGTCGGCATGCAGAACACCTACGCGGAGTCCGGCCTGCCCGATCAATTGCTCGACAAGTACGGCTTCCGCTCCGGCAACGTCGCCGCGGCCGCGAAGAAGGTGCTGGCGCGCAAGCGGAAGTAGATGGAGGAGATCGTCGAGTTCGCGAGGCGGTACACGGCGGCCTGGTGCAGCCAGGATCCGGAGCAGGTGGCCGCGCACTTCGCGCCCGAAGGATCGCTGACCATCAACGGCGGCGCCCGGGCCGTGGGCCGCGCCGCCATTGCGGAATCCGCGCGCGGGTTCATGACGGCGTTCCCGGATCTGGAAGTGCGGCTGGACGCGGTGCGCCCCGCGTCCGGGGGCTTCGAGTATCACTGGACCCTGCTCGGCACCAACACCGGGCCGGGCGGCACGGGCCGCGCCGTCCGCATCAGCGGCTACGAGGAATGGACCATGACGGCGGAGGGGTGCATCGGCGCGTCGCGCGGGCACTTCGACGCGGACGATTATGAGCGCCAGATCAGTGGCGGCTGACAAAGGAGACCGCGTGGCCCGGCGGCCGCTGCCCGAGAAACTCGCGGCCCTGATTCGCGAACGCGACGAAGGGAACCGGCGCGCCGCGCGCGTGCTGCACGATCAGATTGGCCCGTCGCTGGCCGCCGCCGGCCTGCACCTGGAGTTGTTGGGGCGCGACCTGCCGCCCGCGGCGGAGCAGACCGCCGCGATCCAGCAGATCCTCGAAGACGCGCTGGAGCGGGTGCGCTCGCTGAGCCGCGACCTGGATCCCTCACCCGTGGAGCGCGCCGGACTGACCTTCGCGCTCGACCGCATGGTGGAAACCGCGCGGCCGCGTTTCGCCGGCAAGCTCCGCCTCATCTCCGACTGCAAGGTGCGCATTCCCCTCGCGGTGGCATCCGCGCTGCACCGGGCGGCGGAGTGCGCCTTCGACAACGCGCTGCGCCATTCCGGCGCCGGCGCCATCACGGTGGCACTGCGGGGCCGCCGGAGTGTGCGGCTGGAGGTGCGGGATAACGGCGCCGGTTTCAACGCCGCGGCGGCGCGGCGGCGGCCCACCGGAGTCGGCCTCTTCCTGATGGATTCGCTCGCCGGACAAGCCGGATTCCGCGTCTCGATCGACGTCGCGTTCGCGCGCTTGCACAGACCGGGTACAATTGTCACGTTGCATTGGGCTCCGGAGGCCCTTCCGCGGTAATGCCGGTAGACGTACTGCTGGTCGACGATCACAAGATCATGCGCGATGGCATCAAAGCCATCCTGAACCGGACCGAGGACTTTCGCGTCACGGGCGAAGCCGAGTCCGGCACCGACGCCGTGCAAATGGCGAAGAAGCTCAAGCCGGGCATCATCATCATGGACATCGGCCTGCCGGGGCTGAACGGCGTCGAAACCACGGTGGAGATCCTGCGCCACACGCCCGACGCCAAGGTGATCATCCTGTCGATGTACGACGATGAGAACTCGGTGGTCAGCGCGATCCGTTCGGGAGCCAAGGGCTTCGTGCTCAAGAAAGCGTCCGACGGGGACCTGCTGGACGCCCTGCGCATGGTGGCCAAGGGCGGCGCGTATCTGAGCCCGCAGGTGAGCGACCGCCTGCTGACGCGGATCCAGAAGGGCGACCTCGAAGCCAAGCCGTCGAACAGCGCGCTGGAAGGGCTGTCGCCGCGCGAGTTGCAGGTGCTCCGGCTGGTGGCCGACGGCAAGACCAGCAAGGAGATCGCCGTGCTGCTCGATCTCGGCTTGCAGACCGTACGGAGTTATCGCAAGACCATGATGAAGAAGCTGGGCGTGAACAACGTGGCCGGTCTGACGCAACTGGCGCTGGCCACGGGAGTTTCGCCGGCGACGCCGCCGGCGCTCGAAGCCAAGCGGGCCGGGCAGCGGTAAGCGCCGGACCGCGGAGGAACACCAACCATGATTGCGACACCCTGGGGTGAGGTCGAAGTCGCCGACGCGCACATTCATTTCTTCTCGCGCGGTTTCTTCCAACTGCTGGCCGCGCGGAAGGCGGGGCTGACAGTGGACAAGATCGCCGCGGCGGCGGGGTGCGAGATGCCCTCCGAGGATCCCGGGGCGCTGGCGGACCGCTGGGCCGAAGAGCTGGACCGGCACGGCGTGGGGGCGGCCGCGCTGATCGCCAGCCTGCCCGGCGACGAGCCGTCGGTCGCGGCCGCCGTGGAGCGGCACCGCGCGCGTTTCCGCGGCTTCTACATGGTGAACCCCGCCGGCGACCTCATGAAGCTCGAGAAGCTCGCGGCGTCCGGCAACCTCGACGCCGTCTGCCTGTTCCCCGCCATGCACTGCTTCTCGCTCCACGACGACCGCGTGGCGCGGATCGTGGCGATCGCCGCGCGCGCCGGCGCCATCGTCTTCGTGCACTGCGGCAAGCTCAGCGTCGGCATCCGCCAGAAGCTCGGTCTGCCTTCCCCCTTCGATCTGCGGTACTCGAATCCCGCCGACCTGCACGCCATCGCGCTCGAGCATCCCTACGTCAACTTCATCATTCCGCACTTCGGCGCCGGCTACCTGCGCGAAGCGCTGATGGTCTGCGACCTGTGTCCGAACGTGTACCTCGACACTTCGAGCTCGAATTCATGGATGCGCTACGACGGCTTGACGCTGGCCGAGGTGTTCCGCCGGGCGCTGGCCGTCACGGGCCCGGAACGGCTGCTGTTCGGCACCGACTCCTCGGTGTTCCCCCGGGGCTGGAACCGGGCGATCTTCGACGAGCAGGTGGCCGCGCTGCAGGAGGCCGGGGCCGGCGCCGAAGCCGCGCGCGGCATCCTGGGCGGCAACTTTTTGCGCCTGACGCAGCGAAATCGCTGAGAGCTTTAGCGGGGCGCGGGCACTGAATAGTATGCTCGTGCGCTTGCTGTGGACGCCCCGTGCCGCGCCGTCGGCCGCGGCTCCGGAACCCGCGGCCATGCTCGCCGCGGCCGCCCGGACTCTTTATTACGCCGGACTCGACCCGCGCACCGCGCCGCCGGTGACCGTAGGCACGTACCGGTCGCGGCACGCCGAGTTCCGGGATCCCCGCGCGCCGCTCACCGCGCTGGCGCTGTTCCGCTACCCCCTGCCCGTGACGCCCCGCACCGCGGTGCTCGGACGGGGGCTCACCGTGCATCCGCCCGCGGCGTTGTTCCCCGAAGGGTGGACGCGCGAGGCCCGAGCCTTCGCCCCCCAGGCGATTGCGGCGCCGCTCGCCACGGTGCGGCTGCTCGCGAGGCGCGTGGCGGCGGGACGCTTGGAACTGGGCTCGCTCAGCCACGCCGTCATCGCGTTCGTGGATCCGGGCGAGGAGCCGGTCACCGACGCCGATCGCGACCTGGTCTGGCGCGCCCTCGGCGTGCCGCTCTTCGAGCAGTGGCTCGGCTTCGAGCGGGAGCTGCTGGCTTTCGAATGCGCGGCGCACGAGGGTCTCCACGTCACGCCGAACGTCGAGGCGCGCCTGGAGCAGGGCGAACTGGTGCTGACCTGCCTGCGGAACCTGCGCTATCCGGTGGCCAAGCTGGCGACCGGACTCACCGCCGCGCTTGAGGACGGCGTCTGTCCTTGCGGCGTGGAGGGGACGCGACTGCTCAGCGTCGCGCGCCGGGCCACGCCGCTGCTGGCCCTGGCCGCCGCCATCGGGCGCTGAAACCGAACGCCGAATCCCAAAACCGGGACGAGAAAAATCCCGCCAAGCCGCCTGTTTCCTGCATCTTGCATGGGGCAGGTGAATTGCACGGCAGGAGGGTATGGTGTTCTCCGATCTCGGTTATGCTTGGCGGTCCCTACGGCAGAGGCCGGGGTTCACGGCGGTGGCCGTGGCGTCCCTGGCGCTCGGCATCGGCGCGACCAGCGCGATCTTCAGCTTCGTGAACACCGTGGTGCTCTCGCGACTCCCCTTCCCGGACGCGGACCGGCTGTATGTCCTCCAGGAAACCGTGCGCGGCAAGGACGTCAACGGCGGACCCCAGCGGCTGTTCGAGTGGCTGCAGGCGTCGAGCGTCGCCGCCGGCTTCGGCGACTACGGTGAGGACGCCACGCTGCAAACCGGCGACATCCCGGAACGCGTGAACGGCTTGCGGACCTTCGGAGGCATCTTCGCGACTCTGAATGTCCAGCCCGCCATGGGACGCGACTTCATCGCCGCGGAGCAGCGCGGCCAGGCCGGTCCGGTGGCCATCGTCACCCACCGCCTGTGGCAGCAGCGGCTGGGCGGCGACCCTGCGATCCTCGGCCGCAAGCTGGTGATCAACGGCACGCCGCATGAAGTGGTCGGCGTGCTGCCGGAGAGCTTCCGCTTTTTGAAGCTGGATCTGTTTTCGCCGGAGCCGAACCAGGGGATGCCCCGCTCGGCGCGCTTTCTGTCACAGACCATCCGCCTGAAACCTGGAGTCGCCCCGGAACAGGCGCAAGCGGAACTGAGCGCGCTGGCCGCCACTATGCGCCGCGACCACCCCGACACGGATGCCGAACTGGGCCTGCGGCTGATTCCGCTGCATGAGGACCTGGGCGGGGTGGCGCGGCTGCCCTTGCTGGTGCTGCTGGGCGCCGTGGGACTGTTGCTTTTGATCGCCTGCCTGAACGTCGCGAACCTCGCGGTGTTCCGCGCCACCGGGCGTATGCGGGAACTGGCCATCCGGCAGGCGCTGGGCGCGAGCCGCGCCCGGCTGGTGCGGTTGCTGTTCGCCGAAGGCGTGCTGCTGGGCATCGCGGGCGCGGGCTTCGGATTGCTCGCGGCGGTATGGGGCATCGACGCGCTGCGCGGCCTGGTACCGGAGCGGTTTCCGCGGGTGGACGAAGTGGCGCTCGATGGGCGCGTGGTGGCCTTCACCATGCTGCTGGGCGTCGCGTCCTTGATCCTGTGCGGGCTGTTCCCCGCCCTGCTTGGCGCGCGCTCGGACCCGGCGGGGGCTCTCAAGAGCGGCGCGCGCTCCACGGCGCGGCGGCACGCGCTGCGGCGGACCCTGGTGGCGGCCGAGGTGGCGCTGTCGCTGACCCTCTTGGTCGGCGCGGGACTCCTGTTCCGCACGCTGTGGAACCTGGAGCACCGGCGCCTCGGGTTCGCCCCGGAGCAATTGCTGAGCTTCAAACTGTCCTTGCCGTGGCAGATGCCCGAAGAACAGGTCCACCGGCTGTACGCGCGCGTGCTGGACGGCCTGCGGGAGATCCCGGGCGTGCGGGAGGCGGCGCTGACGGACCGCCTGCCGCTGGACGGCGGCACGGCCGATGGCGAGGTTGTGGTGGACGGGGCAGCGCCGGACGCGATTCCCGCCGGCGCGCGGATCGGGCAGCGGATGGTCAGCACCGGCTACCACGGCGTCCTGCAGGTGCCGCTGCTGGCCGGGCGGTACCTGACGGAGGCAGACCGGCGAATCAAACGCACCGTCCTCAATCAAACGGCGGCCACGGCGTTCTTTGCGGGCGCGAATCCGGTAGGGCGGCGCGTAGCCCTGCGCTGGAAGAAAGGTTCGACGCCGCCCGAGGCGTTCTACGAAGTAGTGGGCGTCGTCGGCGACCTGCCGAACCGCGCGCGCGACGCGCAGACCCTGCCTTCGATGTACGTCCCGTTCGAGACCGCGTTCTGGCCGCTCTCGTCGTTCGTGGTCCGGGCGGAAGGCGACCCGGGGTCGCTCGCCGAAGCCATGCGCCGCAAGGTCGCCGAACTGGACCGCTCGCAGACCATCGAACTGGTGCAGACCTTGCCCGAATACTTGCGCGGCGTCCACCGGACTCCCCGGGTGCAGGCCGGGCTGACCGCGGCGTTCGCCATCGCCGGGTTGCTGCTCGCCGCGCTGGGCATTTACGGGCTGTTCGCGCAATTGGTGGCGGACCGCGAAACCGAGATCGGCATCCGGATGGCGCTCGGCGCCATGCCCGGCGCGGTGCAGCGGTTGATCCTGGCCGAAAGCTTCCGGCTGGCGGCGGTGGGCGCGGCGATCGGCCTGGCCGGCGCGTTGGCGCTCTCGCGCGCCGTGGAGAGCGCGTTGTACGGGATGTCGCCGCTGGATCCCCTAGCCTTCCTCGGTGCCACGGCACTGTTGGGCGCGGTGGCGCTCGGCGCGGCGTATCTGCCGGCCCGGCGGGCGGCACAGACGGATCCCATCAAAGTCCTGCGGCGCGAGTAGGGCGAGAACCCGGCGACCCGAGTTACTGGCCCGCGAACGCAGCGCCGCATGGTAGGCTGCCCATCATGCGGAACTTCCTCGTCGCGGCAGTCCTGGTAACGTCCGCCGCCGCGGCCGACACTCCCTCGCAAGCCCGGGTCCGCGCCGCGGCAGCGAAGTCTGTCGCTCTCCTGCAAAAAGTCGGGGCCCAGTGGTACGAGTCTCAGAGTTGCGTCTCGTGCCACCACCAGACTCTGCCGATGATGGCCTACCGGATCGCCCGGCAGCGCGGCGTGCCGTTCGACGAGAGCCTGGTGCGCCGCGAGTTGCTCCAGGGCTTCCGCTACCTGGCCGACCTCGATCTCGCCATTCAGAACTGGGACGCCATCGATCCCGCGCTCTTCGAGTCGCTCGCGGTTACCGCGGCGTACGACTCCGGGCTGCCACCCAGCGCCGTCACCGGTGTGGTCGTCAAGCGCATCGCCAGTCTCCAACGGTCCACGGGCGAATGGCAGACCTCGGATCTGCGTCCTCCCCAGGCCAGCAGCCCGTTCACTGCCACCGCTTTTTCCGTGCGTGCCTTGCAGTTGCTGATGCCGGCGCCGCTGGCCGCGGAGCGGGATCGCCGCGTCGCACGCGCCGTGCAGTGGCTGCAATCCACGCCGCCCGCGGATACCGAAGACGGCGCCTGCCGGCTGCTAGGCCTCGCATGGGGGCGCGCGGCGCAGAGCGCCGTGGCGGCCGCGCAACAGCAACTGCTCGCCGGGCAGCGGCCGGACGGCGGTTGGGCCATGCTCCCAGCCTTCTCAAGCGACGCCTACTCAACGGGTCAGGCGCTGTTCGCGCTGGCGGAGTCCGGCGTGGCGGTGGAGGACCCGCGCTACGCGCGGGGCGTGAAGTACCTGCTGGACACGCAGGCTCCAGACGGGTCGTGGCGGGTCAAGTCCCGCATGGTGCCGCCCGCGCCCGTGAGTCCGCCGTATTTCGAGAGCGGGTTTCCGTACGGCCACGATCAGTTCCTCTCGACCGCCGGGACCGCCTATGCCGCCATGGGGCTCATCAAGGCGTTGCCGGTCGCTTCGGCCAAGGCGCCGCCGCCGGTCGCCGAACTCCAGCCGGCGAACGTTCCCGCGTGGGCCGAGACCGCGCTGTTCGGCTCCGCCGCCCAACTCCGGCAACTGCTGGACAGCGGCTTGAGCCCCAACGCGGCCACCGCGGGCGGATCGACACTCCTGATGATGGCCGGCGCTGACTTCGACAAGGTGAGGCTGCTGGTGGAACGCGGCGCGGACGGCAACGCGCGCTCCGCACAGAAATTCACGCCGCTGCTGACCGCGGCCACCTACGGCGGCGCCGCCGGGACGCTGTCGTACTTGATCGCGAAGGGCGCCAAGGTCCGCATCCCCGATCCGAAACCCCGCTACAACGCTTCGCCACTGCTGATGGCGCTGTTCGCCGGGGATCCCCAGGCCGTGCAGGTGTTGCTCGGCGCCGGCGCTGATCCCGGCCAGCGGACGCTCCTCTTGGGCCGCGCCCAAGTCCGCCCCGTGATGCTCGCCCTCACTCTCGGCCCTCCGGAGGTCGTCACCCGGCTCATCGACGGCGGCGAGCCGGTGAACCGCACGGATCCCGACAAGATGACCTACCTGCATTGGGCTGCGCTCGCCGGGCAGACCGGGATCGCCCGGGCGCTGCTGGCGAAGGGCGCCAACGTCTCGGCTCGCGACCGCTGGGGTATGACGCCGCTGCACTACGCCGCAAGCTTCTATCACGGGCGGACCGATGTCGTCGAGGCGTTGCTCCAGGCCGGGGCGGATCCACGAGCCCGCAACCGGGCGGGCGAGACTCCGGCCGCCCTGGCCGCGAAGCTCGGCTACCAGGACCTTGCACAAGCGCTCCGGAAGTAGCCAGACCTCGACCGAGTCGCCCAGCACAGAACGCCATCCTCCGTAGCTCGCACCAAACACCAGCGGGCCGGGCGCGCGCCCATCCCACTGCCTGGCGTCGCCGCTTGCAGTCCGGGTCGCCGATGACGTGGACCGAGGCATCTTCGAAGATGAGCCCCGCTGGCATTTGTCATCTGTAATGTGCCACACGCGGAGGGAATCGATGTCTTGCCGGGCCGGCGCGAACAGCAGAGAACAGCCGGCGCCCACAACTCAGACGGCGGGAGTGTTCCGCGCCTGTAACGTTCCGGAACTCGGTGGACGGCCGGAAGTCACTGTATTCGCTACAGTTGGAGTCTGCAACGCGGTGGTGCGCGAGAAAGCGCCACCCGGGAGCGCTGAAATAATCCCGCGACCAGACCCGTCTTCGAGCAGAGGGGGGAAGCCCCGTGAGAGAAACCGCGAGAACCGCAAGGCTGGCGGGCGCCGTGTACGCACTGGCCGGCGCCGCGATGTTGTTCGGCTACTATCATGTGCCACTGGCGCGCGGCGACCTCTCGGTCATGTCGGCGGCGCTGCGGGCCCCTGAACTCCGCTTCAACCTCGCGGTGACGCTCGACGTGATCGCCGCGGCGCTCGGCATTCCCCTGGCGCTGCTCCTTTATCAGCTACTGCATCCGGCCGGCAAGGCGCAGGCCCGGCTGATGGCCGGACTGCTGGCAGTGGCCGTGCCCATCTCTTTCGCCGGGGCACTCAGCTACGTGGCGGCCCGGCTCGCCCTGCAACCCGCGGACTGGAATGCCGCCTTTACCGCACCGGAGCGGGAGGCGCTGGCCGGCCTGTTCCTCCGCCTGCACGACCGAGGGGTGATGGCCGAGGAGGTTTTCTGGGGACTGTGGCTGTTCCCGTTCGGTAAGCTCGTGATCCGGTCCCGATTCGTGCCGCGCGTGCTCGGGGTGCTGCTGGTGGTGGCGGGTTCAGCCTACGTGATCCATAGTCTCGCGACGCTGCTGTTGGGCGGGCAGCGCTTCCCATACTTCGAACGCGCGGCGATGGTGGGCCGGGCGGGCGAACTGCCGGTTTTCTTGTGGCTGTTGTTCAAGGGCGTGGACGTGCATACCGGCCGGGCCCCGGATTGACGAACGGGCAGTTGGGCGCACCGCTTCAACCTAACCGGCGCCGTCCGGCAACGTCCAATCCGCCATGCCCTGGTGCCGCGTCTGGCTGCCTGTCCTGTTCGCGGTTTCGCAGCTGGCGGGCGCGGTCCCGGCCCCACCCCAGTTGTGGGGCGACCTCCCGCCCGGCAAGCACTCCGTCGGATTCCGGGTGCTCTGGCTCACGCGCCCCGGGGACTCCTGGGACGGCAGCTCGCCCGGCCGTCCGCTCCGCGTGTTCGTCTGGTATCCGGCGCGGGCCTCTCGGGGCGCTGTCCCGATGCGCTTCGGCGACTACCTCGATTGCGCGCCGTCCGGCCCGCCGTTCCAGGCTCTGTACGACCACCTGCACGCGCGGGAACTGCGCACCGCTTCCCGCCAGTTCCAACCTGAGGACCCCGCCAAACTCGCCCGCCTGCGCGAGGCCGCCACGGCCGCGGTGCGGGACGCTCCCCCGCGAGGCCGGTCGGCGCTGGTGCTCCATTCGCTTGGGCTGAACGACTACCAGGCCGAGAGCACCGTGCTCTCCGAGTTCCTCGCCAGCCATGGCTACGTGGTGGCGAACATCCCCCAGACCCCGCGTTCCGCGTCCGAACCGGCGTTGCGGTTTCGCGCCGAGGACCTGCGGCTGCAGGCCAGCGACCTCGAGTTCGCCGCAGAGGAACTTCGGAAACTGCCGTTCGTCCGCGCGGACGGCGACTTCGCGGTGATCGGGCACAGCGCGGGCGCCGTCGCCGGACTGATTCTCAACCAGCGGAACCCGAAGGCGGCGATGCTCGTGAGCCTCGACGGATCGGTGGACAACAAAGACGGCATCGCAGTCCTGAGGGAGTTGGGGATCGCCCCGGGATCGGTCCGCGCGGTGGTGGCGCATCTGCGCAAGACCGTGCCGGCGCAGGCCTACGACCCGGCGTTCCTCGACGATCTGCCTCCCGGTAAGCGCCGGGGAGTCGCGTTCCGCCAGGCGACGCACTTCGACTTCCAGAACTGGCCGCTGCTGCTGCACTACACCGGCGCGGAGGATCCGCGGGCGGGCACCCTGCGCAGCAGCGCCGAAGGGCAGAAGATCCATCTCGCGGTAATTCGCTCCGTCTTGGAAATCCTGGACGCAGGGTTCCGCGGTTGGCCGGCCGGACTGACCGCGATCCTCAAGGGAGTTCAGGCTGCTCAGGAACCCTGAACCTCGCCAGCCACTCAGGCAGCAGCGGCTCCCCGCGGACCGGGAGGGGGTGAGCGACACCCGTCAGCATGCCCACCAGTTGATTGACCGCATGCCCGAGGTCCAGCTTTCCGGCCTGGTCCAGTTCCTGGAAACCATCGTCGATCCGGTGTCCGCTGCGCTGCGCAACGCGCCGCTCGACGATGAACCGGAAACCGACGACGAGAAAGCCGCCGTCGCGGAGGCCAAGACTTGGCTCGCAGAGAACGGCGGCAAGGGTATTCCTCACGCGGAAGCGATGCGTCGGCTGGGCCTGGAGTAGTGGGGATCGAATGGACTGAGGCGGCTCTGGCTGAATATGGCTGGCCTCGACAAGAGCATCGCGCGCCGCGACCGCTAGCCGCAGTAAGACATCTGGTGCCCTGCGGACCGGAGATCAGGGACAGTCACGTCCCTCCCGGGCTGGACCGGGAGTCTCGCGGGGAGTGCCTGAATGGACGACCGGAAATTGAGTCCATCGCCCGTTTCCCGACCCCGGCATACGGTTTCAACTCCGTGACGTTGTAAAATGGACCTTCCTCGGGAAAGGGAAACCACCTTGCAACGCACTCTCCTCGCTCTATCTCTCTGCCTGGCCTACGCGCTCGCCCAGGATCCTCCGCCGCAGACGCCGCCCGCCCAGGCCGGCGGCCGCCCCGGCGGACCTCCGGGCCTTCCCGGCGCCCCGCCTAACCAGGATCCCCAGCCCTATGACCGCGTGATCACCAAGGACGCCATGTCAAAGAAGGGCCTCTTCACCGTCCACCAGGTGAAGGACCGCTATTACTACGAGATCCCGAAGTCCGAGTTCGACAAGCAATACCTGTGGGTGTCGCAGATCGCGCGCACCACGCTCGGCGTCGGCTACGGCGGACAGGCCCTCGGCAACCGCGTCGTCTATTGGGAGCGCAACGGCAACCGCGTCAACCTGCGCGACGTGAACTACGAAGTGGTCGCGGACCCCAAGACTCCGATCGCCCGCGCCGTGCGCGCCGCCAACAACAACTCGATCCTGATGACCTTCCCCGTGGCCGCCAACGGCCCCGGCGACACCACGGTGATCGAAGTGGGCCGGCTGTTCACCACCGACGTGCCGGAGATCGGCGCGCGGCAGCGCCTGAGCGCCACCGCGCTCGACGCCTCGCGCTCCTCGATCGAACGGATCTCAGCGTACCCGGAAAACATCGAGGCCGAAGCGTCGATGACTTACACCCGCACGCCCACGCCTCCCGGAGCGCCCGCGGCGCCGGCGAATCCCTTCACCGGAGCCGGCATGCGTCCCGGCAGCGCCACCGTTGTGCTCCACCACAGCATGGTGAAGCTGCCCGAACAGCCGATGATGCCGCGCCATTTCGACGAGCGCGTCGGCTACTTCACGGCCCGCCAGTACGACTACAGCCGCGACGAGCACCGCGCCCCGCAGGTCCGCTACATCACCCGGTGGCGCCTCGAAAAGAAGGACCCCAGCGCGGCCCTTTCCGAGCCCGTGAAGCCCATCGTCTATTGGATCGACTCGGCGACGCCCGCCAAGTGGGTGCCCTACATGATCAAGGGCGTCGAGAAGTGGCAGAAGGCCTTCGAAGCCGCCGGCTTCAAGAACGCGATCGTAGCCAAGCTGGCACCCACGCCGGAACAGGATCCCGATTTCAGCCCCGAGGATGCCCGCTACTCCGTCATCCGGTGGCTGCCGTCGACCATCGAGAACGCCTCCGGGCCCCATATCCACGACCCGCGTACCGGCGAGATCCTCGATTCGGACATCCAGTTCTACCACAACATCATGAATCTGCAGCGCTCCTGGTACATGCTGCAGGCCGGCGCCCTGGATCCGCGGGCGCAGAAGCTGCCGCTGCCGGACGACCTGATGGGCGAACTGATCGAGTTCGTCTGCGCGCACGAGGTGGGGCACACCCTCGGGTTCCAGCACAACATGAAGGGCAGTTCCACCTACCCTGCCGATAAGGTGCGGGATCCGGCGTGGGTGAAGAAGATGGGACACACGCCATCCATCATGGACTACTCGCGCTTCAACTACGTTGCACAGCCGGAGGACAAGATCGCGGTCGCCGACCTGATCCCGCAGATCGGGCCGTACGACGCGTGGGCGACCCACTGGGGCTACGCGCCGATTCTCTCGGCCAAGTCCTCCGACGAGGAGAAGTCCACGCTCGACGCCTGGGCGCGGGAACAGGACACCACCCCGTGGTTCCGCTTCTCGACCCCGGGCTCGGCGGGCGCGGACCCCGGCGAGCTGACCGAAGCCGTCGGCGACGCCGACGCCGTCACCTCGACCCGCCTCGGCATCCAGAATCTGAAGCGCGTGGCGAAGTTCCTCATGTCCGCCACCACCGCCGAAAAAGGCGAACCCTTTGACGACCTCGAAGAGCTGTACGGCCGGTTGCTCGGCCAGTGGACCCTGGAGCTGAACCACGTCGCCGCCATCGTCGGCGGGTTCGAGACCCGGCAGTTGCACGCCGGACAGGCGGGCCGCAACTACGTCCTGCTTCCCAAGGCCCGGCAGAAGGCGGCCGTGGCGTTCCTCCAAGAGAGCGCTTTCGCGACGCCCACCTGGGCGCTGGACGCCGAGATCCTGCGCCGCATCGAGCCCATCGGGGCGCTGAACCGCGTCCGCAACGCGCAGATGTCCGTGCTGAACAACCTGCTCAGCTCGTCGCGCTTCGCCCGGCTGGTCGAGCAGGAGGCGATCGACGGCGCCGCGGCTTATGCGCCCGCGGACTTCCTGGCCGAGGTTCGCCAGGGGCTCTGGAAGGAACTCGCCGCGCCCGCCGTCAAGGTGGACGCCTACCGGCGCAACCTGCAGCGCGGGTACCTCGAGACCGCGAACAACAAGATCAACGGCAGCGCCCCGGCGGCGCCCGCGGGTTTGCCGCGCGGCTTCGCTCCGGCGGCGATGTTCGCCTCCAGCGGCGACGAAAAGCCGCTGTACCGCGCCGAACTCAAGGCGCTGGACGCCGCGCTGGCGGCGGCGCTGCCCAAGGCGGCGGACCCGGCGACGCGCGCACACCTCGAAGGGGCGCGGGACCAGATCGCGAAGATCCTGGATCCGCGGTTCGCGCCTCCGGCGTCGAGCGCGCCAGCCGGGATGCGGATCTTCGGCCTGGAAGGCTCGTTCTCGGCCGACGGAGAGGGCCTCACCTGCTGGCCGGACTACGTGATCCGGCCCGAGTAGTCTCGGCGACGCCGCCGCTCGGGAACAGTCACCTCCGTCCCGGGCGCATCCGGACTGTGGCATCTTGGTGGTGTCATGCGTGGAGACGCACCTTCACAGCGGGAAGCGGGATCTACCGAAATCGAGCGCGAGGAGCTGCGGCGAGGCGTCGTCGAAGGCTGTCGGGCTATGGCCTCGGAGTACCAGCGGATCGAGCGCGATTGGGCACCGGCCGCGGACGAGGTATGGCGCGAGCATAGGACGCCGCCCTCCGGCTCGCGACCGGCCTGACCCACCGCCCCTTACAGCGTCAGCAGCCGCCGCGGATTCTCCACCAGAATCGCCCGGATCTCCCCCTCCGAAAAACCCCGCCGCTGCATCAACGGGACCACGTTCTCGAAAATGTGCCCGTAGCAATGCCCGCCGCACGCCGCCAGCCGCGTCCGGTAGCAGATATCGTGTGAGATCGTCACCCGGTCCGCGTGCCCGCGCTTCACCACCGCGCGGATCAGCCGCAGCCGCACCGCGTCGTTCGGCATGTCGATGTCCGCGCGCCGGTAGTAAGCGTTCTCCTGCCCGAACAGATCGAACTGGATCACGCATCCCGTGTCCGCCAGCCGCAGGACCTCGTCCTCGGAGAACAACGTCCGGTCCAGGTGCCCAACAATCGTGCGTTCGATCCGGCCGCCGCGGGCCTTCACGAAATTCGCCGCCGCCAGCGGCCCGCCCGGGTCGCGGCCCGGATGAATCGAGATCGCCGCGTTGGTCTCCTTCTGCGCCAGCACCGCGCCCGCCAGGACGTTCTGTTCCTGCGGGGTCCAGGGATGCGTGAGCCCGATCTCGCCGATGATGCCGGAGCGCACGGCGGTGCCCCAGGCGCCGCGCGTCACATGTTCGATCATCTCGCGCGCGAAGTCCTCGGGCGAGCGGCGCGCGTTCGCGGCGTGCTGATACTCCGTCACGTAATGTCCGGTGCCGAGCACGATGTGGACCCCGCTGGCGCGCGAAACCTCCGCCAGCCCCGCCGGGTCCGGATGCAGGCCGCCCACCGTCAGCTCACACAGCGCGCGGCCCCCGGCGGCGTACATGCGCTTCAGCTCCGCGATCGCGACGTCGCGCTGGTTCAGGACGTAGTTGATCTTCGATTCGACGCGGCCGTAGTTGATGCGGAACGTGTTCTCCAGCTTGATCTCGGGGTTCGGATCCGGCCGGTCGCGCAGGCGCGGCGGTACCAGGTCGATCAGCACGTGCTCGTGCATCAGCGTGCCGCCGAGCTGCGCGGGGTCAAGCGGCCCCAGCACGGTCTGGATCCGGCCTTTCGGAAGGGGCTGAGCCCCGGCGAGGGCGGCGGCGGCAAGGAAGGTCCGGCGGGTCATGGCGCACTATTCTATCCGGGCGCGCGGCCCGGTCACAGCCTCCGCGGAATTTTTCCCCGCGCTTCCTGACCCAGCGTTCTGAACCATTTGCGAGCAGAACCTCGCGTTTCGCCTGAAGCGGCCGGCTCGCTCTCCGGTGTCACGATCCCGGTCGGAGGCGGAATCCAATGAAGCAATGGTGGATCGCGGCGGGACTCGGAGCGGCGCTCCTCGCTCCCGCGCAAACTCAGGTGGACCTGCGCACGCAGTCGAAGGCCGTGGACTTCGAGGGCGCGCCCTTCACCAAACCCCTGAAGGGCGGCAACGCGCTGCCGGCGGTGTGCCAGGCGGGGGAACTCTTCTATCTCAAGACGGCCCCGGCGGGCCACAACATCTATGCGTGCGTATCGGCCAACGTCTGGTCGCGCCAGGGGACGCCTTCGAGCGGCATTGAACAGACCGGAGCCATCCTTACCTCGG
>CAYYID010000055.1:0-42604 GCA_964471915.1 uncultured Solibacteraceae bacterium | reverse complement strand
CGCCGACATAACCCATAATCCGCGCCGGATTCCCGGCCACGATGGTATCCGACGCGACGTCGCGGGTGACCACGGCGCCCGCGCCCACCATGGCGCGCTCGCCAATAGTGACCCCCGGTGCGATCGTCGCATTGGCGCCAATCGAAGCTCCCTTCCGCACCAGGGTGCGGACCGGCGCCGGCAGATGACGCCCGCTGCGCGGGAAGTGATCGTTCGTGAAGGTCGCGTTGGGACCCACGAATACGTCGTCCTCGAGCGTCACACCGTCCCATACCTGCACGCCGCATTTGATGGTGACACGGTCTCCGATTACTACTTCGTTCTCGATGAAGGTGTGGTCGCAGAGGTTGCAGTCTGCTCCCACCCGGGCCCCGGGCAAAACGTGGGCAAACGCCCACACGCGGGTACGGTCGCCGATCCGCTCCGTCTCCACGATCGCCGCCGGATGTCGAAAGTATCGATCGCTCATGAGGATCCGGGCGCGCCGTCCGGCGCGCGATTCTCTAACGTAGCGCAGTAGCCAACGGGCTCGCCACTATGCCAAAATCGCAACTTGACCGAGCGCCATTCGCCCTGGAGCCTGCCCGGTTTTGCCTCGCCAGACGCCGTGCGGGAGTTCGCCGCGGTTGCCGCAGCGTTCGTGCTGGTCTTCGCCGTCCTGTCTCCGGCCAAACAGTGGAGCTTTCTCCCGGTCCACCCCGACGATTTGTCCAACTTGACGGCATCCACCTGGGGAGACGCCCTGCGGCTCTCGCGCCCTCCGGTGCGTCCCGTCTCGCATCTCCTAATCGGCATGTCGAGCGCCGCCGGCGTGTGGCGGCTGAAGCCCGCCGCGCTCACCACCCTCGCCCTCGCCGCGCTGGCCGCCGCGCCGCACTTCCCCTCGTACAAACCACGGAACGCGATGGCGGACTGGTACGCCAAGCGGGGCGCGGTAAACCGCAACATCGTGACGTTCCTGGTGGCGCAACGCGAGGCGTTGCGTCCGTATCCGCGGCTCGCCGTCGAGGGCGCTCCCCCGCAGGGACCGTGGTTTGGAACCGACGGGGGCTTCCTGGCCAGACGCTACGGGCTACCACAGCAGTGGCTCATCGTGCTGCCCGACACCGGTGAGTACTACTCGCGGGTGGTGGCGCTGCTCGGACCCGGCGGCGTGGAACGCGAGGGCCAGATCCGCCATTTGCTCGCCGGCCGCGATCCGGTTCCGCCGGAGGTGCCCCGCGTCCGCTTGAACCCCGACGGGACCGGCACCGTGGAACTACCGCCCCGATGAAGGCCCGCGTCCTACATATCGGCGGCTACTGGCGCGGCCCGAATGACATGGTCCGCCACATGATGCTCGGCCTGCGCGCCGCGGGCTGCGAGGTGCTCGAGTACAACACCGACGAGCATCCCGAAGCGCTGGATTGCGAGGGCCGGCCCTATGACCGCGGACGCTTCGGTCCCGTGTGGCTGCGCTGGGAAGTCCTCGGCCCGGTGATCGCGGAGTTCGCGCCGGACCTGATTGTCTGCAACGCCGGCGGGCTCAGCTTCCGGGCCGAAGACGCTCGGGCCCTGGCCCCGCGCACGATGCTGCTCGGCATCGCGCTCAGCGATCCCGACGTGTTCGCGCCGTCCACCAGCAGGATCGCCCCCTACTTCCACCTGTTTCTGACCAACGCCTCGGCGCTCCTGGACGACTACGCCGCGCTGGGCGCGAACGTGCAGTTGGTCCCCCTCGCCACCAACGCGGACTACTTCCGACCGGTGCCGGCGCGTCCCGAACTCGGCTGCGAAGTCCTGATGATCGGCCGCGCAAACCCGGATCGCGCGGAACCGCTGCGCGAACTGCGCCGGCACTTCGCGCTGCGGGTCTGCGGCGAAGGTTGGGAGGAGCACGGGATCGAAGCGGGGCCACCGGTCTACGGCGAGGACCTCGCCGCCGCGCTGAACTCGGCGCGAATCACCGTCGTGTTCTCCCGTACGCCCGCCGGACACCCGATTCCCAAGATCGCCATTTTCGACTTCCTCGCCGCGGGGGCGCTGGTGGCTACCGAACCGATCCCGGCGATCACTGCTTACCTGGAGCCGGGACGCGACTTCCTCGCCTTCGAGGATTCCGCGACTTTGGTGGAACGGATCCGCGCGGCGCTGGCGGATCCCATGGGCGCGGCGGCGATCCGCGAGGCCGGTCGCGCCAAGATCCTCGCGCACTACACGTGGGAAAAAACCTGGCCGCGCGTCATCGCGGCCGTGCGCGAAGCCGCCGCCCTCCGCCGGGGGATCGGGTGCTGAGGCCCGCCTTGCCCCGCACGCTTGCCGATGGCGACGTCTCGCTGCGCGAGATCGAGCCGCGGGACGCTCCGGTGTTGTACCGTCTTCGCATGGACGACTCCAGCCGGCCGCTGTTCCGCAACACGGATCTGGTGCCCTACGAGCGCCACCAGGCGTTTGTCGATCGCTATTTCCAGGAGCCCGCGGACGACTGCTGGTTCGTCATCGAGGCTGCGGGCGAAACCGTCGGCACGGTGTCGCTCTACGCCTTCACCGAACAAGGAATGCGCTGCGAATCCGGCCGCCTCGCCGTCGCTCCGGAGGTGCGCGGGCAAGGCTACGGACGCCGCGGGATGCGGTTGCTGCTCGCCTACGCCCGGCTGCTGGGCGTGCGCGAAGTCGACGCCGAAGTGGTGGACACGAACGCGCCCTGGATCGCCGTACTCGAAAGCCTGGGCTACGCGCGGCGGGGCGTAGTGCAGGATCCCGACGGCCGGACGTTCGTCGAACTGCGCCTTACCTTCACCGGGGAGGCCGAGTGACGGATCCGCCCATCCACCTGTTCGTGCCCCACTACCGCATCGAAGAGACGCTCGCCGAGATCCGCGAGTGCCTGGAGCGCGGCTGGACCGGCCTGGGGTACAAGACGATCGCTTTCGAGGAAGCGTGGCGAAACTATACCGGCTTGCCGCACGCGCATTTCCTGAACTCCGCAACCTCCGGCTTGCACCTGGCCGTGCGCCTGTTCCGGGAGGACCGGGACTGGCAGCCGGGCGACGAGGTGATCACCACGCCCCTCACCTTCGTCTCCACCAACCACGTCTTGCTCCACGAAGGACTGCGGCCCGTCTTCGCCGATGTCGACGAATCCCTGTGCCTGGACCCCGCGAGCGTCGCCGCGCGCATCACTCCCCGCACCCGCGCCGTCTGCTTCGTCGGCCTCGGCGGCAACCCCGGCCAACTGGACGCGATCGCGCAGCTCTGCCGCGCGCGCGGTCTGGTGCTGATTCTGGACGCCGCGCACATGGCCGGTTCCCGCGCGGGCGGCCGCCACGCCGGCGCCGAAGCCGATGTGACCGTCTTCTCGTTCCACGCCGTCAAGAACCTGCCCACGGCGGACGCCGGCATGATCTGCTTCGCCCGCGCCGATCTGGACCGCGAAGTACGCAAGTGGTCCTGGCTCGGCATCGACCGCGACACCTACGCCCGCACCCACGCCGAAGAAGCCTACCGCTGGCGTTACCAGGTCGAGCACGCGGGCTTCAAGTACCACGGCAACTCGATCATGGCGGCTATCGGGCTGGTCGCCCTCCGCTACCTGGATCAGGACAACGAACGCCGCCGCGCTCTCGCGGCACTCTACGACCGCGAACTCGCGGATCACGCCGCCGTCGCCATCGTGCGCCACGCCCCCGGATCCTCGCGGCACTTGTACCAGGTGCTGGTGGAGAACCGCGACGAAGTCATGGCGGCCATGAACCGGCGTGGCGTCTACCCTGGGGTCCACTATGCCGACAACACGCGGTACCCGATGTTCCAGTACGCCGCGGGAACCTGCCCGCGCGCCCACCACGCGAGCGAGCGCATCATCTCCCTGCCCCTCCATTTGGGGTTGAGCGACACGGACGTCGAGCGCGTGGCGCGCACGCTCGTGGAGTGCGCGGCGGCGGGCACCCGGTAGAATGGTGAGAATGCCCGAGGTTGTGTCCCCGCCGGCTGGAGTTTCGCGCCTGGTGCCTCCCCACCGGCTGCCCTGGCGCGGCGACCGCCTGCTCCTCCTCGAAACCCTCGTCCTCAAGGACTTCCGCATCCGCTACCGCAACATGTCGCTCGGCATCCTGTGGAGCCTGCTCAACCCGCTGGTCATGATGGGCGTGCTCACCTTCGTCTTCTCCGTGGTGCTGCCCGGCTCCATGCGGAACTTCCCGGTCGCCGTGCTGTGCGGCCTTATTCCCTACAACTTCTTCGTCACCGCCGTTCTGACGGGCTCCAATTCTGTCGTCGACAACGCGCCGCTGGTCAAGTTCATCCCCGCCCCCCGCTGGGCGATGCCGGTGGCCTCGGTCCTCTCCAGCAGCGTTCACCTGCTGCTGCAACTGGGACTCTTGCTGCTGCTCGCCGTCGCCACCGGGGAACGCGTCACCGCGCACTGGCTGTGGATCCCCGCGCTGCTGGCGCTGCAACTGGCCCTCGTCTGCGGGCTGGCGCTCGCGTTGGCCGCCGTTCACGTCTTTCTGCGCGACACCAAGTATCTGCTCGAGTCCTTCTTCCTGGTCCTGTTCTGGCTCGTGCCGATCTTCTACGGCTTCGACGTGATCCCGCCCGCCTACCGCGGAGTCTACGAATGGAATCCCGTCGCCGCGCTGGTCCTGGCGCTGCGCAGCGTGGTCCTCGCGGGCGCCGCTCCGCCCGCGGTCTTGATGTGGAAGCTCACTGCCGCCAGCGCCGCCTCCCTGCTGTTGGGAGCGCTGATCTTCGCGCGGTGCGAGCCCCGGGTCGCCGAACACGTGTAGCCATGCCAGCCCTGGTCTTCGACAACGTCGGCAAGCAGTTCGCGCATCACACGGGGCCGGGGCGATCCTCCGCCTCCGGCCGGTTCACCGCGCTCGACGGCGTCAGCTTCCAGGTGGAGCGCGGCGAAAGCCTCGCGGTCATCGGCTCCAACGGCGCGGGCAAGAGCACCCTGCTCTCGATCGCCGCCGGGCTGGTTCTTCCTTCCACCGGCCGCGTGGCCGTCGCCGGCACCGTGGCTCCCGTGCTCGTGCTCGGCGCTGGCTTCCACGTGGACCTCACCGGCGCCGAGAACCTGCGCGTGAACGCCGCCCTCGTGGGCATGTCCCGCGAACGGATCGCCGCGCGCTTCGACGCCATCGTCGACTTTGCCGGCATCCGCGACTTCCTCCACGAACCGCTGCGCACCTACTCCGCCGGCATGGTGCTGCGCCTGGGCTTCGCCATCGCCATGGAGAGCGAACCTGAGATCCTCATCGTCGACGAAGTGCTCGGCGTGGGCGACCAGACGTTCTTCCGGCAGTGCGTGGAACGCATTCGCGACTTCCGCCGCCGCGGCCACACCCTGCTCTTCGCCAGCCACTCTCCCAGCCTCGTGCGCAGCCTCGCCGACCGCACCCTGTGGCTCTCGCGCGGCAAGGTGGAACGCCTGGGCCGCACCGAGGAAGTCCTGGCGGCCTATGCCGCCACCGCCGCGCCCCGCGTGGTCCCGGGCGGGGCCGCCTAAGTTTCTCGATCCGCGGGTTGCGCGCCTTCAGCTACGCGCGCGATGCCGTCCAGCACCGCCCTTACTTCAGGATCGATGTCTCCGGGCGGCAAGTACCTCGCCAGCACGTGGTAGCCGCTCTTGGCCATCGTGTTTGGCAGGCCGAGATCGGCGAAGTACTTCTGGAAGAGCGGTTCGAGCACCTCCTCCGAGGCCTTGACGTCGGGCCCCCACGGCGAACCCTTTCCCAGTGTTCTCAGAGCCGTTTCGATCTCCTGGATGGCCCGGGACATGGCGTCGCGGCGCACGCCGCCGAAAAGTGTGCCTTCGGGCGCGTCCGCCTCGGCCCAGGCCAGGAGCACTTCGCGGCGACAGAGATAGCTCTCGATCTCCCTCCTGGTCCACTGGTACATCTCCAGCGCACCCGGCCGGTCTGGCAGTCCGCGGTCCAGGCGATCGAACACCGCATAGCCGCGGACTCCCGGATGCGCTTCAGCCAGGCCGGCAAAATGCGAGGCCGCCTGCGTAGGCTGGTTCTGGACGTAACGCACGTAGACCCTGTCCAGCACGCCAGCCGCCCGGTGGCCCAGTGTTTTCGCAAGCGAGTGCAGAATGCTGAGATCCGTGGACCCCTCCAGGTACAGCACCCAGCCGGTTTGTTCCGCCTGGTAGAAATCGTCGAACCCGATCTCACGGAGGGACTTCAGCAAGTGACTGCTGCGCCTGTCTACCCGATGGGGTTGCGGCCCCAGGAATGCGACGACGGCGTCCCGGTCCGCGGCTTCGTTCAGCACAACTTCGGAATGACTGGCGGCGATGATCTGCGCCCCGGACTCCCGCGCCAGCTCCGTAATCAGTTGGTAGATTCCGCGCTGCCGCAGGATCTCCAGATGCGCGTCGGGCTCATCGAGAAGCAGCACTGCACCGGGGTTTGCCGCAAGATACGCCAGCAGCAACAGCGTCTGTTGTAACCCGCGCCCGCTGGCCGACAGATCCAGGCGGGTCTTGCCCTCCACATACGTCATTTCCAGTTCGCCACGCTCCGCGATGTACACGGGTGGTTCCACTTGCACCCGGAACAGCCCCTGCATCGTGTCGCGGACCCTCTCCCAGCCCCTCCGGTCCTCCTGTTCCGCGAGTTGAAAACACAGGTTGCGCAGCACCTCAGCCGTCCGCCCCTCGCCCAATCTCACATTGATGGCGCCCGGTTCCAGCCGGAGTTCACTGCTCAGCAGGCCCGACATCGGCGGCAGAAACACGATGCGGCTGCCCTCCGCCTGCGGCGGTACCGGAGCCAGCGTTTCCTCGCCGAACTTGCGAGGGCGGCAATACAGCGACTCCGCGTTCGCGAAGTCAAATTCAAGATCGCAGGACCACGCTCCGCCCCCGGCAACGCCGTCTACGCCGATCCCGATGCGGATATTCTGGGTATGCGTCCCGCCGTTCCGTCGCTGTACGTCCCGCACACGAAGTCCCCGCCACAAGAGATTCGCCTCCGGGACCGGCAGCGCCAGCAAGTCCCGCCGGTTGATGGTTACCCCCGGCCGCTTCTCCGGTGTCGTTTTGCCTCCGCGCTTCTCTAACCATCGCCGCAACCCAACCTGCCAAAGCGCCAATGCCTGCAGCGCGGTCGTCTTGCCGGAGTTGTTCGGACCGATGAAAACCACCGGGCTTCCCAGCTCGATCTCGACAGCATCGAACCGCTTGAAATTGCGGATGCGGAGTTTGGTCAGCACGAACTAGCAGTGTACGCCGATTACTTGTCCCGGTAGTTCAGCGGCGGCTTCTGCCCCGGCGGCACGCGCGACTTGTACACGTGCCCGGCCCGGCGCTTGTCGAAGTCCGCCTTCGCGTCCGCGATCAGCTTCCCGTCCCGGAACAGGTCCGCCGCCGACAGCGCCAGCACCTTCGCCGCGTTCACCATGCCCTTCCGCCCGATCGACGACCCCGCGCACGCCGTCGACTGCCAGCTATGCCCGGGCGTCCCCGGCACGAACGTCGCGGTCGAGAACTGCGCCGTCGGCACCAGCCAGCTCACGTCGGCCACATCGGTGGACCCGCCGCCGCCCCGCTCCTCGCGTAGCGCTTGCACCTTCGCCTCGGACCCCAGCGGCAGCTCCGCCGTCGGCGGATACGTCTTCATCAGCTCCTCGGCGAACTTCTTCTCTTCCGCCGTGTACTGGATGCCGCCCACCGCCCGCAGGTTCCGGTCCAGCAGCCGCGCCAGCGGCTCGTTCGAAAGCAAGTTGTACACCGAATTGATGAACTCCGTCTCCAGCTTCGTCTCCGTGCCTAGCGCCCCCGCCTGCGCGCACTTATTGATCCGCTCCCAAACGTTGTCAAGCACGGGCATCGAGGGCGAGCGCGCGTAGAAAAACCCCTCGGCCAGATCCGGCACCACGTTCGGCGCTTCGCCGGCCTTGGTGAACATGTAGTGGATCCGCGTCTCCTGCGGCACGTGTTCGCGCAACATCTCCACGCAGTGCGACGCGAGCAGCAGCGCGTCCAGCGCCGACCGCCCCTTGTCGGGCGCGCCGGCCGCATGCGCCGCCATCCCCCGATACCGGAACTTCGCCGTGATGTTCGCCAGCGACGTCCCCATGCTTACGATGTTCGCGCTGCCCGGATGCCACGCCAGCACGACATCGACATCGTTGAACAGCCCGGCGCGCGACATGTAGATCTTGCCGCCCCCGCCCTCCTCGGCCGGCGTCCCGTAGAAGCGGATAGTGCCCGCCACCTTGTTCGCCGCCATCCATTCCTTCACCGCGGTCGCCGCGAAAGCGCTGGCGGCGCCGAACAGGTTATGCCCGCAGCCGTGCCCGCCTTCCCCCGCGATCCGCGGATCCTTCTGCGGGACATCCTTCTGCGAAAGTCCGGGCAGCGCGTCGAACTCGCCCAGGATCCCGATCACCGGCTTGCCCGAGCCCCAGCTCGCGACAAACGCCGTCGGCATGTCCGCGACGCCCGCCTGAATCGTAAACCCGCCCTCCTTGAGCTGGTCCTGCAGCAGCTTCGAGCTCTTGTGCTCCTTGTGCCCCACCTCCGCGAACTCCCAGATCTGGCGCGAGACCTTGCCCCAGCGCTCCGCCTGGCCGTCCATCGACTGCAGGATGCCGTCGCGATTCTGGGCCGCCAGCACGGCGGCGAAAACGAAGATGCCTGTCCAACGCATGGGCGTTATCCTATCGCGTCCAGCCGGCACGAAACCAGCCGCCAGTCCCCGCCCCCGCGCCGGAAAACCTTGCTGCTCACGATCTCGAGTTTCACGCGCCGGCCGCGGCTGCGGGACGGGATCGCGAACTCCCGCGCAAAGGCGTCCCGTGCAGCGATCTCGCCCAGCGTCTCGCCGCCCAGGGTGACCGTCAGCCGCGTTTCGCGCCGCGGTAACTCCCCAGCGATCCGCAGCCGGTCCCCGGCGTCAATCTCCGCCTCGTACCGCCGCGAGATCCAGCCGTCCGGCCACTGCCCCGTGAACCGCCCGCGCACGGCGTCGAGCGCCGACCACTCCCGCACGTATCGCAGCGGCGCGCGCCAGTTCCAAGCCAGCCCCAGCGGCAGGCTCCACAAGTAGGATCCGAGGGTTGGCGGCGCGTCCTCGAAAACCTGATCCTTGCCGTCGCGTTGGTAACGCGCCCAAGCGTGAACGTTCTCGTAAGGCACGTACCCGAAGTGCCGGCGCTGCGCCCGCATCGACTCGCGGAATACCGTGCCGCGATCGCCGAGCGTCTTCGTCTCGCGATACAACCGCGAGCCGGCCAGCCGCGCATCGATCTTCACCGCCGGATACCGCGCGCCCAGCCGCATCCACAGCTCGTAGTCGAGCGCGCTGTGGAACGTAGCGTCCAGCATCCCCACCGCGGCGAAGGCCGCGCGCGAGACGAACGCCGCCGGCTGGCAGATGAAGCACCGCCGGCCGAGGCGCGCGCGGTCGAACGGTTCCACCGGATACGGCGCGCGCACGGTGCCGTCTTCATTCAGGTGATCCGCTTCGCCGTATACCAGCCCGGCTTCCGGGTGCGCCCGAAAAGCGTCCACCGCCGCCCGCACCGCGCCGGGATAGTACACGTCATCGGCGTTGAGGAACGTGAATACCTCGCCCCGCGTCTCCCCAAAACCGCGGTTCACCGCGTCCGCCTGCCCGCCGTCCTTCTCCGACACCCAGCGGATCCGGCTCCCATACTCCTTCAGGATCTCCACCGACCCGTCCGTCGAGCCGCCGTCCCGCACCAGGTAATCGATGTGCGGATAGTCCTGCGCCAGGACGCTTTCGATCGTCGCGCGCAGGTACTTCGCTTTGTTGAAGGACGGCGTGACGATCCCGGCAGTCACCCCGCCATTATGATCCGGTTCGCCGCGATTTCGCGCGGAGTAGAATAGGCCCATGTTCCCCGGAGTTCCAGCCGCGCCGCAAATGCCCCAGATGCCGCAGGCCCCGCAACTGCCTGCCGTGAAGGCGATGCTCGAGTCCATCGTGCAGGTGCAGCCGCCGGGGATGCCGCAACCCCAGACCACCGTGCAGAAAGCACCATTCCTGCGCGACGCCCACGGCCGCACCCGCATGCAGTTCGACGATCTGGTCCATATCTCGGATCCCGTGGCGAAGATGAATTACACGCTCGACCTGCCGAAGAAACTCGCGGTCGCGCACCCCTTCGATCCGCCGCTGCCGCCGCCTCCGCCGCCCCTCCCGCAGGTCCCGATGCCGCAAATGCCGGCACTCCCGCAGTTGCCCCAGTTCCAGGCGCCGCAGGTTCCGCCGCCCCAGTTGCCGCCCCCCCAGATCAAGGACCTCGGCACGCAGTTCTTCGAGGGCTTCAAGTGCAAAGGCACGCAGGCGACCACACAGCTCCCCCAAGGCCAGGAGATGATCGCCCAGAACTGGCTCAGCGAGGAACTCGGCCTGTACCTGAACAGCCAGACCAAATCGCCGGGCGCGCTCACCCTCAAGCGCTACACCGACATCGTCAAGAATCCGGCGATCGATCCCGGCATGTTCCAGCCGCCGCCGGATTTCAAGATCGAAACCCACGCGCCGCACCCGCCGGCCGGATTGCAGGCTCCCGGGCTGCCCGGTGCGCCGGCCCTCCCGGGCGCCCCGCAGGTCCCCGGCATGCCGCAGATCCCCCAAGTGCCGGGCATGCCCCAGCTTCCTCAAGTCCCCCAGGTTCCCGGCATGCCCCAGATCCCGCAGGCGCCTCAGGTGAACTTGCCGCCAACGCCCCAGGCGCCCCCAATGCCCCCCGTGCCGAAGCCCAAGTTCCCGGGCCGTTGAGGCGAGAACCGGACCGTCCCGCCACTGGCGCGGCATTAGTATGATGTAGAACATATGCTTGCGGTTTTGTTTGGATCGGCGTTCGCTGCCCTCCCCCTCTTCGCCGCCGCCGGACCCTGGCAACAGCTCGGGCCCTATGGCGGCAGCGCCACCGCCATCGCCGTCGATCCCCGGGACTCCCGGACCCTCGTGGCCGGCGCCCGCAACTCCCTCGTCTATAAATCCACCGACGCCGGCCTCTCCTGGACCCTGCTGCCCTTTCCCCGCCACTTCCGCGGCAGCGTGCAGGCTCTGGTGATCGACCCCCGCGACTCCCGCCGCTACCTCGCCGGCGTGCACCTCACCGGATCCCCGGACGCCGGCCTCTATGAATCCCGCGACGCGGGGCTCACCTGGACCCACCTCCCTGCCCTCGAAGGCATCTCCGTCGAAGCCCTGGCCCACTTCCCCGGCGACTCCCTCCGCATGGTCGCCGGCACCCGTAAAGGCGTCTTCCTCTCCACCGACGGCGGCGCCGCATGGGTGCGGATCTCCCCCGCCGAGGACCTCGAACTGCAAGCCATCACCGCCGTGGCGTTCGATCCCGCGCGGCCCGACACCGTCTATGCCGGCACCACCCACCTGCCCTGGAAGACCACGGACGGCGGCCGCACCTGGAACTCCATCCGCACCGGCATGCTCGACGACTCCGACGTCTTCTCGATCTACGTCGATCCCCAGCAGCCGCAGCGCGTCTTCGCCAGCGCCTGCAGCGGCATCTACCGCAGCGAGAACGGCGGCGCCAGTTGGCGCAAGTTCCTCGGCATCCCCGGCACCCAGCGCCGCACCCATATCATCCGCCGGGATCCCGCGCGTCCCGAGGTAATCTTTGCCGGCACCACCGTCGGCCTCCTGCGCTCGCTCGACAACGGCGTCACCTGGGAACGCCGCAACCAGCTCAACATCAACTCGCTGGCCTTCGATCCGGCCGACCCGCGCACCCTGTACCTCGCCACCGAGAGCGCCGGCATCTGGAAGAGCACCGATTCCGGCGACACCTTCGCCGCGCTCAACTCCGGCTTCGTGAACCGCCGCGTCGGCGCGGTCACCTCCGCCGGACGCCGCCTCTATCTCAATACGCTCCAGGACGGCCTCTACGGCGGCGTGTTCTCCAGCCTCGACCAGGGCCAGACCTGGAAGCTCGCCGCGGCCGGCGAGCGCGCCGGGGAGCCCCTGCTCGCGGTCAGCGCCTCCCCGTTGCGCGACAACCTCCTGTTCGCCATCAGCGAGAACCGCGTATATCGCTCCGCGAACGGCGGCGTTACGTGGTTGCCCGCGGCGCTTCCCCCGGGCGTCCGGCCCTCTGCCCTCCGCGTGCTCGGCTCCGGCAAGATGACCGTCGCCCTCGTCGGCTCCCGCCGCGGCCTCTTCCGCTCCGCCGACGGCGGCGTCACCTGGCTCGAGATCCGCAAGATCAAGACCATCCCTCTCCAGGTCGAAGCCCTCTACGGCGCCGAGGGATCCACCCGCGTCGCCCTGCGCACCCCCACAAAACTGCTGCTGTCGGAGGACGCCGGCGTGAACTGGACCGAGATCCCGCCGCCCGCCGCCGCCATCTACGACCTCGCGCTGCCGGCCAATGGCGCCGCCACCCTCCTCGCCGCCACCTCCGAGGGACTCTACCGCTCCGCCGACCTCGGCCGCACCTGGACCTTCATCCTCGACGGCGTCGCGGCCGGCACCGTCCGCACCGCGCGGTTCCATCCCCTGCGGCCAGCGGAGGCCTTCGCCGTCCAATACGGACGCCTGTACCGCAGTTCCGACGCCGGCCTCACCTGGCGGCTCGCCGCCCGCGATGCCGTCTCCATTCGCGACCTCTGGTTTTCGGCGGAACAGCCGGACCGGCTGGTGGCTATTACCGACGACACCGGCTTGTATTCCCTGGATCTCGTTGGCTTACAATAATTTTTGGGTCTACAATCAGAAGTACGCTTTATGAAAAACGCAGTACCGGAGGGGAAAGAATGACAATCAGCGGTACGCTTAGAACTGCCGCTCTCGGCGTCCTTGCCGTCGCCGGCGTGGCTAGCGCTCAGGACAAACCCGATCTCATCGAAATCAACCCGTTCGCGGGTGGCTCGTTCCCGAGGGGCGTCCAAAGCGGCTTCGGCACGCAGCACTCGAACGGTGGCGTCCTCGGCATTCGCGTTACGGAAAACTTCTGGCGCTATGTAGGTCTGGAGCAGAGCTATACCTACAGCGTCAATAACCTGCAGTTCCGCGACCCGGTGCGCCCGGGCCTGGCGACGTACGGGTTCGGCAGCCGCCTGCACAACCTGGCCATGAACGGCGTGGTGCACTTTACGCCGCGCGGATCCACGTTCCGCCCATTCCTGACGGCGGGCCTCGGCTTCGGCAACTTCACGCCGACCACCGACGCGAAAGACCTGGCCTTCTCCACCACGCTGCAGCGGCTCGGCGCCACCGCGCCGATCAAGAGCGACCTGCTGCCCGTTTTCAATTATGGTGGCGGCCTCAAGTGGCACTTCTCGCGCTGGGTCGGCCTGCGTTTCGACGCCCGCGGCAACTACTCCAAGAACCCCACCTACGGCATGCCGGATGCGGTAGCCGGAAATGCCGCGTTCATTCCCCGCGGCGACCGCCTGCACACACTCCAGTTGACCGGCGGCGTGGTGTTCTACTTCGGCAAGTCCAGCGACGCACCCGCGCCGCGGCCGGCGCCGGCGGCCGCCGTCAAAGCCGAGCCGAAGCCCGAACCGCCGCCCGCTCCGAAGCCCGTCGAACCGCTCGGTGCGGTCCGCATCGAAGGCGGCGACGGCGCCAACATGATCGGCGTGCCGATTGACCTCCGGGCCATCGTCAATGACCCGCTGGGCCACCGCCTCGGCTATGCCTGGACGGCCGACGGCGCCTCCATCGGCTCCGGCCAGTCCATCCGCTACACGCCCACCACGGCGGGCTCCAAGAACATCCAGGTGAAGGTCTCCGACCTCGACGACTCGTCCCGTACCGCCGATGGCCGCAAGACCATCCAGGTGCAGGAATGCCCGGCGCCGACCATCAACAGCCTCACCGTGACGCCCACGTCCATCAACCAGGGCGACTCCGCGGCGGCCCGCGTCGAAGCCTCGGCTCCGGCGTGCGGCGGCCGGCTCTCCTACCGCTGGAACGCGGCGGAAGGCGCCATCAGCGGCTCCGACAACACCGCCCGCTTCGACTCCCGCACCGTGCGGTTCGACGCGAGCGCCAAACCCCAGACCAAGCCCGTGACCATCACCGCCACGGTCACCGACGAGCGCGGCCGTTCGGCCTCCCGCTCCGCCGATGTCCGCGTCAACTACACCCCGCAGGCCGTCCGCTTCGCCGACATCGTGTTCCCCAAGGGCCTCGCCCGCGTGAACAACTGCGGCAAGCGCATCCTGCTCGAAGAACTCCAGCAGCGCGCCGCCGATCCGGACTACGAAATCGTCCTGGTCGGCCACATCGCCGCTGACGAAGCCAAGGGTCTCGACCGCCGCCGCGTGATGAACGTCGCTGCGGTTTTGGCCGGCGGCACCGGCACCTGCGGCAGCGTCGACAAGAGCCGCATCAAGGTCGACTGGGTCGGCACCGAGCAAACCGCCGACTTCCAGCCCGGCCTCTGCGGTTCCTCCACCCGCGGCGAAGCCAAGGAGCGCAAGGGTCAGGAAGCGACCTCCGCCGATCAGAACCGGCGCGTCGAAGTCTGGCTCGTTCCGAAGGGCACCAAGATGCCCGCCTCGGTGAAGGCTCCCAAGGACGTCAACGACAAGGAGCTGAAGGTCCTCGGCTGCCCGCAGTAAGGATCTTCAAGCCGTAACCCAAAGAGCCGGGGTCTTGCGACCCCGGCTCTCTTTTTTTTGGTTGAACGGACCAGCGCCCCGAGCCCCCAGCAGTAGAAGCTGTTCTACAGGCACGATAACAGGCGCGCGCCAGTCACAAGCGCCGATACGAGTGCCGGACGCTCTAACCGGCCAATGGTTGACAAAGTCAACTATCGATACTTGACTTTGTCAACTAACTCGCTTGGGGCGCGTACTCCCGCCGCACCAGGAAAACGTAGCAGCCCAGCGCGATCAGCAGCAGCACCCAAATCGCCTGCATCGGCGCATCGTAGCTGCCCGTGGTCTTCTTCAGCCATCCCGTGACCAGCGGCGCCGCGACCCCGGAAAGATTCACCGCGAAGTTCTGGACCCCGACGATCCTTCCCACGCCGGCGCCCGGCAGTAGCGTCTGCGTCAGCGCCCAGTAATTCGGCGTCGCGAGGCCGAGGCCGCACATCGAGAAGATCGCGAAAAAGATCGCCACCTCGTTCGACGGCGCGAGCGCGCCGATCAGTTCCGTCGACGCCAGGATCAGGCCCGCGCAGGTGAACCCGCGCCGCACTTTCACCGGATCGCGCCCGCCACGGATCATGCGGTCCGCCCACATGCCGGAAAGAATCGCCACCAGCGCCGTGCCGCCGAACGAGAACATCGTGAACCAGCCCATGGAGTTCAGCGACAGGTTGCGGCGCTCCACGAAGTACGCGGGTAGCCAGGTCATGTTGTGGTAGACGAAGTAGTTGTAGCAGAACGACCCGAGGAGCACGCCGTAAATCAGGGGCGTCGCAAACAGCGCCCGGTACGACATTTCGGCGCCGCCGGCGGCCTGCCGCGCTTCGATGGCGCGGTCGTCGTCGTCAACCAGCGTCCAGTACGGAATCATCCACAGCAGCCCGCCGAGCGCGAGGATCAGGAACATGTTCTGCCAGCCGTAGCTCGCCGTCAGGATGGCGGCGAGGGGCGCCCCCACCGCCGGGCCGAACTTCGTGCCCGCCAGAAAGATCCCGACGGCCGCCCCGCGGTTGGCCTCCGGAAGGTGAAAGCGGATCCAGCGCATGCTGGCGGGCATCACGACGCTCTCGCCGATGCCGAGCAGGACGCGCAGTGACAGCAGTTGCCAGAAGGAATGGACGAACGCGGTCAGGCCGCTGACCAGGCTCCAGAAGATGAAGCCGATCGCAAGCGGCCGCTTTACGCCGTAGCGGTCCACCAGCCAGCCGGCCGGGATCTGCAGAAACGCGTAGCACCAGAAGAACGCGGAGTTGAGCGCGCCGCGCTGCGCGTCGTCCAACTGCAGCGCGGTCTTGAGTTCGCTGGTGGCGAGCGCCACCGAGAGGTTGGTGCGGTCCACGTAGGCGATGAGCACGCCGCCGCAGAGCAGCCACACGGTCCACCAGCGCTTTTCGATTCCCAGCACTCGGGGCAGTATACTGCGAACGGGATGGATCTCAGTAAGCTTCGCCTGGTTACGATCGCGTGTGGGCTGGCCGCCGGCTCCTGCTGGGCGCAGAACGCAGCCGAATGGCACCGGCGCGGGGAACAGCTGTTCCTTCGCGGGGACATTGAGGCCGCGACCGCGGCGTTCGACAAAGCCGTGACGCTGGCCCCAGAGATGAAGCCCTATAGCTGGCAGCGCGGCATCGCGCTCTACTACGCCGGCCGCCTGGACGATTGCCGCGCGCAGTTCGAACTGCACGCCACCGTGAACCGCGAGGATGTCGAAAACTCCGCGTGGCTGTATCTGTGCTCGCGCGGCCGGAAGTACCTGCCGGTGACGCGCGACGCGCGGGTGCCGATGAACGAGATCAACGCGCTGTACGCCGGCCGGGGCAGCCCGGAGGCCGTACTGCGGGTGGCGCAGGACGACCTGGCGAAGCTGTACGCGCACCTGTACCTGGCGCTGTGGTACGAAGCGCGCGGCGAGTGCGCCGCGGCGAAGCAGTGGATCCTCAAAGCCGCGGCGGGGTCCGAGAGCGGCGACTACATGGGCGGCGTGGCGCGGGTACACGCCAAGCGGCTGCCGTGCCCGGCGGCGACGAGCCGCTGAGGCCAAGATTCCGCAACTTTTTGCCGTTTGGTTGGATCCAATGGGAGAATCCCTCGAAGTTGACAGGCTTATAGGAATTTGTGCAAGACTAACTAAAGAAGGATCTTCTTCCCATGGGTATGCCAGCGCTCGCCGAACCCCGGACCGTTCGCGCTACCAGTCTCCTGAAGCTGATCGGGAATACGCCTTTGATCCGCCTGGAGAAGATCGACGGCGATCTACCCGGTGTCGAGATCTACGCCAAGGCGGAGTTCCTCAACCCGGGGGGCTCGGTGAAGGACCGCCCGGCGCTGAACATGATCCTCGACGGCGAACGGACGGGGCGCCTGACTAAGGACCGTACGATTCTCGATTCGACGTCGGGCAACACGGGGATCGCGTACGCGATGCTCGGCGCGGCGCTCGGCTATCGGGTGAAGCTGGTGCTGCCCGCCAACGCTTCGCCGGAGCGGAAGCTGATCCTCAAGGCATACGGCGCCGAAGCGATCTACTCCGATGCGGGCGAGGGGTCGGACGGCGCGATCCGGGTGTGCCGCAAGATCTACGAGGAGGATCCTGACCGCTACTTCTTCCCCGACCAGTACAACAACCCCGCCAATTGGAAGGCCCACTACGAAGGCACGGCGGCGGAGATCCTGGCGCAGACCGAGGAGCGCGTGACGCACTTCGTCGCGCTGATGGGCACCAGCGGAACCTTCACCGGCAACGCGCGGCGCCTGAAGCGCGAGAATCCTTCGATCCGGTGTATCTCGGTGCAGCCCTCGAGCGGCTTCCACGGCGTGGAGGGCACCAAGCACATGCCCACGGCGATCGTGCCCGGCATCTACGATCCGAACCTGGCGGATGAGAACCTGTGGATCGAAACCGAGGACGCGTACGCGATGGCGCGGCGGCTAGGGCGGGAGCAGGGGCTGCTGGTGGGGATCTCAGCGGGCGGCAACGTCCACGCGGCGCGGAAAGTGGGAGCAGCGCTGGCGGCGCGGGGCGAGCGGGGCGTGATCGTTACCGTGCTGTGCGACGGCGCGGCGAAGTATCTGAGCGAGCCTTTCTGGAATGATTAGGATCGAACCCGGCGCGTGGCGGGAGATGGTGGCGCACGCCGAGCAGACGTTTCCCACGGAGTGCTGCGGCGCGATGCTGGGCGTCACGCGCGAGGGCGTCAAGTCGGTTACCGTAGCGATTCCCCTGGAGAACGTGTATCGGGGCGGGCAGGAAGACCGTTACGAGATCCGCCCGGAGGATCTGCTGGCGGTGGACCGGCGGGCGCGGGCCGAGCAACTCGAGATGCTGGGGATCTTTCACTCACACCCGGATTGCGATGCTTACTTTTCGAAGACGGACCTGGAACATTCTTGTCCGTGGTATTCCTTTGTGGTGCTGTCGGTGAAGGCGGGGCGGTTCGACCACGCGAACAGTTTTTTGCCGAACGCGGAGCAGACGGAGGCGGCGTTCGAGGAGCTGGAGTATCCGCGGTGATGCCGTTTCCGGCGCTTGCCGCCCCCTGACGGTCGCGGCCCTGTTTTGTTGTTTGTTGTTTGGCTAATCGTTATTCAGGAGACTTTCGATGCCCAAGGTCCTCATCCCGACGGCGCTGCGGCAGTTCGCCGGCCAGAACGACGCCGTGGAGCTTTCCGGCGCCACCGCCGGTGAAATCCTCACGGCGCTGACGGCGCAGTTCCCGGACCTGCGCAAGCACCTCTACAACGACGAGGGCAAGCTGCGCAGCTTCGTGAACGTGTACCTCAACGACGAGGACATCCGGTACCTCTCGAAAGACGCGACGCCCGTCAAGGACCATGACACGCTCTCGATCGTGCCGTCGATCGCCGGCGGCAGCGCCACCGTCGCCGACGCCGCGCTTTCGAAAGAGGAGATCCTGCGCTATTCGCGGCACCTGATCATGCCCGAGGTCGGCATGGACGGCCAGCTCAAGCTGAAGCAGGCGAAGGTGCTGCTGGTGGGCACCGGCGGACTGGGCGCGCCGCTGGGCCTGTACCTGGCGGCGGCGGGCATCGGCAAGATCGGCCTGGTGGACTTCGACGTCGTCGACTTCTCGAACCTGCAGCGGCAGGTGATCCACGGCACGAAGGACGTGGGGCGCAAGAAGCTGGACTCGGCGGCGGATCGCATGGCGGATATCAACCCGCACATCGAGATCGTGAAGCACGAAGTGGCGCTGACGAGCGAGAACGCGCTCGGGATCCTACGCGACTATGACCTAGTGGTCGACGGCACGGACAACTTCCCCACGCGGTACCTGGTGAACGACGCCTGCGTGCTGCTCGGCAAGCCGAACGTGTACGGATCGATCTTTCGCTTCGAAGGCCAGGCCTCGGTGTTCGCCACCCAGGACGGGCCGTGCTACCGGTGCCTATATCCGGAGCCGCCACCCCCGGGGCTGGTGCCGAGTTGCGCCGAGGGCGGGGTGCTGGGGATCCTGCCCGGCGTGATCGGCGTGATCCAGGCGACCGAAGCCGTGAAGCTGATCCTGGGCAAGGGCGAGCCGCTGATCGGGCGCCTGATGCTCTACGACGCGCTGGCCATGCGGTTCCGCGAGCTGAAGCTGCGCAAGAATCCCGAATGCCCGATCTGCGGGCCCAACCGGACGATCCACGCGCTGATCGACTACCACCAGTTCTGCGGTGTGCTGCCGGAGGCTCCGGCGCCGGTGACGGGCGAGATCGAGCCGGCGGAGGTGAAGGCGCGCCTGGACCGTGGCGACGACTTCCAGTTCATCGACGTGCGCGAGCCGCACGAGTACCAGATCTGCTCGATTCCGGGGACGACGCTGATCCCGCTGGGGGACTTGCCGAAGCGCGTGCACGAGCTGGACATGGCGCGCGAGGTGGTGGCGCACTGCAAGAGCGGCGTGCGGAGCGGAAAGGCGATTGATTTTCTGAAGTCGGTGGGGTTCAAGAACCTGAAGAACATGAAGGGCGGGATCCTGGCGTGGAGCGACAAGGTGGATCCCAGGGTGCCGAAGTATTGACGCTTGGCCAAACCGCGCAGTGCCAGCAGGGGCACTGAGATAGACCAGACTGGGTCCGGTCTACAGGGCGCGGAAGGGGTTCACCACGCGGACGCCCGCGAAGTTCTGGCCGTCCTGCAGATCCTCGGAGACGACCGTGTCGCAATCGAGCGCGCGAGCGGCTTCGATGATCGACGCGTCCCAATAGGAGATGCGGGAACGCTTGCGTTGCGCCAGCGCGGCGAGGACGAGGTCGGGAGTCATGGATTGCACCGGAAAACGCAGCCAGGACTCGATGTAGGCGGCCGCCTCCTCGTCGGTGAGGGACCCCGTGCGGGCGGGCCGGGTGGCCTGGACGAAGAACTCCTGCAGCACCTGGACCGACAGGCACAGGTCGACGGATTGCAGCAGATCCCGCGCGATGGCGCGCTTGGCCCGCGAAGCCGCGTCCCTAGACACGGCGTAGATCAAAACGTTGGTGTCAACGAAGCGCACGGCGATTGTGGAGTTCGTCTCGCGTCAACCGTCTGGTAGCGTCCACCCCGGCGACCTTCTCGAACAGCCGGTTCTGCAACGCCTGACGGCGCTCGAAGCTGGAGCCCGCCGCGAGCAACGATTCGAGGTGTTCCCGCACGAGCGCGCTGACGGAGGTGGACCGTTCCGCGGCCAGAACCCGCGCCCGGCGGTAGACCTCGTCAGGGACCGAGACCGTGATGTTCTTCACAGTTTCACAGTATCACAGCACGTCCGCGAAGGCGCGCCGCAGGCGGGCGAACCAGGCGTAGCCCAGCCACGCGGTCACCAGTCCCACGCCCGTCACCGCGGCGAGCGCGGCCCACTCCGGTGCTTGTCCCTCGAGCAGCACCCTCCGGTACGACCGCACCAGCACCCACACCGGATTCCACGCCAGGGGACCCCGCACCGCCGCGGGCAGCGCCGCCGCGTCATAACAAATCGGCGTGACGAAGAACCACAGCGTCAGCGCGAAGCCCAGGATCTGCGCCAGGTCGCGCACGAAGACGCCGGTCGCCGCGAAGAACCAGCACAGCCCGGCGGTGAGCAGGAGCTGCGGCACCAGGATCAGCGGCAGGTACAGGATCGCCGGCGGCACGCCGCGCAGCGCGAGCAGCACGGCGAGAAACACCACGAGCGCGAAGGCTTCGGTGATCAGCCCGGCGAAGGTGAGGTTTAGCGGGAGGGTTTCGACGGGAAAGCGAAGTTTTTTGACGAAGGTCCGGTGTTCGAGGATGACATTGGCGGAGCGGCCGACGGCCTCGGCGAAGGGCAGCCAGGGGAGCATGCCGGCGAGGAAGTAGAGGGCGAAGCCTTCGCGCGACGGGTCGGCGCCGAAGCGCGCCTGCAGCACCACGCCGAACACGAAGAAGTACGTCGCCATCAGCAGCAGCGGGTTCAGCAGCGTCCACAGGACGCCGCCGAGGGAGCCGCGGTAGCGCGCCAGAATATCGCGCTTCACCAGCGAGGCGATCAGGCCGCGGTTTCGCGCCAGCACGGCGAAGGGACCGCGCAGCAGTTCCGGCAGGGCGCGCCACCAGGCTTCGCGCCGCAGCGCTCCGAGTGTCGTGACGCGCGGTGGGGTGATCCGGATCTGGCCGCCGCGGCGCTCCGCGTCGAGCACCACCAGTGCCCCGCCCCGCGCGTACTCCCAGCCGGCGGTTTCGTCGACAGCGGAAACGTAGACGCGGTACGCGCCGTCCTGCTCGGGCAGCGCGACGTTCATGTCCATGCGCTCCGCGGCGGGGGTCCATTCGCCTTCGGCGAGGAACAGCGCCTCTTCCGGATCGTAGAGCTGCCAGCCGATGGCGCCGCGGGCTCCGGCGGCGGCCAGGCGCAGCCGGATGACGCCGTCTTCGACGGCGGCGGCGAGATCGTGGTAGCGGGTGGGCATGGAAGAAAAACGCGCCAGCCGGCGCCCGGCGCCTCCTAACTATACAGCCAGGCCGGATACCGCTCGCGCACCGGGCCGGTCTTGCGCGCCAGGATGTAGATCCCGTCGCCGCGGTGTTCCTTCGAGAGCAGATACTGGTCGAGCAGGTGCTCCACCCAGGCGAACTCCGGCTTCGGCTCGTCGCGGAACGGCCCGGTCTCGAGCTTCACGACCTCGAAGCCAGAGTTCTCAACGAGCTGCGCGATCTCGCGCGGCGTGTACTCGCGGCTGTGGCGCGCGTCCGTCTCGCCGGACTCCTGGGGCTTGATGTAAGCCGGGAACAGCATCGGGTGAAAGCCCTGCAGGATGCCGGCCAGCGCGCGCAGGGACGCGATGTTCGGCGTCGTCAGCACGAAGTGGCCGCCGGGTCGCAGGATGCGGTTCACCTCGGCCATGAGGTGCATGGGATCCGCGGTCAGGTGCTCGATCAGCTCGCAGCACAGCACGGTGGCGAAGTGGCCGTCCGGGTACGGGAACGGGTCCCGCTCGGCGTTGAACAGGTCGATAGTGCAGCGGAAGTGCTCGCCGTCTTCGGAGACGGCTTCGCGCTCGTCAACGCGGCCGGCGGGGCCGAAGTAGCAGCCGCGGACTTCGCCGTAGCCGAGCTTGGTGCGCAAGGCCGGCGTGATCTGCAGGTACGCGCCCATCTCGAGGACGCGGTCGTCTTGCGTGCCCGGCGGCGTCAGTTCCAGCGTCTTCTGAAACCGCGTGAGGTGCTGGGCGACGTAGCTCTTGCCCGCGGGATCCGGCGCCCAGGACTCGATGTACGCGGGCGCGACCGCGGGCTCGGCAGGCGGCGGTTCCTCTGCGTTTTGCACCGCCGCGACCGGAGCCGAAACGGGGGGCGTCCATTCCCGGCCGTCGCGCACCGCGGCGGCGAAGTCCGCGTACTGGCGCGCGGCGATCGGCCAACTGCACTCGCGGCGCACCCACTCCCGCGCACGGTTGCCGAGCGCCCGCCGCACCTCCGGCCGCGCGACCAGCAGGTTCAGGAACTCGAACAGGTGCTCCTCTTCGGTGGCGTCGACGGGAGCCTTCAAGACGATGTCGTCCGGGTACTCGCGGAAGGACCCGACGTTCGACACCACGACGGCTTTGCCCATGCCCAGCGCGCGGAGCAAAGTCCCGGAGCTCTCGCCCACGGTCGGGTAACGCAGATTCAGGACGATGTCGCACGCGGCGAGGTAGCCGTTGAAGTCGGCCAGCTCGGTGTAGCCGAGCGGGCGGACGGAAGCGGAGAGCCCGAGGCCCTGGATCAGCGACGCGAGCGGCAGCTCGGGATGCACTTCGCCGCAGAGGATCAGGCGCGCGCGCGGTTCCAGCCGCGTCACCCGCGCGAAGGCCCGCAGCGATTCCGCGACGCGCTTGTACGGCTTCAGGAAGCCGAAGATCCCGATCAGCGGCGTGTTCGCGTCCAGGCCCAGGCGCGTTCGGTAGGCCATGCGGTCCGCTTCCTCGATCCACGCGCCATGCCAGATGCGCGCCACCGGCCCGGTAAAGCCCGCGCGCCGCACTTCTTCCGCGACGCAATCGGAGTGCACGATCACGCCGCGCGACCGCTCCAGCACGCGGCGCAACATCGGCACGCCGTCGTAATCCGGCCCGCGCTCCAGCGTGCGGACGTACTGCTTGGCGTACGCGAGCGCGTCCGCGCCGCCGTCGTGCTCCACTTCGCGGAGGTAGCCGTCCCAGTCGCCGCCGCGGATGAATTTCTCCGCGATGAGGTGGTGCAGGTTCGCCTCGTGCAGCACGACCAGGCCGGGATGCTCCAGCGCCTGATCGTAGGCGAAGACGTGGTACGGGTTGTTGCCGATCTGGTAGATGAGCCCGTCGTAAGCGGCGGCGTCGAACGGCGCGGGCTTCTCCGTAAAGACGTCCACTTCGGCGAGCTTACGGAGCTCGCCGAGCAGTGCCGAGGAGTAGTCGGCGATCCCGCTTTTGGCGGGCGGCAAGGGAGAAAAGAGCGCCAGCCGCATACGGCCTATCGGACCAGCTCCATGGAGAAGATCCCGAGTTCGAGCGGCACCTTGGCCAGCACCGGGGTCCGCGCGGCGTCCTTGGCGAAGAAGACATCGAACGTCAGGTTGGTGGCGGGGCCCTTCAAGGTCGTCTGCATGCGGTCCGCGTCCAGTTGCTCCGCGCCGATGGTGAGCCGCTGCGTGCCCTTGTACTCCAGCCGCAGGTCGTACTTGGCGCCGAAGATGATCGTGGTGCCCGGCACCACGCGGCCCTGCGCGAGTTCCCGGCGGAGGTGGTGCACGAAGGCGAGCAGATCCTTGGCGCAGGGCGCGATCGGGAAGTCGCTCTTGCCGCCGCCGTCCAGCGTCTCGCGCACGGCGTACTTTTCGTCCTGCTTGAACTTCGTGCGCTCCCGCGCGCTGCGCCGCCCATGGATGTACTGCTTCTCGATTTCGAGCGCGCAGTGTTCCGGCGTGGCGCTGCCGGTGTAGCGGTCGGAGACTTTGAAGCCGGGCACGGCGGCCTCGATGGTGAACTCGAAGGCCCAGTTGAGATCCTTGCCGCGGGTGGACCGGAGTTGCGCCTCGCCCAGGCTCAAGCCGCTGGGCCAGTTGATGGTGTAGCGCAGGACTTCGTTCTCGGGCAGATCCGGCGTTTTCTGGGAGAACGCAAGGGTCGCGGCCAGCAGCAGCCAGCCGAGCTTCATACGCGCGCCTTCTCGAACCGCGGCTCCGTGCGCGTCGCGCCGGCGACGCGGTAGTAGACATCGAGGGTCTTGGCGGCCGCCCGTTGCCAGGTGAAGAGCGCGGCGCGCGCGGCGCCGAGGCGCTCCATGCGGCTGCGCAGCTCGGCGTCGAGCACGAGGTCGGCCAGGGCGCGCACCATCTCGGCGGGCGAGGCCGGATCAAAGAGGATCGCGGCGGCGTTGGCGACTTCCGGCATCGCCGAGCGGTTGGAGCAGGCCACGGCGCGGCCGCATGCCATCGCCTCCAGGATCGGCAGGCCGAAGCCTTCGTAGAGCGAGGGGAACACGAACACCTCGCAGGCGTTGTAAAGCTGCAGCAACTCGCTGTCCTCGACGAAACCGGTCAAGTGAATCCGCTCGCGGACGGGGCTGCGCTCCACTGCGGAGCGCACCTCCGGCGCGTACCAGGTGTCCTTGCCCACCAGCACCAGCCGGTGCGGCAGGTGCGGATGCGCGCGCAGCAGCTCCTCGAAGGCGTCGATCAGGCCGAGGTGGTTCTTGCGCGGTTGCAGATCGCCGACCGTGAGCAGGTACGGCACGCCGATGCCGAAGCGCTGCGCCACGAACGCCGCGGCCTGCTCCCGCGATACCGCGCGGAAGGACGCGGAGACGCCGTTCGGCACCGCGACGACTTTCTCCGGATCGATGGGGTAGGCCTTGAGAATCGCCTGGCGCGAGAAGTCGCTGGGCGTCAACACCGCCGCGGCCACCCGCAACGTGCGCGCTGCGGTCAGGCGCAACTGGCGCGAGCGAAAAGCCGTGAAATACTCCGGATGTTCCAGATAGCTGACGTCGTGAACGCTCACCACCAGCGGCACGCTGGTGAACAGGGGACCGGTGTACTGGACGTGGAGCAGGTCCGGACGATCGCGGCGCACCGCGCGGGGCAGATCCCAGCCCAGGCGCTGGAACGGGTTCCGCGAAACCCACGCCGTGCGGATGCTCGCCGGGACATTGCGGTCCGACCCAGGGACCGATAAGTAAGCGAGAAACTCCGAAGTGGTGTCTAGGGCGGCGTATTCCGCCAGCAGATTGCGGATGTAAGTCTCATTGCCCGTCAGGTGGCACCCGATGGCATGAGCATCAACGGAGAATCGCATTCGCAGTTCCTAGTATAGAGAACGGGAGCCTCTCGCGGTGGCTGACTAGTACCAGTCGCCCATTACCTCGAGAGAATCCTCTGGAACGCGGGATTGCCTTACGTCTCCATGGTAACCCCCTTTTCGCCCTGGTACCAGAGTGGAAGGTCAGCCCCAGGCGAGCCACAGGCCGTAAGCGCCAGCCGCGAGCACCAGTCCGCCGCCAAGGGACCAAAAGGGTCGCCGGCCGTTGATCAGTATGATGCCCCCCACCAGGCCGGCAACCGCCAGCACCAGGCCGGCCGCCAGGCGGGCGAGCAGTCCGCCGGAGGCCAGGCCGCTCCCGATCCAGAACAACAGCCCCGCCCCGAGGAGCGCCACCGAGAACACCGCAAACAACGCCAGAACTAATATGTTCCCGGCGACTCCCAGGAAGCGGAAGAACATCCCGAAGAGGCGGCCGATGCCCAGAATGACATCCACCATGCCGTCGCCCGAGCGTCCAGACCCGGCGGTCGCCGACCGCGGTCCGGCCCACCACAGCAAGAGCGCGGAGCCGCCGAAGAACAGGGTCCCAGCCAAGGCGGGGAGCCCGAGAAGCCACGCTGCGGCGTGGAACACCTTCGAGAGCAGCAGGAAACCGTCGTGCGGGGACACAGTAACCGAGAATACGTCAACGGCGGCGGCGCCAGTTGGTGAGCACCCCCACGGCGATGGCCAGGCCCGCGACGGCGAGCATCGCAGCCGTTCCCGATTCGGCGATCCACGAAGCCAGTCCCGACAAACGACCCCCTATGGTCATTTGGCGACAAACCGGGGCCCGAGCTGTCAAAAGAGTTGGATCCGGTCCCCGCAGTGTGGCATCATTCTTAGTGAACACTAGGTTAGTGGGCGCTAGCCGAATCCGCAACATGCAGCACGCCACCCGAATGACCGGCCAGGAGCGCCGGAACGCGATCATCGAGGCCGCCATCCGGCTGTTTGCCGAGCGCGGCTTCCGCGGCACCACGACGCGAGAACTTGCCGCGGCTGTTGGAGTTAGCGAGCCGGTCTTATACCAACACTTCGCCACCAAGCGGGACCTGTACCTGGCCATTCTGGAGCAGAGTTCGAAGGAACAGGGCGTGGAGGGCGTGCTGGCCCAACTGGCCCCGTTCCTGAACCTTGCGGACGACCGGGGCTTCTTCCTGCGGCTGGCGGAACTGATCGTGGACTGGCATGCGGGCAACAGCGCCATCACGCGGCTGGTCTATTTCAGCGCGCTGGAGGGCCACGAACTGTCGGATCTGTTCCTGGAGCGCAACTCCCCGGGGTTCTTCGGGATGGTCAGCGGCTACATCCGGGGCGGGATCGAGGCGGGGCGGTTCCGCGCCGTGGATCCGGAGATCGCGGCGCGGTCGTTTGCCTATCTGGTGGGGTCCTACGGGGCTGACCACGTCATTTTTCCGAAAGCCGTGCCGGCGGCGCCTCGCGAACAGGTGATCGCGGCGATGGTGGATATCTTTCTTATAGGACTCAAAGCATGAAGCAGTGGTTCGTCATTCCTTTGCTGGCGATCGGGATCGCCGGTTGCAGTTCGAATGCCAAGCCCACGGTGGCCGCGGTGGACAAGCCGGCGGCGATCGCAATCTCGACGGGCGTCGCCGAAGCGCGCCGGGTGGACCGCAGCGCGTCGGTGACCGGATCGCTGGTGCCCGACGAGACGGTGACGATTTCGAGCGAAGTCGCCGGGCGCGTGGCGGCGGTGTCGGCCGATTTCGGCCAGACGGTCGCCAAGGGCCAGGTGCTAGCGCAGTTGGACCGCCGGGAGTTCGAGATCCAGTTGGAGCGGAGCCGCGCGTCGCTGAACCAGGCGCTGGCGCGGCTCGGGTTGCCGCCTGACCACGGCGCGCAACCGCCGGCCTCGACGCCGGCGATCCGGCAGGCCGAAGCGCAGTTTGAAGACGCGAAGTTCAAGTTCGAAAACGCGGCCCGGCTGGTGAAGACGGGCGACATCTCGCAGGAGCGCTACACCGAGTTGGAGAAGGTCTACCGCGCGCGCCAGGCCGCGCTCGACGCCACGCGCGACGAGCTGCGCACCAATTGGATGAGCATGGAAGCGCTGCGCGCCGAGGTGAAGCTGGCCGAGAAGCGTCTTGCGGATACCACGCTTCGCGCGCCGTTTGACGGGAGCGTGACGCAGAAACACGTCTCGACGGGCCAGTATGTGGATCGCAACATGCCCGTGCTGACGCTGGTGAAGGCGTGGCCGCTGCGCCTGCGCGTGGAAGTGCCGGAAAGCGACAGCGCGCTGGTGCGCGCGGGCTCGACGATCGAGTTCACGACGGACGCCGTGCCGGGACGGAGCTTCCGGGCGATGGTTCGGGAGCTGAGCCCGTCGCTCGACAGCCGCTCCCGCCAGTTGCTGATCGAGGCGCGGCTGGCGGACGCCGATCCGCGGTTGCGGCCGGGCATGTTTGTGCAGGTGCGGCTGCTGTTGGAGCGTGACCTTGAAGTGGTGGTGGTGCCGAAGGCCGCCCTCTACACCGTGGCGGGGTTGACCAAGGTGTTCGTGATCCGCGACGGCAAGGCGGTGGAGCGGCGCGTGCCGCCGGGGCGAGCCATCGGCGACGGCATCGAAGTCCCCGCCGGCCAGGTGAAGCCCGGCGACGCGGTGGCGCTGGACAAGCTCGGGCTGCTCTACGACGGCGCGCCGGTCTCGGTGGCCAAGAGGACCTGAGCCATGCAGAAACTCGCGGAAATCTGCATCAAGCGGCCGGTGTTCGCCACCATGCTGATCCTGGCGCTGACGGTGACCGGCCTGGCCTCGTACCTGAAGCTCGGGGTGGACTTCTTTCCGAAGGTCGACTTCCCGTTCGTCACCATCACCACGTCGCTGCGCGGCGCGTCACCGGAGGAAGTGGAATCGCAGGTGACCAAGCGGATCGAAGAGGCGGTGAACACGGTCTCCGGCATCGACGAACTGCGCTCGACTTCGCTCGAAGGCGTGTCGATCGTGTTCCTGCAGTTCGTGCTCGAAAAGGACCCGGACATCGCGGCGCAGGAGGTGCGCGACAAGGTCGCCACGGTGCTGAGCCTGCTGCCGAAGGACGCCGATCCGCCGGTGATCGACAAAGTGGCCACCGACGCGACGCCGATCCTGAACATCGCGGTGTCGGCGCAGCGCGACCTGCGGGAGATCACCAAGCTGGTGGACGACCGCCTGAAGAAGAACATCGAGTCCATTGCGGGCGTCGGGCAGGTGCGGTTCGTGGGCGACCGCACGCGTCAGGTGCAGGTGTGGCTGGACGGCGACAAGCTGTACTCGTACAACCTGAACATCGACCAGGTGCGGAGCGCGCTGGCGCTGCAGAACGTCGAGATCCCCGGCGGGCGCGTGGACGAAGGATCGCGGGAAGTGTCGCTGCGCACGCTGGGCCGCGTGGAAAAGCCGGCGGACTTCGGGCGCGTGATCCTGGCGAGTTCGCCGGCCGGCACGGTGCGCGTGAGCGACGCCGCGCGGGTGGTGGACGGGTACGAAGAACCGCGGTCGTACGCGCGCCTGGACGGCCGCGACGCGGTGGTGCTGGAGATCCGCAAGCAGGCCGGCACCAACACGCTCGACGTCATCAGCAAGGTGAAGGAGCGCGTGGGGCAGTTGCGCGCTTCCCTGCCCGGCGACTTCCAGATCACGTACACACGCGACCAGTCGGGCTTCATTTCGCAAGCGTTCGAAGCGGTGCAGGAGCACCTGATCCTGGGCGGCATCCTGGCGGCGCTGGTGGTGCTGCTGTTCATCCGGAGCTGGCGCTCCACGCTGATTGCGGCGGTGGCGATTCCGACGTCGATCATCTCGACGTACACGCTGATGGCCCTGATGGGCTTCACGCTGAACCAGATCACGATGCTGGCGCTGGTGCTGATGGTCGGCATCGTCATCGACGACGCCATTGTGGTGCTGGAAAACATCTTCCGCTGCATCGAGGAGAAAGGCCTGGCGCCCTTCGAGGCGGCCATCGAGGGCACGCGCGAAATCGGCCTGGCGGTGCTGGCCACGACGTTGTCGCTCGCCATCATCTTCATTCCCGTGGCGCTGATGTCGGGGATCGTGGGCAAGTTCATGTCGAGCTTCGGCTACACCGCCGCGTTCGCCATCATGGTGAGCCTGCTGGTGAGCTTCACCCTGACCCCGATGCTCTCGTCGCGGTTCCTGAAGCCGCCCTCCGGCAAGCACCAGGACACCAAGCAGGGCCTGCTGTTCCGGGTGACCGCCCGGCCGTACCGGCGGATGCTCGAATGGTCGATGACGCACCGCGGGGTGATCGTGGTGATCGCGCTGACGGTGATGGGGTCCATCATTCCGCTGACGCGGATGCTCGGCTACGACTTCCTGCCCTATGACGATCAGTCGCAGTTCGAGATCACGGTGAAGCTGCCCGCGGGCTCGTCACTCGAAGGGAGCACGGCAGTGATGCTGCAGCTCGAAGAGGAGATCAAGCGGCTGCCCGGCGTGGAGCACCTGCTGACCACCGTGGGCGCGGACGTGCGCCAGCAGGTGGACCGCGGCTCCATCCTGGTGTCGCTGGTGCCGCTGGACCAGCGCAAGGAGACCCAGCGCGATGTGATGCAACTGGCGCGCAAGAAGCTGGAAGGCTTCCGCGATCTGGTGGTGGGCGTCCAGGAGCCGAGCGTGGTCTCCGGCAGCGGGCCGAACAAGAACCTGCTGTTCTTCGTCCAGGGTCCGGATCTGGCGCGGCTGAAGGTGTACTCGGAGGAGATCATCGCCGAGCTGCGCAAGCTGCCGGGCGTAGTGGACCTCGAAAGCTCGTACGAAGAAGGCAAGCCGGAACTGCGCGTGGTGGTGAATCGCGACAAAGCGGCCGACCTGAACGTCAGCGTGTCGTCGATCGCGACGGCGCTGCGCACGCTGGTGGGCGGCGATCAGCAGGTAACCACGTACCGCGAAGGCGACGACCGCTACGACGTGCAGTTGCGCGTGGAAAAGGAGTTCCGCAACTCGCCGGCGGCGCTGGCGCGGCTCTACGTGCCTTCGGCGACGGTGGGCAACGTCGCCGTCGAGAGCGTCGCGAAGCTCGAAGCCGCCACCGGCCCCACGCAGATCGAGCGTTTCAACCGCCAGCGCCAGATCCTGATCTCGGCGAACGTGGTGGAGGGCAACTCGCTCTCGAACGTCATCAACCGGCTGAACCAGGTGGTGGAGAAACTGAACATGCCGATCGAGTACTCCACCGGCCTCACCGGGCCGTCGAAGGAGCTGGGCCGCGCGGCGGCGAACTTCGGCTTCGCCCTGGTGCTGTCGCTGATCTTCATGTACATGATCCTGGCGGCGCAGTTCGAAAGCTTCGTGGACCCCATCGTCATCCTGCTGAGCCTGCCGCTCAGCGTGCCCTTCGCCCTGATCTCGCTGATCGCGGCGCGGGAGAACTTCTCGATCATCTACACGTCGCTGGGGATCCTGGTGCTGTTCGGGATCGTGAAGAAGAACTCGATTCTGCAGATCGACCACATCAAGAGCCTGCAACGGCAAGGGTTGCCGCGCCTGGCGGCGATCTATCAGGGCTGCGAGGACCGGCTGCGGCCGATTCTGATGACGACGGCGGCGCTGGTGGCGGGCATGATTCCGCTGGCGCTCGGGACGGGCTCCGGAGCCGGCACGCGCCGCACGGTGGCGATCGTGGTGATCGGCGGGCAGACGCTGTGTCTGCTGCTGACGCTGCTGGTGGCTCCGGTGGCCTACTCGCTGTTCGAAGATTTGGCCGAGACGCGCTGGCTGGCGCGGCTCGGCGGGTGGCTGAACCCGGCGCCGGCGTTGCGGCGGCTGTGGGCCGGCTTCACGGGAGTAATCCGATGAGATGGCTATTGGTTCCCGCCCTGGCGGCGTGGCTGGGCGCGCAGACCGCGCCGCGCGTCGGCGTGACGGCCGCGGAGCGGAAGCTCGCGCTGGCCGACGCGGTGAAGCTGGCGCTCGAGAATAACCTCGAGGTCGAGGTGGAGAAGCAGAGCATCGCCTCGGCCGACCAGGCGATCCGTGCGGCGCGCGGCGCTTTCGACTACCGCTTCCAGTGGCTGCCGGGCCTGGAGAAGCGCTCGACCCCCACCGCCAACGTCCTGCAGGCGCCCGACGGCAACTTCGTGGAGCGGACCTTCTCCAACCGCTTCCTGTTCCTGCAGCCCGTGGAAAAGACCGGCGGCAACGTCAATGTCGATTTCCGCATGGGGCGGTTCTCGAACAACAACATCTTCGCGGCGCTCAATCCGCTGGTTTCTTCGACGCTGGCCGTGAACTTCGCGCAGCCGCTGCTGCGCAACCGTACGACCGATTTCTTCCGCACCGAGATCAAGGTGCGCAACAAGCAGCGCGACATTGTCTCCACGGACTTCGAGCTCCGCGTGATCGACGTGGTCACCCGCGTCGAACAGGCGTACTGGAACCTGGTGGCCGCGCGGCAGGCCGTGGAGGTCGCAAGAGAGGCCGAGAAGCTAGCGCAGGAGCAGCTCGCGCGGAACGAGCGCATGATCGCCGCCGGCACGCTGGCGCCGGTGGAGATCTCGGCGTCGCGGGCGGAACTGGAGCGGCGGCGCGACAACTTCTTCGCGGCCATCGCGCAGTGGACCGACGTCGAGAACGCGCTGAAGCTGCTGCTCACCCCGGATCGTAAAGCGCCACTGTGGAACGAAGCCATCGAGCCGGTGGACCGTCGCGTCGAGGAGCCCCAGGAAACCGCGGACCTCGCGGTGCGCGTGGAGCAGGCGATCGCGCGCCGTCCGGAGCTGAAGCAGCTCGCCTTGCGCCAGGAGTCCAATCAGTTGCAGCGGGATCTCGCGTCGTCGCAACTCAAGCCGCAGGTGGACCTGATCCTCAGCTACCAGAACGCGGGCATCGGCGGCAGCCTGCGGCCCGGCGACAACCCGTTCACCGCGTCGAGCGCCGCGCAGTTCCTGCGCCTCAACGAACTCTCGCGGCTGGCGGGCCTGCCGCCGCTGACGCCGACCAGCTTCGGCGCGATTCCGGGCAGCTTCATCGGCGGCGCCGCCGAGTCGCTCTCCGGCGTCTTCACCGGAGCGTTCCCCACGTACTCGGCGGCGCTGCAACTCGAACTCAACCCGCGCAACCGCACGGCGCAAGCCAATCTGGCGCAAACCGGCATCGCGGCGAAGCGCCTGAAGCTGGAGCAGTCGCGCTTCGAGCAGATCGTCGAGGCGCAGATGCGCGGCGCGCTGCAGACGCTCGAATCGGCGCGCCAGCGGATCACCGCGGCGCTGGCCTCCGAGGGCGCCGCGAAGGACAAGTTCGACAGCGAGCTGCGCCTGTTCCAGACTGGCGAGTCCACGAACTTCCTGGTCCTGACGCGGCAGAACGAGTACCTGGAGGCGCGGCTGCGTGCGGTGCTCGCGCAGCTCGAGTTCAACCGGGCGGTCTCGCGGCTGGAGCAGGCCTCGGGGCGGACGCTGGAGACGTACGGGGTTCGCCTGCAGTAGGGCTTGACCCGGCCGTCCAAAACAGAAACACTAAGTTCTGTTCAAGGATAAGCTGTGGAAAAACGCGCTCCGGCTGTGGATCGTCCGGCGTAACCGCCTGCGAAACCGGCGCGGCGCGGCAGGCGGATTTTCACAGGCGCTTAGTCAGAGAAATCGCGCCGCGGTCTATTTACTCCCCGCGGGCGCGGGTCTAAGGTAAAGAACTGTTGCATGGCCACCGCTGATCTTCCCCTCCAGAAAGGACTCCCGTCGTCGGTGGAAGCCGAGCGCTTCGTGCTCGGCTCCATCCTCCGCAACTCGGAGTCTTATCTGCAGGTAGCCGGCACGCTCGGGGCCGACGACTTCAGCCTCGAGAAGCACCGGCGGATCTTCGGCCGCATGGGCGAGATCTTCGAAGCCGGCGACCGCATCGAGCATCTCACCCTGGTCGACGCCCTGATGAAGAAAGGGCAGCTCGAAAGCGTCGACGGCATGTCGTACCTGGCGTCGCTCGACGAGGGCTTGCCGGAGATCCTGAACCTCGAAGGCTACGTCAAGATCGTCAGGAACAAGGCGACGCTGCGGCGGCTGATCTTCGCGTCGCAGAAGACGATCGACCGCGCCCTGATGGGCGAAGACGACGCCGAGGAGATCCTGGCCGGCGCTGAAGAGGAACTGCTGAAGCTCGGCGAGAGCCGCGCCAACGACCGGCTGATCGGCACCACGGACATCCTCAAGACGTTCCCGGGCGGCATCAATGCGTTCCTCGATCCGTCGAAGCGGCTGAAGGGCCTGAGCACGGGGTTTCTCAAGCTGGATGAAATGACCGGCGGGCTCCACGAGGGCGAGCTGTTCATCCTCGCCGCGCGGCCGTCGATGGGCAAGACGGCGTTTGCGCTCAACATCGCGCAGCACGCCGCCACGCGCCTCGGCAAGACCTGCGCGGTCTTCTCGCTCGAAATGTCGGCCGAGAGCCTGCTCACCCGCATGGTGTGCGCGCAGGCGCGCGTGGACCAGCAGAAGTTCCGCGCCGGGTACCTGAACGCGCACGAGCGCCGGCAACTCCAGTTCGCGCTAAGCGAGCTGACCGAAGCGCCGCTGTTCATCGACGACACGTCCGGCGCGAACCTGATCGATGTGCACGCGAAGCTCCGCCGCTTGAAAAGCGAGCGCGGCCTCGATCTGGTGGTCATCGATTACCTGCAGCTCATGAGCGGGCGCGGCCGGAACGAAAACCGCAACCAGGAAGTCAGCGCGATCTCGCGCGGCTTGAAGTTGCTCGCCAAGGAACTGCGCGTGCCGATGATCGTGCTGTCGCAGTTGAGCCGCGCCTCCGAGACGCGGCCCGGCGATCACAAGCCGATCCTCAGCGATCTTCGCGACTCGGGATCCATCGAGCAGGACGCCGATCTGGTGGCGTTCATCTATCGCGAAGAGGTCTATAAGCAGGATCGCGACGACCTGAAGGGGCTGGCGGAACTGATCCTCGCCAAGCAGCGTAACGGCCCCATCGGGAAAATCGACCTGGTGTTTCTGAAGGAGTGCACGAAGTTCGAGAACCGCGCCGCGGATCTGGGTGAGGACCCGGGCGGGGCGGCGCCGCCGCCGTTCGACGAGTGATCAGAGCAGCGTGGCGCATGGGACGAGCCGCAGGGGTCCCATCGCTGGAAACCGCTCCGCGTGCGCCTCAATGGCCTCGCGGATGACCTCGAAGTCGCGGTCGTTGTTCTGCAACAGCGGCAAACCATGCGCAAGCGCCGTGGCGGCCACCATGGTGTCGAACCGCCAACGCGCCAGCCGGTCGCGGCGCGTTTCGACAGAGCCGTGGGAGCGGCGGGGAGGTGTCGGAGGATCCGGACAGAGGGCCATAATCTCCCCGGACACAACGGCGATCCCGTGATCGACCGGCAGGACGACCAGAGGCATCCCCAGGTAAGCCACACGCGCCGCGTCGACCTCCGCGCGTGCCGTGGCGCTGGCCCGGTGCCAGAGCAGCGCATAGCCCCGAATGCGCTCGATTACCGTGACAGCCGAAACGGAGACGCCGTGGACCGCGAGGTAAGCGGCGAACCAGTTCCTCACGGCAGGGCGCCGATCTCTCGCCAGCCACGATTCGGCACTGGTGTCAAAAAGAAACGGGCCCGAGGTGGGATCTATCATCAGCCCTTCGAGCGCTTCCGGACAGGTTGCAGCAAGATTCCGTCGAGGATCGCCATCTCGTCCGGGGTGAATCCGGCGAAGGCTCGCTGGTAGCCCTGGAGGATCGCACGGCGGCGTTCCTCGGCGTTCTGATTGCTCAGGGCGTTATCGAGAGCCTCCGACACCACCGCACTGAGCGTCACCTTCCGGGACTTCGCGATCCGCTCCGCCCGGCCCAGAGTGTCGGCCGGCAAGGTGAGGGTGGTTCGGCGGCTCTTGGCTCCCATGGGTACAGCGTAGCACCGCGGGCGCGGCACCCGGTGCCCCTTACTACCGCGCGGGGCTGCCCGCTTCGCAATACCGCCGGACCTGCGCATGCCGGTGCGCGAACATCGCCCGCAACTGCCGCCGCGCCAGCCACCCGAACAACGGATTCGCCACGAATGCCAGCGGCAGCGAGAAGCTGACCCGGTCCGTCATCCGGGTGCCCGCGCCTTCCGGCGCGAACTCGTGCCGGTGCTCCCAGTGGGCGAACGGACCCCGCTCCTGCACATCCACAAAGCGCCGTCCCGGTTCGTATTCCGTGTGCCGCGCCAGCCACGTGATGCGCAGCGGCCAGCGGCCGATGCGCAATTCCACCACTGCGCCGGGCCGGATGCCGCCCTCGCGTCGCACCACTTCCACCGGAGGATCCGGCGGTGTCAGCTTCTCCAGTGCGTCGTCGCGTTCATGGAACGCGAACACCTCGTGCACCGGCGCGGCAACGTAGCTGGAGTATTCGAAGGCAAGCATGGCGAGAGACGCTGAGCGTTTCCTTACCGTATCTTTACCGATGCAAGCACCGGTTACCATGACTTATTCTTCCCGCTGCGGTACAAAAGGGACATGAAGCGTTCGTTGCCGTTGTTCGCCGCTTGCTTTGTGCTCGCCGCCCAGCACCACTCGCCGTCACCCGCCGCGCAACCGGCGGTGCTCCACCCCGGCATCGGGAACCACCACCACCCGATCCGCACCGCGAATCCCGAGGCTCAGAAGTTCTTCGACCAGGGCCTGACGCTCGTGTTCGGCTTCAATCACGACGAAGCACTGCGTTCCTTCGAGCGCGCGGCCGCGCTGGATCCCAAGTCGCCCATGGCGCTGTGGGGCGTCGCGCTGGTGCTCGGCGCGAACTACAACGACCCCGGGTCCACGGAGCGGAACCAGAAAGCCTACCAGACCATCCAGCACGCGATCGCCTTGCTCGACGGCGCTCCGGAACCGGAGCGCGACTACGTCCGGGCGCTCGCCCGGCGCTATGCCGCCGACGGCAAGGGCGACCTGGCCGCGCTCGCCGCCGCCTACAAAGACGCCATGGGCGAGCTGGCGCGCAAGTATCCCGACGACATGGACGCGGCGACGCTCTACGCCGAATCGCTGATGAACCTCAACCCCTGGAAGCTCTGGGACGCCGAGGGCCGGCCCGCGCCGGGCACGCTCGAAATCGTCCAGACGCTGGAGAGCGTCCTGCGCCGCGAGCCCCAGCACCCGGGCGCGAACCACTACTACATCCACGCCATCGAGGCGTCGCCGAATCCGGAGCGCGCGCTCGCCAGCGCCGAGCGGCTGAAGTCCCTGGTGCCGGCGGCTGGCCACCTGGTCCACATGCCAGGGCACATCTATTTGCGCACCGGCGACTTCGAATCGGCCGCCAAAACCAACGCCGCCGCTGTCGTTTCCGACAAGCAGATGGTCTCGCGGATGGGCGACAAAGCCGGCATGTACGCGCTGATGTACGCGAATCACAACTGGCACTTCATTGCGTTCTCCCGCGCCGAACAGGGCCGCGCGGCGGAGGCGCTGGCCGCGGCGCGCGAAATGCAGCGCTCCGTCACTCCGCACCTGAAGGCCATGCCGATGCTCGAGGCCTTCGCCGTGGTGCCGTTGTTCACCATGGCGCGGTCGCACCAATGGACCGAGATCCTGAAAGAGCCGGATCCCAAAACGAACGAAGGGATCCTAAGCGCCACCTGGCTGTTCGCCCGTACCCTCGCGCTCGCCGGGACGAAGCAACTCGCCGCGGCGAAGACGGAGCGCGCCGCGTTCGAGCAGGCGCGCCAGGCGATCCCGGCGGACTTCCCGTGGGGCGTCAACAATCTCGCCAAGGACGTCTTCGCCGTCGCCGCGCACGAATTGGACGCCCGGCTCGCCGAGGCCGCCGGCGACGCCGCGGCGGCCCTGCCGCACTGGCGCGAGGCGGTGGCGCTCGAAACCAAGCTGGTCTACGACGAGCCGCCGGCCTGGTACCGCCCGCTGCGCGAGTCCCTCGGCGGCGCCCTCTATCGCGCCGGCGACTTCGCCGGCGCCGAAAAAGTGTTTCGCGAAAACCTGGACCGCAACCCGCGCAACCCGCGGTCGCTGTTCGGCCTCGCCGAGGCGCTGCAGGCGCAGAAGAAGGATCCGTCCGCCGTCCGGCGGCAGTTCGCGCCGCTGTGGAAAGCGGCGACCCTGCAGCTCTCGATGACGACGCTATGAGCTATTCGGTGACGCCGTTCAGGAAGTCATTGAAGTTCCGCGCGAAGTACAGGTGCAGTTCCTCGTCCGTGAATTTGAAGCCGTACTTCGGGGCGTCCTGAGCGACGATGTCGATCCACTGCTTCTGCGAGTACATGCGGGCGTACACCGGGTTGTCGGAACCGAACATGATCTTGTAGCGGGCGGCGCAATCCATGGCGCGCCGCAGGAACAGCAGGTAGCGCTTTATCGAGTACTCGTCGCGTTCCTGCCAGTCCGCGGTGTCGATGTACAGGCCCCCCTTCTGCATGGCGAGCGAGAGCGCCTGCTCCGTCCAGTACGGAATCCCGGCGCTCGAAAGGCAGATGTTGAGGTCCGGGAAGTCGTAGTTCACTTCCTCCAACAGCAGCGGATCGCAAACCTTCGCGATCACCGCACCGGGCACCGAGCTGGTGTTCGTCGACACTGGGATCCCGAGTTCCATGCACTTGCGGTAGAGCGGATACACCAGGCGCTTGTCGTCGGGCGAAAACTGGTGGTAGTGCGGCAGCATCTCGCCCATGCCCTTGTACCCGAGTTCCTTGACAGCGCGCTCCAGCAGTTTCACCGCCCCGGGACCGCGGTGGGGGTCGATGCCGCAGAACAGCACGAACCGCTGCGGGTGCGCGTCGCGCACCTTGGCGAGTTCGGTGAGCACCTGCCAGTACGGGACCCGGTAATAGCCTTCGAGTTCGCGGTCCATCGCATGGATCACCGAGACGGCGATGCCGGCGTCGTCCATCTCTTTGACATAGAGGCGCGCGTAGTCGTCGAGGGTCTTCGCGGCGGCCGTCATCTCGCGCCAGGCGCGCGCCTGCGCCGGGGTCTGGATGTCCTCCAGCCAGCCGGGGCGGGACTTCTTGGTGCGCACGGGGCGCGGGGATCCGGGGGCGCGCCAGCCGGCCCATTCCAGGTGCATGTGAGCGTCGATGCGGGTCAGGCGGTTCTGCGCCAGCAGCGGGGCGGCGGCGGTAGCGAGGAAGGTCCGTCGGGAAAGGCTCATCGCCGAAGATCGTATCACTCCCGGAAACCAGGGACAGTTCCGGATTTTCCAGTTCCGGCTCCACCCGTAGCCAACCGCCGGGCGAGCACCCTTCCTTATCCCTGCAGGACCGTCAGCCGGGGCTAGCCCGCAGCACCGGTTCCGGTAAGTCGCTACAACGGAAGCTCTGTCTCTCTCGGAGTTCTCCTAGACCTTACCCCGCCCGTTTTGGCACAGCTCGTTCCGGGAGCTTTCTGCAGGCTGACCGGTCTCACAGACCGACGTAACGCCCCAACTCAATCCGCATCAATCACTTAGCGGCAAGCGAACACCTAAGAGAACCGGAAAACCCGGAACTGCCCCTGGTTTCGGCGCCTGGTTTAGCGCTTCGGGCACCGCGCGAGCGCGGCGCGAGCCGCCTCGAACGTAGCCTGGATCTCCGGATCCCAAACATAAGAGTCCAGCTTGTTCGCCTCGGCCAGCGCCTCTGCGAACTGCGCGCACGCCTCCGCCGACCGTCCCTCGACCTCCGCATACGAACCCAGCATCGCCAAAGGATAGGCGAGGGGAAAGATATTCTGAACGGTCGGCGTCCGGTCCGGCAACGCCCGGATCATGGCAACTGCCCGCCGGAACGCGGCCGCCCCGTCCGCGCGGCGATTCGCAAGGTGCAGGGAATAGCCCAAATTCGCGTGGTTGCGCGCCACCATGATCCGGAGGCGGGCGTTGGCAGGATCGTTGGCCAGCAGTTTCTCGCGAAGGCCCAGGGACCTCCGGTAATGCTCCACGGCCTCGGCAGAGCGTTTCTGCTGGTTCGCAAGGTAACCTAACTGGGCATAGTCGAAGCTGACGTCGGTAAGCACCAATGGATCGGTGGGCCGCGCGGCCAGGCGCTGCTCATCCACTTCGATCGCCCGCCGCAGGTATCGTTCCGCGGCCGGGAGGTTCTTGCGGTAACCTTCGAGATCGGTCCGGTAGCGATTCACCAGCGCAACGCTCCGGAGTTCCGGATCGCTGGTGGGCGCAGCGGCGAGACGCCGCTCATAGATCTCCGCCAGGCGGTCCCACAGCGGGACCGCTTCCTCGAGGCGGCCCTTCGTGTTCTGCAGCACCACCGCCAGCCGGAACAACGCCGCCGCTCGATCCACCTCGGCCGCATCCGGCAGGCTCTCGATTAGCTCCCGTTCGCGCCGGGCCATCTCGAGCGCTTTCACCATGTCACCGCGATTCAGATGCTGCTGGCCGAGGCTCCCCAGTACCTTCGCCAGTTCGAATCGCGCCGCGGCATCGCCGGGCTTGGCCGCCACCAGCCGCTCGAAGATCGCGCGGGCTTTCTCAAAGCTCGCCAGCGCCGCGGTTACGTGTCCGAGGTTCGGTTCGTTGATCGAGCCTTGCACCACCCCGAGGCGCGCGTAGCCCTGGCCGAGTTCCAGCAGCAGGTCGCGGTCGTTGCCCGCTTCCTTCGACAGGGCATCGAGATAGGCGAGCGCGCGCTCCACGACCATTTTGCGCACCGGCGTGGAGCCGCTCAGCGGCTGCAGCGCGTCGTTCAGCTCGAACGTGATCGTCCGCGCCAGCCCGCGGACCTGCTGGAAACGCCGCTCTGCGATCCGCGCCTGAAACACGATGGCCCCGATGGCGATCCCACCCGCTGTCACCGCCAGCGCCGCCAGCCCCACCGCCACGCGGTTGCGCGCCACGAACTTCCCGAGGCGGTACGTGAGGGACGGAGCGTGCGCGGCGATCGGCCGCCGGTCGAGATAGCGCTGCAGATCGTCGGCGAACGCAGCCACCGACTCATAGCGCTGCGCCGGATCCACGCGCAGCGCCTTGCGGGCGATCTGCTCCAGGTCGCCCGTCAGCCGCAGCGGCCCGATCTCCTCGCGCGCCGCGCTGACCAGTTCCTCCATGTTCTTGCCTTCCAGACGGCGCGGCCGTTCCCCGGTCAGCAATTCGTGCAGCAGGACCCCCAGCGAATAGATGTCGCCGCCGGTGGTCACCCCGCGGCCCAGGATCTGCTCCGGGCTGGCATAGTCGACCGTCCAGGCGGAGAAACGCGTGGTGTGTCCGCCTTCGCCCGGCGTCACGATCTTCGCGATGCCGAAGTCCAGCAACTTCACCGTGCCGTCAGCGGTGACGAAAATGTTGGCGGGCTTCAAGTCGCGGTGCACCACCAGATGCCGGTGCGCATACTGCACCCCGGCGCAGACCTGCTGCAGCAGGCGGATCTTGCCGGCCTGGTCCAGGTTCCGGGCGAACTGATCCAGGCGCTGGCCTTCGACGTACTCGACCACCAGGTACGGAAAGCCGTCGTCGGTGGCGCCGGCATCCAGCAGGCGGACGATGTTGGGGTGCTCCAGGCCCGCCAGGATCTGGCGCTCACCCTCCGGGAAGGACGCGGGCACGCCGGCGATCACCTTGATGGCCACCTGCTTTTCGAACGCCTGATCGGCGCGCTCACCGAGGTAGACGACGCTCATGCCACCGCGGCCGATTTCGCCGAGTGCGCGCCAGGGTCCGAAGCGGCCGCCGGTGAAGGTGATGGCGGGCCGCTCCAGGAACTCGCCCGAATCGCGATGCGCCGCCAGCAGCGCGCGGACCTCGCGGAGCACGGTCGCGTCGTCGCCGGCGCGCGCGGCGGCGAAGGCTTCCCAGTCGGGCTCCGGTTGCTCGATAGCGTCGGCGACGATCTGCTCCACCTGCCTCCACCGCGTGGGATCCATGGCTTAAGAGACTAGCGGAAACGGCGGGCGAAGGGGATCAGCCCACACGGAAAAACGACGTTTGCGGGTGTACTGGTTCCGCGGTTCTGACCCGCCTGAAGCGCTGGTGGGGCAAACCGGCGTCGCAGCGCGGTGGCCGGTGCTCCGCGCCTGCTAAACCTCGCAGGACAATGGCTTGCGCCGCGCCCGGGCGGGCCTGGGTCGACCATAGCTCGCCGGAGCGGGACCGTGCTTCCGTGCTGGCTGGGCACCATCCCTTCAGAAAAGAGGTGATTCCGGCGTCCCGGCTGCGGACAGCGTCGCGGCCGTGGGTTCCCGCTACTTCCCTGCGGCCAGCTCCCGGTAGTTCGTGAGCCGGATCCCCCGTTTACGGACGGCCTCCAGCACCTTCGGGTGGGTCCACGCCGCCACCACGCCGGAACGGTCGAACGGCACGTCCTCGCGTAGCGCTTGGATCTCAGCGGTGTTCGTCGCGCAATGCTCGACCATCAGCCACGTGCCCGGCCCGAGCGTGGCGAGCTTCGCCGCGAGTTTCTCGGCGCGCACGCCCGGCAGATCCGTGGACTCCCAGACCTTGCCGAGCGGACGGATCCCGTAGTCCCGCGCCGTCGCCAGGCCATACTCCCGGGCGAGCTGCCCGACCAGCGCCGCGATCTCCGGCGCGGCCGAGCCGAAGCTCATATGCACCGACAGATAGGAAAGGCGCGGGAACATCTTCCGCGCCAGTTCGATCTGGGCCCGCAGCTCTTTCTCCACGTCGCCCAGGCTCGGCTTGCCCTCCAGCAGGCTGGACCCCGCCGGCCAGGTCCCCAGGGTCCAGTGCGTGCGCGGCTCCACCGACCGGAACAGGTAGCCCTGCACATCCCGCAACGACGGCGCGTTTGTCAGCGGACGCCACCGCACGGTTTCCCATTCGCTGGTCAGGGTGAGATGCACTCCCACGTCGAGACCCGGATTCGCGGCGAGCATCGCGGCCGCCTCCGGCACCCAGCCCGCCGGCATCAGGACATTGGTGGCCCGCAGGATGCCTTCCTTGTAGGCCCGCAGCGTTCCCGTGTTGATGCCGTGCGCCGCGCCCATGTCGTCGCCCTGCGCGATCAGCCGGATTTCGTCGGTGCTACTCTGCGCTGCTGCCGGCCAGACGGCCGCCGCCAGTGCGAACGCCCACCCCATCCGCCACCGAACCTGTGCCATGCCCCGGTTCCTTTCGCCGCCGCGTTGCACGCGGCGCGCCCTCGATCTTACTATCGAATCGATCGGGCGGGGGCTGCCGTCACCGCCACGGCGCTTTCTGCCACGCCGTCACGAACGCCTGCCCGTCCAGCACCAGCATCGGATCGTTCCCGTTCTGCGGATGATTCCGCTTCTCCAGCCGGTACGTTGTCGGCCCCTTGGACCGCGAATTCGCCGTGATCGTCGTCTCCGTCGCCGTCCACGTGCCGG
>CAYYID010000054.1:0-42659 GCA_964471915.1 uncultured Solibacteraceae bacterium | reverse complement strand
GGAACAAGATCCGGATCTTGTCGAGTCGTCTTTTTCGTTGGCTTCGGAGATCACTCCTCAGGAGCCAGCGGAGATAGCGGGTCCGGCGGAACGGCGGCACGCAACGCCGCGCTAGTAAGCCAAAACTCGCGACAAGAAACTGCACCCGCCGGATCGATGCGCATGAACATCGATCCGGCGCCCTCGCGAACACCACAGCCGTAGTGTCTCTATTCGCTAGGCGTAAATCCCGCGCAGCTTGTATGCCAGCGACACCCGGTCCAGCGCCAGCATGTACGCCGCCGTCCGGTTGTTTACCTTGTACTTATTGGCGTACCCGATCACGTCCTGGAACGACTCGACCATGATCTCTTTCAGCCGCTCGTTCACCGTGTCTTCGCTCCAGAAGAAGCCCTCGCGATCCTGCACCCACTCGAAGTACGACACCGTCACGCCGCCCGCGTTCGCCAGAATGTCCGGAATCACGAACACCTTCTTCTCGGCGAGAATCGCGTCCGCCGGCGCCGTCGTCGGACCGTTCGCGCCCTCCGTCAGGATCCTGCACCGCAGGTTCGCCGCGTTCGCCGACGTCACCACGTTCTCCTTCGCCGCCGGGATCAGGATGTCGCACTCCAGCTCCATGCCTTGATCCTTGTCGATATCCTCGGCTTCCGCGAACCCGATAATGGACCCCGTCTCTTTGCGGTGCCGCATCAGGCCTTCCACGTCCAGCCCGTGCTTGTTGAACACCGCGCCGTCCCACTCCAGAATGGCAATGATCTTGAATCCCAGCCGCTTCATCAGCCGCGCCGCCATCCCGCCCACGTTGCCGAAACCCTGGATCACCACCTTGGTGTCCTCCGGCTTCATCCCGAACAGCCGCATCGCCTCGAGAGTCGTCAGCAGGCAGCCTCGCCCCGTCGCCTCCGGACGCCCCTTCGACCCGCCCAGCGCCATCGGCTTCCCCGTCACCACCGCCGTTTCCGTGTGCCGCACGTGCATCGAATAGGTGTCCATGATCCAGGCCATCACCTGCTCGTTCGTGTTCATGTCCGGCGCCGGGATGTCGCGGTCCGGCCCGATGAAGTCCATGATTTCGGCCGTGTAGCGCCGCGTGATCCGCTCGATCTCCGCCTCCGACAGCAGCTTCGGCTCGCAGATCACGCCGCCCTTGCCGCCGCCGTAGGGGATGTTCACCACCGCGCACTTCCAGGTCATCCACGCCGCCAGCGCCCGCACTTCGTCGAGCGTCACGTCCATCGCATAGCGGATGCCGCCCTTCGCCGGCCCCCGCGCAATCGAGTGCTGCACGCGATAGCCCGTGAACACTTCGATACGCCCGTCGTCCAGACCCACCGGGAAGTTCACCGTGATCTCGCGCGCCGGCGTGCGCAGCACCTTCTGCATGCCGTCGTCCAGGCCCAGCAGGGCGGCGGCTTCATTGAAGCGCGTCTCGGCGGCGTGCTTGGGATTCAGTTCCAGTTCTTCGGCGGAAGCGGGACCGGCATCGATGAAACGGGGCGTGATAATCATGCGGTCCCATTATAGTTTCTGCGACACCTTGGCAAACACGAGCTACACTGGGCTTAGCGAGATGTTCTGTTGGGCGCGCAGTCTTGGGGGATGTGGGCGCCAATCCCGGGAGCACTTCACCGGGAAGGGCCCGTGGGAGACCACGACCCTCATGGTCGTGGGGTTTCCCTGGTGTAAAGAGCCCCGGGAGGTCTCGCTCGAGAGCCTGGCGGCGAAGATCCTGTGCGTGCCCCACAACAACGCACTCTCGCCGCTAGATGAGCAGGCGGCGAAATGGTATCGGGCTTGGCGCAAGATCGCAGAGTTAGATGCCGAGCGAACCCGTTTGGACCCAGCCGGCAAGAAGCTCTGGAATCCGCTAGACCTGACGATTAAGGGCGACCTACTGGAAAGGTGGGTCTTGAAAACCCTTGTTTCGATCACTTGCATGTTCAATCCAGGTTCGCGGCCGTGGGAGCCTACGGCCCGATTGGTCTCGCTGGTGTTCGGGGAAAGTGGATGGTGCGCCGGCGAGGGGCTTTACCTCGCTCAGAAGGTAGGCGACGGACTGAGAATGCACGACCAATTCGGTTGCTGCCCGGTTGTTGAATCGCCTGGACTTGATCTGGTCGCCGGACGTGTCAATCTCAAGGGCATTCAGTTCGTCCTGTCTCTTCGCGAAAACGGACCGACCAACGAGGATCTCTCGACCCTGTCGGTGCCTCAGCGGCTGATCTTTCATCCACAAGAAATCAACAACAAGCTGGGCAGACACTTGTCAGCACGGATGAAATTCGTTTGGCCACCGCGTTCCACCGGTTGACCAACGGATCCGTTCAAAGAGGTCGAACCCGATCGATTGTTATCGAAGAGGCGTAGAGCCTGTTATGATGCTCCACTTATGGCGAAAGAGAAGTTCCGGCCCTACGTCCCGGTGACCGTCCAGATGTCCGAGCTGACCGCCGGCGCGGTGGCCATCGGGCTCCTGATGTCCGTCGTCCTCGGCGCCGCCAACGCCTACCTCGGCTTGCGCGCCGGCATCACCATCGCCGCCACCTACCCTGCCGCTGTCATCGGCATGGCCGTGGTCCGGCTGTGGCGCGGGTCGATCCTGGAGGAAAACCTCGCCCGTACCGCGGGCTCCATCGGCGAGTCCGTCGCCGCCGGCGCCATCTTCACCCTCCCCGCCTTCTTCATCGCCGGAGCCTGGAAATCCTTCGCCCCCGGCGACGCCTACTGGAAGTCCACCGCCCTCATGATGGTCGGCAGCATCCTCGGCGTCCTCTTCGTCTCCCTTGTCCGCCGCGTCATGGTCGAGGACCCGGAACTCCCCTTCCCCGAGTCCGTCGCCGCCGCCGAGATCCACAAAGCCGGACAGCAGGGCGCCGAAGCCGCCAAGTTCCTCTTCTGGAACATGGGCCTCGGCGCGCTCATCTACCTCGCCGGCTCCTTCAAAGCCTTCGCCGCCGACAAAGAGTTCCTCATGCACATCGGCGAGCTCGGCCGCACCAACGTCCGCGTGGGACCTCCCGGCAGCACCAACATGCTCGGCGTCGGCGGCGTCAGCACCGCCGCCGGACCTTCCATCAGCCCCGCCTACGTCGGCGTCGGCTACATCATCGGACCCCAGCTCGCCTCTCTCAACTTCTCCGGCGGCGTCCTCGCCTGGGGGCTCATGGTCCCCCTGCTCATGTACTTCCTCGGCCCCAACCTGAAGAACTTCCTGCCCGCGGACGCCGCCGCTGAAAACTGGACCGGCCTTGCCGCTGCCGTCTGGCGCTTCATCGTCCGTCCCATCGCCGTCGGCGGCATGCTGGTCGGCGCCGCCTATACGCTCTTCCGCATGCGCAAGAGCCTCTCCGCCGGCCTCGGCCGCGCCTTCGCCGAACTCCGCACCGGCGGACCCAAGCTCGAGGACATCTCCCGCACCGAGCGCTACATGAGTTCCAAGACCGTTTTTGCCATGATCGCCGCCGTCTTTGCCGCGATGATCGCCCTCTACGTTTACTTCTCCGGGAATGTCGTCGCCGGCGTCGTGGCCGCGCTGGTCATGCTCGTGGTCGGCTTCTTCTTCGCCACGGTCTCGGGGAGCCTGGTCGGCTTCATCGGCTCCTCCAATAACCCGATCTCCGGGCTCACGCTCTCCACGCTGATCATCGCCGCGCTGCTCATGGTCTCCCTCGGCATGTCCGGCGTCGCGGGCGTCGCCGTCGTCCTCGGCGTCGCTGCCGTGGTCTGCGTCTCTTCCGCCGTCGCCGGGGAACTCTTACAGGACTTCAAAGTCGGATACCTTCTCGGCGGCACCCCGCGCACCATCCAGCTCGTCGAACTCGTGGCCGTCGTGCTCTCCAGCCTGGTGATGTACTTCCCCCTCCTCGTCCTCCACGAAGGGAACATCAAGAGCGGCGGCACCGGCTTCGGCGACAAAGCGCTGCCCGCCCCGCAGGCCGGCCTGATGGCCGCGCTCGCCCAGGGCATCGTCGGCGGCGAAATGGCCTGGCCGCTCGTCGTCTTCGGCGTCTTCATGGGCGTCGCCATGATCATGCTCGGCGTGCGCAGCCCCATGCTGGTCTCCGTCGGCATGTACCTGCCATTCCCCACCACCTTCGCGATCTTCGTCGGCGGACTGCTCCGCTGGGTCAGCGACACGCTCAGCAAGCGCCAGGGTCACAACGAGGCCCAGCGCGCCCGCGTGGAGAACACCGGCATCCTCGTGGCTTCCGGCCTCATCGCCGGCGAAGCTCTGATCGGCCTCTTGATCGCCACCATGAACTTCTTCGACATCCGGACCCCGGAGATCTTCGCCGCGCCCTCCTACCTCGCCGGCCTGGCCGTCCTCGGCCTCATGGCGCTGGTCATGATCCGCATGCCCCTCGGCAACGCCGGCCGTCCCGAGGATCCCGCGCCGCCCACCGGAATGATGTAGCCGCCGCGCGATTGCTACAGTAGAAAATTGTCGCGGATTGTCCTGCCCGATTCCCCGGGGTTTGCCCGCTGGCCGCAAGTGTATACAGGCCTTGCCCTGACTACCCTGGCCACGCTGCTGCTCGAACTCGCCCTCACGCGCCTGTTCTCCGTCGTCTTCTACTACCACTTCGCCTTCCTCGCCATCTCGCTGGCCATGTTCGGCCTCGGCGCGGGCGGCGTCTTCTCCTACTGGCTGGCGGAGCGCCCCGGCAAGCTCTTCGCGAAATTGGGCGTCCTGGCCCTCGCCAACGCCGCGCTCGCGCTCGCGGCCCTCGCCTTCCTGCTCACCCGCCGCGAAGAACCCGCCGGGCTGTCCCTGGTGCTGCTCTATCTCGTCAGCGCCATGCCGTTCGCCGGCGCCGGAGCCGTCGTCTCCCTCGTCATCGGCGAGAGCATCTCCCGCGTCGACCGCGCCTACTTCTTCGACCTGCTGGGCGCCGCCGGCGGCTGCGTCCTGCTGGTTCCCTTCCTCAACCTGCTCGGCGGACCCAGCACGGTCATCGCCGCCGCCAGCTTCTACGCCGTCACCGCCGCCATCTGGTTCAACCTTGCGGGATCGATCTCGCGCCGCGCCATCGCCGTGGCCGCCACGCTGGCCCTGGTCGGCCTGGCGACCTTCAACGCCCGCGCCGCCTGGATCGACGTGCAATGGTCGAAGGGCGGCGCGATTCCCGACGAGATCTTCTCCCGCTGGAACACCTTCTCCCGCGTCGGCGTCTCCCCGGAAGCGCCGGGACGCATGCACATCGTCATCGACGGCGACGCCGCCACCGGCATCCCGCCCTTCGACTGGGCGAAGCTCAACGATGACGACCGCCGGACGCTCGCCGCGGGCGGCCCCGGCTTGGTCTATCGCTTCCGTCCCGGCGCCAAGACCCTGGTGATCGGCGCGGGCGGCGGCTGGGATGTCGGCCGGGCCCTCGCGGCCGGCGCCAAGGACATCACCGCCGTCGAAATCAACCCGCTAATCGCGGACTCCATCATGCGCGGCAAGCTCTCCGCGCTCAGCCACGACCTGTACCGCCGCCCTGAGCTCCGCGTCATCGTCGAGGACGGCCGCAGCTTCGTCCGCCGCAGCCCCGAGCAGTACCACATCATCCAGGCGACCCTGGTCGACACCTGGGCCTCCACCGCCGCCGGAGCCTTCGCGCTCTCCGAGAACAACCTGTACACCGTCGAAGCATTTCGCGATTACCTCGATCACCTGACAGACGACGGCGTCCTGTCGTTCACGCGCTGGGGTTTCGACCCGCCGCGCGAGTCGCTGCGCCTGCTCGCGCTGGGCGCCGAAGCCCTCGCCGCGCTCGGCGAGCGGGAACCGTGGCGCCACGTGATCGTCGCCCGGGAGAACGCGGGCCAGATCGCGGGCTGGGGCGCGCAGGACACCGTGCTCATCAGCCGCCGCCCGCTCTCGGACGCCGACTCCGCGCGGCTGCGCGAGATGGCGGCCCCGCTGCAGATCCTGGCCGCGCCGGACCTTCCGCCCGGTGGCGCGTTCGCCGAATACCTGCGCGCCGCCGACCGCCGCGCCTTCGAGCGCGCCTATCCCTTCGATATTGCGCCGGTGCACGACGACCGCCCGTTTTTCTTCTACACCGTCCAGACCCGCGACCTCTGGAACTACGTCGCCTCCGCCAATCGCGAAAGCGCGGACTTCAAGCTCAACCGCGCCGTGCCCCTGCTGTTCGGCCTGTTCGGCGTCAGCGTGCTGGCGACCTTTCTCATGCTGGTGCTGCCCGCCTGGCTGCTGGGCGCGCGTCTGCCCGCCGGGCAGGGCGTGAAGCGCTTCCTGCTGTACTTCGTCCTGCTCGGCGCGGGCTACATCCTGGTGCAGGTGTCGCTGATTCAGAAGTTCGTGCTGTTGCTGGGCCACCCGACGTACGCCCTCACCGTCATCGTGCTGGTGATGCTGGTGGCGAGTGGCGCGGGCAGCCTGTTCCACCGCCGGTTCCTCGCGGGCACCGCGCGCCTGCCGCGCGCGCTGTGGGTGGCCGCGCTCTTGATCGGCATGCTCGGCGTGGTGGCGCCCGGGGTTATCGGCGGGGCGGCCGGCTGGCCGCTGCCCCTGAAGATGGCGCTGACCGCGCTGCTCATCGCGCCGGCGGCCTTCGTGATGGGCATGCCCTTCCCCGCAGGCCTCTCGGTGCTGGAGTCGCGCAGCGCTCCCGCGGTCCGCTGGGCCTGGTCCGTTAACGCCGCGGCCAGCGTGCTCGGATCGGTGGGCGCGATCTTCCTCGCCATCCACTTCGGCCTGCGCGCGACACTGTGGACTGGCGGCGCGATGTATGTGCTCGCCGCCGTGGTGTTGCGGTGGAGCGGCAGCCGTTAGCGCCCGCCGGTAACGCGGTCCAGCACCCGCTCCACTTGCTCGTGCAGTTCCGGTGGCGCGCCGAACCAGGTCCCCGCGGTCTTCCCGGCGCGGTCGAAAACATACAAGGTCGGCACGGCTGCGATGTCGCCGAACGCGCGCACCGTTTCCGGCGTCCCGAGGGCCCACGTGAGTTCTCCGCCCACCGCGCCCACGAGCTTCCGCACGCCATCCTCAGGAGACTCCACCGCGAAGGCCACCACCGCCACCCGGTCGCCGTACTTCTTCTTCACCGCCCCCAGCCACTCGAGCGTCGACCGGCACGGCGGACACCACGTCGCCCAGAACTCCACCACCACCACGCGGCCGGCGAGATCCGCGCTGGCCAGCGGCTTGCCCGCCAGGCCCATCACCTGGAACGCCGGCAGCGCCCGCAGTTCGTCAACCGGCTGCGAGGAGGCGCCGCGCGCCGCTTCCTTCTTCTTTCCGGCCAGCACCAGGTCCAGCATCCGCGCCAGGTCGGCCTGGAACTTCGCGTGACTCGCGGCGTCGCGCCACGGCGTGTAGCGCCCCGCCTTCTCGCCCGCGCCGAAGAAGCCGAAATCGTTCGGCTTCGCGATCAGAATCTCGTCCACGAAAATCGCGGGATAGCGCTTCACGCCATACTTCTCCGCGAGCTTCGACTCGCCGAAGTTCTCATTGACAAACCGTACTCGCCCTGGGTACCGCGCCACTACCTCTTGTGCCAGCAAACTTGCCGGATCGGAGAGGTTTCAAGTGTAGGGCCAGCGGACCAGGGTGACCGTGGCCGTGCGTCCGGCGGGCCGCGTTTGCGAAACACGCGCTTCGAGCGCGGCGAAATACGCCGGGATCACGGCCTCGACGATGGCCTGGGCGCTGTGCCGCAAAGCCGCGTCGTCCTTGGCGGCCGCTTCGTCCAGGCGCGCCGCGGCGCGCTCCAGGAACAGGCGCGCCAGCGAGTGATCGCGCCGGTCCGCGGCCAGACGCGTCTCGAGACCCGCCGCGGCGGCGCGCAGTTCCTCGAGGGGACGCGGCGCGCCGCCCGCCTCGAGCATCGTGAACAGCCGTAGCGCTTCCAGATATTGATACAGCGCGCCGAAGCGCAGGCCCTGGGCGTCCAGTTCCTGGGCGAGTTTCAGGGTCCCGTTGATGCGGATGAAGCTCGGGTGCTCGGAGACGGAGCGAGGGGGCTTGTACACTGCAAGCACCCTGTTTTGCAGCGCCGTCAGGTCGGCCGCGACGGGACGAACCGGCGGCAATTTTCCCGCGGATGCGAAATCGAGACTCCGCGCGAACGCCGCGGATTCCTGGGCTGCCTGCGCGCCGCCCAGGTAGTACAGCCCGTCGGCGACCCCGGTGGCCTTGGCGAAACCGCGTCCCCCGTCCAGCAGGCTGCGGACCCGGCCGGCGTAGCTCTCGGCCAGCGCGCGGACCGCGGCCGGCGTTCCGGCCCGAAACGCCCCGACCGGAGCGCTTTCGACCCTCCGCGCCGCGGCTTCGAAGGCGGCAAGTCCCCCAGCGGGGGGCGCCTGGTTGTCGAGCGACTCGAAACCCCGCAGATCGCTCCGGCCGTTGCTGAGCAACTCCAGCGCCAGGTAGACGCGCGAGGCTTTCAGTGCGGCCTCGACGGCGGCGGCGTTCGCCGCCAGTTCGGATTTCTTCTGTTTCCAGTTGCCGGAGTCCGGCTTGGCGGCGGCGAGGTCGCGCAGCCGGGCGGACTCCGTGGCGATGTCGCGGGGCGCGGTCTCGGCCGCGGCGGCCGCGAGGGCGAAAAAGACGGAAGGCAGCAGGCGAAGAAACATCATCCGCAGTTCACCACATTCGCGCGGCGAGGGAACCTCGAATCCAGCGAGCGGAGGGAACGGCGTGGCGATCCGCTGCCTTCCGGGGGCGTGTACCGGAGCAGAGGCAAGGCATAATAGTCCGATACATGAACCTCAGTCCCCTGCGCTGGGTGGCGGTGGCGATCTTCACGCTCGCCTCGGCGTTGAACTACCTCGACCGCCAGTTACTGGCCGCTCTGGCGCCGGTGCTCAAGGCCGAGTTCCACCTCACCAACGAGGACTACGGCTATATCCTCTCCGCCTTCTCCATCATCTATGCCCTGAGCGCGCCCTTCGCCGGCTGGTTCCTGGACCGCGTGGGCCTGAACCTCGGCACCACGCTGGCCGTCGGACTCTGGTCGCTGGCCAGCGCGCTGCACGCCCTCGTGACCGGCTTCCGCGGACTGTTGGGCGCGCGCGCGCTGCTGGGCGTCGCCGAGGCGGCGGGTATCCCGTCGACAGGCAAGGCGTTCGGCGTCTACCTGGCTCCGAAAGAGATGGCCCTGGGGACCGCCTTCAGCCAGCTCGGCATCAGCCTCGGGAGTCTGAGCGCGCCCCTGCTGGTCAGTGTGATGGCGCCGGCCTACGGCTGGCAATCGCCGTTCGTCCTGTCCGGGATCCTCGGTTTCCTGTGGATCCCGGTGTGGCTGATCACGGCGCGGCGCATTCCGGCGAACGTCGCCGCGTCCACCGCGGCGCAGTTGCCGCTGAAGGAAATGCTCGCCGACCGGCGGCTTTGGGGCATGATGGCCGCCAACGCGTTCTTCATGGTCCTGTACACGCTGTGGACGAACTGGACCACACTGTACTTCGTCACCGCACGCGGGTTGACGGCGCAGCAGGCGAACCAGCAGTTCGCCTGGATTCCGCCGGTTTTCGCGACACTCGGCGCGTTCGCCGGCGGCGCGTGGTCCATGCGGCTGATTCAGGGCGGAACTTCGCCCAAGGACGCACGGCTCAAGATCTGCTGGATCGTCTCCGCCTGCTCGCTGGTGGCCGCGGCGGTGCCGCTGATGCCCTCCAGCGCGCTGGCTGCGGCGCTGATCAGCCTGAGTTACTTCCTCATCACCTGCGGGAGCACCAATCTCTACTCGCTGCCCATCGACCTGTTCGGACCGGGGCGCGCGGCGCTCGGCGTGTCCTCGCTCACGATGGCCTACGGCCTGATGCAGACGTTCTTCTCTCCGGTGATCGGCCGCCTGGTCGATCAGGTCGGCTTCACTTCCGTGCTCACCGGGGCGGCGTTCCTGCCGCTGGTAGCGTGCCTGATCCTCAAATTCACGGTGAAGTGAAGCAGCAGATCAAACGCTGGATCTTCGCGCTGCTCGGCAAGGACCCCGAGGGCGTCGTGGTGGTCTTCCGCAGCGGCGCGCAACCGGAGGCGATGGAGCGCGAGGTTCAACTGCTGCCGCACGGGCGGCGCGTTTTCGCCGTGGACTTCGAGGAGGGCTCCGCCTGGCAGCTTTATTGGCGCTGGCGAACGCACCTCCGCCGCTACCGCATCGCGCTGGCGCCGGTGCTCTTCGACGGGAACGCGCAGTACCGCGCGATGCGCCGGGCGGCGTTCCTGCTGGCGCCCACGAAGATCCTCGCCTACAACGCGCGGAACGAACGGCATCACCTGAAGCTCGCGCACCCGCTGGCCTCGTGGCTGTTCTGGCGCGGCGTCCCGCTGGACCGCATCTGGCTGCGGCCGTGGTGGCTCCCATTCCGGCGGGAGCGGACTCGCGATGGCGAGGCGCACCGGGAACTCGAGGGTCGCGAGACGTCCAAGGGGCGGGGCCGGATCGGCATCGTCTCGCCCTATTTTCCCTATCCGCTTTCTCATGGCGGGGCGGTGCGCATCTTTCACCTGATCCGCGAACTGGCGAAGGAGTTCGATATCTGGCTGTTCGCGTTCACGGAAACCAGTTCCCTGCCGGACGAGGTGGAGGCGATGCTCCCGTACTGCGCCAAGGTCTTTCTGGTGGACAAGCCGCGTTACCGCGAGCCGCGCTGGTCGACGCTGGCGCCGCCCGAGGCGGGCGAATTTACGTCGCGGCGGATGCGCACGCTGCTCGAGGAGATCCGCAGGCGGGACCGCCTGGGAGCGGTGCAGGTCGAGTACACCTATCTCGCAACGTATCCCGGCGACATTCTCGTGGAACACGACGTGACCTTCGACTTGTACAACCAGGTGGCGAAGCAAGCCGGGACGCTCTCCGCGCTCTGGGACGCCTGGCGGTGGCTGCGCTTCGAGGAAGCGGCGGTGCGCCGCTACCGGCAGGTGGTGGTGATGTCGGAGAAGGACCGGGAGATGCTCGGGGCGCCGCAGGCGGTGGTGATCCCGAACGGCGTCGATCTTACCCGGTTCACACCGTCGCCGGAGACGCCCGGCGAGCGCCTGCTGTTCATCGGGAGCTTCCGGCACTTCCCGAACCTGGTCGCGTTCCGTTTCTTCATGGATGAAGTTTGGCCGCGGCTGCGCGAACGCTTTCCGGCGATGACGGTGACCGTGGTGGCGGGTCCGGACCCCGAGATCCACGCGCCGGGCGTGGCGCTGGCGGAAGATCCGCGGGTGAAGGTGCACGGCTTCGTGAAGGACGTGAAGCCGCTCTACGAAGAGGCGAACCTGGTGCTGGTGCCGACTTTGGTGTCCGCCGGGACGAACCTGAAGGTGCTGGAAGCAATGGCCATGGAGCGCGCCGTGGTGTCCACGACGTCCGGCTGCGCGGGGCTCGGCCTGGTACACGGCGAGACCGTGTGGATCGGAGATGGGGCGGAGGCGTTCGCGGAGGGGGTAGCGCATCTGATCACGGATGCGAACCTGCGAAAGCAGATCTCCAAGGCAAGTCGCGCCCACGGCCAGAACTTCGACTGGAAGACGATCGGCGAGAGGCAGCGAGAAATTTTTCGCCGTCTGCTGCCGGAGCGGTGGCAGTTCCGGCCGCTGTCGCGGGACGACTTGCAAAAGATTGCGAATATTCAGGAGCAATCACCCGAGGGGTCGCAATGGGACCCCCAGGACTATCTGGCTTACCGCGGGGAAGTGGTTGTGATGGAAGGAGAAGTCGCCGGGTTCCTGTTTTGGCGGGAGGTGGCCCCGGGCGAGGCGGAGATCCTGAACGTCGCCGTCGGCCGGGAATACCGGGGGTACGGGCTAGGTACCAGGCTGGTGGCGCGGTTCCAGAACATCTGGAGGGGAACCTGTTTCCTGGAGGTCCGGGAAAGCAACGTTAGCGCCCGTAAGTTATACGAAAAGATGGGCTTCTTGGAGTCCGGGCACCGCAAGGACTATTACCAGAATCCACCGGAAACGGCTATTGTCATGCGCTGGACTTCATGATAATGTCATGGTGCGGTTGGCCTTCGGTGACCGGCCGCGGAACGGTACATGACCACCATCACCCACCGAGCCAATCACGGAAACACTCTCATACTGACTCGGCGTGGCGATCTCACAAAAGGAGACACCTTTGATGGAGAAGAACACGCAGGACGATCTGAAGGCGCATCTGATGGCCACCAGCGATGAATTTCGGGGCCTGGCAGCAAAGCATGCGGAGTACGACCACTTGCTGCAATCGCTGGAGGCGAAACACCATCTGACCCCGGAAGAGGAGATGGAAGAGCACCGCTTGAAGAAACTGAAGCTGCAACTGAAGGACCAGATGAACGAGTTCCTGCAGCGCGTGAAAACTCAGGTGGCCTGACGCCGCTCGAGAGATTTTAGGAAGTAAGGGCCCGGCCGGGAACGGCCGGGCCTTCGTGTTTCTGATAGATTTGTCCCCAATGATGACGCGGAGACTGTGGTTGACGGGCGCGGCCGGCGCATCGGTGGCGTGGGCGCGCGGCGCGAAGGTGGGACCGGAGCGCGGCTCCCTGGTGGTGGTGGGCGGCGGAGCGCTGGGCAAAGCGATTCCCGAGCGCTTCCTCGCGCTGGCGGGAGGCAAAGACGTCCCGTTGGTGTACGTGCCCACGGCGGACGAGCGCGAGAACCCGCCGGTAGAGGCGAATTTCCTCAACCGGGCCGGGTGCAAGGATGTCCGCGTGCTGCACACGCGCAACCGGACCGAAGCCGGCGAAAAGTCGTTTCTGGCGGCGCTGAAGGACGCCCGCGGCGTGTGGTTCGGCGGCGGGCGCCAGTGGCGGCTGGTCGACAGCTACCTGGGCACACCCACGGAGCGCGCGTTCCGCAAGGTGCTGGACCGCGGCGGCGTGATCGGCGGGACGTCGGCCGGGCGCGACCATTCAGGGCTCGTACCTGGTGCGCGGCGCGCGCGAGGGCAATACGATCATGATGGCGCCGGGCTATGAGAAGGGCTTCGGTTATCTGCGCGGCGTCGCGGTGGACCAGCACCTGATCCGGCGGAAGCGCGAAGAGGACCTGCTGCAGGTGATCGACCGGCACCCGGAACTGCTCGGCATCGGGATCGACGAGTCCACCGCGATCGTGGTGCAGCGCGATCGGTTCGAGGTGATCGGCGAGAGCAAAGTAGCGATCTACGATCCGCGGTACCGGCCGGCGGACGGCGCGAAACGGTACTACTTCCTGTCCCCGGGCGAACGGTTCGATCTGGCGGAACGCAAGAAGCTGTAAGCGCCGGGCTTGTTACAATTCAGGATAGGCTAGATCCTCGTTCCGCGTTCCCCGGAGAACCCATCCCATGCATTTCCGTAAAGCATTGCGCGCCGGCTGCCTGACCCTGGCTGCCGTGGCGCTTCTGTCCGGCCAGGTGAAGAAAGGCCCCTCGGTGGAGGGCATCAGCGAGTACCAGTTGCCGAACGGCCTGAAGGTGCTCCTGTTCCCGGATGTTTCGAAGCCCACGGTGACGGTGAACGTCACCTACATGGTCGGCTCCCGTCATGAAGGTTATGGCGAGACCGGCATGGCCCACCTGCTGGAGCACATGGTGTTCAAGCCGACGAAGAATCGCGGCAACCTGATCAAGGAATTGGAAGATCACGGCGCGCAGTTCAACGGCACCACGTGGTACGACCGCACGAATTACTACGAAGTGCTGACGGCCTCGGACGAGAACCTGAAGTGGGCGCTCGAAATGGAAGCGGACCGGATGGTGAACGCGCTGGTGGCCAAGAGCGACCTGGACACCGAGATGACGGTGGTGCGGAACGAATTCGAGATGAGCGAGAACTCGCCCGCCGGGGTCCTGATGGCGCGGGTGATGTCGACCGCGTTCCTGTGGCACAACTACGGCAAGCTGACGATTGGGAACAAAGCCGATCTCGAGAACGTGCCGATCGAGAAGCTGCAGGCGTTCTACCGCAAGTACTATCAGCCGGACAACGCGATGCTGGTGGTCGCAGGGAAGTTCGATCCCGAAAAGACGCTGGGCTGGATCCAGGAGACGTTCGGCAAGATTCCGCGGCCGGCGCGCAAGCTGGACATGACGTACACGCAGGAGCCGACGCAGGACGGCGAGCGCACGGTGACGCTGCGCCGGGTGGGCGATGTGCAGGCGCTGAACTTCCTGTATCACGTGCCGCCGGGGACGCACCCGGACTACGCGGCGGTGCAGGTGCTGGCCGCGGTGATGGGCGAAGTCCCGTCGGGCCGGTTGTACAAGGCGCTGGTGGACACGAAGAAAGCCTCGTCGGCGGGCACGATGGATTTCCAGCTCAAGGAGACGAGCGTGCTGATGGCCACGGCGCAGGTGCGCAAGGAGCAGTCGCTGGAGGAGGCGGAGCGGGTGATGCTGGCTACCATCGAGTCGCTGGTGAAGGAGCCGCCTTCGAAAGAAGAGGTGGACCGGGCGAAGACCCGGATCCTGAAGCAGATCGAGTTGAACATGGCGAGCTCGACGCAGGTGGGCGTGGAGCTGAGCGAATGGGAGTCCTTGGGTGACTGGCGGATGGTGTTCCTGAACCGGGACACGATCGGCAAGGTGAGTCCGGCGGACGTGGAGCGGGTGGCGAAGACCTATTTGAAGCGCTCGAACATGACGCTGGGCCGGTTCGTGCCGGATCCGAAGCCGGATCGCAGCGAGATCCCGGCGGCGCCGGACGTGAGCGCGCTGGTGAAGGACTACAAGGGCAAGACGGCGATGGCGGAAGGCGAGGCGTTCGACCCGACGCCGGCGAACATCGATGCCCGCACGAAGGTGGTGACGCTCGCCAACGGCATGAAGGTGTCGCTGCTGGCGAAGAAGACGCGCGGCGAGACGGTGATCGCGTCGCTAAGCCTGCGGTTCGGCGATGAGAAGTCGCTGCAGGGCCGTTCCACGGCGGCGGCGATGGCGGGCAGCATGCTGATGCGCGGCACGAAGAACAAGAGCCGGCAGCAGATCCAGGACGAACTGGACAAGCTGAAGGCGCGGCTGAACGTGGGGGCGAACGCGACGGGCGCGAGCGCCTCGCTCGAGACGGTGCGGGGCAACCTGGCGGGGGCCATGCGCCTGATGTCCGAGGTGCTGCGGGAGCCCGGCTTCCCGGACACCGAGTTCGAGCAGATCCGGAACCAGCGGCTGTCGGCGATCGAGAACCAGAAGAGCGAGCCGCAAGGCGTGGCGATCAACGAGATCCAACGGCATCTGTCGCCGTATCCGAAGGGGGATCCGCGGTACACCAGCACGTTTGAAGAGCAGGTGGAGGACTTCAAGAAGGTGACGCTCGACGATGCCCGGAAGTTCTACGCGGACTTTTTCGGCGCTTCCGACGCAACGCTGGCCGTGGTGGGCGACTTCGACGGCGCGGAACTGGAGAAGCTGGCGGCGGAGCTGTTCGGCGGCTGGAAGAGCCCGAAGCCGTACACGCGCATCGTGAGCAAGTACACGAAGCTGCCGGCGATCAGCCGCACGTTGAACACGCCGGACAAGGCGAATTCGTTCTTCGTGGCGGGCACGACGTGGAACCTGAGCGACGAGAGCCCGGACTATGCAGCGATGAACCTGGCGAACTTCCTGATCGGCGGCAGCGCCAAGGCGCGGCTGTTCGAGCGGCTGCGCCAGAAGGAAGGGCTGAGCTACGCGGCGCAGTCCGTGTTCTTTGCGCAGCCGAAGCAGGATACGGCGCCGTTCCTGGCGATCGCGATCGCCAATCCGGCCAACCTGGTGAGGGTGGAAGCGTCCTTCGTCGATGAGATGAAGAAGATCGCCACCGAGGGATTCCAAAAAGAAGAATTCGAACTGGCGCAGAAGGCCTGGCAACAGCAGGAGCAACTCGGGCGCACGCAGGACCGGGCCCTGGCGGCGATGTTGAACGGCAACGCCGAGTACGGCCGCAAGATGGCCTGGCAGGCGGAGCTGGAGAAGAAGGTGGCCGCGCTGACGCTGGAGCAGTTGAATGCAACGGTGAAGAAGTACGTGGCGCCGGCGGACCTCTCGATCGTCAAGGCGGTGGACCTGAAGAAAGCCGGGCTGGCGCAATAGGTAACCGGAGCCGGGGGGAGTGAATCCGCGCGGCGCGGCGCGCCCGTAAATGAGGGCGTGTTGCTTCTCAGTTGCGCCCCTCCCGAAATTGCCGTTGCCGAGGCGCTGGCCCGCGTGCTGGCGAGCAAGCCGTTCCGGCGGGCTCGCCGGAGGCGGCGCTTGCTCGCGTATCTGGTGGCCGAAACGCTCGCGGGGCGCGCCGGCGCTTTGAAAGAGTACTCGATCGCCCGCGACGTGTACGACCTGCCGGAGGAGTTCGATCCGCGCGAGGATCCGCGGGTTCGAGTGGAAATCCGGCGTCTCCGCGCAACGCTGGCGCGCTACTACCGCGAAGAGGGCGGCGAGGAAACGCTGCGTTTTCGCATTCCGGTGGGGACCTTCCGGCCGGAGTTCGTCGAAACGCCCGGCAGTTAGGATTTCTTACGCGCGAGCGTGAGGCGGCCGAGCGGCACGGCGGCGCGAGCGCCCGTGGCCGCGGGCAGGTTCGCCGGGCGGCCGTGAAAGGTCTCGTAGGCGAGGAGCGCGAAGGCGACGGCTTCCTTGGCGTCAGGTTCGATGCCAAAGTCCCCAGTGGTTCGGAACTTCACGCCGGGCAGCAGTTCCTGAAGACGCCGCATGAGAGTGCGGTTGTGGATTCCGCCGCCGGCCGCGATCAGCTCGTGGACGCGAAAGGGGACGAAACGCTCGACGCCGAGCGCAATCGCGCGCGCCGTGACTTCGGTGGCCGTGGCAATGAGCGCGGGTAGCGAGAGACCGGTGGCAATCAGCCCGCTGACATACTCCGCGCCATACTGTTCGCGGCCGGTGGACTTGGGAGGCTGCTTCGCGTAGTAAGGATCCGAGAGCATGGCGTCGAGCATGCGGGGATCCACGGGCGCGGAGGCGGCGAGTAGGCCGTCGCGATCGAACTTCTGCCAGCCGCCGGTGTGCTTCTGCACCAGCGCGTCGATCACCATGTTGCCGGGACCGGTATCGAAGGCGATCACCTGCTCCGGCCGCGCGCCGGGCGGGATCGCCGTGATATTCGAGATGCCGCCGATGTTGAGCGCCACGCGGCCGAGCTTCGGATGACGAAGCAGCACGTAATCGAGAAACGGCACCAGCGGCGCGCCTTTGCCGCCGGCGGCGACGTCGCGCTCGCGGAAGTTGGAGATGACGGGCACGCCGAGGCGCTCGGCGAGCACGGCGGGATCGCCGATCTGGAACGTCGAGGCGACTTTGCGGCCGAGGAACTCGACGGGCTCGCCTTCGTGGAAGATGGTCTGGCCGTGGCAGCCCACGAGGTCGATGGACTTCAGCGCCACGCGGCGCTTGCGGCACGCGGCGCGGATGGCCTCCGCGTAGAGTTCACCGAGCAGGAAGTGCAGCCGCGCGATGGGCGCGGTGTGGGTCATGGTGTTCGAGACGGAGAGCAGCGCTTCCCGCACGGCGGTGGGATAAGGCTCCTCGTAATGCGCGACGACTTCCATCTTCTGCCGGAAGCTGTGGCCGACGATGTCGACGATGGCGACGTCGATGCCGTCGAGCGAGGTGCCGCTCATCAAGCCGGCGATTCTCATTGGAGTTCCTTTTGCAGCTCGTCGAGGATGCGCAGAGCGTCCACGGGGCGCAGCTCGTCAAGCTGGAGGGCGCGGATCTTGGCGGCGAGCGCGTAGTTGACGGGCTCGAAGAGCTGGATCTGGGTGGCGTGCGCGCGGGGCGCGAGTTCGTCCGCCACGCCGCGCTCGGCGCGCTCGTGCCGGGCGAGGATTTCGCGGGCGCGTTCTATGACGGCGCGGGGCAGCGCCGCAAGGCGCGCGACTTCGATGCCGTAGCTGCGGTCGGCCGCGCCGGGCTCGACCTTGCGGAGGAACAGGATCTTGTCGCCGGACTCCTTGACGGACACGCGCAGGTTGCGCACGCCGTCGAGTTCCCCGGCGAGTTCCGTGAGCTCGTGGTAGTGCGTGGCGAACAACGTCTTGGCGCGGATGTGCTGGTGGATGTGCTCGACGACGGCCCAGGCGAGCGCGAGGCCGTCGTAGGTGGACGTGCCGCGCCCGATTTCGTCGAGGACGATGAGCGAGTTTTGCGTCGCAGTGTTCAGGATGGCGGCGGTCTCGGTCATTTCGACCATGAAAGTGGAGCGGCCGCGCGCGAGGTTGTCGGCGGCGCCGATGCGGGTGAACACGCGGTCCACGAGCGGGAGCACGGCGGATTCGGCGGGCACGAACGAACCCATCTGCGCGAGGATGGCGAGCAGCGCGGCCTGGCGCAGGTAGGTCGACTTGCCGCCCATGTTAGGGCCGGTGATGACAGCGATGAACTCGCGCTCGGGGTGGAAGTAGAGGTCGTTGGGGATGAAGCGCTGGGCGTCGCGTTCGGTGAGTTTCTCGATCACCGGGTGGCGGGCGGCGACGACGCGCAGTTCGCCGTCGTCCGAGAACGCGGGCCGGGTGTAGCGATTTTCGGCGGCGACTTGAGCGAGCGCGGCGGTGACGTCGGTTTCGGCAACCGCGGCGGCGGTGGCCCGGATGCGCGCGGCGTGCGCGGAGGTGAACTCACGGAGTTCGTCGAAGAGGCGGCGCTCGATGGCGAGCATGCGGTCCTCGGCTTCGAGGATCTTAACTTCGAGTTCCTTGAGTTCGGGCGTGGTGAAGCGCTCCGCGTTGACGAGGGTCTGCTTGCGCTCGTAATCGGGCGGCACCGAGGGCAGGTTCGGTTTCGAGACTTCGATGTAGAAGCCGAAGACGTTGTTGAACCGGACCTTCAGCGAGCCGATGCCGGTGCGATCGCGTTCGCGCTGTTCGATGGCGGCGATGATCTGCCGCGAGTCGCGGCTCAAGGTGCGGAGCTCGTCGAGTTCGGCGTGGTAGCCGGAGCGGATGGCGCCGCCGTCGGCCAGGTTCACCGGCGGCTCGTCGGCGAGCGCGGCGCGCAGGCGGTCCCGCACTTCGGCGACTTCGTCGAGGTTCTGTTCCAGTTCGGCGAGGCGGCGCGGCGCAAAGCCCGCGAGCCGGGCTTTGAGCTGCGGGATGACGGTGAGCGAAGCGCCGAGCGCGGCGAGGTCGCGGGGCGAGGCGGTGCCGAGGGTGACTTTCGCGAGCAGGCGTTCCAGGTCGAGGATGGAGGCGAGCAGCTTCTGGAGTTCGCCGCGGAGGATGGTATCCTGCGCGAGCGCGGCGACGGCGTCGAGCCGCGCTTCGATTTCGGCGCGGTCGAGCGCGGGCCGCAGCACGCGCCGCCGCAGCAGGCGTCCGCCCATGCCGGTGCGGGTGCGATCGAGGACATAGAGGAGCGTCGATTCGCGGGATTCGCCGGCGAAGAGCGGCTCGACGAGCTCGAGGTTGCGCACGGTCACGGCGTCGAGCACCAGGGACTCGCTACGGTCGAGGTATGCGGGGGCGGCGAGGTGCGCGAGCGACGCCTTCTGGGTCTCGCGGACGTAGTGGAGCAGCGCGCCGCAGGCTCCGGTGGCGAGCGGGCGGTCCTCGAGGCCGCAGCCGTCGAGGGCGAGGAGCTGGAAATGATCGCGCAGCTCCCTGGCGGCGTGGTCCGGGAGGAAGACCCAGGGCTCGAGTTCGGTCTGGAGGATCGCGACGCCGGCGAGCGGCTGGGCGATCAGAACCTCGCGCGAGTTGAGGTTCTCAAGCGCGGCCGGGACCTCCGAGGCGTCCAGCTCGGTGGCGCGGAACTCGCCGGTGGAGAGGTCGAGCCAGGCGAGGCCGGCGCGCGCGGCGTCGAGCGTCACCGCAGTGAGGTAGTTGTTCTCGTGCGAGCGGAGGACGGCGGCGGCGGTGGTGGTGCCGGGAGTGACGATGCGCGTGATCTCGCGGCGCACCAGCTTGGTGGCCTTGGAGGGGGCCTCCATCTGGTCGCAGATGGCGACGCGATAGCCCTTCTGCAGCAGACGGGCGATGTAGCCTTCGGCGGCGTGGAACGGAACGCCGCACATGGGGACCGGCGCGCCTTTTTCCTTGTTGCGGGCGGTGAGGGTGATTTCGAGTTCGCGGGCGGCGGTGACGGCGTCGTCGTAGAAGAGCTCGTAGAAGTCCCCGAGGCGGAACAGGAGGAGGGCATGGGGCGCCTGTTGTTTGACGGCGTGGTACTGCCGCATTAGCGGCGTGGAGGGTTCGGCCATTCGCGAGTTCTCATTATCGCGTTGCCGCCGCCACCTGCGCAGGGCGCCCCGAATGCTTACTTCTTCACGAGCGTGTAGTTGATCCCCGAGTACTGCATCTCTTCCCAGGTCTGCGGGCCCCAGCGGACGTTCTTGCTGGGATCCGGATTCCACTTGTTCGCCGCGGAATTGTCGTAGACGGCCGAGGCTTCCAGGCGGGATCCCTTGGGGGCGGCCAGCGGCTTGGTGTAGATGTAGTAGGTCTGCCAGTTAAAGTCGTACTTGGGAACGGAGAGGACGACTTCTTTGCGCCCGTCGGGATAAATCAGGCGGTACTCCCAGCTCTTGCCGCGCAGGTGCGTGTGGGGGAAGAGGGCGTGGATCTCGGCGTCTTCGTCGAACTCGATGGCGGAGTCCACCTGCGTGCCGGCCTTGCCCGCCGGCAGCACGAACAGCGGATTGACGAACGCGCTGGTCCGCATTTCCACCTGCGGAGGCTCCTTGGCGAAGATCATGCCGACGCTGGAGCGGTCAACGGCGGCCTTGCCGTTGGTGGTGTAGTGCATCTGGAACATCAGCGTGGCGCCGGCCTTGACGCGGATCGCGGTGCCGGCGGGGAACACCATGGCGTTGGTGCCGGGCGCGGTGGTGGCCAGCAGCGAGCCGGGGCCGCGCACGGCGCCGGGAGGCAACGGCGGCGTTACCTGCTTGTAGCCCAGGGTCCGGGGAGTGGCGCCGGGCTCGGACGCGAAGACCAGGACGTGGTGCACGACGGAGCGCGCGCCGGGCCGGACCTCGATGGCCTGGATCCACTTGTCCTCGGTGAAGTCCGTCTTCACGGTGAAGAACTGGTACGGAATGGTGCCGCTTTCTGGCACCGTGTATTCCTTGGCCATGGTGAAAACGGCGTCGGGCTTGCCGATTTCCCAGCCCTCGGGGAACACGGGCGGGGCGGGCAGGTGCTTGGGGTCGCCCTTGGGCGCGCCGGCGTCGGCCCATTTCACGAGCGCGTCGCGTTCGGCGGGCGTGAGGCGGCGGTCATTAACGAAAGTGCCGGGTGCGGCTTCGGCGTGCCAGGGCGGCATCTCGCCGAGGGCGACTTTCTCGCGGATGGCCTTGGCCCAGGGGCGGGCCTGCTCGTAGGACAGCAGGGGCATGGGTCCCATTTCGCCGGGCCGGTGGCACCCGGCGCAGTGCTTGAAGAGGACAGGCGCGACGTCTTTGGTGAAGACGGGCTTCTCGGCGGCAAGAGCAGCCGCGGCCGTCAGCAGGGACCACACCGCGAGTCGCGAATCGAAACGCATTGGTGCATTCTATCAAGTGGGCAGCACCGTGCTCGGGTTGGGGCGTTCCCCGGGCCGTTAGGGAAAAGCGTCAGAAACCTCTCTCGGGTAATCGACGTAGGTGCCCTCAAGTTTCGGACCGGTTTCGCCGGCCGGCCACTTGGAGATGAACAGGCATTCGGCCACTTTGGCGTGCGGCGACTTCTCCGACGCCCAGGGGAGCTTGGACAGGTTGTGCCAGTCGGCTTTGAAATAGCGATCCATGGCCGCTTCGTTCCAGGCGGACTGCTCGTCCGTATCGCGCATGCCGGGCATGACGCAACCGTCGCCTCCCGCGAGCTTCATCGGACCTGGGGCTCGGTATCCTATGGTGGTGAAACCGACCACCCGCCGCACGAACCAAACGCGGGAGAGTTTCACGAGCAGGTTGGTTCCCGCCTCGCCTTTCCCGGCCAGACAGCCCATCAGCAGGACAGTGGCGTTCCGCGCGAGCAACGGAGTGATGCGGTCGAGTTGGGACTTGTAGGTGGCGAAGTTGTCTGCTGTGATGCCGGGCGAACCCGGCCCGTTGATCTGAAGTTCCCCTTCGATCCCGTGAGCATTGATCGCGAGCCGGTCGATCATGCCGCCCTTGAAGGCGATTGGGCAGTTCTCCCACCAGTTGCCGCAGTAACTCGCCGGGACGGACAGGCCGGCTTCGAGTTGGGTGGCCAGGTCGCTGAGGCCGGAAAACTTGAGGCCGAACTCCCAGCCCGCCTGGCCGTAGTGTTCGCCGCCCGGGTATTTCAACTTACTCCGAACCCAGGCTTTGTCCCGAAGCGCCGCGTCGTCACATACCGGCAGCACCGAGGTGTGGCTGGCCCAAACCGTGTAACCCATTGGATTTCCTCACTTTCTGGACCTCCGCTTCAGGTCTCGGCCCAGCTTAAGGCACATCGTCCGCCAATCTTGTCTGGATTCGGTAAGGAAGCGATCAGCAATCCGTTTGCACGGGCCAGCGGGGCGGCGCGTCAACCTGTCAGAGGCTGTTGTCTCTTTCCGCCCATGGCCACCACCGACCGCATCCTGCCCATTGACCCTGCCCAGGAAATCGCCGCCGCGCGCGCCGCCGCCACCCGCTACTTCTGCGACTTCGTGGACCTCAAGGAGGTCCGCATCGACCACGAGCTGTTCAAGACCGTGCCGGTCGACCTGATGTTCCGGTACAACTTCGTACCGATCCATGCCGCGAACGGATCGCTGGAGATCGCGATCGCGGACCCCCGCAACCTCAACATGGTGGACGAGCTGGGGATCCTGCTGGGCAAGCGGCTGAAGGTGAAAGTGGCGACGCTGAGCCAGATCTCGGATCTGCTGAAGAAGACGGAGCAGTCGCAGCGCGTTCTCGAAGAGGTGACCGAAGGCTTCACGCTGAACGTGATCGGCGAGGAGGAGAATCCGGACGAGACGCTGTCGATCGACAAGCTAACGGCCGAGGACTCCGACATCGCGCCGATCATCAAGCTGGTGGACACGACCATCTTCAACGCGCTGGAGCGCCGGGCTTCGGACATTCACATCGAGACGCGCGACAGCGAGGTGGCGATCAAGTACCGGATCGACGGCGTGCTGAACTACGCGATGCCGCCGATTGCCAAGGACTGGCACTCGACGATCATCAGCCGCATCAAGGTGATGAGCGAGCTGGACATCGCCGAACGGCGCGTGCCGCAGGACGGCCGTTTCCGCGTGCGCTACAAGACGCGGCTGATCGACTTCCGCGTGTCGATCATGCCGACGGTGTACGGCGAGGATGCCGTGCTCCGCGTGCTGGATAAAGAGTCGATGAGCGAGAAGTTTTCGAAGCTCACGCTCGACGTGGTGGGGTTCTCGGACGCCGACATCACCAAGTTCCGCCGGTACATCAAGGAGCCGTACGGCATGGTGCTGGTGACCGGACCGACGGGGTCCGGCAAGACGACCACGCTCTACGCGGCGATCAACGAGATAAAAAACGACGAGGACAAGATCATCACGATCGAGGATCCCGTCGAGTACCAGATCAAGGGGATCACGCAGATCCCGGTGAACGAGAAGAAGGGGCTGACCTTCGCGCGCGGGCTGCGGTCGATTCTGCGGCACGATCCGGACAAGATCCTGGTGGGCGAGATCCGCGACCAGGAGACGGCACAGATCGCGATCAACGCGGCGCTCACCGGGCACCTGGTGTTCACGACGGTGCACGCCAACAACGTGCTGGACGTGCTGGGGCGGTTTCTGAACATGGGCGTGGAGGCGTACAACTTCGTCTCCGCGCTGAATTGCATTCTGGCGCAACGGCTGGTGCGGATTATCTGCCCGCATTGCAAGACGCGCGTGGAGTATCCGCTGGAGTACCTGCAGGAAAGCGGACTGAAGCCGGCGGAGTGGCAGGGCCGGACGTACTACGAGGGCAAAGGGTGCTTTGAGTGCGGCGGCACGGGGTTCCGCGGACGGACGGCGATCCACGAACTGCTGGACCTGTCGGAGCGGATCCGCGAGATGATTCTGGACAAGCGGCCGAGTTCGGAGATCCGGCGGCAGGCGCGCGAAGAGGGCATGACGTTCCTGCGGGAATCGGCGATCGAGAAGGTCCGCGAGGGCGTGACCACGCTGAAGGAAATCAACAAGGTCACGTTCATCGAAGGGTAACGCGCGGCGGGTACCACTGGGATTTAAAACAGGGCGATGGCGGGGCCGAAGATCTCCACCAGACAGACGTAGATAACGCCCGCGATGGCGAGTTGCACCAGGACGGCGAAGAACTTGGTGAACTTCTTGTTCATGAACTCGAAGCGGACCACGAGGGCGAGCGCGGTGCCGCCGTACAACAAGTAGGGGTGGATCTCGCGCGTCGTGAACGACACAAAGGCGATCATGGCGCCGAAGAAGATCAGCGCGAGATTCGAGTCGTGCTTCTCCTTGGCCAGCATCGCGATGGCGACGATGCCGAAAGCGACCAGCAGCAGATTCGAGACGTTCAAGGGCGTCGGCTGAAACGACATGGCTCTCCCTCTCTAGAATGACCAGAGCAAACTGGTATACCCGGTGTGCGCGCGGTAGTTCTGGAGGCGCGAAAAGTCCTCCCGGTAGCGGTAATACTGGTAGCCGACGTTGAAGCGCAGGCGCTCATGGAGCCGGAGCGACACGCGGGCCAGCGGCGCGTCGAAAGCGAGCGGGAAGGTTTGCGCCGCGCGGAAGGCGGCGCGATCCGGGCCGAGGCGCGAAGCGGTAGCCGAGGAGCGGCCATCGCCGGTGTCCTGAATCCGGGTGTAGCCCCCCAGCAGGTCCACGCGCTTGGCGATGCGGGCACGGGCGGTGACGTATCCGGTGTGCAGGTTGGAGATGAAGATCGACTGGCCCGACTCGAGCGCGCGGTCGGCGAAATAGGCGATGCCGCCGGCGGTGTCGGCGTGGAGCTTCGCGTATCCGGCGTCGAAGCCGAAGGTGGAGCCCGGGTTCCAGGAAGCATCCGCCGCGTACTGGCGGGAGCGGGCGCTGAAGGCGGTGAGCGAGGCGGAGTTGAAGTTATAGCTGGTACGCATCCACGCACTCAAGCGGAGGGTCCGGGTGCGGTAGTCGGCGCGTCCTCCCAGGGCGTGGTAGTTCTTCTCGGAAACCGGATAGAAAGGCCGGTCGGCGCGCCCCACCTCGCCGTCGAACTGGAGCGAGAACCGCTTCCAGGGGCGGAGGCGGAAGCCGGCAACGCCCGAATGGAGCCGGTTGGTCTGTTCGAAACGCTCGGGGCGAGGCTCCGGGAAGCCGGGGACCTGCGCGTCCTGAATCGAGGCGATGCGGCGGTCAGAGTAGTGGTAGCCGGCGAAGACGGCGGCCTTCTCCGTTATGCGGATGTTGAGTTCGGTGGCGTTGGCCGCGGTGCGGATGCCGAGGTACTGGAAGGGCAGCACGGAGAAGCTGAGCGACCGGTTGTCCAGTTCCTGGTACCGGGAGTCCCCTTCCATGCGCAGCGAATAGTAGGCGGTGTGGTTGGTGACGGAGACGCGGCGGCCCGGGAACAGGGTGACGTTCAGATTGCCGGTGGCGACGGGCCGGCGGGCGTTGCCGAGCGCGAGGATCTGCCGGTTTTGCGCGGCGCCGAAGCGGCCGGTGCCGATGGCGGTTTCATCCAGCACGAAGTTGCGGCGGCCCTCGGTATAGCTGAAGCGGCCGTTGACGGCGTAGAGGCCCTCGCCCTCGCGGAAGAGCGCGACGCGCCAGTAGGGGCTGTTGCCGTGATAGGGCTCCGCGCGCTGGAAGCCGGTGAGTTGCGTGGTGTCGGTGGGATTCGCGCCCAGGTTCGGGGTGAAGGCGCCGAAGGGCGTATCTTCCTTAAAGTTATCCCAGCCGCGGAAGGCGTTCAGGCGGAAGCCCAGCAGCCGGACCTCGCCGCCCAGGCGGTACTCGTTGCGCTCTCGGCGGACGTCGCGGAAGAGCGGGAACTCGTCGCCGCGGGAATCGAACAACTGCACGGTGGAGAGCCCCGGCCCTTCCTGCTTATTGCGCGAGTAGCCAAGAAACAACTTGAAGTTGCCTTGGGGAAACAGGGTGAGGTCGTGGTCCTGAAAGCGGCGGCGGGTGTCGAGGGCCTGGAGTCCGCCGGCGATGGGCAGCGCGGGGTTGAAGTAGTCGTTGCGCCACCAGCGCAGATCGTAGCGGTAGAGCTGGTTCTTCTGGAGGCGGAGGATGGTGCTGCCGTAGGGGTCGTTGCCGAGGCCCTGCGTGGTCAAGGTCAGCTCGTCGAAGAACCGGCCATGGCCGTCCTTGGAGTGCATGGAGAAGGAACTGCCCAGGAGGCGGAGTCCGTTACCGAAGTTGATGTCGCTGCGGTACTTGCCGAGATTGCCGTCGACGGTTCGCCAGCGGACCCCGACCTCCCAGCTTTGCACGATGTTGTAGTTGGACCAGTCCTGCCCGCGGACGCGGCCGACCGGCTCGGTGGTGGGCGCCACCGGAGGCTGCGCCAGGGCGGCGCCGAGGCTGAACCAGGCCAGCAGGCGCCTCATCGCAGGAACCTCTGGTCGGTGTTGGACCCGTGGATGCGGACGTGGCAGGTGGTGCAGTTCTGGTAGCGGGGGTCCGCCATGTTGTGGGACGGCGATTGGGTGGGGATGCCCTGGCCGTTACGGCCGAAGGCGCCGGCGCCGTTGTGGCATTCCAGGCAGAGAGTGAATGTGACGGGCCGGCGGAGTAAGCGCGGGTTCGGCGAGCCATGCGGGGAGTGGCAGGCCTCACAGCCGTCCACGCGCACGGCGGCGTGTTCGAAGACGAACGGCCCGCGCTTGTCGGAATGGCAAACAAGGCAGGGCTGCTCGTTCGCGAGGCCCTGGTCCGTGAGGCGCGGCCGGGACGCCATCCGCCAGGTGGGCGCGGGCGCGCCGTGCGGGTTATGGCAATCGCTGCACTGGATGGCGCCTTCGTTCACGCGGTGCTTGAAGGGCATGTTGAACTGGGCCCGGACGTTACCGTGGCATCCATAGCAGACGTCCCGCTGCTGGCGCGCCAGCAGCGCGCGCGGCGTGGGCGAACGGTGGATGGAGTGGCAGGAGGTGCACGCGACGTCGTGGCGCGTGTGCGTGGAGCGCTGGATGTTGGCGCGGCTGAGGGTTTGGGAGTGGCAGCGCAGGCAGTTCTGAAGGATGGCGGCGGGCGCCAGTTCCGAGAAGGCGACGATGGTGGCCTTGCCGCCCCGGGCCTCGACGTGGGCACGGCCGGGACCATGGCAGCTTTCGCAGCCGCCGGTTTCGGGCTTCGAGTTCGCCGCGGCGAGCGATTTGAAGTGGGGGTTCTTGGGGAAGGTCAGCCAGACGGCGGGATGGCAGGTACGGCAGGGCTCGCTGCCGGTGTAAGGAGACGAGGCGGGCGTTTGCCCGGACGCCGCGGAAACGGCCCCCAGGACGAGGATCGGCCAGATGGATACACGAACCCTCACAAACCCCAAAGCCTCCGCTTCATATTAGCAGCGCGGTGTGACGAAAAACACGACGGCGGGAGCCGGATTCCGGGGGTGCCGGAGCCGCTCCCGCCGTGGCGGTTTCCAAGCGTGGCTTACCAGGCGTAGCCGATCGTGACCATGGGCATGATGTCGTGGATCCAGCCACTGACCGAGGCTCCCACGGCCGGGGCGAGCACCGTCTTCGGGAACAGGGTCATGTTGTCACGGACTTCCACGCGGAGGTTCCAGTGATCGCTGAGACGGACCTTTACGCCCGCGGCAATGGTGACAAGACCGCGAATGTCGTTGCCGCTCGTGAGGAGCCCGACGTTGGAGAGCGCCTGCGCGGGCAGTTCGCGTCCGGTGCCGCGGTACGACTTGACGCCGCCGCCGCCGGCCAGGAAGAAGCGTGCTTTGGCTTCGGTGGGCTGGGCGTGCCACTGGAACTCGTAGCTGATGGCGTGGGACTGCGCGCCGAAGGTGGCCTTCTGGCCGCCGGACTCAAGGCGGGCGTCGCCCAACTGGAAGGTGTAGCGCAGCTCGCCGCCCCAGCGGTCATTGACCTGATTGGACAGGTAGGCGCTCCAGGCGACACCGGGTTCAAAGGTCGCGTCCGCCGATCCGCGGGCGCCCTTGATGGTCTGCGACGTATAGAAACCCCAACCCGCGCCGCCGCCGAACTCCCACTTCTGCGCGAACGCCGGCGCTGCCAGGAGGCACCCCGCCAACGCGATGGACCCTGCGATTCTCATGATGATCGATCTCCTCTTCGAGATATTTGGCCTACTCGACCACCCGGACCGTAACGGTGGTGGACGACGTTCCTTGGTTAATGGACAGCGGTACCTGCAAGCCCAGCGGCACATTGCTGGGTACCGAAACATTGATCTGGTAAAGCCCGACCGAACCCGGCGAGAGACCCGCGAACTGCACCTGGAGCGGCATGCCGCCCAGGGTCACAACCGGCGGAACCACCGCCGTGGCGGGCGGATTCGACGGCGCCGGAGCGCCGGGTTCCACCAGCGGGCTGGTGGCGCCGAGGCCGGTCAGGTAGATGACCAGCACATCGCGCCGGTGGATGGGATTCGAGGGCGTGACCAGAAACTCGTTCTTCGCCCGCACGATCACCGGGTTGTCCTCGGCGCGGAAGACGCTGGGCGCCGCGGGGAGGATGGTGAGGTTGAAGGTGTCGCTGACGCCGCCCGGCGTGCGGAGGATCAACTGGACGTTGCCAACCGCCTGGAAAGGCAACTGCGCGTTGACCTGGTTCGGGGAGACGAACAGGATCGGAATCGGCAGGCCGTTCACCGTGAGGCAGCTGTCGCCGAGGGCGGTCGGGATCGGAAGCTCGCTCGAGGCCAGGTTGACGGGGCTGAGCTGGGTGCCGAACACCGAGATCAGGCCCCCAGGAGCCACCGCGACCCGGAAGTCGGCGGCGTTGGTGACCCGGTCGATGCGCGGCGGCGCAACGGAGGTGTCGTAGTCCCACGGCAGCACCGTGAAGCCCGACTGGGTGAGGGTTACGAAACCGCGGCGCGACGCGAGCGGCGCCAGCGTCCGCGTGAAGGCAAAGGCCTCGGAACCGAGGGACGGCGCTTCGACGAAGCGCGTCGGGCGGATCTCCGTGCCGTCACCGGTATCGACGCGCGCCAGGACGCCGGGGCTGGACCGGTCGCTGGCCGAAGCCACGTAGCCGGCGTCATCGACGAACGCGAACCCGGAGGTAGACCCCGTGGAGGACACGTTGCGGCGGATCGACACCAGCGACGAGTTCAGCAGCGAGTTGCCGACGAAGAAGTTGTCGAAGTTGCCGGCGGCGTAGGCGCCGCCGAGCTTCTCGTTCTCCCGCCGCGACACGGTGAAGGTATCGACGTTGGCGTTGTAGAGATAGGTGTTGCCGTCGGCGGAAGCCGCCAGGATCGAGCTCCCGTTGGGGCTCGCCACCAGCACCGTATTGATGTGGATGTTGTTCTCGAAGACGCCCAGCGTGGGAAGCTGCGAGGCGACCCGGTTGGGCAGGTCGACGCGGTCCATCACGTGGACCTGGCCCGCGACGCGGTTGGCGACCAGGATGGCGCCGGCCGAAGCGGCGACCGAGCGGGGATAGTGTCCCCGCGGCATGCGCACGGACTGGAGCTGGCGCAGGGTTTCGAGATCGTACACGGCCAGCATCTGGGAGTTGTCGCTGCCGACCAGGAGGTAGCGCTGGTCGAAAGTGATCGTCATCTGGGTCGGAGTGTTCGGCGTGCGGAACGCGGTGACCTGGGTGTAGTTCGCAGCGTTGAACACCAGCACTTCGTTGGTCGACTGCCGGAGGATGTAGAAGCGGTCGCGCACCGGATCGGCGAGCACGTCCACCAACTGCCCCGGAACGTTCACGAAAGTGCCGCGCTGGTCGGGCTCCCGGTTATTGATCAACAGCCGGATCGGCTCCGGCAGGTTCACGGCCGGCCCCGAGCGCAAATTCAGCAGGGCGGTAGTGGTGCCCTTGGTGCTGGCAAACGACGCCGGATCGACGGTCACGCGGACGGTGGCCGGAGTGACGCCGCTCGCCGGGACCAGCGTGATGCCGCGGGTTTCGGTGGACAGCGTGAAGGGCACATTGCCGCCACCGGGGCTCGTAATCTGGAGTTCCTGCGTGATCACGCGCCGGTCGCAGAAGCTACCCCGGAAGACGAGGTCGGAGCGCGAAGCGACCACGCGCGGCGCCCGGCTCAACTCGGCAACCGGCAGGACCGTGACGCCCGAGACGGAGATCGCGTACATGACCGAATCGTCGGAGCGCATGAGGCTCCGGCCGGCGAGGTTCTCGGGCAGGTTGATGCGCTCGAGCAGCGCCAGGTTGTCGGCGGCCGAAACCTTGAGAATCGGCGTGCGCGGCACGTCGCCCGGCCCTACGGGTTCGCCTTCTTCCACGACTTGCGAGTACATCAGGCCGCGCGTCGAATCGAGGGCGAGGCTCCCGATCCCGAGTACGCCCTTCGGATTGCCGAACTGGTTCAACAGCAGGCCGTCGCGGTCGAACTGCGCCCAGCCGCCGTTCCAGAAAGATCCGTCGGCGTTCGTGGTCGCCACGCGGGGGCCCATGACGGGCGTCGCCGTGTAACCGAGCGAGAAGACGCTCTTAGCCCGCACGTCGTAACGGAACCGGATCGTGTCGGTGATTCCGAAGATTTGCGCCCGGTCACGCGAGACCGCGACCGAGGCTGCGATGATACTGCCCGGCAGGCTCGCCGCCGGTTGCGGCAGCGTCTTGGCCGTGACGCCGGCGATCGTGTCGACCGACTGGGCGGTCCCCTTGGCGGGGTCGACCAGCAGGAACTCGGTGGCCGTCACCACCAGCGCCATGCCGTCCAGGCCGAAGGCCACGCCCAGCGGCGCCGCGCCAAGCGCGTACGATTGCCGGGCGTTGGTCGTAAGATCCAGCACCGTGATGCCGTTGGCCGGACTGCCCGGCGCCACGAAGTTGCCGTAATGGGTCACCATCAGCCAGCGGCCGTCGGGCGACAGCGCGACCCCGCTGGGCTGCGCCGGCACCGAGATCGACGTGCGCACGGCATTGGTGGCGAGCGAGATCACTTCGATGCGGTTCGCCGTGAAATTCGCCACATACAACTGGCCGCGAGGTTCGTCGAGGGCGAGATCCGCGGCCTGACCGCCGATCGGGATCACCCGTCCGAAAGTCCCCCCGTGGAGCAGCGTGGCGCCCAGTCCCAGCGCGACCATCAGATTAGAGAACTTGCGTAGCATATGTAGCTCCAACTTTCGTGACCTCGACCCAGGTCTTGCTGCCGCGTCCGGCGCCACCGGTTCCCAATCTGATCCGGCTGCCGCGGACGCCCGCCTGGGTTGTCGACTCTCTCCGTACTAGAACTTCGTCCGTTCCTCGCTCCAGCTTTAGTTCCTGACTAGGGGCTAGGCCTCGGGTGCGGTCCCGGTGGCGGCCAAGGAGGAGCGGTTCCGCTCCCCCCGGGCCGCCCCCGGCCGCCCCGACTCCCGGCGCCCGAAAACTACTCGTCCACGTTCTTCTTGCGGCGCAGCACGATCACGCCCAGAAACAGGATCGCCAACACTGCGCAAACCAACCGTACCGTTCCCGTATCCATCGTTCCTTTTCTCCTTTCCTGCTCGTTAACTCGTTTTTCTCTCGTCCTGCTCGACTGCTCCCGGCTCGCCCGGCCTGGGCTTGCCCTTACTACATGTTGGTCATCATCGGGATCAGCTCCCGGATGATCTTCATGGCCACTGGACCCACCGTCACCACGAACAGCGACGGCAGAATGCAGAAGAAGATCGGAAAAATCAGTTTCACGCCCAGCTTCGCGGCCTTTTCCTCGGCCACCTGGCGCGTCTGGATACGCATGAAGTCGGCGTGCGCCCTCAGGCTTTGGGCGATGCCCGTGCCGAACCGGTCGGCCTGGATCAGCACCGCGACCAGCTTCCGGAGGTCCTCGACGCCGGCGCGCTCGGCCAAGTTGCGCAGCGCATCGGTGCGGCGCTTGCCGGCCTTCAATTCGAGATTCACCAGCCCGAACTCCTCGCTGATTTCGGGATGGGCATGATCCAGCTCCTTGGAGACCTGCAGAATCGCCTGGTCGAGGCCGAGACCGCTTTCCACGCAGACTACGAGCAGATCGAGGGCGTTCGGCAGTCCCCGGGCAATCTCTTTCTGGCGTTTCTTCGACCGCAGCCGCACGTACTCGTTCGGCCCGAAGAAGCCGATGGCGCCCGCCGCCAGAATCGCCATGAACTTGTTGCTGGAATCCGCGCCCGAGCCCGCCACGGCCAGCGTCATGATCAGCGGGAACGTGATGCCGCACGCGATCTTCGCGCCGTACAGGAATTTGACCGCGTTCGGGCCGCGCATGCCGGCGCGGATGAGGCGCCGTTGCATGATGGTTACGTCCTTGGGGGACGCCGGTACCATGTTGCCGAGCTTCTTGACGATCTCGTGGAAGACCAGGCTGGGATGGATCGGCGCTTCCTCGGGCTGCTCCACGCCGCCCGCCACGCGCTCCATGGCCTCCTTCGGCCGGACGTACATCTTGAGGCCGGCCGCCGAGAGCGCCGCCGCGATCACCAGGAAGATCAGTGCTGTAAAGACGATGGACGTCATGGTCAAACCTCGATATTGACGATCTTCTTGATCACGCCGTAGCCGATGAGCTGCAACGCGACCGCGCTGCCCGCCATGATGTTGCCGACTTCATCGGTGAAGAAGAACGTGATGTAGTCCGGATTGACGAAGAACATCAGGACGGCGACCGCGAGCGGAATCGCCGTCAGCGCGTAGCCCGTCATCTTGCCGTGCGCGCTGACCGCGCGGATCCGGCCCCGGAGCTTGAACCGCTCCCGGATCACATACGCCAGTTTGTCGAGAATCTCCGCCAGGTTGCCGCCCGTGCGCTTCTGCAGCAACACCGCGGAGACGAAGAAGTGACAATCGAGCAGCGGCACGCGCTTGGCGAGCTTCTGCAGCGCCACTTCGAGCGGCAAACCGAGGTTGTGCTCCTCGAAGGCCCGCCGGAACTCGCCGGCGATGGGCTCCTGGAACTCGCGGTGGATCATTTCGAGCGAAACCGAGAAGGCATGGCCGGCGCGCATGGACCGGGAGACAAACTCCAGCGTGTCCGGAAACAGCTCCTCGAAGCGGTGCATGCGCTGGGAGCGCTTCATCATCGCGTACAGCACCGGCGCCGCCCCGGTCAGCAAACCGATCGGCCAGCACAGCAGGTGCAGATTGGAGGGCAGAATCACCCAGCTCATCCCAAAGCCGCCCAGAAACAGGCCCAGGCAGGCGTGGATGAACCGCGCCGGATTCCACCGGAGGCCGGCCTGCTCGAGCAGGTCATGGACTTTCTGCTGCAGCTCGTACTTGCGCAGCAGCCGTTGCACCATGAACCCGACCGCCTGGTCCTTCTGGATCAGCGAGGGCTCGCCCTGCTTCTTCGCCGCGGCCTTCGCCTTCGGCACCCCGATCAGCCGGTTCTTGATCTTATCGACGTCGGCCGACTTGGCGACCCGGGAGAACATGATCCAGGCGACCAGCGCCCCGAGCCAGGCGACCACCAGAATGACCAAAAAAGAACCCATAGCCTATGCCTTTCTGCGCGAGACCCGCCCGGCCCCGCGGACTGCCTCGCCCCGCCGCTTCCTCAAACCTCCACCACCTCGTCGAACAGGTCCGGACGCAACCGGATGCCCGCCGCCAGCAGCTTCTCGTAGAACTTGGGCCGGATGCCGGTGGCGGCGAACCGTCCCAGCACCTTGCCCTCCGGGCTCAAGCCGCGCTTTTCGAAAACGAACAGATCCTGGAGCGTGATCACTTCGCCTTCCATCCCGGTGACCTCGGTGATGCTCATCACCCGGCGCGAGCCGTCGCTCAAGCGCGAGGCCTGCACCAGCAGGTGGACCGCCGCGGCGATCTGCTGCCGGATGGAAACCAGCTGCATGTTGGCGTTGGCGAGCGACACCATGACTTCGAGACGCGACACGGCGTCGCGCGGCGCATTGGCGTGCACGGTGGTGAGCGAGCCGTCGTGGCCGGTGTTCATCGCCTGCAGCATGTCCAGCGCTTCCTCGCCGCGGCACTCGCCGACCACGATCCGGTCGGGCCGCATGCGGAGGCTGTTGACCAGCAGCTCGCGCTGCCGGACCGCGCCGTTGCCTTCCAGGTTCGGCGGCCGCGTTTCGAGCCGCGCCACGTGCGGCTGCTTCAATTGGAGCTCGGCCGCGTCTTCGATGGTGACGATGCGCTCTTTCGGGCTGATGAAGCTCGAAAGCGCGTTCAGCAGCGTCGTCTTGCCGGCGCCGGTGCCGCCGGCGATGATGACGTTCATCTTCGCTTTGACCGCGGCTTCGAGCAGCTCCATCATGCCCTGCGTCATGGCCCGGCGCTCCACCAGGTCGTTCGGCATCAGCTTGTCCTGGCTGAACCGGCGGATCGAGAGCAGCGGCCCGTCCACCGCGAGCGGCGGAATGATCGCGTTCACGCGGCTGCCGTCGGACAGGCGGGCGTCCACCATGGGCGTCGATTCGTCCACGCGCCGGCCCACCTGGCTCACGATCTTGTCGATGATGCGCAACAGGTGCGGATCGTCGCGGAAGGTGACGTTGGTCAGCTCGAGCAGGCCGCGCCGTTCGATGTAGACCTGCTTGTGCGTGTTCACCAGAATGTCGGAGATGGTCGGATCGGTCAGCAGCGGCTCGAGCGGCCCCAGGCCGAACACCTCGTCGAGCACCTCGTCGCAGATCTGCTGCTTCTCGATCGAGCTGAGCAGCGTCGGCTCGGCGTCGATCAGGCTCATCACCGCCTGACGGACTTCGCTCCGCACCCGCTGGTTGTCGATGGTCGCCAGCGCCTCGAGGTTGATCTTGTCCACGAGCTTGCGGTGCAGCGTGAACTTCAATTCCTGGTATTCCGGCTTGAGCGCGCTCTTCGGCCGCCCGCTGTTCTTCAACAGGCGCTGCTCCCAGCTGACTTGCGGCGTCTTGTTCTCGAGATTCGGAAACATAAGTCCGTGTTAACCCCTCACCCTGCTCGTCCCCATTTCAACTCGCCGTCAGCGCCGGCTTCAGTTCCTTGGCGCCCGCGCCGCGCCCGGACACCTTGCCCGCCAGCTGCTCAATGGCCCGGCCCAGTTCCCCATCGCGCCCCAGGGGCTGTCCCAAGGTCACCACCCGGTGCAGGGCGAAGTAGTCGTTCGGGAAACTCGCGTGCACCGGACAACCGAACAACTTCTCCATATCGGCGGTCGTGATGCCGTCCCGCTTGGACATGCGGTTCACCACCACCTGAAACCGGTCCCGCGGAAACCCGAGCGCGTCGATCAGGTTCAGCGCCCGCCGCGTCAGATGCAGGCTGGGCAGTTCCGCGGTCGAGACCAGATAGGCCGCGTCGGCGTCGGACAAGGCCACGAGGCTGCGGCGGTCGAAGATCGCCGGCAGGTCGAGGATCACCCAGTCGTAAATCCGGCGCGAATGTTCGAGTACTAACTGGAGCCGTCCGGCGTCGATGGGATCGGCGTACGGCGCGGCCGGTGACGGCAGGATATCCACGCCGCCCGAGTTCGCGGCGAGCGACGTCCACAGCGCCGGGTCGAGATGATCGGCGTGCTGCAGCGCATCCACCAGCGAGTAGGGATGGCTGAGCTTCAGGTAGAACCCGATGGTCCCGCCCATCAGATCGAGGTCGATCAGCAGCACCCGCCGCCCCGTGGAACGCTGCAGCGAAAAAGCCACCTGCGTGGCGAGCGTCGAAGCGCCCGAGCCCGGCTTCGTGCTCGCGAAGGCGATCACGCGCCCGGCCTCGGCCGCGGTGGCGGCCCCGCTGTCCGGCTTCCGCAGCCGCCGCAACCGCTGCAGCGCGTCGCGCTGGGTGGCGGCTTCGAAGGGCGCGTACAGGAACTCGCTCGCTCCGGCCCGCAACGAGGCCAGAATCGCCGTCGAGTCGTTGTGTGTGTGCAGCCCCACGGCCTGGACCGGGGGATTGAGGCTCGCCAGATAGGCGATCAGGTCGGTCGCCGTCGCCAAGTCCGAAGCCAGGTCGAGCAGCACCACTTCGGGTTTGAGCTGGCGCAGCCGGATTTCGAGGGCCTGCCGCGCCGGATAGGACTTCAGGTCCGCCAGGATCTGAAAGGCCTTGGTTTCGGGCAGCGTCGCCACCAACTGCTGCGCCATGTCCCGGTGGGGAGCGATAAGCAGCGCGCTGATTTCCGGCTCGTGCATGGCAGTTCCTCGCCCTGGTTCCGCTCTCGGCCTACTTGGTCTTCGGAGCGCTTGCCGGCCGCGCCGGCTTCTTCGCCGGCACCCCGCTGTCCGGGTCGCCGGGCGTCACCGGACGGATGAATTCGTACGGCATGGCCGGCATCGGCTTCGGATCGTTCGGATTCAAGGGCTGCGTGATCTCCGGCGTCACCATCACCACCAGCTCCGTCAGGCTGCGCCGCCGGTCCTTGGACTTGAAGAGCGAGCCGAAGATCGGCATGCTGCTGAGCACGGGAATCTTCGAGAAGCTCTCGGTCTCGCGCCCGTCCACCAGCCCCGCAACCACGAAACTCTGCCCCTCGGACAGCTCGATATTGGTGTCGGCCCGGCGCGTGGACAAAGCCGGAATCACGAAGCCCGAAAACGTCACGCCGTTGGCCACGTCAATCGAGCTGACTTCCTGGCGCAGCGCCATCTTGATGGTGTTGTTGGGCGTGATCAGCGGCGTAAAGAGCAGCCGGATGCCGAACTCGCGGAACTGGATCGTCACCGCGCCCGCGTTCGCGCCGCCCTGCAGCACCGGAATCGGAAACTCGCCGCCCACCAGGAAGCTCGCTTCCTTGCCGTTGGTCGTCACCAGATTCGGCTCCGCCAGGATCTGGAGAATGCCCCGCTGCTGCAGCGCGCGAACAAAGGCGCCGAGGTTCAGGTCGGGCCGGAAAGCGAACAGGTTCAGAGCGTCCGAGATCGCGAAGATGCTGTTCGAGCGGCTGCCGACTTCCTGCGGCCGGGTGCTCGAGTACTGTCCCGTGCTCGTCTGTCCGATGGTGCCGGTCGCTCCCGTCGACACCAGGTTCACCGCGAACTGGCTGGAGAGGCTCCGCGACATTTCGGCGAACTTCACCCGGATCAGGATCTGCTTGTCGATCGGCCCGACGATGTTGGTGTTGTTCACGATGGTCTTGGCGAACGGGGCGAGCAACGCCGCGGCCCGCTCCCCCACGTCGCGCGAAGAGACCTTGCCGGTCAGCGACATGGACTCCCGCGAACTCTGCACCTGCAGCGCCTCGCCCGGGAACGTCTCCTGCAGCAGGCGCCGCACCGGCTCCAGGTTCATTTCGACGTTCACGTTGTAGAACGTCCGGGTGCCGTCCTTCGACCAGACCACCATGGTCGCGGACCCCAGTCCCTTGCCGTGCAGCAGGATCTCGCGCGTGGTCACCGGAGAAGCGTCAAACACGTCCGGGTTCGACGTGGAGATCTGCCGCACGTCGCTCGGGTAGTCGATTACCACGCTCTTGCCGATCGTCAGCCGCAGGTCTTCGGCCGATTGGGCGCGCGCCGCGCCCGCCGAGAGTCCCGCCAGCGTCACGGCGGCGGCCGCCATTGCCAGCTTACGAGTGAGTCGCATCATGTTCCGTTCTCCCATCGCTATCGGTTGCGGATCCCGCGCCTAGTTGCCGCGATTCGGCAGCACTTCGACTTCTTTCTTGGTGCCCCGGATCATCACCACCTGATCCGGCGGCGGAGGGGGCGGCGGCGCCGCCACCACGGGGGGAGGAGGCGCGGCGGCCCGGAGCACCGGCCGCGGCCGCACTTCGTCCTCGGTCGGCGAGCCGTTGATCTTCTTCGGCGGCCGCGCGCCCGAGTACAGCTCGGAAGCGTGCCGGCCGGGCGTCTTCGCGATGTCCTGATCGACGGAGTTGCGCAGGATCAGTTGCAGGCGGCCTTCGTTGTTGGCGAGCGTCAGGATCTCGGCCTGCTCCGGCGTCGCCAGCAGCGTCACCGTCGCGGCCTGGATCGCCTGGCCGCGCGGGTCGGGCTGCAAGGTCTGGCCGGCCGAGAGCACCAGCATGTTCTGGAGGCAGGTGTTCGTCATGTTGCCTTCGCCGTCCGGCGGACGGCCCGTCACCAGGACGTCGACGCGCATGCCCGGCAGCACGAAGCCGGCCACGGCCGCGACGTCGTTCACCCGCACCGTCGCCGCGCGCATGCCGACCGGGATCGTGGGCGCCAGCCCGAGCCCGGAGCCGCGCGCCGCCAGGCGGCCGTCGATCACCGGCTCGTCCACCAGGATGTTCGACACCACGGGACGGTCGATCACTTCCTCGACCTTCACGAACCCGCCTTTGGGGAACGCGGCGGCCACCATTTTCACGGTCTTCACGTCTTCCGGCTTGATCGTCACGCCGACCACCAGCGGGCGCGTCGCCACCACGACGTCCTTCATGTCGCCGCTGGGGGCCCCGCTGCCCGAGCGCGCGGTCATCTGGTAAAAGATGCTCGACACCACGAGAGCGAACACCAGGCTCACTCCCAGCACGGTCAGAAACCTGCGATCCATAGTCGTTCTCCTCAGACCCCTGCGTTCAACCTGCTTCGCCTATGCCTCTGGCGCTACTTCGCCTATCCCTTCGGCACGAGCGACAACCAAACTCCCGCGGCGATGGCCGGCGCGTAGGGAATCGCTTCCGCGGGCGCCGTCGCGCCGCGCCGCGTCCACCGCTGGCGCAGCCGGGTCCACCCGAGGTACCCGATCGCCAGCACTCCTCCGACCCCCGCCGTCCACAAAGCCGCTTCCAACAGCCGGCTCACTCCGAGCAGCGCTCCGAAGCCGGCCATCAATTTCACGTCCCCGCCGCCCATCCCGCCAAGCAGGTAGAAGACGAGGAAAACCCCGAAACCCGCCACGCAGCCGAGCAGCCCTGCCCACAACCCGCTCCAGCCGTGCTGGATACACTGCACGGCGAGCCCGCTGAGCAGCGCCAAACCCGACGTCCAGTTGGAGATCTGCCGGCGCCAGAGGTCTTCGGCGACGGCCGCCAGGCCGATCACGACGGCCACCACGACTTCCGCGCTCATTCCGCCCATGGTCATCTGATCCCCGCCACGCTATCTGGTACCCGCCGCCTTGTGATTCGCCATCTCGCCCAGCACCATTTCTCCGGCCTTCGGCTGCTTGTCGCCCGGCGCGGTCTTCGGCTCCGAGCTCGCGCCGGCCCGCGCCCGCCGCTTCGGCACCGGACCGCTGAGCATCAGCGGCGCCAGAAATCCTGCCTGTAAAGCAAACTCCGCCAAAGTCTTACCCGAGGGAAGCCGCCAGTTGATCATCCATTCGATCGGCACGATCGAGTTGCCGCCGCGTGCTCCCGGGGAGACGGGCTTCGAACCGGATCGCGAGCCGGGCGTCTTCATTCCTTGCTCCTCCCCATCTTTCGGCCTCGTCGGGTTTTTTCAGTAGGCCTGACTGCACCATTTCTCCGGCAGCCTTAGAACTTTAGTTCCCCGGACCCCCGGACCCCTGAGTACTTATCGGACGATCCCGCGTGAACAGGATCGCTTTGCCGTCATCCTCCACCACCCGCCACCCCCGGCCCTCCTTCAGCAACGAACTCAGCGGCCATTCCACCGGCACCAGCGCCACCTCGAAGCGATGCCTGGCGAGCAGGTCCCGCCAGTCGTACCGTCCATTCATCAGGGCGATGTACTGGTTGCCCAGCTCCGGGCCGTAGAAGTCACTGCGCCCGTCGACAAAAACGCGCTGCCGGGGGTAGTGGTGATAGATCAGGTAATCGGCCCATTGGTCGACCGTCAGTACCCGGCTCGTGGCCAGCAGCTCGGCATGGCGGGCGACCAGTCCGCTGGGGAACAGTTCGGAGGGAAAGTCCCGCGGCCATTTCACGGGCGGCCCGATCACGATGAGGACCGCCACCACGGCAAAGCCCCACACGCTGGTGCGGCGCAGCCCCGGGTTCAGGTCCCGCGACAGGGCGGCAAAAATGGCGCGCACGGAGTTGCGCCCGGCGCCGCTCATCGCGAGCCGCCACCAGTGCTCCACTTCCACGGCGATCCAGGGCAGTGTGATGGCCACGAATACCGGAATGTGCCGCGCCGAAGTCAGCGCCAGGTGGCCGAATCCGGCGATCCACAGCGCGGGAGTAATCTCGCGCCGCCGCAACAGCCCGGGCACCGTCAGCAGCCCCAGGAACAGCAGCACCTCGAAATGCGTCGCGTTCTCGTTCCGGAAGTTGGGAGCCTGAAACTCCTGGACCACGCTCCGGATCCAGTCCGACCGCAGGTATCCCCAGATGTGCACGTGCACACCCCAGCCGAAGGGATTTGCCAGCGTTGCCAGCGACGCTGCGGCCGCCACCGCCAGATATCTTCCGGCCTGCACCCACTGGCGCCAGTGCCGCTCGCCGCGCAGCCAGGCCTCGGCCACGCTGCCGGCCACGGCCGCGCCGATCACGACGATCCCCGCTGGAAATGCCCCGTGCAAATTCGTCCACACCGCGAGCAGCGGCACCAGCAGCCAGATGCGCCGGTCCGGGCACTCGCGGTCCCGCTCCACCAGCCAGGCCGTGACCACCAGAAAGAGCAGGCTGAACAGGTGCGGCCGCGCCAGAAAGTGCATGGAACTGCCGCCGACGCCGAGCAGCAGCAGCGGCACCACGACGAACAGGCCAATGCCCCGGTTCGCCATGCGCCGCGCCAGCAGCACGGCGAACAGGCAGATCGACACGCCGGCCCACAGCACCAGCCCTTTCAATCCCAGCGCCCGGTGGAGCAGCGCAAAGATCACGTCCGCGCCCCACTCCCAGGCGAACCACTGCTGGCCGGGCTTCGAGAAACTGAACAGGTCGGTCCGCGGGACCACGCCGGTGTCGAGAATGTGCTCGCCGGTGCGGATGTGCCAGCCGGCGTCGCCGTCGTTCAGCAGGCTCTTCCAGCCATATTCGCCGGCCAGGAACAGCCAGCTGAGGAGCGCCACGAAGAGCAGGTCCGTCACCGAGGGAAGGAACAGCCGCCCCCAGCGGGTGGCGACCGCGGTTTCCAACTGCGGGGCGCGGCGCGAAACGGCGAGCGGTTCGGTCAAGGCGATCTCCTGGACGGGGACAAACGGTCCCTACCCTAATTCGCCCAACCCGCCCTACTTCTTTAGGCCGCCCGTAGAGGTAAACCCTCAGGCCCCGGCGCGGTGCGCCTTGGCCCGCTCCGCTTCCTCGTCACCCGGCTCCACGCCGAGCAGCCGCCGCCCGTGGATCGCCAGTTCGAACCGGTCCTTGACGCCCGTCTTTTCGAAAATGTGCATCAGGTGCACCTTCACGGTGCCGGGCGTGATCGAAAGCTGTTCGGCGATCTGCTTGTTCTTGAGGCCGGTACACACGTGCCGGACGATCTCGCGCTCGCGCGGCGTCAGGCGCGGCGCGTGCTTGCGCTGCAGGAAGCCGCTGACGTTCGTGGACATCCCGCTTTCGATCCACATCCGCCCGGCGGCGACCGCCCGCAGGCATTCCAGGAGGCTGGCGACCGGATGAGCCTTCCGCACGATGCCGCGCGCCCCCACCTGCAGAGCCCGGAAACAATCGATCTCCGCCAGTTCGTGGATCCACAGCACGGGTTGCGCGTCGGGCAAGACGCTCTTCAGGTCCTGGAGGAACTGAAATACGGCCTTGAGCCCCACCGACTGGTCGATCAGGACAATCTGGGGCCGCGCTTCCCGGATGGCGTCCATGGCCTCGGGCAGCGCCGGGGAATGGCCGGTCAGTGCGAAATCCGGCTCGCGTTCAAAGACGCGCAGCAGCCCTTCGACGACGATGGGCTGGGACTCGCAAGCGAACACAGAAGTGGCGTGCAACCGATACCTTCCTTTGAGGGGAGATCGGCGCGCGCTGGAGGGGGAGATAGAGTACTAAGTGTCGATTCCCAGAGCAGAAAACCTTAGGCGCGGGACTCGGTGGCGGCTTTGTGCTTGGCCGCCTCCAATCGCGCCTGGGCGCGCTGGTACGCGCTCAAGGCCCGGGCTAGGTCGATGCCCACGGCGGGGTTGATCAGCCGCTTCTCGGCGCGACGCAGCGCCTCCATGGCGCGCGTTTCGTCGATTTCCTTCGACGACTCGGCCCGCTCCGCGAGCACCCGTACGTGGTTCCCGTTGATCTCGAGAAAACCGCCGTGCACGGCGAGCGTGAAGCGCCCGCTGGCGGTGGCGTAGCTCAAGGAGCCCACGCCGAGTTCGCTGAGCAGCGGCGCGTGTCCCGGCAGGACCCCGATGTAGCCTTCCTTGGCGGGGATCTGCGCCTCCCGGACCACCTCTTTTACTAGCAGGCGTTCGGGCGTCGCGATCTCGAGTTCGAGCGATTCCGCCATCGGACTACTTCGCTTCCTTCTTCATCTTCTCCCAGTTGCCTAGCACGTCGTCGATGTCGCCCTGCATGTAAAACGCCTGCTCGGGGATCTCGTCGTGCTTGCCGTCGCAGACTTCCTTGAAGCTGCGCACCGTGTCCGCCATCTTGACGTACTTGCCCGGGCGGCCCGTGAACTGCTCGGCGACATGGAAGGGCTGGGAAAGGAACCGCTGGATCTTGCGCGCGCGGTTGACGATGGTCTTGTCCTCGTCCGACAGCTCGTCGATGCCGAGGATGGCGATGATGTCCTGCAGGTCCTTGTACTTCTGCAGGATCTGCTTGACGCGCTGCGCGGTCTGGTAGTGCTCCTCGCCCACGATGCGGGGGTCGAGAATACGCGAAGTGGAGGCCAGGGGATCCACGGCCGGGTAGATGCCGAGTTCCGAGATCTGGCGCGACAGGTTCGTGGTCGCGTCGAGGTGGGCGAACGTCGTGGCCGGGGCCGGATCCGTGTAGTCGTCG
>CAYYID010000053.1:0-43205 GCA_964471915.1 uncultured Solibacteraceae bacterium | reverse complement strand
ACCGGCGATCGCGAACTCGAGAACCCGCTCGGCGCCGTCCAGATGGGGCTCATCTACGTGAACCCCGAAGGTCCGAATGGCAAGCCGGATCCCCTGGCCGCGGCGCGCGACATTCGCGAGACCTTCGCCCGCATGGCCATGAACGACGAAGAGACCGTCGCGCTCATCGCCGGCGGCCACACGTTCGGCAAGACCCACGGCGCCGCCGATCCGGGCAAGTATGTCGGGCCCGAGCCCGAGGGCGCCACGATCGAGGAGCAGGGCCTCGGCTGGAACAACACCTTCGGCAGCGGCCACGGCGCGCAGACCATCACCAGCGGCCTGGAAGGCGCCTGGACCACGACGCCCGTCAAGTGGAGCAACAACTACTTCGAGAACCTCTTCAACTATGAGTGGGAACTCGTGAAGAGCCCCGCCGGCGCCCACCAGTGGGCTCCCAAGAACGGCGCGGGGGCGGGCACGATTCCTGACGCGCACGACCCGGCCAAGCGGCATGCTCCGTTCATGCTCACCACGGATCTCGCGCTGCGGATGGATCCCATCTATGAACCGATCTCGCGGCGGTTCCGCGACAACCCGGAGCAGTTCGCCGACGCCTTTGCCCGGGCCTGGTTCAAGCTCACCCACCGCGACATGGGTCCCATCGCCCGCTACCTGGGTCCGCTGGTGCCGAAGGAAACGCTGCTCTGGCAGGATCCGATTCCCGCGCGCGACCACGAACTGATCGGCGAGCCGGAGATCGCCGCGCTGAAGAAGAAGATCCTCGCCTCCGGTCTTTCGCTGGCGCAGCTCGTCGCGACGGCGTGGGCCTCGGCGGCGACGTTCCGCGGCTCCGATAAGCGCGGCGGCGCGAACGGCGCGCGGATTCGCCTGACGCCGCAGAAGGATTGGGAAGTGAACCAGCCGGCGCAGCTCGCGAAGGTGCTCGCGGCGCTCGAGGCCATCCGGGCGGAGTTCAACGCCGCGCCGTCCAGCGGCAAGAAGGTCTCGCTCGCGGACCTCATCGTGCTGGGGGGCTGTGCCGCCGTCGAAGAAGCCGCGAAGCGGGCCGGGCACTCAGTCAAGGTGCCGTTCACTCCCGGACGCATGGATGCGTCGCAGGAGCAGACCGACGCCGCGTCCTTCGCGCCGCTCGAACCCGTCGCCGACGGGTTCCGCAATTACCTCCGGCCCGGCCAGCCCCTCTCGGCCGAGGAACTGCTAGTGGACCGCGCGCAGTTGCTGACCCTGACCGCGCCCGAGATGACGGTCCTCATCGGCGGCTTGCGCGCCCTGAACGCCAACACCGGACAGGCGCAGCACGGGGTCTTCACCAGCCGTCCCGAGACGTTGACGAACGACTTTTTTGTCAACCTGCTCGACATGAGCACGAAGTGGCAGGCCTCCACCGATGGCGTCTTCGAGGGCCGCGACCGGACCACCGGCGCGCTCAAGTGGACCGCCACCCGTGTGGATCTGGTCTTCGGTTCGAATTCGCAGCTCCGGGCGCTCGCGGAAGTCTACGCCTGCGCCGACTCCAAGGATGCGTTCGTGAAGGATTTCGTCGCCGCCTGGAACAAGGTGATGAATCTGGATCGCTACGACCTCGCCTGAGCTGTCGTCCAACCAACCCGAGCCGGTCCGTGCCCGCGGGCCGGCTCAAACACTCCGGGTGGGGAGCCTACATGAAGAAGTCGGTCCCGCAGGAATCCGCTTCCGCCTTGATCGACGCGAAGATCCGGGAGCTTCCAGACTGGCGCGGCAAGACCCTCGCCCAACTGCGCAAGCTGATTCACGCGGCCGATCCGGAGATCGTCGAAGAGTGGAAATGGGACACTCCCGTCTGGTCTCGCGGCGGCATCGTCTGCACGGGAGAAGTCTACAAGAAAGCCGTCAAGATGACCTTCCCCAAGGGAGCCTCGTTGCCCGATCCCGCCCGGCTATTCAACTCCAGCCTCGCCGGGAACGTCCGGCGCGCCATCGACATTCACGAGGGCGAGCGGTTCGATGAGGCTGCGCTGCGGGTCCTGATCCGCGCGGCCGTCGCGCTCAATCTCAAGAGCAAGAAGAAGCCCGGCCGCTAAGTTCCTTCAACCCGCAGGCGTCAGCCGCCCCGGCGCCGGCGGCGCAACGTTTCCGGCCTTCCGGATGTAGTCCGACAGCACCTCCGAGAGCAGCGGGTCCTCCTGGATCCGCCGCCCCCGCGCCAGCGCCGTGTAGCCGTCGCCCCCTTCGGCGAGAAAGCTGTTCGTCGCCACCCGGTACGTCTTCGCGTCGTCCAGCGCTTCGCCGGCCACCTTCGCGCTCACCAGGCGGTTGCCCACCGGACGCCGCAGGTCGTAGCGCGCTTCGATCCCCGCCACCTGCACCATGCCCGCCCGCAGCGACAAGCCTTGTTCCAGCGCCTCCCGCAAGTCCCGGCCGGCCAGCGCCAGCGTCACCGAGGTGTTCAGGAACGGAAACGCGTCCAGCACCCGCGCCCGGTCCACCGGACCTTCGGGAAGGTCCGCGCGCAGGCCGCCGGCGTTGGTCAAGGCGGCGTCGCTGCCCGCGCGCGCGCGCATCGCATCCGCGATCAGGCAGCCCAGCGGCGATTCGCGGTTGTACTTCCGGGTGATGCGCGCCGTCGCGCGCCCGAACGGCGGACCGATCTGCGGCGCCAGCGCCGCGCGGGTTTCCGCCATGCGCCGCGCCACCACGGCGTGCGCCGGCAACTGGTCGCTCCACACTTTCAGCAACTGCACGTCGTGGCGCACCACCTTCCGGTTCGCCACCGTGAGGCGGATGCGGCCCAGGCGCGTGCCGTAGCCGTAGGTCTGCGTGATCACGGTCCCGGTGTCGGGGTGGAGCAGCGGACGCTCCAGCCCGTGGTGCGAGTGCGCGGCGATGTAGACGTGGATGCCCGGCACCGCCGCGCAGAAGCGCAGGTCCTCGTCGAGCGGCCGCTGCACTTCCGGATCGTTTTCCGCATCCGTCTGCATCGGCCCCGGCAACCCCTGGTGCGCCAGCACCACGATCAGGTCCGTCGAGGACTCCAGTTCGGCGACCGCGCGGCGCGTCTCCTCCACCGGATCCGTGAACTCCAGTTCCGCCACCTTCGACGGCATGATCGTATGGCGCGCCGCCGCGGACCCCATCACTCCGATCACGCCCACCCGCACGCCATTCCGCTGATACAGCGCGTACGGGCGCGCGAACCGGATCCCGGAGCCGCGGTGGCGCACGTTCGCGCACAGCACCGGAAACGGCACGCGGAGCATCGCGCGGTCGAACGGCTGCCAGCCGTAATCGAACTCGTGGTTGCCGACGCCCATGGCGTCGTAGCGGAGCAGGCTCATGAAGTCCATCAGCGCCTCGCCGCGCGTCAGCGCGGAGATGGTGCCGGTGAACATGTCTCCCGAGTCGAAGAGGAACGCGCCGGGCGCGGCCGCGCGTTCGCGCTCCACCAGCGTCGCCAGGTGCGCCGCGCCGCCCAGCCGCGGCGATCCCGGCAGCCAGTACGCCGGAATCGGTTCGAACGCGCTGTGGAAATCGTTCGTGTACAGAATGGTGAGCTGGTGCGAGCCGGCGGCCCGGGCCGCCAGGGGTCCCAGGGCGGTAAGCGCGAAGTGTCGGCGCGTCAGCATGGCGACTGGATATTGCGAGGATACACCGCGGCTTAGCTCCGCGCCGCGCTTACCACATCCCGTGCTTGCCGCCGAACCACCAGATCAGCCCGAGCAGCGCCGTGTTCTGCTCCCGCCGCAGCTCACCCGGGCGGCTCGTGCGGAAGAACCGCGCCGTCGACCAGTCCCGCCGGTACTCCCAGCGCATCTGGAACCCGTCGGCAACGTCGAACGTCGCCGTTGCCGTGGCGTCCTTCAGATTCTGCGGCGCGGCCGTGAACGCGGCGCCCGGATCGGCCAGGTACGCGAAGCGCCCGGCGAGGTTGAAGCGGGGATGGAATTTGTACCGCGCGTAACCCGCGCCGCCGTACACCGGCTGCGGCGCCGCGCCCGGCTGCGCGCGCGCCACCGCGTAGTCGGCTTCGGCCGCCAGCGTCCAGCGCCCGGTGACGTTCCACGTGAAGTACGCGTCGAGGTAATGCGTTCGCCCGCGGCCGTTCCGCTGCTCCTGTCCGCTGAAGTAGTTCAGATTCGACGTGAAGCGCGCGACGGGCGTGTAGTTCAGCACCACCGCGTGGCTCTTGAAGGCGTTGAAATCCTCGGTCTGGTTCGCGCCGTTCACCAGCCAGTAACTCGCGCTCAGCTTGCCCGTGAGCGGATAGGTCGCGCGCAGGCCCATGTGGTAAAAGGGCAGATAGCTGAACCAGAACGAGCGCGAGTAGTTCAACTGGTCGCGCGTGTAATTGTTCTCGATGCCGAAGGAGCTCGCGAACTTGCCGAAGTCGAGCGTCAGCCCCTTGCCCACGGGTGCGACGAACGTCCCATACGCCTGGAACAGATGCCGGAACACCCCGGGGCGGTTCTCGTTCGCCAGGGATCCCTGCAGCGTCTCGGTGGCCTGGCCAAACTGCAGGTCCAGCCGCGCGCCAAAGCGGCGGCCGCTCGCGACGTCCGGCAGGCGCTCAAAGATCATCCCGGCCTGGTTGATGGCGAAGCTGTTGGCGGAGACGTCGTAAGCCCGCAGCGCGTTGAAGCCGCCGAGGGGCCGGTTGAAGTTATAGCCGTAGTACCCGTCGAAGTTGACGGTGAGCGTCGCGCCGGGCTGGGCGATCGCCGGATCCTGCGCGGGCGCGGCGGCGGGCCGCGGGTCGGGCGCCAGGTTCGCCGCCGCGGCCGGCGGGGGCGCGGCGCGCCGCTCCAGCGCGGCGATCCGCTGCTCCAGTTTCTCGATCCGGTCGAGCAGCATCCGTTCGCGATCGCTGAGCGGCGTCTGGCCAAGAAGCGGAAACGCGGCGAGGAAGAGAAGGGCGCGGGTCACCCGCTCAGTTTACCGGGCGAGCCCCAGATCCTGATAGATGGCGTCGAAAAGAGCCGGCCGCCCCAGGAACGCGATGGCCAATCCATGCTCGGGGTCGGCGCAGGCCTGCATGCCGCTCGCGCCGGGATGTCCAAAGGTGCGCGGCGACGCGAAACGTCCGTAGCGATGCTGCAGCCGCTCCCCGCCCAGCTCCGCGGGCACGCGAATGTTCTCGGGGATCGCGACGTTGAACGCCAGTCCCCACATCCCCATCACGCCCAGCGGCGTTTTCGGCGTGATCATCGCCTCGACGGCTTGGGGGGAAAGAAGCTGCTTGCCGCGCGCGTCGCGACCCCGCCGGAGCATCATCTCGTAGAAACGGGCCAGTTCGCGCGTGGGTCCGTAGCCGCCGCCCGCCGGCTGGATGAGCGCGGCGCCGTCTTCGCTGGCGAGCGTCGTCGCCACCGTCTCCCCGGCCGCCTCCGGCGCCGCCGCGCCGCGCGAGGCGAAGATCCCCAGCCGCCCTTGTTCCCGATACGCCCGGTAGCGCGCGCGTGGCATCCCGCACCAGGAATCCGGCATGCCGCAAGGCTCGAACACTTCGCGGCGGATCACCTCGTCGAAGCTCCTCCCGTACAGCCGCCGGCAGATCTCGGCCAGCACGAAGAACGCCGGCGGATTGTAGCCCGGCGCATTTCCCGGCGCGGGCACCGGCGCGTTCGGACGCGCGGCCGTCCGGGGCGCGTCGAGGATTCTCTTCACGTTCACCGCGAAGTCCGGATGCAGCGCCTGGGGACCGGGGTAGCCGCCCAGATGCGCCGTGTGCGTCAGCAGGTGCCGGATCTTCACATCTTCCTTGCCGTTGGCGCCGAACTCCGGCAACAGGCGCGTCACCTTGTCGTCCAGGTCGAACTTGCCGCGGTCCCAGAGCTTGAGGAACGCCACTGCCGTCAGGGGTTTCACCGCGGACGCCCACGCGACCAGCGTGGCGGGCGTCACGGCTGCGCCGGAAGCGGTCTTGCCCCAGGCGACATCAGCCAGCACCTCGCCCCGCCGCGACAGGTAGAGCTGTCCCGCGCCCGGCGCTGCCGCGAGCTGCGCGTGAGTGCGCGGCAGGCGCTCGCGGAGCGACTCGATCTCCGCGCCCCTTGCGGAAACGGCGCTGGCGGCGAATGCGGCCAGCACCTCGCGGCGCGTCATCGAACTTGCGATCGGCATCGGTTGGCTATACTAACTCGAATCCCTGATGCCTGGCGACAAGATGTCCGGCGAAAAGCGGCTGGCCTCCCTCGACGTGTTCCGCGGCGCCACCATCGCCTCCATGATGCTCGTGAATAACCCGGGCACCTGGTCCGCCATCTACGGCCCCTTGCGCCACGCCGATTGGCACGGCTGGACCTTCACCGACACGGTGTTCCCGTTCTTCATCTGGATTACCGGCGTCTCCATGACGCTCAGCTTCTCGAAACGCGTCGAGGCCGGCGCCGGGCGGGGCCACCTGCTGCGGCACACGGCGCGCCGGGCGGCCGTGATCTTTCTACTCGGCCTGTTCCTCAGCGGCTTCCCCTACTTCCCGCTGGACCGGCTGCGGATTCCCGGCGTGCTGCAACGGATCGCAGTCTGCTACCTGATCGCGGGCGCGATCTATCTTTTCACTAAGGTTCGCGGGCAGATCCTGGCGGCGGGTGTCTGCCTGACCGCCTACGCGCTGCTGATGAACTACGCGCCGTTCCCAGGCCGGATCGACGACGCTTGGGGCCGGGACGCGAACTTCGCGCGCTATATCGACAGCATTTTCCTGACTGGACACATGTGGTCGCAAACCAAGGTGTGGGATCCGGAGGGCATTGTCTCGACGTTGCCCGCCATCGCGACCTGCCTGTTCGGCATCCTCACCGGCCACCTGCTGCGCCGGCCGTCCTGGAGCCCGGCCGAGCGCACGGTCTGGATGTTCCTGCAAGGCGCGGCGCTGATGGGGCTCGCCACTGTGTGGTCCTGGTGGATGCCGATGAACAAGAACCTCTGGACCTCCTCCTACTCGTTGATGATGGCGGGCCTCGCCAGCACCGTGTTCGCGGCATCCTACTGGCTGGTGGACCAGCACGGCGGCGCGAAGTACACCAAGCCATTCGCGATCTACGGCATGAACGCGATCGCGGTGTACATGCTCAGCGGCATCACCGGCCGGCTGCTCGGCTTAGTGAAAATCAGCGGGATCTCGGCCCAGCGCTGGATCTTCGAGACCTGTTTCGCACCGCTGGCTAGCCCGGTGAATGCATCGCTGCTTTACGGGCTGGTCTTCGTGTTGTACCTGTACCTGGTCGCGTGGGTGATGTACCGGCGTGGGTGGTTCCTCAAGGTTTAGAGGGAGCGTACAGACACACTACGGCTGTGGTGTTCGCGAGGGCGCCGGATCGATGTTCTTGCGCATCGATCCGGCGGGTGCAGTTTCTTGTCGCGAGTTTTGGCTTACTAGCGCGGCGTTGCGTGCCGCCGTTCCGCCGGACCCGCTATCCCCGCTGGCCTCCGAAGTAGTGAGCATCGAAGCCAACGAAAAAGACGACTCGACAAGATCCGGATCTTGTTCCCTCACCTGGAGAGAACACCGTTTTGCTACGAACCCCCAGTCCGGTGCCCGACACCTGCTTTGCTACGGCAGCGTCCCCCACGAGGGGAGTACTTCCGGGCGCGAACCGGCGAACGCGGATGGCCATCCACGGCCCCTTTGTAGCGGATCGGGGTCGGGCGCCCGCAACGTCGTTTCCGGTAAGTGTTTGAAACGGGCGCGAAAATAAATGTCGGGAACTTGTGATCGGTTGGGCGGGGACTTTGGCCTCGGCTACCGCCGGGGGCACAGGGCGCTTATTGGGCTCTGGTTTGGCGGCGGGAAGTGTTTGATTGCAGGGCGGTTGGGCGCGGGCGAGGGGAAACCCGGGGGATGCCCGGGGATGACCCTGTGTTTTTGGGAGGGCCGATTGGCGCGGGGTTGGTGAGGGGGGTGGAGCGTGGGAGGGAAAACCTGGCTCAGGGCGGGAGTAGGGCGAGTTTGCGAGTTTGAAGAATGACCGCAAGTTGTTGGATAGTTTCGGGTTAGTGGCTGGGGTCCGCGAGTTCGGGGGATGGTGGGGGATGCCCCCGAAGTGCGGAGAGGCGCCGTAAGTTGACCCCTTCGTAACGGCTGCGCTACACTCCAAATGCGGGGTGGAGCAGCCTGGTAGCTCGTTGGGCTCATAACCCAAAGGTCGTAGGTTCAAATCCTACCCCCGCAACCAATCGCTTCCCGCCCTACCTGTCCCCGTTTCGTAGGTCGCTAACGGCCCGTGCGCGTGAACTCAAGGACTTTCTCGTACAGCGCCGCGCCCACCAGGTCCCGCAACGTCACCTTCATAGCCCGGGTCTTCGCGTCGATCTCGACTTCGCCGAAGAACTGCATGCCGGCGCTGGGGGGCAGGTTCATCTGCCCGGCCGGCGGATGCATCTGGAACTCGACGCGCGGGCCGAAGGTGTTGTCGAGCACCCCTGGACCGAAGGTGCCGGCGTTCAGCGGCCCGGAGACGAACTCCCAGAACGGATCGAAGTCCCGGAACTGCGCGCGGGCCGGATCGAAGGAGTGCGCCGCGGTGTAGTGCACGTCGGCAGTGAGCCACACGGTGTTGCGGACCCGGTGCTTTTTCAGTTCGGCGAGCAGGCGGGCGAGTTCCAGTTCGCGGCCGAGCGGCGGGCCGTCGCCGTTGGCGGAGGCTTCCCAGCGGGGACGGCCCGCGGCGTCCTTGCCGTCGGTGACCAGCAGGGCGAGCGGCATGTCGCAAGCGATCACTTTCCAGGCGGCGCGGGACTCGCGCAAGCCGCGGGCGAGCCACGCCAGTTGGGGCGCGCCGAAGAACGCCGTGTCCGGACCTTCGGCCTCCTGGCGGTTGTGGGTGTTCGGGCCGCGGTAGCTGCGCAGGTCCACCACGAAGACATCGAGCAGCGGTCCGTAAGCGATCTTGCGATAGACGCGCTCGCGCTCGAGAGGTGAGAAGCGGAGCGGCGCGTAGTTCTGAAAGGCGCGGCTTGCGCGGGCGGCGATCACGGCGATGTTTTTCTCGCGGTAGCGGCGGTCGTCACGGAGGTCGGAGCCGGGGGACCAGTTGTTGCGCGTCTCGTGGTCGTCCCATTGCCACACCTGCGGCACCTCGGCGTGGAAGCGGCGCATGTTTTCGTCCATCAGGTTGTAGCGGTAGTTGCCGTGGAACTCGGCGAGCGTTTCGGCGACCTTGGACTTCTCCTCGGTGACCAGGTTCTTCCACAGGCCGCCGCCAGGGATCTGCACTTCAGCGGGGATGGGCCCGTCGGCGTAGATGGTATCGCCGGAATGGATGAAGAAATCGGGGCGGCGATTGCGCATGGACTCATAGATCCGCATTCCGCCGATTTCGGGGTTGATGCCCCAGCCCTGACCGGCGGTATCGCCGGACCAGAGGAAGCGGACGTTGCGTCCGGCGGCGGGGAGGCGGAAGTGGCCTTTGAGCGGCTCGGAGAGGGCGCCGCTGGCAAGGGAGCGGAAACGGATGGTGTAGTCGACTTCGCCGGCGAGCCCGGGGATATCGACGCGGGCGGTGAAGTCGGAGTCCTCGAGGGCGTAAGTGGCGGGGATCACCTGGCCGGCGATTTCGACCTCCATGCGGGAAGCGCGGTCGGTGCGGGCCCACAGGATGGCGCGGTCCGCGGTGACGTCGCCGGTCATGCTGCCCCAGTCGACGCGGGGCCGGTCGGACTGGGCGGCGACCAGGGCGGGGAAGGCGAAGAGAGAGCGGCGGGTGAGGCGCATCGGGTCCATCATAAAGGAACCGGGCGGCGGAACATCCGCTCGGCGGAAAGCGTTATGAATAAAGGAGGAGGCGGCGGGATGTCGCGAACGAAGCAAGCGGTGTATTGGGCTCCGCGGGTGTTAGGTGCGGTGTTTGCCATTTTCCTGAGCGTGTTTGCGTTGGATGCCTTCGGGCCGGGGGCGGCGCTGCCCGCGGCGGCGGGTGATTTTGCGCTGCACCTGATCCCGGCCGGCGTGGTGGCGGCGGTGCTGGCGCTGGCGTGGCGGCGCGAGTGGATCGGGGCGCTGGCGTTTCCCGCGCTCAGCCTCGCGTACCTGGTCTGGGCCTGGGGACGGTTCCCGTGGACGGTGTACGCCGTGATCGCCGGGCCGCTGGTAGTGACGGGCGGTCTGTTCTGGCTGTCCTGGCAAGCCGAAAGGGCCTGAACTGCACTAGATTAGAGAGACCCGGGTGGCGGGCCGGCGCCCGGCTGGCGAGCACGCAGTACGCCGGACGGCACTCAGGGGACTCATGGAACGGCTCAACCTCGCGCCGATCGACTACTCGATCCTGCTCACTTACACGCTGTTCGTGCTCGGGATCGGCTGGCTGCTGAAGGCCAAGACGAAAACCAGCGAGGACTTCTTCCATTCGGGCCACGGCGTACCGGCGTGGATCGCGGGGCTGGCGTTCCTTTCGGCGAACCTGGGCGCGCAGGAAGTGATGGGCATGGCGGCCAGCGGCGCCAAGTACGGCATCATGACCAGCCACTTTTACTGGATCGGCGCGGTGCCGGCGATGCTGTTCGTCGGCATCTTCATGATGCCCTTCTACTACGGCTCGAAGGCGCGGAGCGTGCCGGAGTACCTGCGGTTGCGGTTCGATGAGAAGACGCGGGGCTTGAACGCGCTGTCGTTCGCGGGCATGACCGTGTTCAGCTCCGGGATCTCGCTGTATGCGATGGGGCTGCTGCTGAGCGCGCTGCTGGGCTGGAACTTCGACGCCTGCATCTGGGCCGCGGCGGCGGTGGTGCTGGTGTACATCTTCTTCGGCGGGCTGACGTCGGCGATTTACAACGAAGTGCTGCAGTTCTTTCTGATCGTGGCGGGCTTTCTGCCGCTGGTTTTCGTGGGCTTAAGCGACGTGGGCGGCTGGAGCGGGCTGCAGGCTCGGCTGGCCAAGGTGGCGGTGGCGCAGGGCTACGCCGCGGGCACGTACACGCAGAGCTGGCAGACGACGGGCCACGCGGCGTCGAATCCGATGGGCGTCGAGTGGTTCGGGCTGGCGATGGGCCTGGGCTTCGTGCTGAGCTTCGGCTACTGGTGCACGGACTTCCTGGTGGTGCAGCGGGCGATGGCGGCCGAATCGATGGACGCGGCGCGCCGCACGCCGCTGATCGCCGCGGTGCCCAAGATGATGTTCCCGTTCCTGGTGATCCTGCCGGGACTGATCGCCATCGCGCTGACCCTGGGCGGCGGCAGTTCGTTCCACCTGCCGGCGAAGCCCGACGGGACCTTGAACTACGACATGACGATTCCGATGATGCTGCAGCACTACTTCCCCCCGGGTCTGCTGGGGTTGGGGCTGACGGCTCTCATGGCATCGTTCATGAGCGGCATGGCCGGCAACGTCACGGCGTTCAACACCGTCTGGACCTACGACATCTACGGGGCTTATCTCAAGCGCAACGCGAGCGAAGAGCACTACCTCAACGTGGGCCGCGCGACCACGGTGGCGGGGATCGTCGCGTCGGTGCTGACGGCGTACCTGGCTGCGAGCTTCAACAACATCATGGACATGCTGCAACTGGTGTTTGCCTTCGTGAACGCACCCCTGTTCGCGACCTTCCTGCTCGGCATGTTCTGGAAGCGGGCCACGGGCCACGGCGCGTTCGCGGGGCTGGTGCTGGGGACGACGGCCGCGGCGCTGCACCATGGCCTTACCCTGCCCGTGCGCGCGGTGGCCGGCATCAAGGGCGGCTGGCTCGGCCAGGTCACGGCGTATCCCAGCGAGATGGCCCAGAACTTCTGGACGGCGATCTGGGCGTTCTCCGTGTGCTTCGCGATGACCGTGGCGGTGAGCCTGGCGACGAAGCCGCGTCCGGAAGTGGAACTGCGCGGGCTGGTCTACGCCCTGACGGAGCGGCCGAAAAGCGACCACCGCGGGCTGAAACCGGAGGTGGTGGCGGTGCTGATCCTGGCGGCGGTGGTGGTGCTGAACGTGATCTTCTGGTAAACGGTCATGACTCTCGATTTGCGGCTCGCGCTCGGACTGCTGCTGCTGGCGATCGGCCTGCAACTGGCCGGTTGCGGCTTGATCACCGACGGCCCCGGGGCGTCCCTCAACACCAGGTGGGGCAGCGGAATCGCGGCCACGGGCGCCGCGTTCATCTTCTGGGCTCGCCGGGGTCCGCAGTTTTGACGGAACTGGCGCGGCGGGTGCGCGCAGCGTTCCGGGATCGCTACGGCCGGGAGCCGCGGCTGTATTGGGCGCCGGGCCGCGTGAACCTGATCGGCGAGCACACGGACTACAACGGCGGGTTCGTGATGCCGGCGGCGCTGCAACTGGGCACGGTAGCGGCGGCGGCGCCCCGCGGCGACGCGCGGTTGCGGCTGGCGTCGCTGGACCTGCCGGGCGAACTCGACGCGCCGCTCGCCGGGCTGCGTCCGCGCGGGGATTGGACCGACTACGCGGCCGGGGTGGCGGTAGGGGCCGGACGGCGCGAAGGGGTGGATGTGCTGTACGGCTCCTCGGTGCCGCTGGGCGGCGGGCTGAGTTCGTCGGCGGCCCTGGAGGTCGCAACGGCGCTCGCGCTCGGGGAGGGCCCGGCGAACCTGGCGGTGGCGCGGCTGTGCCAGCGGGCAGAGAACGAATTCGTGGGGATGCGCTGCGGGATCATGGACCAGTTCGCGAGCTGTTGCGGCCTGGAGGAGCAGGCGCTGGAACTCGATTGCCTGCACCTCACCTGGCGTCCGGTGCCGATGCCGCCGGAGACGCGGCTGGTGATCGCCAACACGATGGTGAAGCACGCGCTGGCGGCGGGCGAGTACAACGAACGCCGGGCGGCGTGCGAGAGCGCCGCGCGCAAGCTGGGCGCGGCGACCCTGCGCGAAGCCGCGGCGGGCGACGCCCCGGAGCTGACGGAGCACGAGCGGCGCTACGCGCGGCATGTCCGCACGGAGAACGAGCGCGTGGGCGCGTTCGCCGCGGCACTGCGGGCGGGGCAACTCGAGGCCGCCGGCGCTTTGATGGACGCATCGCATCGCAGCCTGCGCGACGACTACGCGGTGAGCTGCGCGGAGCTGGACCTGCTGGTGGAGATCGCCCGCGGGCTGCCGGGCGTTTTCGGTGCGCGCATGACCGGGGGCGGCTTCGGCGGGTGCACGGTGAACCTGGTGGCGGCGGACGCGGTCGCCGCGGTTTCGGAAGGGCTGCGGAGCCGGTACGCCGCGGCCACGGGAATTCAGGCTGACGTGTACGTGTGCCGCGCGTCCGCGGGCGCGCGCGAGATTTTCCTATGAGTGAGCTGCCACAGCCGATAACGCAACAGCCGCACCGGCGCTGGAATCCGCTGACCGGCCGCTGGGTGCTGGTGTCGCCGCACCGGACGCAGCGTCCGTGGCAGGGGCAGACCGAGCCTGCGCCGGTGGTTCCAGGGGCGGCGTACGACCCCGGCTGCTACCTGTGTCCAGGCAACGAACGGGCGAACGGCGCTCGCAACCCGGCTTACGCGGCGACACATGTGTTCGAGAACGATTTCGCCGCGCTCACGCCGGCCGCCGGACCTTTCATCTATGAAGAAGGGTTGCTGCGCGCGGCCGGCGAGCGAGGGATCTGCCGGGTGCTGATCTACTCGCCCGATCACAGCGTGACGCTGAGCCGTATGTCGCAGGAGCAGGCGGAGGCGGTGGTGAGCCTGTGGCGGGTGCAGTATGAGGAACTGGCGCGGGTGCCGTGGATCCGGAACATCCAGATCTTCGAGAACCGCGGCGCGATGATGGGCGCCAGCAATCCGCATCCGCACGGCCAACTATGGGCGAACGAGACGGTGCCGGATGAGGTGGCCGCGGAATCGGCCTCGCAGGCCGCGCACTGGCAGGCGCACGGCGAGACGCTGCTCAGCCTGTACCTGGCGCAGGAGCTGGAGGCGCGGGTCCGGGTGGTGGCCGAGAACGCGGGCTTCGTCGCCCTGGTGCCGTTCTGGGCCGTGTGGCCGTTCGAGACGCTGCTGCTGGCGCGGCGGGGCTACGGCGCGATTACGGAGCAGGCGCCCGATGAAGACCGGCACCTCGCCGCGATGCTTCGGGATCTCACGGCGCGGTATGACCGCCTGTTCCACGCGCCATTTCCCTACTCGATGGGCCTGCACCAGCGGCCGGTGAACGGCGCCGCGCCGGGATGGCACTTCCATGTCCATTTCTACCCGCCGCTGCTGCGCTCTGCGTCGGTGCGGAAGTTCGTGGTGGGCTACGAACTGCTGGCCGGGCCGCAGCGGGACATCACACCGGAGCTGGCGGCGCAGATGTTGCGGGAAGCCTGATTCGCTGGGCTGCAGTTTGGAGTGGGAGACGGGCGCACCCGCCACGTCCAGTTTCTTGAGGACGATCGAGTCGACGGTGACCGACTTGGTAGCCGGGTCAACCCAACAGAGATGTAAAAGGCTCCCGCGTCTCCGTGGACCTGCCGAAGCGGATGCGGCGCGTGGTGCGAAAGTGCGGCACGAAGCCGGCGCGCTCGATGCCTTTGATGGAGGCGACGTTCTCCGGGTCCACCGCGATCAGGCCCAGGGCGATGCCCTGGCGGCGGGCTTCGTTGAGGAGCAGGATCAGGGTTTCGGGATAGATGCCGCGGCCGCGAAAGCCCTCGAAGGTCCAGCAGCTCGCGATCGATAGCGAATCCGGCTCGGCGATGGCCCAGCCGGGAAGTAGTTCCAGGCGGTCGCGTTCTGTCCAGGCGACATTGGCTAGCGCGCCGTCCAGGAAAAAGCCGTGACAGATGCGGCCCGCGTCGAGGGCCTGTTGGGTGTCTTCCGGGAACTCGAGCGCGCGGTAGTAGCCCAGGTCCCGCAGGCGGGCGAGCGACAGCGGGGCGGCGTCGAGCGCGAGGCGCGGTTCGCGCCGGTAGCCGGCAAGGGGGGCGCGGTAGACGAGGAACGTCACCTCGGACGATAGCCAGTCCCGCAGGCGGGCCATCACTTTGGCGAAGACCTGCCGGAGGCCGCCTTCCTTGAGGTTGTAGGCGACGTGCCGCCACAGCGCCCGCATGATCACTCCGTGACCGCGGCCAGGCGGTCCACCAGCGCGACGTACTCGGCCTTCGGCAGCTCGCAGAAGCGTTCCGCAAAACGGCCGGCTCCCGGCGGCAGCCAGCGGCTGTGGGACATGTTGTAGCCCTTGGTGCTATGGACGTAGTCGACGGCCTGGTTGGCGAACTCGTAACAGGCCAGTGCTTCGAGCTTGCGGTCCATGACGGAGTCGATGACGGTAATGACGTTGGGCAGGCAGGCTCCCCAGACTTCGTAGCCGAAGACGCGCACGGGGCCGGGATAGGTGCGGAGGGCTCCGGCGAGGATGCAATTGGCCAGCCAGTGGTCGGGGTGCGCGTCGAGAACGAAGGGAGCGAACACCGCATCGACGCGGCGTTTGGCGAGCGCGTCGCGCACCGCCGCGGTGGCGGCGGGCAGAGCCACGGCGAGGTCCGGGAGATCGAGGCACTGGGGAGCGGGGACGCCGAGCACGGCAAGCGCGCGCGCGGATTCGCCGTTGCGGAGCGCGGTGACCGCGGCGCGGGACATGCCGGTGGCGCTGGCTTCCCCGCCGCCGTCCTGCAGGATCATCACGTGCGCGGCCTTGCCGGCGCGCACCTGGAGCGCGAGTGCGCCGCCTGGACCGATGAGTTCGTCGTCCTGGTGGGGGGCGAGCACGAGCACGGACTCGCCGAAGGGTGCCTGAATCAGAATCGGCTGCACCACGCCGGAGTAGTAGTCCGTCAGCACGGCGAGCCGGCGGAGGCTGGGCGGTAGGTCCGTAACGGCGGTCTTGAGCAGGAGCTTGAAGTCGGCCGCGGCGTTCAGCCGCGCGGTGGCCAACTGGCCGGCGCGCCGAAGATAGTGCCGCAACATCGCCTCAGCCCTCCGCGCCGGCGGCGGGAGCTGGCGCCGCCGCGCCCCGGGACTTCATCCGCTGGATCCAGCCCAGCGCGCGCAGCCGCGTCGCGCCCCAGCGCGACCGGGCCCAAGGCTTGCCCTTCGAGAACCACCAGAAGGCGGCGGAATATCGCGAGTACCCGGCATAGACGCTGACCACGCGCTCGCGCTCGTTGGTCCATTCCTTCTTGTAGGCATCGGCGCCGAGCAGGTAGTCGAAGCCCTGCCAGCCCTGGCGCGCACACTCTTCCAGGATCAGCGACACGTGGACCTTGGAGGGCGAATACTTGCCGAACTCCGGACGGTACGTCGGACGGTACCACTGGAGCCAGCCGCCGGAGAGGAAACCGAAGTGGTAACTGACGTTGGTGTCACCGCAGCGCAGTGTGGAGACGTGCAGGCCGCGGCCGAACAGGCGGCGGGCCATGGCCTGATAATGGGCGCGCATCACGGGATTCGCGAACATGCCCGGATAGCCTTGGGAAAGCCACTTGGCGTCGTGGACCTGGAACAGCTCCGGGAGCAGGCGCTCGACTTCCTCGAGCGACGAGGGCACGTAAAGCGTGAGTTCGCCGAGCTCGGTAAGGCGTTTCCGCTGCCTCCGGACATCCTTGCGGAAATGCGCGGACCACATGGCCTCGATCTCGGGGTACGGCAGTCCGGGCACGCGGAGGCGATAGGCGAACTCCTCCTCTTCCCAGACCGGCATGTCGCGGCGGGAGAGGATCTCGCGCAGCGCGGCGAGGCCGGGGTGCGACTCCGGGAGATTGGCGAACCAGACCACGCCGCCCTTGCCGTAGCGGGTGGCGATGGCATCGAGGAGTTGGGGCAGCACTTCGGCTGCACGCGCCGGGTCGATGATCGGGGGCTGGTAATCGGTCGGTCCGGCCCCGAGGGGGGCGACGCGGTGCATGTAGAGTCCGCGGGCATCGGTGCGGCTTCGGGTGATGGGGACCAGCCCGACCAGGCGACCGTTTTCGCGGGCGGTGATCAGGGTCACTTTTTCGGCGGGGTAGGCATCGAGCCAGGCCAGGTACCAGGGCGAGCGGGTAAAGACGGAGTAAGGAGACGTGTCGCCCACCCAGGCGTCCCATTCGGGGGCGAGGGCTTCGAGGGCGGCGCGGCCTTCCCGGAAGTCAATGGAAATCACAGAGTTAACAATTCCTCGCCGCCGGGCGGCAAACGCGGCGGGTTCCTTTTCGAGCTAGTTTCACGCTAGCGTGGCGCGTCGGGAGACGTCAACCGGACTTGGGCTCCCGGAAGCAGGCCCCAAGCAGGAAATCGGACTGGGCCGGGGAAAGGAATAGGGTCGCAGGTTTTGCCACCGGGGACCGGGGGTGTGCGTATTCTGTTGCAAGGAAGGTTTGGCGGAAGGGTTGACCCTGGCGACGGAAACCGAACACGAAGAGACGCTGAGCGAAGCGGCGGCGGGATCCCGAGACGCTTTCCGGCGGCTGGTCGAGGAGCACCAGGGCATGGTGTACTCGATCGGGCTCCACTTCCTGCGCGACGGCACATTGGCTGAAGACATCGCGCAGGACGTGTTTCTGGAGTTGCACCGGAACATCCGGTCGATCGAGAGCGGGGCGCACCTGCTGTACTGGCTGCGGCGGGTAGCCGCGCGGAAGTGCATCGACCACACCCGGAAGATGCGGCTGCGGCCGCGGGTGGGCCTGGAGGATGCGCCGGAGCCGGCGGCACGGCCGCGGGAAAGCGATCCGTTTTTATCCGCGCAGGTACGAACCCTGGTGGCGGGATTGCCCGAGAAAATGCGCGCGGCGATCGTGCTGCGCTATCAGGAAGAAATGGAGCCTGGCGAGATCGCCCAGGCGTTGGGGGTTCCAGTGGGAACGGTGAAGAGCACGCTGCACCGCGGGCTGGAGATGCTACGGACGAAACTGGCGCGGCGGATGGAGAGGTAGGGTTATGGACGAATTGGAACGCCGGTTACGGGAGTCGCTGGAGCGCGTGGAGCCGCGGGCGGGGTTCGCGGACCGGGTGATGGCGAAGCTGGACGCGCCGGTGCGGGAGATGCCGCGGCGGGGGGCTTGGATCGCGCCGCGGTGGGCGGTGGCGGCGGGGCTGGCGGTGGTGCTGGCGGGTGGGTCCTTCTATCACCAGCAGCAGGAGCGGGCGCGGGCGGAAGCGGCGCGCGACCAGTTGCTGCTGGCGCTGCAGGTCACCGGCAAGCAGTTTGATCACCTGCGCAAGCAGGTGAATCCTCAGGAGTCACGATGAAGAAGTTTCTATGGTTGGCGGCGCTGGCGGCGAGCGCGTGTGCGCAGGGCCTGGTGGATCTGAAGCACCTGGACCGGCTGGCGGACAAGACCGACGAGGTGATCAACATCACGCTCGATTCGAACCTGATCCGGCTGGGCGCCGCGCTGCTGCCGGGCGGGGATCCGGATCTCGGCGAGGTGAAGAAGCTGTTGACCGGCGTGGTGGGGATTTCTGTCCGCAGCTACACGTTCCAGAAGGAAGGGGAGTACACGACGGCGGACGTCGACCGGATCTACCTGCAGTTGAAGGCTCCCGGCTGGTCGCCGGTGGTGGAGGTGAAGGAGCGCGGCGGGCGGGAGCGCACGCATCTCTACGTAAAGTCCGAGGGCGACAAGTTCGCGGGCGTGGTGCTGGTGACCACGAAGCCGACGGAGCTGACGGTGGTGAACATCGCGGGGAACATCGATCCGGAAAAAGTCGCCAAGCTGGGCGGGTACCTGGGGATCCCGGAGATCCGGGTGCGGGGGGATGGGCCGCGGCCGCGGGAGAAGAAGCCCGAGGACGAAGACGAGCAGTTCTGACGCGCGCCAGGCTTATCTGTGAAGCCGGGGCCAGTTCGCGTCGCCCTTTTCGATCCAGGAAGCGGCGTCCGGGGTCCATTTCTTCTGGATGTCGCGGTTGTAGTTCAGGTACAGCTTGCCGTTGCGGATGGTCCAGGCTTCGGGGTCGGCCGGCGCAGTGTAGTTGTGGCCCACCGCCCAGGCACAGTATCCGCCGAACTGAGGGGCGAACTTCTCAGGCTGGGCCAGAAACCGTTCCCGGTGCGCAGCGGAAGTGAAGAGCCACTTCGCGCCGTTCCACTCGGCCTGGTGAACGGAGAGCCCTTTTTCAGCCTTGGCGGCCTCGAAGTAGGTAACGACGTCGTAGCCGCCGGCAGCTTCGCCGCGCGCGTTGACGAGGAGGGGGGCGACGGGTTCCTTGGCCGCGAGGAAAGTCCCGGTCGCGGCCAGCAAAGCCGGCAGGATGAAAGAGTGCTTGCGCATGGCGTTGAATCCCGCACGGGCGGCAGGAAATTCCCGAGCTAAGGCCGAGGGGCGCGGGCCTAAGCGATTCCCGGGAGCGGCGGACTAAGCCAATTTGGGGTTTGGCGCGTTAGCGGGACGGCCCTATACTTTGATTGGCAACGCAATCGAGCGAAGCCCCTTGCCGGCCGCCGGCGCCCGTCCGTTCCCGGGTCGCCGGCGGCCGTGCCACGTTTAGGGTCCCTCCACAAGAAAAAGCCGGAAGCGCGGGTACGCTTCCGGCGAAGTTTGGAGAGGAAGGACCAGGGAGATCAAGGGCGCGGGGCGCGGCGGCGGATGAGGCCGAGGCCGAGCAGACCACCGGCGAACAAGGCCAGCGTCGAAGGCTCCGGCGTGGGCTCATCACCCGGCGGTGGCTGGTACACGAGGTCTTGGCGCGAAGGGCTGGTGAACATCCAGAGTTGCGGTCCGGAGCCGTTCGCGGTTAGCTGGGCCAGCATGAAGTTGGCCAGCGAAGCAGCGGTAGCGTCGGAGATGCTGGTGATCTTGAAGTTTCCGTTATTGACGTCCCACCCGCCGGGAGCGCCGTTCTCGCGGGTGAGTTCCCACAAGGCGAGTTGGAAAGCGGCGGAGGCTTGGGCGGTGGTGTAGTTGACGCCGTTGATCAGCGGGTTGGCAGCGACGCTCTGGCCGTAGTAGAGGCCCCAGAGCTGGGAGATATAGTTGCCGGACGGCGAGTAGTTGTTCGAGGTGACGACGTTGTAGGACGTGTCGAAGGGGCGGAGGCTCTGATCGGGGTCGAGGCAGTAGGTGAGGAAGCTGGTCCAGGGGTTGCCGTTGGTGAAACTGAACTGCAGCGCGAAGGCCCCGAAGCCGACATTGGTGGAGCCGGAGAGGTTGGTCTGGCCGGAGATGACGGAGCTGAAGGCCCAGGGGCTATCGCCCTGGACGCCTGCGTTGTCGCGGACATAGACCGGCGCGGCAGCCAGCCATCCGCTGAAGGCGGCTGCCGCGAAGGCGATACGGAACTGGGCAGTCATGGTAAGTGTATCCTCCGAATCTCGGTGGGGCTGTTTCACCTTAAGGTGGCTCTCAGGCTGGCCCTCACACTTCGGAGTGTAGAGTCCGGGGACGCGCCAACCTACGGTATTGGAGTCACTTTCGCGGCAGTACCGTACTAGGAAGCGGGGTGGGCCGGCTCAGGACCACTTTGCAATCTAAAGATCTTGTTTTCTTCAAAGTGATTGGCTAGACTGGCCTTACATGCCAAGCGCCCGGCCGCTCCACAAGCCCGAGCCGATCTCCCTCGGCGATCATGCGCTGGACAACCTGCGCTTCATCCGCGAGACGATGGAACGCTCCGGCGCGTTCACGGCGGTTCCCGGCTGGGGCGGCGTGCTGTTGGGGCTGACGGCGCTGGCAGCGGCGTGGGCAGCGGCGCGGCAGGAAACGGCCGCCGGTTGGCTGGCCGTCTGGTGGGGAGAGGGCGTAGTGGCGATCGCGATCGGGGCAGCTTCGGTGGTCTGGAAGAGCCGTGCGGCGCGGCAAGCGCTGTGGACCGGGGCCGCCCGGAAGTTCCTCTTCGGCTTTCTGCCCGCGCTCTTGGCAGGAGCCGCGCTGACGGGGGCGCTGTACCGGAACGGAGCCTATGGAGTAATGCCGGGCCTGTGGCTGATGCTCTACGGCGTGGGCGTGGTGACCGGGGGAGCGTTTTCGGTCCGGATCGTTCCGGTGATGGGGCTGTGCTTCCTCCTGGAAGGGATGGCTGCGCTATTCCTGCCTCTGGGGTGGGGCAACGCGCTGCTGGCGGCGGGCTTTGGCGGGCTGCACATTGTTTTTGGGTGGATCATCGCGAGGAGGTACGGTGGCTAAGGGAGCGAACGCGGCGGCAAGACAGGCCCCGGCGCCGGCGGTGCGGCGTCCGGCGGGCGACGGATTGCCGGATCTCGACCGGCTGATCCATGAGCGGATGCGGCTGGGGATCGTGAGCGCGCTGGCGGCGAATCCGTCGCTGACGTTCAACGAGCTGAAGCGGCTGCTCGAGACGACGGACGGGAACCTGAGCGTCCACGCGCGGAAACTCGAGGAGGCGGGCTACATCGCTTGCGCCAAGTCCTTCGAAGGCCGAATGCCGAAGACGGAGTACCGGTTGACCGCAGCGGGGCAGCAGGCGCTCGAGAAGTACCTGGACCATATGGAAGCGATTATCCGGGCGATGCGGAAGTAGGCGCGGGGTCCAGCGATGCACGCCGCAATCATCATGGATGGCAACGGCCGGTGGGCGGCGCGACGGGGACTGCCGCGCGTGGCGGGGCACCGCGCGGGAGCCCAGGCGGTGCGTCGCGCGGTGGAGGCCGCGCCCGGGCTGGGGATCACGACGCTGACGCTGTACGCGTTTTCCGAAGACAATTGGAAGCGACCGGAGGCGGAGGTGGGCGCGCTGCTGCGCCTGTTGGGCGTGTACTTGCGGCGCGAGACCGCGCACTGCCACCGGAACGGCGTCCGGATCAGCTTGATCGGCAGGCGGGACCGGTTGCCCGGGGCGCTGTTGCCGGCCGTGGAGCAAGCGGAAGCGGTGACGGCGCCGAACACGCGGCTGCACTTGCGGCTGGCCATCGATTATTCGGCGCGCGCCGCGATCGCGCGCGCCGCGGCGGGGCTCGGGGAGATCAGCGAAGAGGCGCTGGGACGGGCGCTCGGTCCCGACGTGGACCTGCTCGTGCGGACCTCGGGCGAGCAGCGGCTGTCGGACTTCCTGCTGTGGGAGTGCGCGTACGCGGAGTTCGTCTTCGTGGACACGCTCTGGCCGGACTTCACGGGAGAGGATCTGGCGTGCGCTGTCGCGGCGTTCCGGGCGCGGGACCGGCGGTTTGGGGGATTGACGGGGCGGCGTCCGGCGTGAGTTCGCGGAGTGCCGCGCTGTCAGGATTCACCAGCGAGTGTGTCATAATGACAAGGCGCGTGGTGAATCATGACAAGATACCGGCCCCGGGAAATCGCGGAATTGCTCGAGGAAGCGCTGGCGAATTTGCCGGTCGTGGTGCTATCGGGACTGCGCCAGGCGGGGAAATCGACGCTGCTGGCGCTGCATCCCGGGCTGCGCGGGCGGCTGTACCGGACCCTCGATGATTTTCCGGTGCTCGCTGCCGCGCGCCAGGATCCCGAAACGCTGCTGGCCCGCTACCGGCGGGTGACGCTGGATGAGGCGCAGTACGCGCCCGAACTGCTGCCCGCGATCAAGGCCGCCGTAGACCGCAACCGCCAGGCCGGCCGGTTCTTGCTCTCGGGTTCGGCGAACCTCGCGCTGCTCGCCAGCGTCTCGGAAACCCTGGCCGGACGCGCCGTGTACCTGACCCTCCATCCCATGACGCGCCGGGAGATCCGGCGCCAAACCGCCGCCCCACCCCGCCTGCTCGAGCTCTTGCGGCGCGGCCGGCTGCCGGAAGGCGAGGCCGAACCGGTCACCGCGCGCGAAGTCACCAGCGGGGGCCTGCCGCCGGTGTGTCTGCAACCCAAGGGCAACCACGCGCTGTGGTTCCGCGGCTATGTGCAGACCTATGTGGAACGCGATGTGCGGCAACTGGCGCAGGTCGCGGACCTGGTCGCCTTCCGGACGTTCGTCGAGCTGGCGGCGTTGCGCACGGGGCAGGTCCTCAACGTCAGCATGCTCGGGCGCGACGCCCGGCTGCCCGCCGCCACCACGGCGCGCTACCTCCAGTTGCTCGAGACCTCCTATCTGATCCGGCGCCTGCCGCCGTTTCTCCGCAACCGGTCCTCGCGGCTGATCAAAGCGCCGAAGCTCTACTTCACCGACAGCGGCCTGGCCGCGTACCTGACCGGCGCAGCCGCCGGCGGGCGCGGCGCGTCCGATCCGCAGTGGGGAGCACTGCTCGAAACCTGGGTGGTGCAGAACCTCAGCGCCATCCTGGACGTGCACCTGCCTGGCGCGGCGGTATCGTACTGGCACGAGCAAGGGCGGCACGAAGTGGACCTCGTGATCGAGGCCGGGCGCAAAGCGTGGGCGATCGAGATCAAAGCGGGGACCCGCTGGGCGGAGTCCGACCTGGCGGGACTGCGGGCGTTTCTGGACCGGACGCCGCAGTGCGAGGCGGCCATCCTGGCCTACAACGGCAAGACGGCGGTGTCCCTGGGCAAGAAGTTGTGGGCGGTTCCGCTGGGGCACTTGCTGGCCTGAGCGTCCTGGCCGGCAGCTTGGGCCGCCCACTTCGCATCGCGCCCGCTCCGCTTCGCTGCGGCAGCGAAGGCCCGGATTTCGCCCGACCGCCCGCGTCGGGCGACGTAGACAGGGGGATTCAGGCCGCGAGTGCGACCATAAGGAGCAGTGACTCAGGAGGCGGCGCAGCAGAGCGACTCGGAACTTATCTTTGCGGTCCTCCGGAAGGACCGCAAAGCCACTGCCGAGTTCGTGTCCCGTTTCGGGCCTCCGGTACATGGCTATCTGACGCGGCGGCTCATGCCCCGGCAGGATCTGGTGGAGGAGGTTTTTCAGCAGGTATTTCTCGAGGCCTGGCAGGGACTGGAGCGGTACCGGGGCACGGCGGGGGTCAAGGCCTGGTTGCTGGGGATCGCGCGGCACAAGGTGCAGGACCACTACCGTTCCCGGTTGCGGGAACTGCAATTCGACGAAGACGCTCCGGAGCCGGCCGCCCCGACGAACCTGGCCGAGGCTCTGGAGGATCGGGCGGCCCGCGATCGGATCTGGCGGGTGCTCCTGGAGATGGACGAACAGCCGAGGTTGCTTCTGCTTTGGAGGTATTGGGAAGGATGGAGCGCCGAGGCGATGGCGGAGGCCGCGGGAAAGACGGCGAAGGCGGTGGAGCGAGGCTTGGCGAGGGCTCGCGAGCAGTTCAGGAGGCGGTGGTACAGTGAAAGACAGCGGCCGGCCGGGAGAGTCGATGAGTGACGACAGTGTCTTCGAGCGCCTGGCGCAGGGGGCGGACGACGAGCGCGTCGAAGAGTCCCGCGTGCCCGCCCGTCTGCTGAGCCGGACCTACACCGCGTTGGTCAAGGCGCAGCAACTGTCCGGACCGCTGCTGGACGTAACCGAGACGAAGAACGCCGGCCATCCCTTGTGCGTCTTTGAAGAACTGGTTCAGATCACGCCGTTGGGCCAACCCGCCAAACAGATGTTCTATTGCCGGGTCTGCCACGCGCGGGTGCTGGCGGAACAGCTGGACAAAGCGCCGATCTGGTGGCCGCACTGCCCGTACAGCCAGTTTCAAAAGTAGAGAACCATGCCGAACCAGTTCTGGAAGTTCGCCAGCCGCCGGGGCGCGGGCGGCGTCAACGCGGAGCTGAAGGGGTTGCCTTGCAGGGTCTCGCTGAAACTGTAGCGGAAGGCGGCGCGGCGGGTGAAGAAGAGGTCGATGCCGACCGCGACGCGGAGGGCGGGGCCGGTGTGAGTGATCCTCCGGGGGAGCGCCGGGGCGATTCCGAAACCGGCAGCGGCACCGCGCGCCGAAGCTGCCACATGAACGACGCCGGCGCCCGCACTCAGGTAGGGCCGCATCCGGCTCTTCCGCGGCCGGAAATAAAGCATCCCTTCGCCGATCACCGTGTGCATCGTCGCGCGATGCTGCTGGGTGACAGCGCCGTTCGCGGCGCCCGCTTCGCCCGCCGCGAACAGAATCGAGTTCCGATTCCAGCCGTAGCTGCCCATCACGCTGAAGAAGTCGTTGATATGCGAGCCCGCGAGGCCAACCACCGTGAGGCCGTTTTCCGGCTTGTACGAACTGAAGCGGGCGTTCGCGGTCGAAACGTCGGTGCGGCCGTCGGCGGAGAGGGTGGAAATTCCGGCGTAGCCGCCCACGAAGCGGTTCGGCTGGCCGGGAAGGGAAGTTGCAAACGCAAGGAGGACAAAGGCCGCGGGAGCCTTGAACATTTATTCATTCTAGCGGAGGGGGATTCCGGCCCTCGCGCCGACTTGTTGAAGGCCGGGCGAGAGCCTGGCGAATTCGACAGGAGGCGATGCAATGAGAATGACGAGAGGCGTGGCCCTGGTGGCCGCGACGATGGCGATGGCCGGCAGCTTGCTGGCCCAGCCCAATGGGCGCCCGGTCCCGAGGACTGGTGTGATCGACACGCCCGGTAATTACGTGCTGCAAGATGACCGGCAGCCATTTTCCGCGAGCGGAGCGGCGATCACCATCACCGCGAACGACGTGACCCTCGATCTGAACGGCTTTGGTGTTTCCGGGCTGGGCAACAAGACGGGGGTGGGCGTTCGCATAACGGGATCCCAGGGCGTGCGGGTGAAGAACGGCTTCATCTCAAACGCGGCGTTCGGAGTGGTTGTAATGAACAGCTCCAATGTCGCGATCTCGGGCCTGCAGATACGGGGGCAAGGCCTGCCGGTGGTTGCGCCGCCGCCGGAAACCGGGATCATGATCGTGCAATCCCGCAACGTCGTGGTGGAACACAATGCCATCGACAACACGGGGCTGGGTATCTTCGTGCGAGGGGGCATGAGCCGGGGCAACCGCATCGCGAATAACACGATCACCGCCGGGACCAACGGGATTCTCGGGATCTGCTACAACCCGGCGGATGGTGACGCCAATGGTCCGGTGGGAGACCTAGTTTATGCGAACTCCATCTCCGGGTTCGGTACCGGGATTCAAGCCTCGGCTACCTCGCGCTACAACGTATTCAAGGAGAACACGGTGTTCTACACCACGGGCATGGCTGTGGAGCTGTTAAACCCGACCAACATGGACATGAACAACACGAAGGTCGATCTGATGCCGTAGGGAAAGCAGGCGGGGCGGTGAGCGAAGCCGGCGGCCCATCAGCCCCCATGCCGAAATCACGCGGATCTTCCTCGCCAAGCGCGAGGAAAGAATCGCCGGCTCAGGTTGATTGGTGGCCTACTTCGCGTCGCGCCAGTTGGGACCCACGCCCGTGTCCACCACCAGCGGGACCTCCAGCCGGTACACCGACTCCATCTCGCGCTTCACCATGCTGCGGACCTCGCCGGCCTCGCCGGGCGGGGCTTCAAAGACCAGCTCGTCATGCACCTGGAGCAGCATGCGCGTCCCGGATCCTGCCAGCTTCTTGGCGATGCGGATCATCGCGAGCTTGATGAGGTCCGCCGCCGCGCCCTGCAGCGGCGTGTTCACGGCGGTCCGCTCCGCGAAGCCCCGGGCGTTCGGATTCCGCGAGTTCATGTCCGGGATCGGGCGGCGCCGGCCGAAGATCGTCTTCGCGAAGCCCGTGCGGCGGACCTCGGCCATCGTCGCGTCCAGCCACTTGCGGACCCCGGCGTACCGCTCGAAGTACGCCTTGATGTACTGGTCCGCTTCGCCGCGGCCGATGCCGAGCGACTGCGCGAGGCCGAACGCCGTCTGCCCGTACACGATGCCGAAGTTCACCGCCTTCGCCGCGCGCCGGTGCTCGGGCGTGACCATCAGCGGTGGCACGCCGAACACCTCGGCCGCGGTTCGCGTATGGATATCCTCGCCGTTGCGGAAGGCCTCGGTGAGCACGGGGTCGCGTGAAAGGTGCGCGAGCAGCCGCAGCTCGATCTGCGAGTAGTCGGCGACGATCAGCGTCCAGCCGGGCTCGGGCACGAAGGCGGCGCGGATTTCGCGGCCCAGCGCGGTGCGGATGGGAATGTTCTGCAGGTTGGGGTTCGACGAGGACAGGCGTCCGGTGGCCGCGCCCGCAGGATTGAACGTGGTGTGGAGCCGCCCGGTGCGCGGATCGAGGAGCGCGGGCAGCGCGTCGACGTACGTCCCCTTGAGCTTGGTGAGCTGCCGGTACTCGAGGACCTTGCGGGCGATCTCGTGGTCCTCGGCGAGGGCTTCGAGCACGTCGGCGGCGGTGGAGGGCGCTTTGCCGCGCGGTCCACGGGCGGGGGCGATCTGGAGGTCCTCGAACAGCACCCTGCCGAGCTGCTGCGGCGAATTGATGTTGAACGTCTTGCCCGCGAGGTCGAAGATGCGGCCGGCCAGCGCGGTGATCTCCGCATCCATGGTGGCGGACAGCGCCGCCAGGGCCGCCGGCTCGATGCGGATGCCGGTCAGCTCCATCTGGGCGAGCACGGGCGAGAGCGGAAAGTCGATGGTGTCGTAGACCGGCCGCAAGCCCTCGCGCTCCACTTCGGCGCGGAGCTTGCGGGCGAGCATGCCGGTGAGGTCGGCCTGTTCGGCGAGATCGGCAGTCAGCTTGCGGTCGAGGTGGACCTCGCTGAGCACGTCCAGGCTGGCGCCGGACGGCTCGGCGGCGAGCAGAAAGCCGTAGAGCATCGTGTCGTCGGCGACGGGCGGCGGCTCCACGCCGGCGCGGCGGAGCTCGACGATCAGCGACTTCGCGTCATGCGCGGCACGGACCCCGGGGAAATGCCCGGCCGCCGCTTCGAGCGGCAGTGCGCGGGCCGTGCCTTCGTGCGGCGAGAGCCCGATCAGGCGGCCGCCGAGCTCACCGGCAGGTCCGAGGGCGAGCGCGAAGGTGACCTCCGCCGGCAGCGAGGCGAGCCAGACCGTGGCTTCTTCGGAGGAAAGCGTCGCGTAGTCGCGCGGCGTGCCGGGCTGTCCGGCGGATTCGAGGTCCTTCAGCAGGCTGAAGAACTCGAGCTCCTTGTACACTGCCTTCAGCGCCGCGGGATCCGGCGGGCGCACCGCCAGCGATGTCACGGCCGTGTCGATCGGCACGTCGGTGTGGATGGTGGCCAGTTCCTTCGACAGCTCGATGCGCTCGCGGTTCTCTTCGAGGCTCTTGCGGTACATCGGTCGCTCGACCTCGGCCGCGCGGTCCAAGGCGGCCTCCACGGAGCCGAACTTCTGGATAATGTCGCGCGCGCCCTTGTCGCCGATCCCCGGCGCGCCGGGGATGTTGTCGACCGCGTCGCCCTTCAGAGCCAGCAGGTCCGCCACCTGCCAGGGCTTAACGCCCATGTACTCTTCGACTCCCGCGATGTCGTAGAGCTTGTCGTCTTTCATGGGGTTGAGCATCGTCACGCGCCCGTCGACGAGCTGCATCATGTCCTTGTCGCTCGACACGATGACCACTTCGAACCCCTGCTCGGCCGCGCGGCGCGCCAGGGTGCCGATGACGTCGTCGGCCTCGAACCGGTCGTACTCCAGAATGGGGACGGAGAACGCCTCCAGCACTTGGCGGACATACGGGATCTGCTCGATGAGGTCCGCGGGCGTTTCGGCGCGGTTGGCCTTGTAGGCCTCGAACTTCTCGTCGCGGAAGGTGGGGCCGAGGGACTCGAAGACCGCGGCGAGGTACTCCGGGTGGTGCGTCTGGATCAGCTTCCGGAGCATGTTGTGGAATATGTAAACGGCTTCGGTGGAGAAGCCGCGATGGGTGCGCATCGGCGGCGCGCCGGAGCGGGCGCGCGCGTGGTAGGCGCGGAAGATGAACCCGAAGGTGTCGATGAGGAAGAGCCGGGGCATGCGCTAGCGCTTATAGCCGATCTTGCGGAGCAGGTCCTTGCGCCAGGCAACGCCAGCCTCGTCCTCGACGCCCTTCGGGGAACTGCCGTCGATCACCCCGAGGATCCCGCGGCCCTGCTCGGTCTCGGCGACGATCACCTGCACCGGGTTGGCGGTGGCGCAGAAGATGTTCACCACCTCCGGGACCTCTTTGATGCGCCCCAGGATGTTGATCGGGTAGCCGTCCCGGAGGATGATTACGAAGCTGTGGCCGGCCCCGATGGCCGACGCATTGGCGATAGCGGCGGCTTTGAGGGCGTCGTCGTTGCCCTCGGCTCGCGTCAGGCACGCGCCGGAGGCTTCGTTGAAGGCGATGCCGAACCTCATCTGCGGCACGGTCGAGACGATCGCCTCGTACAGGTCCTCCACGGTCTTGATGAAGTGGCTTTGCCCCAGGATGATGTTAGAGTTATCCGGGAACTCCAGGGGGACGGCTTTGAGCTGCATCTCCCAAACTATACGCCACTAGAGACATGGGAACGCAAACCGCTCCTCCAAGCGACATCGTGGAATTGATCCAGCCCACCGGCCAGGGCGACTACACCGTCAGCAACGGCGACTGCATCGAGAGCATCGCGCAGGACCACGGGCACTTCTGGAAGACGGTGTGGAACGATCCGGCCAACGCCCAACTGAAGAAAGAGCGAAAGGACCCGAACGTCCTGCTGCCGGGCGACCTGGTGACGATTCCGCCGATCGAACAGAAGGAAGTGGACAAGGGAACTGACGCCAAGCACAAGTTCCGCCTGAAAGGCGTCCCGTCGATTCTGAAGATGGTGATCAAGGACATGGACGAGGTGGTGAAGAACGCCAAGTGCACCATCGTGATCGACGGCAAGGTGTCGGAGTCGCAGACCGATAGCGGCGGGAAGGTGGAGATTCCGATTCCGCCGAACGCGCAAAGCGGGAAGCTGATCGTGCTCGACGACGGCAACGAGCTGGAGTTCGACCTGAAGCTGGGGTCGGTGGATCCGCTGGAGAGCCTGAGCGGAATCCAGGCGCGGCTGGCGAACCTGGGCTACAAGGTGACGCCCACGGGGAACTGGGACACCGAGACCGAGGACGCCATCGACAAGTTCTGCGACGCGCAGGACATCGACGAGCCGCCGCTGCGGAAGGTGACGCGGACGTTCCTGGACAAGCTGAAACAGGCGCACGGGTTCTGAGATGGGCGAGACCAAGAACTTCAAGCGGGGTCCCGACCACCACAATCCGGTGAATACGGGGTTGCCGGAAGAGTACATCGTGCTGGTGGGGAGCCCGACGAACACCTTCAACGGGTACGAGTACACGGACCCGCGCACCGGCCAAGGTGCGGCGATGCCGCATCCGAAGAACCTGAAAGGATTGCAGACCTACCTCAAGGGTTACCCCGGCCACCCGTCCGCGACGCACGATCTGTATTGGGCGAACTTTCTGGATCCGGCGATGCGCCTGTATACGCAGGGCATCGTCCAGCCGCGTCCGGGGGACATCGTGACCGTCGTGGTATACCTCAAGGGCTATCTTTGGCGGCAGGCGGTGGATTGGAACGCCTCTCCGTACAACTCGCTGCTGCATCGCGATTCGCCCTACGTCCGGGGCAACCCCCAGTTCGACCCGTACGCCCAGCGGCGGGGACCGAAACTGCCCATTCCCGGGCCGCCGTCGCGCGCCGCTTTTCGGAATCCCAGCCTGCCGGAAGCTCCGAAAAAGATCAAGGTGAACGCCGAGGAGCCGGAAGAGGTGCTGAACCACCACATCCTGATGCAGACGACCAGTGCCAACACGGATGAGACGATCAAGCGCCCGCGGAATGGTCACGACTACGAGGACTACATCCACGACATTCCTCGTAAGATCGTTTTCGGACCACGGCTGAGTGGCACGCCGCAGTTGCCAAACGTGCTGGTGAAGCTCCTCTTGATCAACGACAAGGCGACGTTCGCGAACTACTTGGGCACTGGCGCTTTCCCTGATGAGCACTGGATCCACATGCTGGACAAGCGCACGGAGGAGGACATGGGGGCCGGCGCCCGGATCGACGACCGAGGAGCGTTCTACGACTACGCCTTGACCGCTTCGGACAAGAAGTGGGCGCTGTACTGGACGAAGCTATTCAAGAAACACGCCAAGATGCCGAACGTGGACCGCACGAAGATCAAGATCAAGCGATTCGACTTCGTCGGGCATTCGGCCGATAACGGCTACTACATGATCTACGGCTGGGGGAATCAGAAGGGCGAACTCCCCTTCGAGGAGAAGTTCATCGAGTATTGGTACTCCGGCGACGGCTTTCCGCCAAAGGGGTCGAAGGCCTTCACTCGGGACGCCATCGCGTGGCTGTGGGGCTGCAATCTCGGCAAGGAGTACGCGCCGCTGCTCACCGACCACTTCAAGAAAGTAGTCGCGGCCGAGATCGAGACCGACTTTACGCACATCCTCGATACGCCCTCGTCGATGCCGGTGCCCGACAACGGCGAGAAGTGGCACACTTACGACAAAAAGAGTCCCCGGCCGGTCGTGCCGTAGCCGGGCGGTCCGAGCGTATCCCGCCCCTTCTGGCTGGTCCCCGGAAACCGACGAAAAAGTTGAGCTTCCAGCCTCCGGAATCCCGCGTCTTGAGGCCAACGGGGAGGCTCGAGGCGATGGGCGACACCAAGAACTTCAAACGCGGCAAAGACCACCACAATCCGGTGAATACACCTCTGCCAGAGGAGTACATCGTATTGGTCGGCGGTCCGACCAACACGTTCAACGGGTACACCTACCTCGACCGTGAGCAGCGCAAGTACCTGCCGGTCCCGCACCCCGGGAACCTGGCGAACTTGAAGTCGTACATCGAGAACTACAACGGTGAGCATCCCGCGACGCACGACCGTTACTGGGCGAACTTCCTGGACCCGGCCATGCGCCTCTTCACCCAGGGATTCGCGAAGCCCAGGCCGGGCGACATCGTTACGATCATCGTGTACCTGAAGCCGTACCTGTTGCGGCAAGCGACAGATTGGGAAGCTTCGCCCTACAACCAGTTGCTCCACCGGAATTCGCCCGCGGTGCGCTACACTCCCGAGTTCGATCCGTACGTGCAACAGGGATTGATCCCGCCAGGTCCGCCGCTGCCCGATGCGCCGCCGGAAGGCCCCCGCACGGCGTTTAGCTTCCCGTCGCAGCCGCGGGCCATCGTGCACAACCACCGGGACGCGGAACGCGAAGAGGTGATCAATCACCACATCCTGATGCGCACCACCCTCGGAAACACCGGCGAGCTGATCCGGCGGCCCGAGAACGGACACCACTATCAGGACTACATCCACGACATTCCGAGGAAGATCGTCTTCGGCCCCATGCTGCTGGGCGAGCCGCGTCTGCCCAACGTGCTGGTGCGGCTGCTCTTGATCAACGATCAGGCCACTTTCGAGATCTACCTGGCCACGGGGACCTTTGAGGGCCAGCACTGGATCCACCCGTTCGACAAGCATTCGGAGGAGGACATGGGATCCGGCGCACGAGTGAACGAGCAGGGCTCGTTCTACGACCAGGCGCTCGGGGTCACTGACCGCAGCTGGGCGCACCGCTGGCGGAAGGTCCTCGCGACGCACGCCAAGACGCCGAACGTAAACCGCGCGAAGATCAAGGTGAAGCGGTTCGATTACTTCGGACACGCGGGCAGAACGGGATTCTGGATGATCTTCGGGTGGGGCAACAAGAAGGGCGAGCACCCCACGGATCTCAAGTATGGCGAGTTCTGGCGTTCCGGCGAGGGCTTCCCGGCCCGGGGATCGAAGGTGTTTTCACGGGATGCCTCGGCCTGGCTATGGGGCTGCAGCCTGGGAGGCTACTATGGTCCGCACCTGACGGACCATTTCAAGAAGGTGACCGCGGCTGAGGTGCTGACGGATTTCTCCGGGATCCTGTCGAGTCCGAGTGCCATGCCGGTTCCGGTACGCGGCGAGCCCTGGATGGAATATGACAAGAAGAGCCCGCGTCCCGCGCCTCCTCCACCAGCCCCGCCGCCGCCTCCTCCTCCCCCTCCCGAGCCTCCGGCGCAGTAAAGCGGCGCGTCGGATGGACGAGCCGATCCGGTTGCCGGCGTTGGTGAAGAGAACGCCGCGGCTTTGGTGGGAATTACCGCAGCGGCGCGGTGGTGAAGTTCACGCGGTAGCGGACATTCCAGACGGCGACGGCGCCGTAGCGGGGCGGTTGCGCGCCTTCCGGCAGGGGCAGGACGAAGTCCCCCTGGCCGGATGGGACCTTGCCGGCGATCACCAGGCCGGCCCGCTCGACGTCTTCGTTGTCGCGGGCGTCCGCCGCATGGACCATGCCGATTACGAGGTCTGGCGATTGCCCGGTGCGCAGCCCGCGCACCCGCAGTTCCCAACCGCGAGCCGTCTTCCAAAGCTCGGCCCGGCCCTCGCCGTGATGGGCGACGTCATGAAAGGCGCCGCTCCAGCTCGCGCGGGGCAGCGAAAGCGTGGCCAAGGCGCCGGCCACGCCCAGCGCCAGCGCGGCAAGCGCCACTCTTAACGGCACGCCGAGGCCTCCCGCGCGCCGATGCCGTAGCTGCGCGCCGTCCCCGCCAACCGCTCCCGGAGCAGGGCGCGACCGCGCGATAGCCGGGACATCACCGTCCCGATGGGAACGCCGAGCGCTTCTGCCGCTTCCTTATAGGCCAGCTCCTGAACGTCCACCGCGAGCAGGACTTCCGAGAACTGCGCCGGGATTTCGGCGATCGCGTTCAGGATCTCCTGGTCGGTGACGCGGTCCGGGAGTTCGGCGCGCGCCACCAGCGTTTCGGCCAGGACGTTCTCCTCGGGTTGGATCCACCGCCCCAGCCACTTCCGGCGGTAATGCCGGACCTTGTGAAACAGGATCGCGAACATCCAGGCTTTGCAGTTGGTTCCGGCCGCGAACTTATGGAACGATTTCCAGGCCTCGAGGTAGGTCTCCTGGACGACGTCCTGGGCCTGATCCGGGTTCCGCATCAGGGAGAGCGCGGTGCGGTAAAGGGCATCGTGGAGGGGGAGCGCCACGCTTTCGAACTCGTCGAGCCGGAGGTGCGGACTGATCATGGGTCCACTGTGCGGCCGGAGGCTTCCGAAAGTCCTCAGAGAGGTCGAAGGAACGGGGAAAATGTGTCCAAAGAAACGCCAAAAGACTCCCTAAGTCGTTGTTCGGTATAGACGTTGGCCCGAGGGGACTTGAAGCCGTGCGCCGCCGGCGACGTAGGGTTCCTGACCGGGGAAAACGTTCTAGAAGGGAAGGTCTTTGCGAACCGCGGCGGTGTAGACGGCCGACTTCGCAAGGTAGGGGTACGGATTCACCGGAACACTGCCCATCCGGACCTCGAAATGCAGGTGTGGCGCGGTGACCCGCCCGGACGCACCCGAGGCGGCGATCACTTCCCCGCGCCGGACATCCTGGCCCGGCAGCACGTTCACCCGCGACAGATGCGCATACAACGAGCGCATGCCATTGCCGTGATCCACAACGACGACGCGGCCATAGCCGCCATTCCAGCCCGCGAACGCGACCACGCCATCGGCCGCCGTGCGAACCGGCGTGAACATGTCCGCCGAGATGTCTACCCCAGGATGGTACTGTCCGCCTCCGCGTAAGGGGTCCTGCCGCATGCCGAAGTGACTGAGCAGGCGACCGTTCACCGGCCAGAGGCTGGGCATGACGTTCTGGTGGAACTGACGGGCAAAGTTGCGCTGAATGCGCGAGAACTGGGCGGATTTCAGGAAGTCGTAGGTTTCGAGGGTTTCCTCGAAGGTGGGCATCAACGGCGAATCCGGCTCCAGGTCGATGGATTCGATCTGCTTGCGGACACCCATCGCCGTGGACATCTCGGTGGCCAGCAACTGGAGGGAGGCGAGCTGTTCCTGCTTCTGCGTGTTCTGCGCCTGTAACTCCTTGTAACGATTGCGCAAAACCTCAACTTCGCTGCGCAGGGAGTTGTAGTTCGACACCTTCCAGGCCATCCGCAGGTAGCTGGACACCATCCCGAACAGCGAGAACGAACCGAACAGGGCCAGTGCCAGGACGACGTACACGAACTGGTGGGGGATTTGAATGCGGCGCAGTCTTCCGTGAAGGGAATGCGCAAGCACGAGAATGAAATACTGTTGCTTCATCGGGAGATCAGTCTCCTCTTGTGAATTGGGGGGCCGCCGCCGAGGAAGAAGTCCTCAAGGATAGATCGAAGACCCAAGGGGTACCATAATGGGAACCCCGAAGCGAAGGGTTAGGATACCGTAGTCCGAGGGGGTGTGTCAAGACGACACAGGGTGAAGACCGCTGGTACCAACCCTCGCGTTTCTAGGGGTTTTCCGGTCATTTTCGCCGGATCTTCGTCCTACTGCATCCGGCTCTTCGTCTCGCGGATTCCGAACTCGAGCCAGCCGCGCTCATTCGAGTTTTTCGACTCTTTCAGCAGTGCCTGGAAGGCGGCGAGCCGTGTCTCGAGGGCGATCTTGTCCTTGGGGTCTGCGGCGAGGGCGATGTCAGCGAGGTGCAGCGCCTCCACCCATTTCCGGTCGGCGAGCTTCTTCTGGGACTCAACGGCAACCTTGGCGGCGCCGCCGGCCAGGCGAACCAGATCGGGATAGACGGCCTTCGGCGGCGTGGCGTACATGGTGGCGGGGTTGCCGTCGAACCAGCCGACGTAGCCTTCGTAGATGCCGCGGACGCTCCAGGAGAGGGTCCCGTAGCCTTCGCCGACGCGGAGTTCGGGCGGGAGCTGGATGTCGCGCATGAGGGTGAAGACGTCCTTGCCCTCGTTCATGCCGCGCACGGTGGCGTCGTGGACATAGAGGATGGCGTCGCGGTACTTGGTCATGGCCGCGGCGATGGCGGCGTTGCCGAAGACGGGGCGCCCATGGCTGGGGGTGAGGATCTCGGGCTTCCAGGCAAGGACCGTATTGATGGAGTTCACGTAGTCGAGCGCCCAGCGGGGCTGGGTGCCGCGCAGGGTGTAGATGTTGGGAAACGAGCCGTAGAAGTTGTCGCCGACGAAGGCGGCTTTCCACTGGGGGATCCAGACGGTGGCGTGGTCATACGTCTCGCCGGGCGTGGCGTGGACCTCGAACTTCACGCCGCCGAGTTCGAACTCGTACTTCTGGTCGAACAGGACGTTGGCGACGATCGTGGCGGGGTAATTGCCGCGGCCGGGTCCGGTGATGGCGGCGCGCGGGCCGATGCCGGCGCCGAACTGCGCGGCGTTGCGCCCGGCATAGAACCCGCCGAGGCGCGCCTGGTAGTGCTGGAACTCGGCGAAGTTCTTCTGAGCGACTACCTTGGTTTCGGGCTCCTTCCACAGCGCGACCCCGCCGGTGTGGTCGCCGTGGCCATGGGTCAGGATGATGTACTTGACCGGCCCGGGAGCGGCGGCCTTGAGCATCTTGACGTGCCGCTGCGCGTGGTTGGGCAGCGAGGTGTCGATGATCACGTTGCCCTCGGAAGTCTTCACCAGGTAGGTGTTACCGAAGCCGATGGCCACCCAGATGTTGTCGGTGACTTTGATGGGCGCGGTGAGGTCGAGGCCGTCACGTGTGGGATCCTGGACGCCGAGTTCGGCGACCTGGGCGAAGAGGGGGAGGGCGGCGAGGACAGTGAGGAGGCGCATCGCCAGAACAGCATACCGGAGTGGCGGGGCGCCCCGCGATCGAAACTCGCGAGGCGCCTGTGCCGCTTCGGCTTACTTCGGCTGGGCGACCGTCCGCAGATAGGGCTTCAGGGTCTTGAAGCCGTTCGGGTACTTCGCCTTGGCTTGTTCGTCGGAGACCGACGTCGGGATGATGACGTCGTCGCCCGGCTGCCAGTTGGCCGGCGTCGCGACGGTGTGCTTCGCGGTGAGCTGGATGGAATCGAGGGCGCGCAGGATTTCGGCGAAGTTGCGGCCGGTGCTCATGGGATACACCATGGTGAGCTTCACGCGCTTGTCCGGGCCGATCAAGAAGACCGTGCGGACGGTGGCGTTGTCGGCGGGCGTGCGGCCTTCGCAGGACTCGCCGGCGTCGCCGGGCAGCATGTCGTAGAGCTTGGCGATGTGCAGGTCCGTGTCGCCGATGATGGGATAGTTGACCTTGTGACCCTGAGTCTCCTCGATGTCGGCGGCCCATTTGCCGTGGTTGGCGACGGGGTCGACGCTCAGACCGAGGATCTTGCAACTACGCGCCGCGAATTGATCCTGCATGCCCGCGAGGTAGCCGAGTTCAGTGGTGCAGACGGGCGTGAAGTCCTTGGGGTGCGAGAAGAGGATGGCCCAGCCATCGCCGATGAACTCATGGAAGCGGATGCGGCCGTGGGTAGTGTCGGCCTCGAAGTCGGGCGCGAGGTCGTTGATGCGCAGGCTCATTCAGTTTGTCTCCTTAGTCAACGTGGCGGAAAAGAAGCCCAGTCTGGCTCGCCCGGGGCTGCGTGATCGCGCGGCGGGCGAACCGTTTGGACCTAGTGTAATACCGGCGGCGGGGGCTTGCGGGCTAGGCCTGCGCGGGCTTGGGCAGATCCATCTTGTCTTCGAAGCTCACCGGGGGATTGTAGAAGATGATCCGGCCGCAAGCCTCGCAGAACATCATCTTGTCGCTGCGCCGTAGCTCCTGGAAGTACTGGGGACGAAGGCTCATCTGGCAGGCCGTGCAGCGGCCCTCGACGACTTCGGCGGCGATCACCGGGCCCCAGCGCTTACGCAGGCGCTCATACGCCGCCAGAGCTGGACGCGAGAACTTCTCGAGCGCCGCCTTGCGCTCGGCGTGGAGCGTGGTGAGTTCGCCCTGGTCGGCGGCGGTTTGCTGCTGCGCGTGAGCCTTCTGCGCCTCGACCTGTTTCTTTTCGTCCTTCAGCGCGGCTTCGGCCTTCTTCACGGCGGCGTCGAGCGGCTCGGATTCGGCCATGAGGTCGAGGATGCGGTCCTCGGCTTTGCGGATTTCGTTATCGACATAGTCGATTTCGTGCTGGAAGGCGCGGTACTGTTCGTTGGTCTTGGCGAGCGTCATCTGGTCGCGGAACTTGGCGATCTTCTGCTGGAGGACCTGAATATCGCCGTCCAGTTTCTTGCGCTCGCGCTGGTTGGCGGCCAGGGCGGCCTGATCCGCTTCGAGACGGCGGAGGTGCGCGTCGAGGGTTTTTTCGATTTGGGCGATCTGCTTGGGCAGCGTGGCGACTTCTTTGTCCAGTTCCGCGATCCGCTGGTCCAGGCGCTGGAGCGCGAGAGCCAGCTCAATTTCTACATGCATCAGGCCTGTATTCTAGCGCAGTCCCATGCCGGGGGCCGCTACAATCAGGGAAGATGAACCCTTTGCTCGAGATCCAATTCCGCGTGCCGTTCGACCGCATTGCGGCGGCGCACGTGAAGCCGGCGATCGATCAGTTGCTGGCTGAGGCGCGGGCGCGCGTCGAGGCGCTGGTGGCGGACCCGCGGCCTCGAAACTACGACACGGTACTGATCGCGCTGGACCGGCTGACCGAGAACCTGGACTACGCCATGGCGGTGACGCGCCATCTGGAGAGCGTGGCCACCTCCCCCGAGCTGCGCGCCGCCTACAACGAAGTGCAGGCGCCGGTGGCGGAGTTCTATTCGAGCCTGCCCTTGCACGAAGGGTTGTGGCAGGCGGTGAAGCAGTATGCGGCGACAGATGAGGCGCGACGACTGGAGGGCACGCGGCAGCGGTTCCTGAAGAAGACGGTGGACGGCTTCTTGCGGGCGGGCGCGGAGCTGGACGCCGCGGGCAAGGCGCGCCTGCAGGAGATCGACATCGAGCTGGCGCGGGTGACCACGAAGTTCTCCGAGAACGTGCTGGACGCGACGAACGACTGGGAACTGGTGCTAGAGGATGAGGCGCAACTGGCGGGGCTGCCGGAGTCCGCGGTCGCGGCGGCGCGGGCCAGCGCGGAGACGAAGGGCAAGTCCGGCTGGCGGTTCACGCTGCAGGGGCCGAGTTACACCGCGCTGATGACCTATCTCGACGACCGGGCGGTCCGGGAGCAGGTGTACCGGGCCTACAATACGCGGGCGACCGCGGGCGAGCGCGACAATCGCGGGCTGGTGCTGGAGATCCTGCGGCTGCGCGGGGAGAAAGCGCGGCTGCTGGGCTTCGCGGATTTCGCGGACCTGGTGCTGGACGACCGGATGGCGAAGCGCGGCGCGGCCGCGCAGGCGTTCCTGGACGGACTGCACGCGAAGACGACCGCGCGGTTCGCGGAGGAGAATCGCGAACTGGAGGCGTTCGCGGGGGCCGGTCCGCTGGAGCCCTGGGACATCGGGTACTGGGCCGAGAAGCAGCGGCACGCGCTCTACGACTTCGACGAAGAGGCGCTGCGCCCGTACTTCCCCCTGCCGCAGGTGCAGGCGGGGATGTTCGACATCTTCCGGCGGGTGTTCGGGATCCACGTGCTGGAGGAACCGGGCGTGCCGGGCTGGGATCCCGCGGTGAAGTGTTACGCGATCTACGACGGGGCCGACGGCATGAAGCTCGGCAGCTTCTACGCCGACTGGTTCCCGCGCGAGAACAAGCGCGGCGGCGCGTGGATGGACGCGCTGATCACGGGCAACCCGGCGTCCGGCGAACTGCACCTGGGCCTGATCTGCGGCAACCTGACGCCGCCGGTGGCGGACAAGCCCGCGCTGCTGACGCACCGCGAAGTGGAGACGATCTTTCACGAGTTCGGGCATCTGCTGCACCACTGCCTGAGCCGCGTGGAAGTCCGGTCACTGGCGGGCACCAACGTAGCCTGGGACTTCGTGGAGCTGCCGAGCCAGATCATGGAGAACTGGTGCTGGGAACGCGAATCGCTGGACCTGTTCGCGCGGCACTTCGAAACGGGCGAGACGATTCCCGAAGAGCTGTTCCGGAAGATGCGCAAGGCGCGCACGTTCCGGGCGGCCAACGGACAGATGCGGCAACTGGGGTTCGGGTTTATCGATCTGGCGTTGCACCGCGCCTATGACGCGGCGAAGGACGGCGACCCTGTGGCGTACTCGCGGGCGATTCTGCAGCGCTTCTCGGCGGCGAAGCTGCCCGAGGATCACTCGATGATCACCGCGTTCACGCACTTGTTCTCCTCGCCGGTGGCTTACGGCGCGGGGTATTACTCGTACAAGTGGGCGGAAGTGCTGGACGCCGACGCCTTTTCGCGTTTCCGGAACGAGGGCGTGTTCAGCGCAGCGGCGGGCGGCGAGTTCCGCGAACGAATCCTCGCCAAAGGCGACAGCGAGGATCCGGCGGAGCTGTACCGCGCGTTCATGGGGCGGGACCCGGATCCCGAGGCGCTGCTGGAGCGGAGCGGACTGGCCGGAAGCCGGGCCTAGCGGGGCTTCACCGGCGCGGGCCGCATGTTGAAATACGGGTCCGGCTCCGGGATCGCGGCGCCGTCTTTGCGGGGCGACGAAGCCCCGTACTTCACGCCGGTCTTCGCGTCGAGCATCACCGCCTGGCCGCCGCCCATCAGCCCGGAGTATTCGCCGACCTCGCCGATAAAGTGGCCGCGTTTTTCGAGCGCGTCGCGCGTTTCGCGGGCGACGCGCGTCTCCATGCGGACGTCGCACCCGCCGAGGGTCATCTTGGTGAAGCGCGGGGCTTCCAGCGCGGCCTGGAGGTTCATCCCGTGGTCCACCATGTAGGAGACGAACTGGGCCTGGGCCTGCGGCTGGTTCATGCCGCGCATGATGCCGAAGCCGATGTGCAGATCGCCGCGCTGGAGGAACCCCGGAATGATCGTGTGGTAGGGCCGCTTGCCGGGCGCGAGCACATTCGGATGCCGCGGGTCGGAGCTGAACGCCGCGCCGCGGTCGTGCAGGTGGAACCCGTAGTCGTCGATGACCACGCCGGAGCCGAAGATGTCGGAAATGCTCTGGATCCAGCTCACGATGTTGCCCTCGCGGTCGATGGCGGCGAGGTAGATGGTATTGCCGCCGGCGGACGGCGGCGTGCCGGGCTCGGACTCACAGTCCGCTTTGGCGAGATCGATCTTCCTCGCGCGCTCCTTGGCGTAGGCCTTCGAGATCAGGCCTGCCGTGGGGACCTTCACGGCCTTGGGGTCCGCGATGTAGCGCCGCTGGTCCTGGAAAGCGAGCTTCTGCGCCTCGATCTTGATGTGCAGCGCATCCACGGAGTAGGGCGCCATTTTGTCGAGCGCGAAATTCTCCATGATGTTCAGCATCTCGAGGGTGCCGATGCCCTGGCCGTTGGGCGGGATCTGCGTGACGGTCCAGCCGCGATACGGCGTGGCCACCGGCGTCACCCACTCGACCTCGAAGGAAGCAAGATCAGCGGCGGTCATCGTGCCGCCCAGCCGCCGCGAGGTCTTGAGCAGCGCCTCGGCGATCGCCCCGCGGTAGAAGACCTCGGGTCCGCCGGCGGCGAGCTGGCGGTAGGCCTTGGCCAGTTGCGGATTCCGGAAGACCTCCCCGACGCGCGGCACCGCGCCCTCGGGCAGGAAGATGCGGCGGGCGTTCTCGTCCGGCGCCAGCTTGCCGCGCGCGGCCTCCCAGTCCCACTGGATCAGTTCCGTGACGGGGAAGCCGTTCTCGGCGTAATAAATGGCGGGGTCGAACAGGTCTTTCCACGGAAGCCGGCCGAACTTCTTGTGCATTTCGGCGAAGCCGCGCACGGCGCCGGGTACGGTGACGGTGTGGATGCCGCTGCCGGGCACGCCGGATTCGCCCTGCCGTTTCAGGAACTCGAGCGAGAGCCCGCGCGGCGCGGGTCCGCTGGCGTTCAGGCCGGTGAGCTTGCCGGACTTGGCGTCGCGGTGGATCACGAACAAGTCGCCGCCAATGCCGCACATCATCGGCTCGACGACGCCGAGCACGAGGTTGGCGGCGATGGCGGCGTCGACGGCGGAGCCTCCGCGCGCCAGGATCATCGCGCCGGCCTGGGAAGCGAGGGTCTGCGACGTGGCGACGATGCCGCCCTGCGTGATGGTCATCGAGCGCCCGTAGTCGCGGGTCTGGGCGGGGGAATCGGTTTGCATGAGAAAGATCAGAGCGGCCGCGGTCAGGAGGCGTTTCACGTGAGGGTCTTCTCCACCAGGTCGAAGTAGCGCGCAATGTCGCGCGGCCGCGTATGGATATGGGTCGAGACGCGGACCTGCGGTCCTTCGAGCGTCCAGATCTTCTCCTGGCGGGTGACGGCCGCGAGCGGCGCGGGGTCTTTCTTGAAGCGGATGGTGGTCAGCGCGCCGAACATGCGGTCATCGTCCGGCGTGGCGAGGTCCAGGATCCCTGGCAGTTTCCGCGCCCGGTCGAAAACCTGCCGCGCGAGCTGGTGCGTGCGCGCGTAGATCCGCTCCCAGCCGATGGCGTTGCCGAAGCGCAGCCCCGCGATCAGGCCCTCCATGATGGCGCGGTTATTGGTGCCGAGGCGCATGAAGCGGCCGGCTTTCATGCCCTGGTTGTCCCAGTCGCCGGTGACGCACAAAGGCCAGAGCCGCTCCAGATGTTCCTCGCGGACGTAGAGAAAGCCGCAGCCGGCCGGCGCGAACATCCACTTGTGCGGGCTGCCGGTGAAGAAGTCGCACTCGAGTGCGGAGATTTTCACCGGGATCTGCCCGTGCATGTGCGCGCCGTCGACGACGGTGAGGACGCCTTTCGCGCGCGCGGCGCGGCAGATGTCGCGCACGGGCATGATCCAGCCGGTGGGGCTGATGATGCCCGAAAAGAACAGGACCTTGGTGCGCGGCCCGATGGCCGAGACCATCAGGTCCGCCAGCTCGCCGGGGCTCTTCGGCACGGAAGGCAGCTTCACTTCGCGCACCGGATTGCCGTAGCGCTTCTCGCGCATCCGCCAGCCGGCTTTGCCGGAGGGATGCTCGAGGTCGGTCATGACGACCTCATCGCCAGGCGCGAGGTCGATCCCGTTGGCGGTGAGGCTCAGCCCCTCAGTGGCATTATGGAGCAGCGCCAGCTCGTCCTTCTTGCAGCCCACGAAAGCAGCCAGTTCCTCGCGGTGGGCGTCCAGGGTTTCGTAGCCCCAGCGCGGGTAATCGGGCACCTGCAGCGCGGCGGACTGCGCCAGGTAGTCCGCGACATGCTTCACGACCGGCAGCGGCGCGATGCCGAGCGAGCCGTTGTTGAGGAACGCGCGCCAGTCCGGCAGCAGAAACTGGGTGTCGCGGATCTTCTTCCAGTACGCTTCCGGATCCTTGGCGTGCAGCGCGGGATCCGGCAGCGGGGCGGGCGTTTCGGCGGCCCGCGACTGCGGGGCGGCGAACCCGAGTAACGATGCGGCGAGAGCGGCCCGGCGCGTAGGCATGGCCTCGATTATATGCCGATGCTCCACGCGCGGCGCAGCCGAACGGAGTCTCACGGGGTCGCGGCGCGAAAGCGGAAGTCCGCCACCAGCGGCAGGTGATCCGACGCCAGCAGGCTCCGCGGGTTCAGGTGGAAGTACGCGCGTTCGGCCTCGAGGTGCGGATCGAAGTAAATGTGGTCGAGTTGCAGCAGCGGCAGCGCCGCCGGGTAGGTCCGGCGGCGTGGCAAATGGCGGCGCAGGTCGGTGCCGGCGAACTCGGCGCGCAGGGTGCGGGTGACCAGGCCCTCCACCCATTCGTTGAAATCGCCAAGCACCACCCGCGCGCCGGTGATGTCGAGGGCGCGAAGCAGCTCCTTCTCTGCCAGCCGGGCGGCCTGTGCGCGGCGCTCCTGGAAGGCGGTGCCGAGGTGCAGGTTGAAGACGTGCAGCATCCGGCCCGCCAGGGGGATATCGGT
>CAYYID010000052.1:314-43461 GCA_964471915.1 uncultured Solibacteraceae bacterium | reverse complement strand
CACCGCCGCTCCCGTCAGCCGGTTGAACAGCGTCGACTTGCCGGCGTTCGTGTAGCCCACCAGCGCTACCGTGGCCAGCGGCACCGCCTGGCGCTGCCGCCGCTGCGTGCCCCGCGTCTTGCGCACGTGGTCCAGTTCGCGCTCCAGCGTCTGGATCCGCAGCCGGATCCGCCGCCGGTCGGTTTCGAGCTGCGTTTCGCCCGGGCCGCGCGTCCCGATGCCGCCGCCCAGCCGCGACATCTGGGTCCCGCGCCCGGCCAGGCGCGGCAGCAGGTAGTTCAACTGCGCCAGCTCGACCTGCAACTGGCCTTCCCGGGTCCGCGCGCGGGCGGCGAAGATGTCGAGAATCAACTGCGTCCGGTCGAGGACCTTGACGTCGAGCGCTTTCTCGAGATTTCGCTGCTGCGTCGGGCTCAGGTCGTGGTCGAAGATCACGAGCCCGGCCTCGTGGAAGCCGACCAGCGCTTTCAGCTCTTCGAGCTTGCCGGAGCCGATCAGCGTCGCCGCGTCCGGGCGGCTGCGCGTCTGGAGTTGCCGCTCCGCCACCACCGCCCCGGCGCTCTCGGCGAGCACCTGCAACTCTTCCAGCGACTCCGCAGCGGAGAAGTTGGCTACACGGGTGTTGGGCAAGGCCCGGCTCCAGTCGAGCCCGGCCAGGATCGCCACCTCAGGTTTCGGGAGGTTGTTCCGGATGAGATCACTCCGGTCGGGCGCCGGCTACTCGGAGTGCTCCGTGGCGCCCACGGGCAAGCCCGGCGCCGAGTGCGCGTTGGCTGCCGCCGCACCCACCCCCACGCCTACCCCCACCGGCGCACCGTGATGGTTTCCGGGAGTGTGGAACGGCTTCGAGACGACCACCGTCGATATCGCGTGCTTGAAGATCAACTGCTCCTGGTTGTTGGTCTCCAAGATCACCGAGTACTTGTCGAAGCTACGGATGCGGCCCGAAAGTTTTACGCCGCTCATCAGATAGATCGTGAGGAAGGTCTTATCCTTCCGCGCATTATTCAGGAAAGCTTCCTGGATGTTCTGCGCCAGCTTCTCCATTTTTGCTACCTCGCCGCCCCAGGCTCTCGAATCGGTATCTTCTTGCTAGCTTTGGCCCTACGGGCTTTTGTTACAGCCATGATACCCCAAGACTCAACCCGCGTCACGGGATCTTTTCTTCATGGGACGCCTGTTGCAGGTGCCGGTAGAAGCCCAGGTCTTCTCACCGTAACGCTTTGGAAAGAAAAATGATCTGCCCGGTGTGCCCGCTGAAGTGCTCCACCACGTGGTAGATCGCCTCCAGTACCGTCACCTCGTAGCCCTGCACCACCGTCCGCCGCTCGAGGTCCCCCGGCGGCAGCCCCCGCAGGATCCCCGCAGCCTCCCGCACCGTTCCCTGGAGCTTTTCGACCAGCTCCCGTTTGTTCTGACCCTGCCGGGCCGCGAACTCCGCGTCCCGGTCCCGGACATCGGGCAGCCGGGCCACGCCCATCCCGATCCACTGCCGCACGTTGCCGCACAGATGCAGCACCAGGTTGCCGGCGGCGTTGGCCGCGTCGCTGCCCCGGTGCCAGATCTGCTCTTCCGTGAGCCGGTCCAGGCACAGGACGATTCGCTCCGTCAGTTGCTCCAGCTTGCCCGCCGAGTACTCGAGAAACAAGCGCTCCACGTTCACCTCCGCATCCAGGAACCCGCGGCGAAGCCCGCCGCCGCGCCGCCCACCGACAACACCACCGACGCCGCCGCGTTCGCGCCCGCCTTCGCGACGTGCCCCGCGCGCAGCAATTCCAGCGTCTCGAGGCCGAACGTCGAAAACGTCGTGAACCCGCCGCAGAATCCGGCCATCGCGAACAGCCGCCACCCGGGCGCCACGCCCAGCGCGGCCAGCAGCCCGATCAGCACCGAACCGCTGGCGTTGATCCACAGGATCGGCCAGGGGAACCCCGCGTCCAGCCAGCGGCCGGCCAGCGCGACGAACGCGTACCGGGCCACTCCGCCCAGCGCCGCGCCCGCCGCCACTAGGAGATAGTTCACTTCGTTGCGGCCGGACGCGGCCGGTACAGGTCCATCGGGTTCATCGCCGCGGGAATCGCCACCTCCACGGTGCCGACCATCATTTCTTCCCAGCTTTGATCGCCCCAGCGGACTTCCTTCTGCGCATCCGGATTCCGCGGATTGTTCGACGAGTTGTCGAACCGCCCCCGGCACTCGATCTGCGTGCCCCGCGCGAGCGCCAGCGGTTCGGCCAGGTAGTATTGCAATTGCCAGTAGAAGTCGTAGCGCGGGACTTCCAGCACCGTCTTCGCCTCGCCTCCCGGCGGCCGCACCGCGATCTCGAAGCTCTTCCCGCGCAGGTGCATGTGCGGATTCAGCGCCACCAGCCGCGCGTCCTGCTGCAGCGTCAGCTTCGCCTCCACCGGATGATCCGCCGCCCCGGGCGGGATCCGGAACTGCTGGTTCGCGATGATCACGCTGAAGACCCGTTCCTTCGGCGGCTCCTTCGAAAAGACCAGCCCGATCCGCGAGCGGTCGCGTCCGGACTTGCCGTTCGCCGTGTAGTGCATCTGGAACACGAGATCGGAGCCGGCCTTGAGCAGCTTCGCCTGGCCCGGCGGCAGCGCGTGCGGGATGCTGCCCGGCACATGGAAGTCCAGCAGTTCGTCGAACAGGCCCTGGCCGCGGGCGTCCTTGGCGGGGATCGCCGCGCCGGCCGCGGCGCCGCGCATCCACCGCGACTGCGGATCCCGAACGAACACCGCCGCATGGTGCAGCACGGCGCGGTTGCCGGGCCGGACCTCGATCGCCTGCACCCAGCGGTCCTCGGTGAAGCCGGTGGGCACGATGAAGTACTGGTAGTCGACCGTGCCCGCGGAGGGCACCTCGTAGTCCACGGGCATTTCGAGGATCAAGTCCGGCTGGATGTTCCAGCCTTCGCGGAAGGCGCGCAGCGCCGGCGCTTTCTTCGGGTCGCCTTCGCGGGCGCCGGAGTCCGCCCACTGGACCAGGGTTTGCACCTCGGCCGGGGTCAGCTTGCGCTCGTTGGTGAACTTTGCGTGTCCCTCGGCGGCGAACCACGGCGGCATCTTTTTCGTCAGCACCGCTTCCCTGATCGACTTGGCCCACGGCCGGGCGTCTTTGTAGGTGAGCAGCGGCATCGGCGTGGCTTCTCCCGGCCGGTGGCACTCATGGCAGTGTTTCTGCAGCACCGGCAGCACGTCCTGGTGGAAGACCGGGGCGCCGGCGAGCGCAAAGGCGAATCCGAATCCGAGCCACGTCCGCATGCGGTTCAGAATATCAGGCCCGGCCGGCGGGCACGGCCCGGGCCGGGTTTGTAACATGAGAAGTGATGTTGCGCCTGCGACACCGGAAGCACGTCCCGAAGCAGCCGTCTACGCACCCCTTAGCAATGACGCAAGCGGTGACGATTGAGCTGGAGTACGACGCGGCGGCCAAGTCGTTTGTCACGTTCGCCAGGGAACTGGACCGTATCTCGACTTTCGGCCAAACGGAAGCCGAGGTGCTGGACAACACCGCGGAAATGATCCGCGCTTACATCCAAGCGATGCAGGCGAATCGACTGAAGATCCCGCTCACGGCTGCGAAGCTCGCGGAACTCGAGCGCGTGGTCGGTTTGCCTTGATTCGCGCGGCTCCGTCGATCTCCCGCGGTTGACCAGTGAGCAGCCCGCTTATTCCCCACTCTGCTGCAGCAGCTTCGCCACCAGCCCCGTCCACCCCGTCTGGTGATTCGCGCCCAGCCCCCGCCCCGAGTCCCCGTGGAAATACTCGTGAAACAACAAATGATCCCGGAAGTGCGGATCCGTCTGGAGCTTCTGGTCGTCGCCGAACAGCGGCCGCCGCCCCTGCTCGTCACGCAAGAACAGCCGCGACAGCCGCCGTGACAACTCCTGGGATACTTCCCACAGATTCACGTAGCGGCCCGAGCGCGCCGGAAACTCCACCTTCAGCGCGTCGCCGAAGTAGAAGTGGTACTTCTGCAAGCTCTCGATCAGCAGGTAGTTCACCGGAAACCAGATCGGCCCGCGCCAGTTCGAATTGCCGCCGAACATGCCGGTCTGCGACTCTCCCGGCTCGTACGCGACGCTGAACGTCTGCCCGTCGAGCGTCAGCGAATACGGACGCCCCGCGTACGCCCGCGACAGCGAGCGCACGCCGTACTCCGCCAGGAACTCCTGCTCGTCCAGCACCTTCTCGAGCACCCGCACCAGCCGTTGCGGCTGGATCATGGTCAGCAGGCGCCGGTTCTCGACGCCCGGCGCCGTCAGCGATGCCAGGTTGCGGCACAGGTCCGGCCGGTTCGCGATGAACCACCGCATGCGCCGCACAAAACCGGGCAGGCGTGCCATCGACTCCAGATCGTACGTTTCCACCGCGAACAGCGGAATGATCCCCACCATCGACCGCACCTTCATGGGCACGATCCGCCCGTCCGGCAGCCGCAGCCGGTCGTAGAAGAAGCCGTCGCCTTCGTCCCACAGGCCGCCGTCGCCCAGCTCGTTCATCGCGTTCGCGATATGGATGAAATGCTCGAAGAACTTGCTGGCGATGTCCTCGTAGTTGCGGTTCACCTGCGCCAGCTCGATCGCCATTTTCAGCAGGTTCAGGCAATACATCGCCATCCAGCTCGTGGCGTCCGACTGCTCGATGATCCCGCCGCCGGGCAGCGGGCGCGACCGGTCGAACAGCCCGATGTTGTCGAGCCCCAGGAATCCGCCCTCGAAGATGTTGTTGCCCAGCGCGTCCTTGCGGTTCACCCACCAGGTGAAGTTCATCAGCAGCTTGTGGAACACGCTCTCCAGGAACCGGTGGTCCTTGCGTCCCTGGAGCTTCGCGTCAATCTGGTACACCCGCCAGCAGGCCCAGGCGTGCACCGGCGGATTCACGTCCGAAAAATTCCACTCGTAGGCCGGCAACTGCCCGTTCGGATGCATGTACCACTCGCGCAGGAACAGGCCGAGCTGCTGCTTGGCGAAGTCCGGATCCACCAGCGCGAACGGGATCATGTGAAACGCCGAGTCCCACGCCGCGTACCACGGATACTCCCACTTATCGGGCATCGAGAGAATGTCGTCGTTATAGAGGTGCGGCCAGTCGGCGTTGCGCGTGCGCCCCGCCGGGGGCGGCGGCTGCCCCGGATCCCCGACCTGCCATTCGTGGACCACGTAGTGGTAAAACTGCTTGGACCACAGCATCCCGGCGAAGGCCTGCCGCTGCACCAGCCGCGCGTCGCTGCTCAGGTTCGGATTCTGGAACTCGTAGAAGGCGTCCGCCTCGGCGATCCGCTCCGCGAAGATCCCGCCCAGGTCGTGCACCAGCCGTGTCGGCTCCCCCACGCGGTAGAGCCGCAGGTGCACGCTGCGCTCCTCGCCGGGCGCAAGCGTCCAGCGATACCAGCCGCACGCTTTGGTCCCGCGCTCCTCAGGGTTCACTGCGTCGCGCCGTCCCGCGATCACGCGGTCGTGGAACGCATCCTTAAAGTAGCCGCCGCCGAAGCCGTACAGCCGCTGCGTGTTGGTCTCGTTCTCGGTGAACAGCAGCTCCGGCGCGCCCTCAAACTCCAGTTCGAAGGACCCCGCCAGCGGGTGCTCCACATCGATCGCCGCCTCGCCGGACCGCTTCAGCAAGGGACGCGCCGCTTCCGGCATCCAGCTCCACGTATTGCGGAACCACACTGTCGGCAGCAGGTGCAGCTCCGCCGGCTCGGGACCGCGGTTCGCCACGGTAACGCGGATCAGGATGTCGTCGGGCGCCGCCTTGGCGTACTCGATGACGGCGTCGAAGTAGCGGTCTTCGGCGAACACGCCGGTGTCGGGTAGTTCCGGTTCCGGCATCCAGCGGGGCCGCTTACCGCCGTCGAGCAGCGTACGGTACGGAAACTCGGACTGCGGGTACTTGTACAGGCACTTCATGTAGGAGTGCGTCGGCGTCGAGTCGAGGTAGTAGTACAGTTCCTTGACGTCCTCGCCGTGGCTGCCCTCGGGGCCGGTAAGGCCGAACAGGCGCTCCTTCAGGATCGGATCGCGGCCATTCCACAGCGCCACCGCGAAGCAGATGCGCTGGTGGTTGTCGCTCAGGCCCGCAATGCCGTCTTCGCCCCAGCGGTAGGCGCGGGAGCGCGCGTGGTCGTGCGGAAAGTAATCCCAGGCGGCGCCGTTGGGCGAGTAATCCTCGCGCACGGTGCCCCATTGGCGCTCGGAAAGATAAGGACCCCAGCGCCGCCAGTGCGCCTCGCGGCGCGCGGTGGCTTCCAGGCGGAGTCGTTCAGCGGATTGGGTCACGTAACGATTGTACGGATTCGCCGGGCGGACCGATCGAAGTCCGCCAGCCTAGCAGCCGGAGTCCTGCACCGAGGCGCAGCCGCTACTCAGTGCAGAACCGGCTGCGAAGCTCGGTCTCCGCGATGAATCTGGAGGCTTGGCGAAGAATCGCCTGCAGCGTGCCCCGGTCCAACTCCCGATGATTGGGAACGGTCAACGTCTGGGCTCGTCCGGCGACCTGCCGCCGGACCTTGATGTGACTGCCGCGTTGGGAGGACGGTTCGAAGCCGAAGTCGCGCAGAATCTGGAGAACTTCTCCCCCAGACACGTTGCGCAGCTTCGGCATCAAGCAACCGCTTCGAGTTCCAGCGTTGCGAGAATCGTGGGATTCTGCGCCAACCCCAGCGCGGCGAGGTCCTCACCTTCGAGATGCAAGCCAATCGCTTCGCGAATGTTCTCGGCGAGTTCATCGAGAGTCGCGGCCTGGGTTACGACGGGCAAGTCGAGGCACTCCGCCACGAACTGATGCTCGCCCCGGCTGATCCGCACCTGGAGTGTTCTCTTCATGGCGTTCCCCTACAGTATGTATCAACTCCATCGGACCTGCCTCAGCCGTTCTCCACGCGAGCCTGGATATCCGCGTACGCCGCTTCGATCAGCCGGTGCAGCGCGGCGGCGTTCACCGCTTTTCCCGGGCGCAGCTTCACATGCCGCATGGACTTGCCGGCGCCCTCGAGCAAGCCGGCGGGGTCCCGCAGCGACGCGCCGTGGAAGAACCCCACGTTGACGTGCGCGGTGAAGACATTCACGTAGCCGAACGGAGCATCGCCCAGACAGGCCACCGGACAGCCGTCGTGCAGCAGCTCCCGGACTTCGTCGCCGCACGCGCGCATCGCCTCGAACCACTCGCGCGCGATGGCTCCCAGCTCGCCCGGCCGCTCCCGCAGCCAGGCGTCGATGGCGGGATCCCGCGCGACGCCGCCGTGGAACCGCAGAATTGGTGTCATCGCCTCAGGAGCCTCCCTTGTTGAGCACGACGAGCGGCGGGATCACGGCGCTCAGGTTCAGCACCGCGCCGATCACGGAAAGCCACGTGGGCCGCTCCCCGCGGAAGAAAGCAGCGATCGCGCAGATCTCGCCCACGCCGCAGAAGGCGGCGAAGATCAGGTAGGCGCCGATCCCGTGGCCGATGGCGCCGCCGACGGTGTCGGCGCTCGATTTCGAGAAGGCCCGGAACGCATAGGCCGCGCCCGCCAGGGGGAGCGCGACGGAGAGGAGGCTGAGGAGGGGCATTCGCGAAGATCTCATTCGATTCGGTTGCTGCCAGCGAACCGGGTCATTTTCTCACTCTCATTGGCTTAACGAACAAGGGTCAATCGCTGCGTCTCTTGAGTCGACCGCGCGCGATCCGGCTCCCGAAGTGATTCAGAACCTCACGACTGGCCATCGGCTCCAGGCGCGGTCGACAGCCAACGGCGAATGGAAGAAGGCAGGAAGGCCCAGAACCACGGTCGCCGAACGGTTTGCCTTAGCGGGGGTTTCGAGGAGGGCGGCGGTACGAGCATGACAGAGTGCCCTGAAGTGACTGTCACCTCGCGAAGGTCGTCGGGAGTTTCGGCTGCCGGGATCACCCTGAAGCTCCAACTTGCAGCGTCACACTCGAAGGTTTCGTCCTTGAAGTAGAAGAGAAAATGACGGGACGCGCCCGAGGCCTCCTGCGAAATGAGCTGAGTCCACGCGTCACATGGGAGCTTCTCCAGCCTAAGGTCCCCCTCGACCTCGTAGAATTCCCCCCAGGACGGCGCTGACAGGCTAAATCGGCATTGACGCCTCCACCAGCCTTCGTCGTTCGTCTCGCCCAACCGGTACCGCCAGCAGGACGGAAACCGCAGTTCGCCGACATCACCCCATGTGAAGCTCGAAAACGCCCAAGGATTCAGATAGAACTTCAGGACCAGCGTCTCATTCTCAAAGCTAATCACAGGGTGCGGCGCCCCAGGTTCGGCATTCCAGCCGTCGTTCAGCCTCGTGAATTGGGTACTTCCGCGTTCCACGCTAGCATCATCGTAGTTCCACTCACTGGGTTCTTCAACGTCTATTCACGTTGGTGCTGGAGTGGGCGGTCCTCCATCGCGCGGAACTCCGGCGGAACTGCGAGAACGCTCGCCGGGCCTGCCACCGGCCCCCATCGCGCCGTTAGACAGGGAGGCAGCAGGCACAACGATGAAACTGGTTCGGATCTCGAACGTGAAACCGCTGGACGGCTATAACGTGGAACTCACCTTGACCAGCGGCGAAGTCGTGCAACGGGACCTGCGCCCCCTCCTGAACGGCCCGGTCTTCGGCTCTATCCGCTCCGACCAGGAGGGGTTCCGCCAGGTCCGGGCCGAGGATGGAACTCTGGCTTGGCCCGGAGGCATCGACCTCTGCCCGGACACCGTGATCTGGGGCGGACTGCCGCCGGCCGGCTCAGCCTCTGCAGCGTGACTCAGCGCGCCGGACCCCGGCCCGCGAACACCTGCGCAATCCGCACCGCCAGCGCGAACGTGTCCGCGTAGGCGATGTTCGCCAGCACCGCCACCGCCAACCCGTGCTCGGGAAACGTCACCAGCGACGCCGCTCTGCCGCCCAGTAGCGTTCCGTCGTGACCCGCCGCGCGCGCCGGTTTCCCTGCCAGCGTGACGGTCTCGAGGTCCCAGCCCAGGCCGTAGCCCGTCTCCGCGCCCGAGGCGAGCCGCTGCGAAGTCTGGAGCAGCCGGACCGTTTCCGGCCGCAGCAGTTTTCCGTGGTTCACCGCCATTCCGAAACGCACCAGGTCGGACGGCGTGGAAAGGAAGACGCCGGCGCCCGAGTAGCAGGAGTAATCGACCTCGCGCAGCGGGTCCGGGCCGTATTTCGGATCCCCGGCAAATCTGGGGAAGTACGAGACGGCCCGCCCCGGCGCGGAGTCGGGAACCGTGTCCCGCATGGCCAGCGGGGCGAACACGCGCTTTTCGGCGAACGCGAGGAACGGTTCCTCGGCGGCCTCCTCGACAGCCGCGCTCACCAGGATCCAGCCGTAGGTCGAATTGCGGAAGCGCGTGCCGGGCTCAAAGCGCAGGGCGCTTTCCGCGAAAAACTGCACCGCCTCCGCCGAGCGCGCGCAATGCCGGGAGAGCAGCGGAGCCTCGTCGCCGCCGTCGTCCGGCAGGCCGGAGACGTGACCCATCAGGTGGCGCAAGGTGACGGGCCATTGCTTCCGCGGGAACTCGGGCACATAGGTCTGGATGGGCTCGTCGAGCTTCAGCCGGCCGTCCTCGAGCAGCAGTCCGGCCGCGGCGGCGGTGAGTACCGTGGAAGCGGTGCCGATGCGGAACCGGAGCTGCGGCGTGACGGGCGCGCGCGTTTCAAGATCGGCGAACCCGAAGCCCTCGGCCCACAGGATCTCGCCGCCGGCGCCGGCCGCCACGGAGAGCCCGGGCAGGTTCTTCTCGGCGACGGCCGCCCGGACCATGCGCCGCGCTTCTTCCGCGGCGCCGGCCCATTTGCCCGGCGCGACGGCTCCGGCGGTGGAGGGCACGGCGCGTGCGTCGGGATGCAGGGGTGTCGCCGTGGCGATCATGTAGGTCCAGAGTCCGCCGATCGCCGCGGCGAGGAGTGCTGCGCCTCCGAGCAGGAGCGTCAGCCAGGTGGGGATCCGGTTTCCAGACATCGTTCCCTCCTGCCCGCGGCGGGTACCCTACGCCGCCGGACGCCGCGCCGTCACCACGTGCGCCGGCAGGCCGAACAGGATCCGCAGCGGCGATTGCTCCACCGTGAACCCGCGCCCGCGCAGGTATGCGGCGTACTCGCCCGCGCGCAGCACGTCCGCGATCACGATCCGCCCGCCCGGTTTCACCACGCGCGCCATTTCGGCCAGGGCGAGCCGCCGTTGATCCTCGGCGTCGAAATGATGCAGCAGAAACCCGGACAGGACCACGTCGAACGAAGCGTCCTTCAGCGGCAGCTTGCGGACGTCCGCGGCGCGGAATTCCACCTTGACGTTCTCCGCCTCCGCGTTGGCCTTCGCCGCGTCGATCGAGTTGCCCGAGAGATGGTGGGGGTTCCAGACGTCCACGCCGACGGCGCGCGCGTTCTTGCCCAGCTTCTTGGCCGCGGCGATGATGAACAGGCCGCGTCCGCAGCCCGCGTCGAGCACGTGCTCCTCGCCGCGCAGCGCCAGGCCCTCGATCACTTCCTCGCGCAACCGGAGTTTGCCGTCGCGGCTCGACCGGACCTTCAGGCCCGCCAGCGCCAGGAAGCCGAGGCCGGCCAGCGCGGAGAGCGCCGCGATCACGGCGCCCTGCGCGGGCGCGCTCTCGCGGTTCACGAAGTACACGCCCGCCGCGAACGCCAGCAGCATGCCGCCGCGGATCGCGTACTTCCGCACCTCCAGCGGCGCGTCCAGGCCGTAGTCGATCTTCGTCCCGGGCATGCGCTACGCGGTCGCCTGCACTTCGAGCGGTTTCTTGTACTTGCACTCCGAATTCGGACACTGCGCCACGGGACCCGCCTTGAGGAACTTCTCGATCAGGTAGCTGCCGCCGCACTCCGGGCACTTCTCGGCGACCGGCTTGCCCCAGGCCACGAAGTCGCACTCCGGGTACCGGTTGCAGCCATAGAAGGTCTTGCCCTTCTTCGAGCGGCGCTCAATGATGTCGCCCTCGCTGCAGTTGGGGCACTTGACACCGACCGTCTTCTGCTTGACGTACTTGCACTTCGGGTAGTTCGAGCAGGCTACGAACTCGCCGAAGCGTCCGTACTTCTTCACCAGCTTGTTGCCGCAGTTCGGGCAATCCTCTTCGAGCGGCACATCGGCGGGCTTCGCCGCCTGGCCGAGCTGCCGCGTGGTCTTGCAATCCGGATAGCCCGAGCAGGCCATGAACTCGCCGAACCGGCCCTTTTTGCGCACCATCGGCCGGCCGCAGTTCTCGCAATACTCCTCGTCGTTCTGCTCGGAGAAGTCCGCCTCGATCAAGTCGCTGGGAGGCTGGCGCGTGTTGGTGCACTCGGGATACCCCGTGCACGCGATGAAGTGCCCGTGGCGGCCCCACTTCAGCACCATGGGCTTGCCGCACTTCTCGCAGACCTGGTCGGTGGGCTGCTCCATCCGCTTCAGGTCCGTCATGTTCCGCTCGGCCAGCTCCAGATCCTTCTGGAACCGCCCGTAGAACTCCTGCAGCGACGACACCCAGTCCGTCTTGCCGTCCTCGATCTCGTCGAGTTCGTCCTCCATGCGCGCGGTATAGCGCACGTCAAAGAGGTCGTTGAAGTTCTCGATCAACTGGTCGGTCACCACCATGCCGAGTTCCGTGGGGGCGAACTTGCCGCCCTCCTTCTTGACGTACTCGCGCTCCTGGATGGTGGAGAGGATGGAAGCGTACGTGGAAGGCCGGCCGATGCCGTCGGCTTCCAGTTCCTTCACCAGCGTCGCTTCGGTGAAGCGCGGCGGCGGCTCCGTGAAGTGCTGCTCCGGCTCCAGCGACTTCAGCTTCAGCGCTTCGCCCGGCTCCACTTTGGGGAGCTTGTGCTTCAGCTCTTCGTCTTCCTCGTCGCGGGCGTCCTTGCCCTCCTCGTACACCTTAAGAAAGCCGTCGAACTTCGGCACGCTGCCGGTCGCTCGGAACAGGAACTCCTCGCCGTCCTTACCCTGCACCTTGAGGTCGATGGTCGTCTGGTCGAACAGGGCGGACTTCATCTGCGAAGCGACAAAGCGCATCCAGATCAGCCGGTAGAGCTTCAGCTCGTCCTCGCCCAGCACGCCTTCCAGCGCGTCCGGCGACCGCATCGCCGAAGTGGGGCGGATGGCTTCGTGCGCGTCCTGCGCGTCCTTCTTCGACTTGTAGACGTTGGGGCCCTCGGGCAGATACTCGGCGCCGTACCGCGAGCCGATCATCTCCCGCACCTCGAGCAGCGCGTCGTTGGAGACGCGCGTCGAATCCGTACGCATGTAGGTAATCAGACCCACCGCGCCTTCACTGCCGATCTCGACGCCTTCGTAGAGCCGCTGCGCGATCATCATCGTGCGCTTCACGCTGAAGCGCAGCTTGCGCGCCGCCTCCTGCTGCAGCGTGGAAGTGATGAAAGGCGGTACCGGGTTGCGCTTCTTCTCGCGCGTCTGGACACTGTCGACGATCCACGGCGAGTTCTCCACCTGGGCGACGATCGCCTGCGCCTCGGCCTCGTTGCCGATCGCATGGGCGTCCAGCGTCTTGCCGCCGCGCTTCGCGAGCCGCGCGCTCAGCACCGGCGGCTTCTTCGCGTTCAGGTTCGCATCGATGGTCCAGTACTCGCGCTTCACGAACGCGCGGATCTCGCGCTCGCGCTCCACGATCAGCCGCAGCGCCACGGTTTGCACGCGTCCCGCCGACAGGCCCCGCCGGATCTTGTCCCACAACAGCGGGGACACCTTGTAGCCCACCAGCCGGTCCAGCACGCGGCGCGCCTGCTGCGCGTCCACCAGGTTCGTGTTCACCGCCAGCGGCTTCTCGAACGCCTTTTGGATCGCGTTCTTCGTGATTTCGTTGAACATCACCCGGAAAATCTGGGGTCCGTTCTTCTTGGACGCGAGTTCTTCCTGCAGGTGCGAGCAGATCGCCTCGCCTTCGCGGTCCGGGTCAGCCGCCAGGTAGATGGTGTCGACGCCCTTGGCCGCCTGCTTCAGCTCCGTGATGAGCTTCTTCTTGCCCTCGATCACCTCGTAGCGCGGCGTGAACGCATTGTCCACGTCCACCGCCAGGTCCTTCTTGGGCAGGTCCTTGATGTGGCCCAGCGACGCCTTGACGACGTACTGTTTGCCGAGATATTTCCCGATCGTCTTCGCCTTGGCCGGCGACTCGACGATCACCAGCGATTTCGCCATAGCAACCTTGTATTAATAATGAGTGCCAAACACCCGCATGGTAGCATGCCCGGACGGGGCCGGACCGGATCGGGCAGCCGTTCAGCCCTCCCAAACCCGCAGGTACCGCTTGCCGGGTAACTGCCGGACCAGCCCGAGCAGTTCCAGCTCGAACAGGGCCGCAATCACCTCTGATGAACTCCGGCCGGGTTCGGTTGCAGCTCCCAGCAGCCGGTCGCACAGGTCGTCGAACTGCACCGGCTGATCCAGGGTCAGGATTCCGAGGATGGCGCGGGCCGTGGCGCCTACTTCGGGCCTGGTCGGCTCCTCTATTAGATTCAACTGGTTACGGCGGTTCGTGTTAAGCCGCCGACGGTGCTCCGCCGACAGCTCCACCACCACGTCGTTCCACTCCTGAACTAATTTCGCCCCTTGCTTGATCATCAGGTTCGGCGCCCAGCTCATCTTCGAGGTTATGTTACCCGGGACGGCAAATATCTCCCTCCCGTACTCCAAGGCCAGCTTGGCCGTGATCGCGGACCCCGAGTATTGCGCGCCTTCGACGATCAGGACCCCGGCGCTCATGCCTGCGATGATCCGGTTCCGGACCGGGAAATTTTGAGGGTAGGCCGGGGTTCCGAGCGGAAACTCGCTCAGAATCAACCCTTTGGCGGCAATCTCCTGGGCCAGCTTGCGGTTCTCGGTAGGGTATACGTGGTCCAGTCCGCAGCCAAAGACGGCGATGGTTCCGCCCCCGATCGTGAGCGCTCCTTTATGGGCCCCGGTGTCGATCCCCCGGGCCATGCCGGAGGTAATGGTGAGTCCGGCGCCGGCCAGATCCGCGCCGAATTTCTCGGCCACGGCGGTCCCGTAGGGGGTGGGCCGCCGGGTCCCGACGATCCCCAACTGGATGGACTCAAGGAGATCCAGGTTCCCTTTCGCGAACAGCGCCAGCGGGGGATCGTAGATCTCCTTAAGCAGCGCGGGATACCGGGGGTCCTGGAAGGGGACCAGATCGGCGCCGCCACGGAGCAGGCGCTCCTGCTGGGCGGCGGCGCTCTCGAAGGTGCATCCCGAGGCGATCGATTGCGCCAGCGCTCCGGGCAGGCCGTGACCTTCGAGTTCGGAGCGGCTGGCGCGAAAGACCGCGCGGATGGAGCGCAGCCGTTCGATGAGCTGGAGCCCGCGCCGGGGTCCGAGGCCGGGGATCAGCAGCAGCGCCAGCCAGTGGAGTTCCTCCTCGCGGTCCACGGCGTTGCCGGCGAGCGAGACGGGTTCGGGGGCGTTCAAGGCGGCGCGAGTCCCTCCACCGGGTTAGTGGCCGCCGGGAGGGAATGTTCTCAGGCGAAGTGACCCCCTCAGACACCCTGCGCGTCGAACCCGAATGACCGGGCCGCGCGTGCCAGCGCCGCATCATGCGTCGCAATCGCGGTGATCGGACCTTGGCGCTCGCGCCAAAGGAGCGCGGACGCCAGGTGAATCGGATCCAGGGTTCCAATGGGCGTGGGCATCGGCTCACCCGCGCGCCGGAGGACGGCCGGGCGCAGCAACACCAAGTCCAGCGCTTCCAACCAATCGTGCAAACTCCGCAAGCGATCCGCCGCCTCTTCGGTTGTGAGTCTGCCCAGCAGCCGCAACCGATCCACGGTTCGGACACTCTCCACGACAACCAGTTCACGGGAAATCAAGGCGTCCTGGCGGCGCAGGTCATCGAGGGACCCTGTTCCGCGAAGCACCACGCGCAGGAGTGCGGAGGTATCGACGTAGACGGTCATCGGAACGCTCAGCGGCGCTGCCGGTCCTCCAGGAGGATCGCCAGACTGTCGGTAGGCTTCGCAGGCCGAGGCGGCAGCCGCAGGTCGACGATCCGGACGGACTTCATGACCTATCATGGTCACAACAACTCAACTAAGGGCAGGTCTCGCCGAAGGCGTGGCGGAGAGAGAGGGATTCGAACCCTCGATACAGTTTCCCGTATACACGCTTTCCAAGCGTGCGCCTTCAACCACTCGGCCATCTCTCCGGCTAGTGAGGGTCCCCTTCATCTTATCGAACTTCGGACCACCGCACGCCGTCGAACACCCACGTGTCGTCCCGGGTCGCGGCCGGAGTCCCGCCATGCAGCACCACCCGCGACCCGTCCCAGGCCATCGCGTGCATGAATCGCGGCCCAGGACCCGGGGCGTCGATCCGCCGCCAGCGCGCGCCGTCGAACTCCCAGGTGTCGCTCTCAACGTCGAACTTTCGCGGCGCCGCATTGCCCGAGTCGCCGCCATACAGCACCATCACGCCCCGCCGCTCGTCGAAAGCCATCCGGGCTCGCGACCGCGCCTTGGGTCCCTCCTCGGCGACCTTGCACCAGCCGGTTCCGTTCCAGGCCCAGGTCTCCGGGTGGTACTTCCAATCCCGGCCGAAGCCGCCGAACAACAGCGTCACCTTTCGCCGGGGATCGTAGGCCAGCGCGTGATGCACCCGCTCCCCGGGGCCCGGAACCTCGAAGCGCTCCCACTTCACCCCGTCCCACTCGAGCGTGTCCCGGTACAAGTCGTTCGGCCCCATCCCGCCGCCGTATGCCACGAGGCGGTTGCGCGCGGCGTCATGATCCATCGCGAAGTGATCCCGCGTGCCGCCGCCGGGACCGGCCAGTTCGCGCCACGTTGACCCGTCCCATTCCCACAGATCGTTCAACTTGCGGTTGGCGTCCGCCGCGAAAAAACCGCCGAACACCACCACGGACTTGCGCCGGGCGTGCCAGGCGCACCCGAACAAAGCCCGCGCCGCCGGGCCTGCCGCCGTCCCGCGCGACCACACGCCCTTCGCGAAGGTCCAGACCTCTTCGCGTTCCGCCCCGCGGTCGAGGTGTCCGCCCAACAATACCAGTTGCTTCCGCGTACGGTCATATGCCAGGCAGTGGCCGCGCCGAACCGCCGGGTAATCCGAACCCGCCCTCAGCGCCAACGGGGAAAGGAGAAAGGATCGTCGCCGCATGGCACTTATAGACGGCCCGGCGTATCCGGGGTTAGTAGTTTTTGCCCCAGGGCCGTTGCCGCCGGACTCCGTTATCATGGCCGGATATGCGATGGTTGAGCTTCCTGCTGCTTTCCGCGACCCTCTTCGGCCAGGGCCGCGAGTGGATCCGCGCGAACTACACGAAATTCGAGTATGAGATCGCCATGCGCGACGGCAAGAAGCTCTTCACGTCGGTGTACGTGCCGAAAGACACTTCGCAGGCGTGGCCCATCATGCTGAACCGGACCCCGTATAGCGTCGCCCCCTACGGCGTCGACCTCTACCGCGACTCCCTCGGACCTTCCGAGCTGTTCGCCCGCGACAAGTTCATCTTCGCCTACCAGGACGTCCGGGGCCGCTTCCTCAGCGAAGGCGACTTTGTCGAAATGCGCCCGCACATCCCCAAGAAGACCTCGCTCACCATGGTCGACGAATCGTCCGACACCAACGACACGATCGACTGGCTGACCAAGAACGTCCCGAACAACAACGGCAAGGTGGGCCAGTGGGGGATCTCGTATCCCGGCTTCTATACGTCCGCTGGCATGATCGACGCGCATCCGGCGCTGAAGGCGTCCTCGCCGCAGGCGCCCGTCACCGATTACTACCTGGGTGACGACTCGTACCACAACGGCGCGTTCATGCTGGCGGCGAACTTCGGTTTCTACGCCAACCTTTTCGAGCGCAAGGGTCCGCCCGCGCCTCCCGGCAACCGGCCGCGTTTCGACTTCAAGACCCCGGACGGCTACGCCTTCTTTCTGAACATGGGTCCGCTGCGGATGGCGAACGAGAAATACCTGAAGTACGAGAGCGAGTTCTGGACGCGTCAGATCGAGCACTCCACCTACGACGAGTACTGGCAGTCGCGCTCCATCTGGAAGTACTTCCAGAAGATTCAGCCGGCGGTGCTTACGGTGGGCGGCTGGTTCGACGCCGAGGACCTCGCGGGTCCCCTGCGCACGTATGAGCAGGTAGAGAAGAACTCGCCGGCGAGCTACAACGGCATCGTCATGGGTCCCTGGACGCACGGCAGCTGGTCCCGCACGCCGGGGGATCGGGTCGGGAACATCAACTTCGCTTCCAAGACCGCCGAGTACTATCGCGAGAAGGTCGAGTTCCCGTTCTTTGCGCACTTCTTGAAGGGAAAGGGCGACGGCAAGTTCCCCGACGCTTACATGTTCGAAACCGGCACGAACCGCTGGCGCGAGTTCGAGAAGTGGCCGCCGGAGCAGGGCCGCGCGATGACGATGTACCTGACGGGCGGCGGTCGGCTGGCGGCCGAAGCTCCCAAGGACAACGAGGCCTTCGACGAGTACCTGGCGGATCCCAATAAGCCGGTGCCGTATCTCGGCTACATGGCGCTCGGCATGCGTGCTGACTACATGACCGAGGACCAGCGGTTCGCGGCGCAGCGTCCCGACGTGCTGGTGTACCAGAGCGAAGTGCTGACGGCGGATCTGACGATGGCGGGTCCCATTAAAGTCGACTTCGTGGTGTCGACTACCGGCACGGATGCGGACTTCGTGGTGAAGGTGATCGACGTCTATCCGGACGACTTCCCGGACGATCCCAACAATCTGCCGGCGCCGAACGCGCCGCCGCCGGCCGTGCCGGCTCCCGCCAACGCGGTGAAGATGGGCGGCTACCAGCAACTGGTGCGCGGGGAGCCGTTCCGCGGCAAGTTCCGCAACAGCTTCGAGAAGCCGGAGCCGTTCGTTCCCGGCAAGCCCGAGAAGCTGAGCTTCACGCTGCCCGACGTGCTGCACACGTTCCGCAAGGGGCACCGGATCATGGTGCAGGTGCAGTCGAGCTGGTTTCCGCTGACGGACCGGAATCCGCAGAAGTTCCTGGATATCGCCAAGGCGAAGCCGGAGGACTTCGTAAAGGCGACGCAGCGGGTGTACCGTTCGCGGACGCAGGCGTCCGGGATTTCGTTCACGGTGATCCGCTGAGGGGCTCGCCGCTTGCTGCCAGGGCAACAGGCGCGGACTTTGACCCCCGCCTACGAACCTGTCAATTTTACGGTTTGCGGCGCTACCGCTGCCAGCCAACCATCTCGTTCAGGAACTGCGGGTCCGTCCGCCAGTTCTCCTTCACTTTGACGAACAGCTCCAGGAACACCTTGCGCCCCAGCATGGCCTCGATGTCGGCGCGAGCCTCGGTGCCGATCTGCTTCAGCATCGCGCCGCGCGCGCCGATGAGGATCGCCTTCTGGCCGTCGCGCTCCACGTAGACCGTGGCCGCGATGCGCGTCAACCGCCCGTCTTCGGTCCACTTCTCAATGGCGACGGCGACGGCGTGCGGCACTTCCTGCCGCGTGTGGTGCAGCACTTTTTCGCGGATGAACTCGGCGGCCAGGAACCGCTCCGGCTGATCGGTGATCTGGTCCTCGGGAAAGAAGGCGGGCCCTTCGGGCAGGCGCGCCGCGATCTCGCGCTTCAATTCGGCGACGCCCACGCCTTTGGCCGCGGCCACGGGGACATACGCCGCGAAGGCATGCTGCTCGGAGAGCTTCTCGATCCGCGGCAGCAGCACGGCTTTGTCCTTCAGCAGGTCGACTTTGTTCAGGACAGCGATAGCCGGCGTTTCCACTTTCTTCAGGAGCTGGATGGCCTCGGCGTCCTCGGGGCGGAACGCCACGGCGGCGTCGTGCACGAACAGCAGCACGTCGCGCTCTTCCAGCGCCGTGCGCACGGCCTCCGCCATGCGCTTGTTCAGCATGGTGTCCGTCCGGTGGATGCCCGGCGTGTCGAGGAACACGATCTGCGCGTCCGGCTCCGTCAGGATGCCCTGCACGGCGGTGCGGGTGGTCTGCGGCTTGTTCGACACGATGGCGATCTTCTCGCCCACCAGCGCGTTCAGCAGCGTGGACTTGCCCGCGTTGGGGCGCCCCAGGATCGACACGAACCCGGCGCGATGCTTATTCTCCGGCATGCGGCTCCGCTCTCGCGATCTCCACCAGATCGACGCGCAAATCACTGGCGGCCAGCACCCGCAGGCGCAGCCCTTCCCGCTCCACGGCTTCGCCGGCGCAGGGCACACGGCCCAGCCACTCGGCGGCGAGACCGCCCACGGTGGTGGACTCCGTCTCTTCGGTGGGCCGGAAGTCGAGCAACTCGCCGAGCCGCCCGACGTCGAAGCTGCCCGAGACCACGTAGCTGCCGTCGGCCTGCTTGCGGACGTCGCGCTCCGGTTCGTGCTCGTCATGGATCTCGCCGACGATCACTTCCACCATGTCTTCCATCGTCACCAGGCCCGCCGTGTTGCCGTACTCGTCCACCACCACCGCCATGTGCGCACCCGATTGTTGCATTTCGCGCATCAGGTCGTGGACGGGCTTGGTTTCGGGCACCAGGCGGATCGGCCGCTTCAGGTCCTTCACGCGCTTGGCGGCGCGCTGCTTTTCGTCCAGCTCGAACATGTCGCGGACGTGCACGAAGCCGTTGATGCTGTCCAGACTGTTCTCGTACACCGGGATCCGCGAGAACTGCTCGTGGATCAGCAGCTCCCGCAGATCCTCGAGCGAACGGTCCTGGTCGATCGCCACGATGCGGGGCCGCGGGGTCATCACCTCGCGGACGGTCTTGTCGCCGAACTCCACCACCGACTGGATGAGGCGTTTGTCTTCTTCTTCGAGGATGCCCTCTTCTTCGCCCGCTTCGATCAGCGCCTCGATGTGCTCGGAAGGATGCGCAGGCTCCTCCGCCGCCACCTGCGGCTTGGCGAGATCGAAGAGCGAGTGCAGGAAGTTCAGCAGTCCGGTCACCGGCAGGGCGAACAGCAGCAGCAGGCGCAGCAGCGGCAGGCACAGGGTCAGCCAGCGGCCGGAACTGCGGCGGTAGAGCAACTGCGGCACCAGGTAGGCGAGGGTCACCAGCGCCGCGAAGCCGAAGGCGGCGCCACCCGCGGCGGCTTCCCACGCGGGCGCGTTCTCCCGCGCCGCGATCAGGAAGAAGACGCCGAGCAGCAGGATCAGGCTGCCGTGTTTCAGGAAGGAGAACGCCAGCGCGCCCTGCTCGGTGGACTTGCCGAGCCGGTCCTCGATGCTCTCCTTGAACAGTTCCAGCGACGGCGTTTCCCGCGGCAGCAGCCGCAGCGATTCGAGATACAGCAACTGCACGGCCGCCGCGAGCGTCAGCACCGCCGCCAGGATCACCGCCGCGAGAATCAGGCCGGCGATCATCGGAGAGCCCTCTCGATCAGCCCGGCCGGCAGGTGCAGCCGCTGGCGCCAGCGCTTTTCCACCCGGGCCATGCGTCCCTGGTCGCGCTCGTGGTCCAGGCCCGTCAGATGCAGCAGGCCGTGCAGCATCAGGATGCGCACTTCCACGTCGAGGCCGTGTCCCAGCTCGCGCGCCTGCGCGGCGGCGCGGTCGGTGGAAATCGCGACGTCGCCCAGAAAGTCCGGGCGCGCGGCGGGGAAGGAAAGTACGTCGGTGGGCTCGTCGTGACCCCGGAAATCCCGGTTCAGCTTGCGGATCTCGCGGTCCGAGGTCAGCAGGCAGGCAAACGGCACGCCCCGGGCCACCGCCGTGCGCAGTTGCTCGGCGAAGGCGCGCAGCGGACGCCGCCGCAGACGGCGCGGCGCATGCTGGAAGATCAGGCTACTCGCGGGGTCCATGGCGGTCAGGCGGTAACGCTTGGGGAAGCGCCGGCGGCCGCGCCTTCCGCGGCGGATTTCTCGGCGAGCGCCTCGGCGGAGCCGAGCTTCAGGCTCAGTTGCCGGTTCACGCCCGTGGCGTCGTTGTAGCGCTCATACGCCTTCACGATCTTCTGCACCAGGTTGTGCCGCACGACGTCCGTGTCGTTGAAGTGCACGAACGCGATTCCTTCCACTCCCTTCAGCACCTCGGTGACCTCCACCAGGCCGCTGCGGCTCACGTTCGGCAGGTCGATCTGGGTCAGATCGCCGGTCACCACCATCTTCGAGTTGAAGCCGGTGCGGGTGAGCACCATCTTCATCTGCTCGGAGCTGGTATTCTGCGCTTCGTCGAGGATGATGAAGCTGTCGCTCAGCGTGCGCCCGCGCATGAAGGCGATGGGCGCCACTTCGATGACGTTGCGTTCCAGCAACTTCTCGACCTTCTCCGGCTCGATCATGTCGAACAGCGCGTCGTACAAGGGCCGGAGGTAGGGGTCGACTTTCTCCTGCAGCGTGCCGGGCAGAAAGCCCAGCCGCTCGCCGGCTTCCACGGCCGGACGCGTCAGGATGATGCGCGCCACGCGCTTGGCGAGCAGCGCCGCCACCGCCATGGCCACGGCCAGATAGGTCTTGCCGGTGCCCGCCGGGCCGATGCCGAACACCAGGTCGTGCTTGTCGATCGCGTCGATGTAGAGGCGCTGGTTGATCGTCTTCGGCGTCAGGACCTTCTTGCCGAAGCTGCGCTGGCGTCCGCTCTCCACCAGGCCGCGGAGCGTGGTCGCCGGATCCCCGGTCACGACACGCAGGAAGCTGTTGAGGTCCCCGTTCTTGAACTGGTGCCCGCTTTCGACCAGCCCGTTGTAGTCTTCGAGGATGCTGGCCGCGCGAATGACGCCCGGTTCCTCGCCCTCGATTTCCAGCGCGTCGTTCAGCAGGCGCGTGCGGACACTCAGGCTGTTCTCGATGAGCCGGATGTTTTCGTCGCGCGTGCCGAACAGCGATTCAATGCCACGGGTGATGTGAACGGCAACCTTCATCATGGGCGGGTGGGGCGGGCGGGACGCGGCAACGCTTGACCGGGGGAACTGATCCGCGGGCGCGGAGGGCAAGCACGCATCTAGGCCCAATGATACCAGAATCGCCGCGCAAGACAAGCGAAATCGTAGTTGTGCGGGCCGTGTAACTGTATCGAAAAGAAGGGGCTTTAGGCGAGGAGCGTGGCTTCGCCCAGGCGCTTGCCGAAGTGCTTTTCCATGCGTCCGCGCAATTCCAGGCGCGCGCGCAGCAACCGGCTCTTGGCGGCGGCAACCGAGATGCCCAACCGCTTCGCGACGTCGGCCATGTCGAGCTGCTGCACGTCGCGCAGCACGAACACGTTGCGGAGCAGCGGCGGAATCCGCCCAATTTCCTTCTGCAGCACTTCCGCCACTTCCTGGCGGCCGACATGCACTTCGGGGGTCGGCGCTTCGTCCGGCAGCTCCAGCGTTTGCACATCCTCGCCCACCTGCACGTCGTCGATGTACAGGAACCGGGCGCGGCGCTGCTGCCGCAGCCGCATCAGGCACTGGTTCACGACGATCCGCGTCAGCCAGGTGGAGAACTTGGCGTCGCCGTGGAACTGGCCCAGGTGCTCGAACGCCTTCCAGCTCGCGTTCTGCACTTCGTCTTCGGCATCCTGGCGGTCCCGGAGGATCGACAGGGCCAGCTTCATGCAGTTGTTCTTGTGACGCTCCAGCAGCTCGGCGAATGCGGTGTGGTCTCCACCCTGCGCCTGCGCTACCAGCTGTTCATCGGCGATTCCAACAAATGCGGCGTTTTTGGCCATATTTCCTTCGTGGCTCCGGTAAGCTCCCTGGATCCACTCTCTAACCGTAACCGGGACCCGGCCGCCATACCAGACCCCGGACCGCATTCGGTTTAGTGCCACGCAAGAAAGCGCCCGCGGCTTCAGTGGGGCTAAACTCAGGTTCATGGCCACCGAAAGCAGCGAAGCGACCATCCAGCGGGTCCTCGGCGCCTATGACCTCGGCGCCAAGCTCCGTCAGCTCCGCCTGAAGAAGAAAATCGCCCTTTCCGACCTCGGCAAGCACACGGGACTGTCGTCATCGCTGCTGTCGCAGCTCGAGAACAACAAGCTGGTGCCCACGCTGCCCACGCTGGCCCGCATCGCCATGGTGTTCGACGTCGGCGTCGACTACTTCTTCGCCGACAAGCGCAAGCGGAAGCCGTTCGCCGTCGTGCGCGCCAATGAGCGGATCCGCTTTCCCGACAAAGACGGCAGTGAGAAGCCCGGCTACTTCTTCGAGTGCCTGGCGTTCTCGGCGCACGAGAAGGGACTGCACGCCTACCTGGCAGAATTCCCGCCCCGCAAGCCCCGTGAGGTGGAAAAGCACTTCCACGACGGGGCGGAGTTCCTGCACGTGCTCAGCGGGTCGCTGGAGGTCGACTACCAGGACCAGCACCACCAGTTGGATACGGGCGACAGCGTGTACTTCGATTCGGGCGAGCCGCACTCCTACCGTGGCTTATCGAAGGAGGACGCCCGGGCGCTGATCGTCACCATCCCGCCGCGGTGAGTTTGCCGGCGCCGCTGTGGCAAGGCGGCGTCAATCGCTGCGCGCAGCAAGCTCTTGGTCGAACAGGAGGGGCGGCGCGGTCAAGGCGACTCCCAAGGCCCGGCCCGCAGCTTCGATGCTCTTGCGGTCGCAGCGCCGGAGGAGATCGTCCAGGTCAGCCTGACCGGCCAGGACCTGGAATTCCTGCGAAGGCGCAAAGTAGACCAGTGTTCTCTTCCCGGCGGCGAGCAGGTTCAAGAGATTCTGAAGCGTCCCCTTGCTTTTTCCGTCCCATAGCATCAGGCCGCATCCGGCGTCCTGCGCCATCACGGCGTCTTTGGCGGCGTAATAACGGAAGTCCTTGCGGGCGCCGGGCGGCACCACCTTCCGCACCGGCCAGCTGCCGGCGTTGTTGCGGCAGTCTTCCATGCAGTAGACCGCGACGTCCGGATAGCGGCAGGCCGCCAGATACTGCTGGACTGCCTTGTCCGCGCCGTTCGCGTCGCCGATGAGGATTTCGCACCGCCGCTGCATCAGATCATCCAGCCGAGCCCGGATCTCGGGGTTTAGCTTGGAAACCGCTCGCGACCCTCCAATGAAAACCTTCATGCGGAGGCCCTCTTCGTCAGAGTGAGCAGGTGGACCGACTTGGCGCCTCCTGGTTTCATGAGCAACTCGGTGATCACGCGTGCGGTCGCCCCCGATCCGTACAAGTCGTCCAAGAGCAACAGTCGTCGCCCCTTCGTTTCCCTGAGGTCGACCTCGAAAGCACTCTGCAGCACCTCGACTCTTTCATGGTAATCGGTCAGATCTTTGATTTGGGGCGTCCTCCGCACCTTGCGCAGGCCCCGGCAAACCGGGAGCTGCATCGCCTCGGCCAGCGCGGCCGCAACCAGCGCTACCGGCTGCGCGCTGCGAGGCTGCGAAGGAGGCACGGCGACGATGGCATCAACCTTGAGTCTCCATGGCTCCCGGCAGAAATCGGCGGCGACCTTAGCCAACTGCGCCACGGCCTTCAGATCCCGGCGGTACTTGAGCTGATAGAGCGCTTCTCCAATGGGCGAGCGCGTGGTGCGGAAGCGAGGGTGTCCCCATTGGTCATCCCCCAGATAGGTGCTCGATAACGAATGGACGTGGAGGGCGAAACCCTCCGCCCAGGGGCCACGCAACCGCTGCGGGTTGATTTCGAGGTTCATCGAGAATCCGTTGGCAGCATCTTACGAGGTGCGCCCCAACCGTCTAATCCTACCCGGTCGTGATGCCGCTCAACGGATCCGCGTCGCGGTGGCCCGCTCCTCGCCCGGCCCGCCAACGGGGAGCATAATGGAACCATGCGGATCCCGGCCGCCCTCATCGCCCTGGCCGCGCTCGCCCACGCCGCCGAACCCTGGATCGAGTACCGCTCGGGCCCCTTCCACCTGGTCAGCAACGCCGGGGACCGCGCCGCCCGCGAACGCCTCACCGAACTCGCGCAGTTCCGCCACGTCTTCGGCACGCTGATCTCGAAACCGGACGCCGGTTTCCTGTGGCCCGTCTGGATCGTCCAGTTCAAGACCGCCGCGCAGCAGTCCGCTTACGCGCTGCCGCAACCCTGGGTGGAGGGCCGCGCCGCGATCCTCGCCTCCGAAGTGGCGGGCGCGCCCGCCGAAGATTCGCTCGCCGCGCTGGGACGCCTGCTGATCGAGTCCAATCTCAATCGCATCGCGCCGGAGTACGAAAGCGGCATCGTGACGCTCTATTCCACGCTGGCCGTTGCCGGATCCCGCGTCACGCTCGGCGCGCCGCCGCGCGAACGGACCCTCGACTGGGCCCGCGCGCACCTGCTCGCCACCGCGCCCGAGTTCGCGGGCCGCCTGCGGGTCTTCATCGGCAACCTCGCGCAGAACGCGGAGGTCGCCGTGGCGGCGCGCAACGCCTTCGAACGGCCGCTCGCCGAGATCGAGAAACGCGCCGCCGCGCACCTGGCGTCCGGCGCGGCGGGGTCCGTTGCCCTGTCCGGCCTGACGCTAAACCCCGCGAAGGACTTCGTGGAACTGCCGGTGCCCTCCACGCAGATCGGATTGCTGCTGGCGGACCTGCAGCTCGCCAACCCGCAACACCTTTCCGGCGCCCGCAAGGCCTACGAGACGCTGAAAGGCGTCGAGGCCGACGAAGGTCTGGGTCTCGTGGCGCTCGGGGAGAAGAAGCCCGCCGAGGCGCGCCCGTTGCTCGCCGCCGCCACCGTGCAGGGCGACACGAAGTCCGCGCGCGCGTGGCTCGAATACGGCAGCCTCCTCGAGGACCCCGCCGCCCGCTTCGCCGCCTTCGAGAAAGCCGCCAAGCTGAACGTACGCTGGTCCGAGCCCTGGATCCGGATCGCGCAACACGAACCCGGACCCCAGCGCCGCGCCGCCGCTCTCGCCGCCGCCGCGTCCCGCGAGCCGCGTAACGCCGCCCTCTGGCGCGCCGCGGCGGAAGCGCAGGAGAAAGCGAACCAGTTCACCGAAGCCGGCAAGAGCTGGGGCGCGGCGCTCCGCGCGGCCTCCAGCCCCGCCGAACGCGAGCAGATCCTGCAGGCGCGCCGCGACCTGGAACAGCAGAAGGCCGACTTCCTCGCCGCCGAAAAGCGCCGGCAGAAAGAAGAGGAGGAGCGCGAGGTCCAGCGCCTGAAAGACGCCGCGCTCGCCGAGGTCCGCGCCGCCGAGGCGGCCGCCAACAAGCGCCTCTCGGGCAATGCGCCGCGCGACCCGAATGCCAAGGTGGAGGCCTGGTGGGACGACGCCAAGGGCGATCGCAACGTCAGTGGCGTCATCGAGCGCGTCGACTGCATCGGCGGCTCGCTACGGGTGGCCGTAAAGGACGCGAAGGGCGCGCGGGTCCAGTTGCTGATCCGGGATCCGAAGAAGACGGCCTTCCAGGGCGCCGGCGACCTGACGCTCGCCTGCGGCCCGCAGCGCACGCCCCGCGCGGCGACGCTCTACTTCGTCACCCGCAATGACCCGAAGTTCGCCACCGCCGGCGACGTGCTCACCGTCGAGCTGCGCTAGCGCGGCTTGTTCTTGCGGATTCCGCTCGACACCACGAACACCCGGCCCGAGTGATAGCCCTTCACCCCGCTCCACGCCGACGTGATCAGCAAATCCACCGTTCCGTCGCCGTCGGTATCGCCGATGCCGACCGCATCGAACCCGAACGTATCGCCGGGCGTCTTGCAGGTGAACTTCTTCACCAGCTTGCCGTCGCGCCCCGAGTACAGGTACGCCCGGCCTCCGCTGATCGCCGCGCCGCCGTATTGCCAGGCGCCGATGATCAGGTCCGCGCGGCCGTCGCCATCGACGTCGCCCGCCACCGAGGCGCTGCTTCCCTTACCGTCGCCCGCGGTCTCTCCCGTAAAGGTGAACAGCCGCTTCCCGTCCTTGCCGGAATGGACATAGGCGCGCCCCGTCGACGGACCCTTGGCGTTATTCGCCCAATCGGTCGCGAAGACGTCGGGGAAGCCGTCGCCGTCCATGTCGCCGGGCACGGCCAGGAACATCGCCGCCAGCGCACCGCCGGTTTCGTCCGAGTCGATGGTGAACTTCGGCTTGTCGCTGAGCGTGTCGTACACGTACGCGCGTCCGGAGTTCCGCGGACCCGCCCCCGGCGCGCCCACCAGCACCAGGAATCCGCCCTTGCCCGACCACCCGGCCACCGCCGCGCCGTACGCATCCCCGGCCCGCTCGCCGCTCGCCGTCCACAGCACCTTCCCATCCTTGCCCGAGTACACATACGCGCGGCCCGTGCGGCCGCTGTTGCCCGGCGCGCCGGCGATCACGTCCGCGTAGCCGTCGCTGTTCACGTCGCCCGCCGTATCTACGTGCCGCCCGAAGCCGTCCGCCCGGTTCTCCGCGCGCAGCGTCAACAGGACCTTCCCGTCCCGGCCCGAGTACACGTACGCCACCCCGCCGCCCGGCCCGGCGGCGATCACGTCCGGGATCCCATCCTTATTGGTGTCGCCCGCGCCCTCGATCCCGATGCCCAACTGATCGCCCGGCGCGCCGTTGGCCGACCACAGCAGCTTCCCGGACCTCGTCGAGTACACGTACACCTTGCCCGCGCCGTTGTTCGCCGTCGGCGCCGAGGTGACGATGTCGGCGATCCCGTCGCCATCCACGTCGCCCAGGCTCCGCGCGATCCAGCCGAACTGATCGTTCGCCGCCTCGCCGTCCCAGCGCCGCAGGATCTTCACCGGCTCCACGAACGGATCCTCGAAGTCGGCCGGCGCCGGCAGCATCGCGGCGAACCGCGGATCGTCGCGTAAAGAGGCGAACTCCGGTCCGTTCGTGATCTGCGTCATGTCGATCTTGCGGGTCGCCTTCGCCTTGGCCAGCCACTCGAACGCGCCGCCAGCGTCTTTCTTCGAGGCATGCAGCGACGCGAGCGTATAGAGCGGCGATACGTTCGCCGGCTCCGCCTCCAGCGCCCGCCGCGCGGCTTCGATGGCGCCGTCGAAGTTCTTCTGGTTGGCGCGAGCCTGGGAGAGCATGCGCCAGGCGCGGCCGTTCGCGGGCTCCTTTTGGAGAACTTCCAGCAGGATCTTCTCAGCCCCGGCAGGATCGTTGGCCTGCATGCGCTGCACCGCGGCCGGCAGCGACGGAGCGGCTCCCTGCGCCCGCAATCCCCACGCCGCCACCACCAACGCTCCGGCCGCGAGCACGGCCAAACCTCGGACCCCTGAAAGGCACTGCATGGGGCCATTTTGGGCCGCGCGCCGTGCGGCGCGCTATCACGATCTTGCAAGCTGCCCGCGGACCGCCGAGGGCGTGGCCCCGAACTCCTCGCGGAAGCACCGCGTGAAGTGGCTGTGGCTCGAAAACCCGGCGTCCAGCGCGATCCCGGTCAGCGCCTCGCGCCCTTCGGCCACCCGTTCCAGCGTGGCGCGCACGCGCAGTTCCTGCAGGTAGCGGTGGATGGTGGTGCCGGTGGCCCGGCGGAACGACCGGCACAACTGGAACACCGAAACGCCGGTGGCCGCCGCCAGGTCACGCAGCGAAAGGTTCCGCTCCCAGTGCCGGCTGAGGATCCACTCCGCTTCGCGGCCCGCCGTGCGCGGCGCATCCTGCGGAAAGCGGCCGCCCGCCAGCACCCGCTCCAGCAGCAGCAGCACGGCTTCTTCGACGCCCGCCGTGGCCAGCCGCGCGCCGGACGCCGCCAGCTCGAAGAGGGTGCGCTGCTCCAGGTACGCACCGGCATCCGAGAACCCGCGGGCGAACGGGAACGGGGCGTCATCCCGCGCGGGCAGGTCCGGATGGCGTTCCCGCAGCAGCTCCGCCGCCAGCGCCGGATCCACCGCGAACCAGTCCGCCAGATCGCCCCGCTGGCTGACCGCGCGCCGCCGGTAGTGCTGGCCGCGGTTGTAAAACGTGATGACGTTCGGATTGGCGACGAACGGCGGCCGCCGCTCGTGCTGAATCTCCACGGCCGTGCGCGGGAACACGAAGCAGCAGCGCTCGCGAATGGGGCCGGAGTCGGCGAAGCGCGCGTGGTCCGGCGGGCAGCGAAACGCGCCGATGCGGACCAGCGGGCTCGCGAAGATCAGGTGGTCGGGCGGTTCCACCATGCTGCTATCGACGCGCCGTTTCCGCAAGCGTTTGCTCCCGTGACTCGCTCGACGGCCGCTACCAGGGATCTTGACCCGCATCCAGCGCGCCGGTGAGCCAAGTGGCATTGAGTTGCGCCGTCCCGGCACGCGAAGCGCCCCCATAGCCCTGCGGCAGCGAAACGTAGGTCGCGTACCACTCGCCTCCGTGAAACTCGAGGCCATCCACGAAAATCTGCTGGGACGTCATGCGCGTGGTCTTGTTCGCCGGCTCGCCGCTTCCGTTGCGGAGTAACTCGGCGTTATAGAACCACTTCGGATGGAAGAGCGTATGGTTGTGCCACGTCAGCACGTGCGCCATCTCGTGCTGGACATCGTCGGCGCCCGCGATAAAGGCAAGGTCTCGCATGTAGCAGATCAGCCGGGCGCCCGGTTCGTTCCAGATGCCGGGGTTCAGGAGCGTCCGCGAACCCGAGTCGCTCGGATAGCAGTTCGGTCCCTCCGCCAGCACGGATACGAACGCGCCCGCGCTGGGCGCGAACGCACGCACCCAGTGCCGCGCCACCGCGTCCGGCGGGTTCCGCGCCACACCGTGATCCGGATGGTCCATCTTCGGCGCCTTCAGGTCCAGGACGGGCGCTACGCCGCCGCCGCGCGGCGAGACGCTCACGTCGGTCACCTCGAGCGTTCCGAGCGCCAGCGTGCTGCTCGCGTGCGCCACGATTTCCACGTCGACGGGACCCACCGTGCCGACCTTCGGCAGCAGCTCCCGGCGCGGCAGGTTCGTCATGTCGTGACCCGTTCCGGCGTCGTCCCGGCAGAGATTCAAATCGAACGCCATGCTCCGTCTGGGCTGCGCCAGGTCATGGACTTTGGCGTCCAGCCGCAAGCCCGCCAGCCGGCCCGAAGTCAGACTGACTCCCCGTGCCGCCGCGGCGATTTCGTTGCCCAGTTCCAGCGGGGTCCAGTTCGCCGCACCCGCGACTTCCAGTTGCACTTCTCCGCCAGCGCCGCCAGCCGGCGTGACCCTTACCGTCACGTTGAGGAAGAAATCGGCGGCCGCGACCGGCGTGGCCCCGTGTTCGTCGCCAATCGTAATCAGGTTGCTCTGAGGCGGCTGCTTGTGAATCAGGGGCTGTGCCGGATCGGCGAACCGGAACTGGAGGCCCGCACCCGCCCAGTACTGGTTCAATTGGTGAATCTTGTTGTAGGCCGCGTCCGTGTACTTCGCCTCCGGGGGGGCCGTGTTCACGTAATAGAACTGCACCGGAATCTCGGCGTAGGGCTGCCCGCCCAGGGTGTAGGTTTTCGAAAGGCCGTACGCCTCGCTCTCCACCACCAGCCGGCGCCCGAACTGTTTGCCCTTGTCGATGACCCGTCCAGACAGCGGCGGCAGGGAGTGGATGATTGCGTAGTTCGGCTGCTTCGACCGGCCTTGCTGCGCGATCGTCAGTACCCGGCAATAAGGCGAGAGGAACAGCCGTTCGACGGCCTTCTTCTCCAGTTTCAAGGGCATGCCCGCGGAGTGCGAGGCGGCGCCCGCCGGCGCCTTGTAGGCCATCGAGGTTTCCACGGTGGGCGCTTCTCCCGCCGCCGTCTGTACCTTCACGGTGAGGTCCAGGTTCGGTCCCGCGAACGCGTCGAGCGAAGGCTTTACCTTCACCCGGAACCGGAACACCTTCAGATCCGCGTTGGCGGCGGCATGGTCGCTGTAGTCCGTGATGAGCGGTGCGGCGAACGCGGCGTCCAGCGCGCCCGGACGCGACGCGGCCGGCTGATTGTGCTGGGCAACCGGCAGGGCGGCATCCAGCGACGCCGCGTCATCCACGCAGTAGAACGGGGCGATCGTCAGTGGCGTTCCGGCGGCGAACGCGCCGCGGAACATCTCCACCTCCAATTCGATGGCTGTCATGGCCACCCGGTCGCCTTCCACCAGCCGGCCGGTATCTTCGATGCCTTCCACCGCGGCGAACCATCCCGTATCGGCGACCGCGTCGCTGACTCCCGCGGCGGCCGTCCACACCGTTTCGCCGGCCCCTAATGCGCTGTTCGCCTTGCCGACGGCGTCGTCGGCAAGGGCCGCCTCGCCGCCGACCGGTTTCTCCGCCCCGAACCCGGTGACTTTCGCCGACAGCTTCCGGAGCAGGATCTTGCCCGGGAAGTCCGCCGGCTCTGCCTGCTTCAGGATCACCTTGGCGCGCTTGCCTCCGGCGCCAACGGCCCGGCCCGGCTGGATCTTGGGTCCGTCGGCCAGTGGGTTCGCGGCCCCGGGCTCGTAGCAATCCACGGTTAAGCGCACGCACGTGATCTTCTTGATCTCCGCGGCGCGCGGTGGGATCGTTCCGCCTTGCAACTCCAGCTTCAGCTCCGTTCCCTGATAGGCCGCGCTCGGCTGGCTGGCCTCGAGGAACAGGGTGCGGCCTTTCAGGTCGCCGGTCGAGAGCGGTACGGGCGAGGCCAGGGGGACCGAGCCGTCCTTGGTGTCAAACGCCTGCATCCCCGCCGGACAGGTGAACTCGCCCGTTCCGTCGTGCGCCGGCGCCGCGCTCAACTTCACGGGAATGCGATGAGGCGGAACCCCGGGCTGCGGCTGTCCGTGGTACGCCCGCCGCACGATCACCACATCGCCGCCAGGCAATTCGATCACCGGCGCCGGCTTCCGCGCCAGCTCGAAGGCGACGTACGCAATCTGCGCGTTGATCGCCTTCACGGTATCGTGCGCCAGCACCCGCGGCGGCGCGTAGGTTGCGGCCAGAGCCGGGCTCAGGTCGCGCATCTCCACGCGGTACGTGTTCTCGTCCAGCGGATCGAAGCGCGCCAGGCCGCTGCCGTCCGTGGGCTTGTCCACTCCGCCGCAGCCGATGTCCACTCCCGGAATGTCCGCTAGCAGGTCGTTGACGACATGTACCCACACGGCGCCCTTCTTCAGCGCGCAGGGCTGGGATACCGTTCCTACCGCCGCCTGCCCGCAGGCGCACTTGAGTTCGGAACCGCAGAATCCACAATGGGGCAAGCTATCTCCTCACAGCCAGGGTCAGGGCCGGAACCGTACCAGTTTCCGCCCTTCCGTGTATTGCTCCAAGTGCTGCTGGATCGCCGTGACCTTGGCGGAACCCGGCAGTGCCGGATGCTCCAACCAGCGCTCGATCCGCTGCCGCCCTGGGGCCCGCGCAAAGTCAGTGCCGAACTCCACGAACCACTCGGCCATGCGGGTTACGTCTCCACGCAGGGTGATGCCGAGCTTCCGGCAGCGCTCGATGCTCTCCCGCGCGAGCCGTTCGGCGTCCGGCGCCGCGGGGAATTCCTGCGGGTATGCGGCAGCCAAATGGCCTGCCAGCGCGCCCGCGAACTGCTCCTGGGCTTCGCGCCCGAACTGGGCCCACTGCGCCGCGCGGATCGTCAACACGCCGCGAGTTTATCACAGGCCCCCAGCCGCCTTACCGCGGCATCGGGGCCCGCACAATCGGCTTGTCCAGCGAGTCCCAGCCGTAGGCCTGCGCCACGCGATCCCGGATCTCGCGGATCAGCAGGTCCCCGCTATCGGAGTTCGTCATGATCGCCACGCCGTAGCCCTTCAGCCGGTGCGCCGTCAGATCGCAACGAAAGCCCCAGTTGCTGCCGCCGTGGCTGAAGTACCAGCCCTCGCCGCGCCGCTCCACCGAGAACCCCACCGCGAACGGACCCGTGCCCACCGGCGTCACCATCTCCTGTGCCGTAGCCTGGTTCAGCACCTTCTGCGACCGGCCCTGCAGGGCGAGTTGCAATTCGATGGCGAGCTTGGCCAGGTCCGACGGCGTGGTCCAGAGGCCCGCGGCGGCTTGTTCCGGGTAGACGTGAAACTTCACATTCATCGGCCTGCCGGACCCCGAGTGCGCTCGCGCGGCCTGCGCCTCCCGCGCCGGCGGCAGCGGCTGTTCGTAGGTGCTGTTCGTCATGCCGATGGGGTCCAGCACTTTCTCCCGCAGGATCTCGGCGAACGGCTTGCCCAGCGTATCCATCAGCGCCAGTTGCTCGATCAGCGTCCCGCCGCCCGAGTACTTGAAACCGGTCAGCGGCCGCCGCTCCAACAGCACGGCGCTGACGTTCGACGGCGCTTTGCCTTCGAAGATCTGCGGCAACGTGGGCATAGGCGCTCCGGGTTCGTAGCCCGGATAGCCGTGGCCGTCACCCAGCCCCGAGGTGTGGCTCATCAGCATGCGCGGCGTCACCGGCAGGTCGCGCGTGAACTCGCTCGGCGGCATCTTCCAGGCTTTGAGGATGGTGTTGATGTCCTGATCCAGGCGGAACCGGCCCTCCTGCACCGCGCGCAAGGACGCCATCGCGGCCACAGGCTTCGAGATCGAAGCCGCCTGGAACATCGTCTCCGGCGTGGCGGGCGCTTTGGTGGCGGCGTCGGCGACGCCCCACGCCTTCGCCCAGTGGATCTTGAAGTCCTGGATGACGGCGACGCTCACGCCCGGGATCCCCATGCCCTTCATGATTTCGGAGATGGAGTAGGGGTCGAAGCCCTGGCGGTTGGGCGACTGGGGTCCTTCGATGCGCTTGATGAAGTGGTCGGGGTCCTGGGCGCAGAGTAGGGCGGGGAGGGTGAGGAGGAGCAGGGTCCGGCGCATGGGGTCCATTATGGCGGACCGGGGGCGCAGGTGAAGGAGTGGTTTCGTACAGACACACTACGGCCGCATGGTTCGCGAGGGCGGGTGCAGTTTCTTGTCGCTGGTTTTGGCTTACTAGCGCGGCGTTGCGTGCCGCCGTTCGGCCGGACCCGCTATTTCCGTTTGGCTCCCGAGTAGTGAACTCCGGAGAGCGGGAAAGACGACTCGACAAGATCCGGATCTTATTCCCTCACGTGGAGAGAACACCGTTTTGCTACGAACCCCCGGTGCGGTGCCCGACACCTGCTTTGCTTCGGCAGGGTCCCCCACGAGGGGCTTACTTCCGGGCACGAACCGGCGAATGCGGATGGCCATCCACGGCCCCTTTGTAGCGGATCGGGGTCCGCCGCCCGCAACGCGGTTTCCGGTAAGTGTTTGAAACGCGGGGAAAAATAAATGTCGCGCGGTGGTGATCGGTTCGGGGAGGACTGTGACCCCCGGCACCCGCCCCCCGGGGCGCCGGGCGCCTTGGCCGCCGCTGGCGCTTCCGGTTCAGACGGACGCGCGCGGCGGCTCCGTTGGCTGGCCCAGGGGATCCACTGAGAGCGGACTGGGCCCCTTAGAACCTCGGTACGTTGACGGTCTCAATCCGAACGTCATAAACTAAAACGAAGCCGGGCAAGGCCTTAGCGGCCGGACGTGTGGTCCCACGGGCGATCCACGGTTGGATAGTTCGAGCCCGCCCGCGCATCCCCAGAGAAACTCGGAGGAGCATTAAAGAAAGTGGCAGATGGAATGCGGCATATCTTCACGTCCGAATCGGTGACCGAAGGCCACCCGGACAAAATGGCGGATCAGATTTCGGACGCCGTGCTGGACGCGGTGCTGACCGACGATCCCACGGGGCGCGTGGCGTGCGAAGTGCTGGTGACGACGGGCACGTGCGTGGTGGCGGGCGAGATCACGACGAGCACCTATGTGGACGTGCCGAAGCTGGCGCGCGAGGTGATCGCGAGCATCGGGTTCACGGACGCGGCGATGGGCTTCGATGCGAAGACTTGCGGCATTCTCAATGCGATTCAGTCCCAGTCGCCGGACATTGCGATGGGCGTGGATACGGGCGGCGCGGGCGACCAGGGGCTGATGTTCGGCTTCGCGGTGGACGAGACGCCGGAGCTGATGCCGCTGCCGATCATGCTGTCGCACAAGCTGGTGCGCAAGCTGAGCGACGTGCGCCGGTCGGGCCAACTCAACTACCTGCGGCCGGACGGCAAGAGCCAGGTGAGCGTGGAGTACCACGGCGACAAGCCGGTGCGCATCGAGGCGGTGGTGGTCTCGACGCAGCACGATGACGCGGTGTCGACGGAACAGTTGCGCAAGGAAGTCCGCGAGATGATCATCGACGCGGTGATTCCTCAGGACATGGTGGACGGCGACACCAAGTTCCACATCAACCCGACGGGCCGGTTCGTGATCGGCGGACCGCACGGCGATACGGGGTTGACGGGCCGCAAGATCATCGTGGACACGTACGGCGGCATGGGGCGGCACGGCGGCGGCGCGTTCTCGGGCAAGGATCCGACGAAGGTGGACCGCTCGGCGTGCTACATGGCGCGGTACGTGGCGAAGAACATCGTGGCGGCGGGACTGGCGAAGCGGTGTGAAGTGCAGCTCAGCTACGCGATCGGCGTCGCGGAGCCGACTTCGGTCCGCGTGGACACGTTCGGCACGGGCAAGGTGAGCGATGAGCGGCTGGTGGAACTGGTGCGGCACCACTTCCCGCTGACGCCGAAGGGGATGATCGAGCACCTGAAGCTGCGGCGTCCGATCTACCGGGCGTCGGCGGCGTTCGGGCACTTCGGCCGGACCGAGGACACGTTCTCGTGGGAGAAGACGGACAAGGCGGCGGAGCTGAAAGAAGCGGCGCAGGCAACGGCGGGCGCGCGCGGGTAAGCGCTCCGAGGTAACGGAGAACACGGCGGGTCCGGCGCGCAGCGGGACCCGCTGTTGTCTTCAGGGGAGGGGGCTTGCCGCTCCCTTACGGTCGCGGCTCCGTATAGGCCGCTTTGCGTCAGCATCAGCAACGGTGCCGGGCGGGTAGAACCGGGACGTGGCCCGGTGCGCCGGTGGAGAAGAAGAGAGGAAAGCAACGTGGCATTGGTCGAAGGCTGCAAACACGAACTCGAGATCACGGTACCCGTGGCGGAAATCCAGGACGAGACCGAGAAGGTGCTCGGGGAGCTGCAGAAGAAGGTCCGGCTGCCGGGATTCCGGCCCGGCAAAGCGCCGGTGGGCGTGGTGCGGACGAAGTTCGCGTCGGAGATCCGCCAGGAAGTGCTCGAGAACATCCTGCCGCGGGCGTTCCGCCGGACGGTGGAAAAAGAGAACCTGCAGGTGGTGTCGCAGCCGGATGTGTTCGATATGCACTTCCACGACGGCGAGCCGCTGAAGTTCAAGGTGAAGTTCGAGGTGGCGCCGGAGTTCGAGCTCGGCGAGTACCGCAACGTCGAGGTGGAGTACGACGAGCCGCAGGCCACCGAGGAGATGGTCGCCAAGCGGCTGGACGAGATCCGGGAGCAGAAGGCGGAGTTCGTGAATCAGGATCCGCGGCCGGTGGCGGATGGGGACTTCGCGGTGGTGGCGCTCGAGAGCATCGGGGGCGCGGAGAAGCCGATCAAGAACGACGAAATGACGCTGCACGTCGGGGATCCGGATACGCTGCCGGCGTTCTCGGAGGCGGTGCGCGGGATGTCGCCCGAGGAAGAGAAGGAATTCGAGGTCACTTACGCGGAGGATTACGACCGCAAGGAACTGGCCGGGAAGACGGTGAAGTTCCGGGTGACGCTGAAGGTGGTGCGGACCAAGGAACTGCCGGAACTGAACGATGAATTCGCCAAGGACCTGGGCGATTACCAGACGCTCGAGGAGCTGAAGGAAGCGATTCGCAAGGCGCTGCAGCGCGAGGCCGAGTTTGCGGCGCAGCAGGCGGCCAAGGGGCTGCTGATCGATAAGCTGGTGGACGCGCACGATTTCCCGGTACCGGAGGCGTTCATCGACCGGCAGATCGAGATGAACCTGGAGACGCAGTTGCGGCAACTGGCGCAGCAGGGGATCGATCCGCGGCAGTTGAAGATCGACTGGGAGAAGTTGAAGGAGTCGCAGGCGGCGAAGGCGGCGCGGGACGTAAAGGGGTCGCTGCTGCTCGAGAAGATCGGGGAGCGCGAGGCGATCGACGCGACGCGGGATGAAGTGGACGCCGAAGTGAACCGGATCGCGCGGCAGCGGCGAGAGCCGGTGGCTGCGGTGCGCCAGACGCTGGAGAAGGACGGGACGCTGCGGCGGATCGCGAGCCACATCCGGACGGAGAAGACGCTCAATTTCCTGTTCGAGAACGCGCGGAAGACGGTAAAGAGCTAGCGCGGTTGCCTTAGTCTGCTAGCTTAGCTACGCTGGACGTATGGCGATCCAGGTCAACGTTCACGAAGCCAAGTCGACGCTGTCGAAGCTGCTCGAGATGGCGGAAGCGGGCGAGGATGTGATCATTGCCCGGGCGGGGAAGCCGGTGGTGCGCCTGGCGGTGGTCGGATCCCAAACGCGGAAGCAGGCGATCGGCGCCGACGCCGGCAAGATCTGGATGTCCGAGGACTGCTTTGCGCCGATGGGCGAGGAGGAGTTCGAGGATTGGGTGCGGTGAGAGTCCTGCTGGACACGCACATCCTGCTGTGGGCGCGCACGGATGATCCGCGGCTGTCGCGGCGGGCGCGGGGGATCCTGGCGTCCGAGACCGCGGAACTGCATCTCAGTGTCGTCAGCCTCTGGGAGATCGTCCTGAAGGTGCAGGCGAACAAGCTGCGGCTGCCGGTTCCGCCGGAGGTGTTCGCGGCGCAGTGCATCGAGGCGTTCCGGCTCCGAGTGCTGAACGTGGAACTGGAGCATGTTACCCGGCTCGCTGGTCTGCCTGCGCACCACAAGGACCCGTTCGACCGGATGCTGATGGCGCAGAGTCTGGCGGAGGGTCTGCCGCTGCTCACCGGCGATGCGGCGATGAGCCGCTACGGTGTGGAAACGGTGTGGTAGGGGCGGGGAAACCGGACTTCGCCGTCTTACCCTTGGGCTAAGGCCCTAGGCCGGGGATCGGATTATCCCTGAGGCTTTGCCGCCGCGCTTGGGGATGTTGTTATACTCGAAGTGCATCCGCATGTTTGGCGTCAACGTCATTGACGAGGGGGTTCGGTGAAGCGCTCTGGTTCGGACGATACCCTGCGTTGTTCGTTCTGTCATAAGAGCCAGGATGCAGTCGGCAAGCTCATTTCCTCCCCCAGCGACTACCCGCGCGCCTACATCTGTGACGAATGCATCGCCGTCTGCAACTCGATTCTGGAGGACGACCGGCACGACCAGCCGTACGGGGCGCCGCACAAGCTCCCTAAGCCGCTGGAACTAAAGGAATACCTGGATCAGTACGTGATCGGGCAGGATCCCGTGAAGAAGAAACTTGCAGTGGCGGTGTATAACCACTACAAGAGGATCCAGATGAACAAGCAGCGGGGTGAGGTGGAGCTTTCGAAGTCCAACATCCTGCTGATCGGGCCGACGGGCACGGGCAAGACGCTGCTGGCGCAGACACTGGCGCGGATCCTGGACGTGCCGTTCGCGATCGTGGACGCGACCACGCTGACCGAGGCCGGTTACGTGGGCGAGGACGTCGAGAACATCATTCTGCGGCTGCTGCAGAACGCGGACTGGGATGTGCAGCGGTGCCAGCAGGGCATCATCTATATCGACGAGATCGACAAGATCGGCCGGAAGGACGAGAATCCGTCGATCACGCGCGACGTTTCGGGCGAGGGCGTGCAACAGGCGCTGCTGAAGATCCTGGAAGGGACGGTGGCGAACGTGCCGCCGCAGGGCGGGCGCAAGCATCCGCACCAGGAGTTCACGCCGGTGGACACGACGAACATCCTGTTCATTTGCGGCGGGGCGTTCGTGGGGCTGGAGAAGACGATCGCGCGGCGGGTGGGCACGAAGACCATGGGCTTCCAGGGCGGCGACGAAGCGGCCGACAAGAAGCGCGGGGTGTCGGGACGGCGGGACGTGAACCTGCTCGATCAGGTGCAGCCGCTGGATCTGATCAAGTCCGGGTTCATTCCGGAGTTTATCGGCCGGTTGCCGGTGGTGGCGGTGCTGGACGATCTCGACCGGGAGACGCTGGTGCAGATCCTGACGAAGCCGAAGAACGCGATCGTCAAGCAGTACCAGAAGCTGTTCGAGTTCGAGAATGTTAGACTCAAGTTCAGCGACGAGGCGCTCGAGGCCATCGCCCAACTGGCGATGGAGCGGAAGGTCGGCGCGCGAGGATTGCGGATGATCCTCGAGGACATGATGCTCGACCTGATGTACTACGTCCCCACGTACAAGAAGCTACGGGAGTTCGTGGTGACGAAAGAGATGGTACTCGCGCAGAAGATCAACCTGGCGCTGCTGGAGAAAGCCGGCTAGGGCGATTTCGTTCCGGTGGACCGGATAGAGAAGAACAGGCAGGCTGCCGATGGAGAGACCGGGCGGCGGCCGGCCCGGGGAGTCCGCACATAGCCCGGTAGACGGAAACCTTCAAGCATGCTCACTTCCAAGGAAAAGTCGGATACCAAGCGCCTGCCCATGATGCCGGTGCGGGACGTGGTGATTTTCCCGCACATGATGACGCCGTTCATCGTGGGGCGCGAGTCGAGCGTGCGGGCCCTCGAAGAGGCGCTGGCGGGCGAGAAGAAGATCTTCCTGGCGACGCAGCACGACCCGAGCCTGGACGAACCGCGGCCGGACGATATTTACCAGGTGGGCACGATCGCGAACATCGTGCAGAGCCTGAAGCAGGCGGACGGGAACATCAAGGTCCTGGTGGAGGGCGTGGAGCGGGGCAAGGTCTTGTCGGTCGCCGAGGACGAAGGGTTTTTCCGGGCGACGGTGCGGACGGCGAACTACCGGGTGGAGACGGGCTCGCAACTGGACGCGCTGGTGGCGCGGGTGACGCAGCAGTTCGAGCAGTACGTGAAGCTGAGCCAGAACCTGAACTACGAAACGATGGTGGCGGCGATCCGGGTGGACGATCCCTCGAAGCTCGCCGATACCGTCGGGGCGAACCTGCCGCTGGCGGTGGAGGAGAAGCAGGAACTGCTGGAGATTTTCGATCCGGTGGAGCGGCTGACGCGCGTCGCCGAGATGCTGGACATCGAGATCGAGAAGATGAACGTCGATCGCACGATCCAGGGGCGCGTGAAGCGCCAGATGGAGAAGGCGCAAAAAGAGTACTACCTCAACGAGAAGATCAAGGCGATCCAGAAGGAACTGGGGCGCGGCGAAAAGAGCGAGTACGACGAGCTGAAGAAAAAGATCGACACGGCGGGCATGCCGAAGGACGCCCACGAGAAGGCGATCCAGGAATTGCGGCGGCTGGAGCAGATGCCGCCGATGTCGGCCGAGTCGACGGTGTCGCGCAACTATCTGGACTGGCTGCTGGCGGTGCCGTGGAAGAACAAGTCGAAGGAGATCCGGGACCTGAAGTTCGCGCAGGAAGTCCTGGAGAGCGACCACTACGGCCTGGAAAAGATCAAGGAGCGCATCCTCGAATTTCTGGCGGTGCGGCGGCTGGTGGAGAATCCCAAGGGTTCAATCCTGTGCTTCGTCGGGCCTCCGGGCGTGGGCAAGACGTCGCTGGGGATGTCGATCGCGAAGGCGACGGGCCGGAAGTTCGTGCGGCTGTCGCTGGGCGGGGTGCGCGACGAGGCGGAAGTCCGCGGGCACCGGCGCACGTATATCGGGGCGCTGCCCGGGCAGGTGATCCAGATGATGAAGAAGGCGGGGACGAAGAACCCGGTCTTCATGCTGGACGAGATCGATAAGATGTCGACCGACTTCCGGGGCGACCCGTCGGCGGCGCTGCTCGAGGTGCTGGATCCGGAGCAGAACTGGATGTTCCAGGACCATTACCTGGATGTCGAGTACGATTTGAGCGAGGTGTTCTTCATCGCGACGGCGAACGTGCTGCACACGATCCCGCCGGCGCTGCAGGACCGCATGGAAGTGATCCGGCTGTCGGGTTACACGGAGCTGGAGAAGATCGAGATCGCCAAGCGGTTCCTGGTGCCGAAGCAGATGAAGGACACGGGCGTGTCGGCGGAGCGGATCGAGTTCGCGCAGGAAGGCATCCGGGAGCTGATCCTGAGCTATACGCGGGAAGCCGGCGTGCGGAACCTGGAGCGCGAAGTGGGCAACGTGTGCCGCAAGATCGCGCGCAAGATTGTGGTGGCGCAGGGCGACGGCGGGCCGGAGCCGGGCCAGAAAAAGGCCAAGGCGAAAGCCGGCGCGAAGGCAGTGAAGCTGCCGCCGCCTCCCGATAAAGTGCTGGTGGACTCGGCGAAGGTGCAGGAACTGCTGGGTCCGCAGAAGTTCCGGGATCTCAGCACGGAGAAGCGGAACGAGGTAGGCGCGACGGTGGGCCTGGCGTGGACCGAGGTGGGCGGGCAGATCCTCACCACCGAGGCGGCGATCATGGAAGGCCGCGGCAAGCTCTCGACGACGGGCAAACTGGGCGACGTGATGCAGGAGTCGGCGCAGGCGGCGATGAGCTACATCCGGAGCCGCGCGCACACGATGGGGCTGCCGCGGGACTTCTACCGGCACGTCGACATCCACCTGCACGTGCCGGAAGGCGCGATTCCGAAGGACGGGCCATCGGCGGGGATCACCATCGCGACGTCGATCACGTCGGCGCTGGTGAACATCCCGGTGCGGGGCGACCTGGCGATGACGGGCGAGATCACCATCCGGGGCAAGGTGCTGCCGATCGGCGGGCTGAAGGAAAAGCTGCTGGCGGCGCACCGGCACGGCATCCGGGAGGCGGTGGCGCCGAAAGACAACGAAAAGGATCTGCCGGATATCCCGGAGAACATCCGCAACGAGATGAAGATCCACTTCGTTTCGTCGATGGACGAGGTGCTGAAGATCGCCCTCGAGCGGGAGATCGAGAGCGTGCCGCACAATCCGGCGCTGACGGTGGCGGACATCGTGGCGCAGGCGCGGCAGGAAAAAGTAACGCACTGAGCGGGTTGAAGCGGGGGCCGCAACCACTGGACGCACGGTTTATAATGAGTGCAGCCAGTCCGGAGCAGTTTCCGCCGGAGCCAGCAGGGGTGCCCGAGGTTGCGTTCCTGGGACGCAGCAATGTCGGGAAGTCGAGTCTGCTGAACGTATTGGCGGGTGTCGACAAGCTGGCGTTCACGAGTTCGCGGCCGGGCCGCACCCAGGCGATCAACTTCTTTCAGGTTGACGGAGGATTCCACTTCGTCGATCTCCCCGGATACGGATACGCGGCAGTTCCGCTGGAAATCAAGCGGGAGTGGGAGAAGCTGATCGAGGCTTACCTGCGGGAGCGGCGGGCTTTGAAGATGTGTTTGGTGCTCCTGGACGCCCGGCGCGGTTGGATGGAGTCCGACCGGCAACTACGGGAGTGGCTGGAGCACTATGAGCGGCCGTACCGCGTGATCGCCACGAAGTACGACAAGTTGAAGACGCAGAAAGAGCGTCAGGAAGGCATCAAACGGATCCGCCAGGTGACCGGCGAGGATCCGCTGGTGTTCTCGGCCGTGACCGGCCGGGGAGCGAGGGAAATTTGGCAAGCGATATCGAAAATCAAGGACCCGTGACCGGGCAGGGCAACGGGGAGACGGGCGAGGCTGAGAGCCCGAAGGCGGCGGAAGCGGCTCCGGTGGACGCCGTTAAGGTAGCCGAGGACGCGGGCGAGCCGGCCAAGAAGGCGGATGCTGCTCCGAAGCGGGCCGACGGTCCCAAGCCGGAGAAGAAGAAGCCGCAGGGCGAGAAACCCGCCGGCGAGAAGCCCGAGGCGGCCAAACTGGACGCTGCGAAGCCGTCGACCGACAAGCCGGCCGACAAGCCGGCCGAGAAACCTGTCGCCGCGGCGGCGCCGCCCGCGCAGGGTCCTCCCGGGGTGCAGCCGACGGCGGCGTCGCTGGCCACGGCGGCCTCGGGACGGGGCGTCAACACGCTCGACCTGGTGGAGCTCAAGGACATGAGCATCCAGAACCTGAACCAGGTGGCCAAGGACATGGGCGTCCAGGGCGCGGCGGGCTTGCGGAAACAGGAGCTGATCTTCAAGATCCTGCAGTCGCAAGCCGAGAAGAGCGGCCTGATCTTCTCCGAGGGCGTGCTGGAGTGCCTGCCGGACGGGTTCGGCTTCCTGCGCGCGCCGGAGTACAACTACCTGCCGGGGCCGGACGATGTGTATGTGTCGCCGTCGCAGATCCGGCGGTTCGACTTGCGCACCGGCGATACGGTAAGCGGACAGATCCGCCCGCCGAAGGAAGGCGAGCGGTACTTCGCGTTGATCAAGGTGGACGCGATCAACTTCGAGCCGCCGGAGGAAGCGCGCAACAAGATCTTCTTCGACAACCTGACGCCGCTCTACCCGAGCAGCCGGTTGAAGATGGAGACGGCGCGGGACAACTATTCGGGGCGGGTGATCGACCTGCTGACGCCGATCGGCAAGGGCCAGCGCGGGCTGATCGTGGCCCCGCCGCGCACCGGCAAGACCATGCTGCTGCAGGCGATCGCGAACTCGATCTCGACGAATCATCCCGAGGTCAGCCTGATCGTGCT
>CAYYID010000052.1:0-304 GCA_964471915.1 uncultured Solibacteraceae bacterium | reverse complement strand
CTGCTGATCGACGCGCGTCCGGACGAAGTCACCGACATGCAGCGTTCGGTGAAGGGCGAGGTGATTTCGTCGACGTTCGACGAGCCGGCCGCGCGGCACGTGCAAGTGGCCGAGATGGTGATCGAAAAGGCGAAGCGGCTGGTGGAGCACCGCAAGGATGTCGTGATCCTGCTCGATTCCATCACGCGCCTGGCGCGGGCTTACAACACCGTGGTGCCCCCGTCCGGGAAGGTCCTGTCGGGCGGCGTGGATTCGAGCGTGATGCAGCGCCCGAAGCGGTTCTTCGGCGCGGCGCGCAACATCG
>CAYYID010000051.1:0-44101 GCA_964471915.1 uncultured Solibacteraceae bacterium | reverse complement strand
CTGCTTGCCATCGGCCAGATACTCGGGCCCGATGAAGCCCACCACCGTGTTCACCAGCAGCGGCGAGAACTCGCGCGCCACCGCGTAAGCGCGCGCCTCCAGCGTCTGCTGGTCCACGCCGTGGTGCGCATTGGCCGACAGCGCCGACCCTTGCCCCGTCTCGAAGTACATGACGTTCTCGCCGCGCCCCAGCGCGCCCGCCGCCGCGTGCGCCTCGCGCAACAGGCTCAGCGACACCCCGAACGACGCGTTCGCCGCTTCCGTGCCCGCGATGGACTGGAACACCAGGTCCACCGGCGCGCCGCGCTCCAGCGCCCGCAGTTGCGTCGTCACGTGCGCCAGCACGCAGCTCTGCGTGGGGATCGCGAACCGCTCCCGCAGCTCGTCGATCCGCCGCAGCAGCCCTTCCGCCACCGGCACGCTGTCGGTCACCGGATTGATGCCGATCACCGCGTCGCCGTTGCCGTACAGCAGTCCGTCGAGGATGCTGGCCGCGATGCCGCGCGGATCGTCGGTCGGATGGTTCGGCTGCAGCCGCGTCGCCAGCCGCCCGCGCAGCCCCAGCGTCGTCCGGAACCGCGTCACCACCTCGCACTTGCGCGCCACCGCCACCAGGTCCTGCAGCCGCATGATCTTCGCGACCGCGGCCGCCATCTCCGGCGTGATCCCGGGCGCCACCGCCCGTAGCCGCTCCGGCGTCGCCTCGTCCGACAGCAGCCACTCGCGGAACTCGCCCACCGACATCGACGCCAGCGGCGCAAACGCTTCTGCGTCGTGCCGGTCCAGGATCAGTCGCGTCACTTCGTCTTCCTCGTACGGGACCAGCGGCTCCGCCAGCAGCCGCGCCAGCCCGGTGTCGGCCAGCTCGCGCTGCGCGCGCGCCCGCGCCTCTTCGCTCTCCGCCCCCAGGCCCGCCAGCGCATCGCCCGAGCGGTACGGGGTCGCCTTCGCCATCAGCTCTCGCAAGTCCATCCGCATCGATGTTATATCCTGTCAGCTTGTCGCAAGAACAAACCCAACGGGACGCCCGGCGTGTCTGGCGCGGCCTGGCGATCCTCGTGGTCGTCTACCTCCTCGTCGTCTACGTGATCCCGCGGCCCGCCACCGTAAAGCCCGAAGGCTGGCGCCTCACCGGGATCTTCGCCGCCACCATTGCCGGATCCATCCTCCAGCCCCTGCCCGGCGGCGCGCTGGTCCTGCTCGCCGTCACCCTCAGCGCCATGTTCGGCGGCCTCAAAGTCAGCGAAGCCCTGGCCGGCTATGCCGACTCCAGCGTCTGGCTCGTGATGGCCGCCTTCTTCATCTCCCGCGCCCTCATCAACACCGGACTCGCCCGCCGCATAGCGCTGGTCTTCGTCCGCTGGTTCGGCCAGAGTTCGCTCGGCGTCTCCTATTCGCTTGCCGCCAGCGACATGGTGCTCGCCAGCATGATCCCTTCCAACGGCGCGCGCTCCGGCGGCATCGTCCTGCCCATCGTGCGCTCCATCGCCGAACTCTACGGCTCCCATCCCGGACCCACCGGCAAGCTGCTCGGCACGTTTCTGATCGTCGCCGTCTACCAGTGCATCTGCGTCACGGCCGCGATGTTCTACACCGGCCAGGCCTCGAACCCGCTCGCCGCGCAGATCGCCGGGCAGTTCGGCTATCCCGTCACCTGGACCAGTTGGTTCGTCGCCGGCATTGTCCCGGGCCTGTGTTCCCTGGCCGTCGTCCCCTGGGTGGTGATGAAGCTCAACCCGCCCGAGATCCGCCGCACGCCCGAGGCCGCCGCCTTCGCCGCCAGCGAACTCGCCGCGATGGGGCCCATGAAGAAAGCGGAGAAGATCCTGGCCGCGGTCTTCGCGGGCGTGTGCGGCATGTGGGTGACCTCCAGCTACCACGGCGTCGACATCACCGTCACCGCGCTGAGCGGCGCGTGCGCGCTGCTGCTCACCGGGGTGCTGGATTGGGAGGACGTCAAGAACGAGCGCGCCGGCTGGGACCTCTTCGTCTGGTATGGCGGCCTGCTCCGCCTCGGCAAGGCCCTCAACGACGTCGGCGTCACCACCGCTTTCGCCAAAGGCGTCGGCGACACCTTCTCCACCTTCGGCTGGGTGGGCCTCTTCGTCATCGCCCTGATCATCTACTACTACGCGCACTACGGCTTCGCCAGCATCACCGCGCACATCCTGTCGATGTACCCGCCGTTCCTCGCGGTGCTGATCGCCAAGGGCGCACCCCTCGGGCTCATCATTTACGCCTTCGCCTGCTTCACGAACCTCGCCGCCGGCCTCACCAACTACGGCACCACGCCCACGCCGATGTACTTCGCCACCGGCTACGTCACCATGAAGGACTGGTGGAAGACCGGCTTCATCGTTTCCTTCATCAACATCGGCATCTGGTCCACCATCGGCTTCGGCTGGTGGAAGCTGATCGGCTATTGGTAGGGCGCTAGCGCTGGCTGGCTTCGCCCGCCTTCACGCGCCGCAGAAACTCCTCGGACCGGCCGGGCGGAATGGTCAGCCAGTGCCACTCGCCACCCCGGAACTGCCGCGCCAGCAGCACTATCTGCCCCACGTGGTAGGTGTAGTGCGTCACCTGCCGGTGGATCGCCTGCATCACGCTATGCGGCTCCCCGCGAATGGTGACCGTGCGGCCGAGGTCGGCGTCGGCCAGCGGCTCCAGCGCCGCGAACACCAGCGCCCACCCCGCCTCCCACTGCGCGAGCAGCGCCGCCCGGTCCGCCGGCGGATCTTCGAACTCGGAGTCCCGGTTCCGGTCCGGCTTCTCGCCGTCCGTCGTCAGAAAATCCGTCCAGCGGGAGCGCATGTTCCCCGCCAGGTGCTTCACAATCTGCGCGATCGAATTCTCCCCGGCGCCCGGCCGCCGCTGCAGGTCGGCTTCGGAGCACTGCTCCATCGCCCGCTCGGCCAGTTTCTTGTAGTAGTGGAGTACGGCGATGCTGTCCGCTATGTAAGACGTCGTGAACTCGAGGGCCATGCCTCCAGGCTACTCGAACCGGGGCTTTGACCCCTGGCGGTAGGCGGGGATGGCGCCGGTCTCGGCGCTTACCGGCGGGGGTTCCGTGGTGCGCCGGCACACTGTCCCGACGGGCACATCGGCACCCCCGTGCGCCCCGCCGGTAGGCGGGGGGCAAAGCCCGCAATAAGGTGGTGCGGATGAGAGGACTCGAACCTCCACGCCCTTGCGGGCACCGGAACCTAAATCCGGGGCGTCTGCCAGTTTCGCCACATCCGCGCACCCCCAGAATACCAACGCCCTACGAGCCCCGGAACCCCTTTAGCGCCAGATCCACCTCCGCCCGCACCCGCGCGGCGAACTCCGGATCGCGCATCCGCGCCACCGTGATCTCCTCGACGTTCACCTTCGGCCGCCGCTCCTCGAGCGCCACGCTCACATGCTGCGCCAGATCGGCCAGTTGCTGATCGTTCAGCCCCTGCACCAGTGCTTTGAACTGCTCTTCCATCTCTTCCTCCCGTTTCTATCCCCGCAACTACCGGACCCCGCCTGCCCCGCGCAACACCGCCGCGTGCCGCTCCCGCCGCTCCCGCGCCTGCTGGCGCAGTTCGTCCGCCTCCGCGAACAACCGCTCGGCCCGCGCCTCCAGGAACCCCGACAACGTGGACCGCGGATCGAACACGATCCCGCCCTCGTGCGCCGCCGCGCCCGCCATCAGCTCCGCCGTCTTCTGCATCCGCTCCGTGGCGGCCTGCCGCACGGCGATGCCCTGGGTCTCCATCTCCTCGGCCCGCGCTTCCAGCAGCCTGGCCTCGGCGGCGGGCAGCATCTCCTCCAGCAGCTTCCGGTTCCCCCGCGTGGCCGCGAACTGCTCTTCCTCCACGGCGCGCAGTCTGGCGGCGGCGGTCCGCCACGCGCCGCTGCGCCAGCCGCCACGGGCCGCCGCCACCACCGCTTCGTCCGCGTGCGCCGCCGCCGCCGCGTGCGCTGTCACCAGTTCCCGCGCCCGCCGCATCAGCGCGGCCTGCGCCGCGCGCAACCCTTCCATCTCCTGCTCCGCCTGGGCGCGCGCTTCCGCCGCCGGCCGCAGGCTCTCGCTGGCCAGTATCTCGTTCAGGATCTCATCGGCTTTGTTTGCCAGCCCGGCTTCTTCCATGGCGCGGTGGCCCTCCCGGCACCAGTCGGCCATGGGCGGACCCGGCGCCCGCCGGTTCGTTTCCCGCAACCCGTTGCGAAATCAGCTAATTATTTTTTTCGCGCCCGTGTGATCGTCCGCGCCTAGGCCTTGCGGATCTCGTTGCGCAGCGCTTCCACCACGTCCGGGCGCCGCCCGTCCCGCAGTTCCTGCTCCAACCGCCGCAGCGCCACCCCGACCACGTCGCGGTGGTGCAGTTTCGAGCCCAGCCCCTCGGCCTCGCTCAGTTGCAGCCACAGGTCGTGCACCCGCTCCACATCCTCCGGCCACAGCCGCGGCGGATGCGGACCCAGGTTCACGAACGCCGACGGCCGGTCCGGGCTGATCACCTCGAGCGAGAACGGATGCTTCGGCTCCGGCAGCTTCTCCCACGCCAGGCCGATCCGCCGCGACAGCTCCTCGCTCGACATGCGCGCCGAAACGCCCGTCACCAGGCGCGAAGCCTGCAGCCGTTGCGCCGTCATCACCATCGCGTCGAACGGATTCACGCCGGGCACCACCAGCAGGTCCACGTGCTTGCCCTCGCGCTCGGCCACCGCCACCACGTGGCTGAATAGCTCTTTCTCGTAATCCGAAAAGATCTGCGCCTGCGCCAGTTCGTACTCGCCCGCGCCGGACGAAATCTGCCGCACCGTCATTACCACGATGTCGTGCCGGCGCAGGTTGGTCTTCTCCAGCACCTTCTTCAGGTGATCCATGCGGCTGTAATCCCGCACGGCCACCAGCACGCAGCCGGGCCGCGCGCTCACCGTCTCGCAGTCCACCTGCTCCTCGTGCTCGAGGTTGAACTCTTCCAGTTCCTTGCTGCCGCGCTTGCGCCCCCGCCGGTTCACGTACTCCGAAATCAGAAACACCGCGAACAGCAGCACGGTCGTCGAAACGCCGTATATCGTCGCGATCTTCTTCGTGAACAGGTTGGCGATCGCCAGGAAGAACAGCGCCGCCGTGATCATCGCCAGGCCCACCGGCCATTCCCGCCCGCCGATTCTCAGATTCAGCGGCACCTTGTACTCCTGGTCGTGCCGCTGGAAGCGCAGCGCCAATACGCCCATCGCCTTCAGGAAGAAGCTCCACACCACGCCGAACGCGTACGCTTCGCCCAGCAGCAGCATGTCGCCCCGGCTGCCGATGATGGTCGCCACCTGCGCGAGCGTGATCAGGTTGATGATCCGGTAACTGGTGCCGAACCGGTGGTGCGGCTTCCGGAACCAGCTCAGCAGCACGCCATCCTCGGCCACGCGGTTCAATACGCCGTTCGCGCCGATCAGCGACGTATTCACCGCCCCCGACAGGATCAGCACGCCCACGATCACCACGAAGATGTGGAATGCCAGCTTCAGCAGTTCCGGGCCGGCCAGGTTCATCGACAGCCCGCCGATGAGGTTGTCGTAGTACTTCGGCCGCGTGCTGTCCGGAATGATCATCACCGCGAAGAACGAAATCAGCCCGGTGCAGATCAGCGCGTAGACGCACACGATCAGCCCGGTGATCTTGAGGTTCTTGAGCTTCGGATACGCGATTTCGCGGTACACCTGCGCCAGCGTCTCGAAGCCCGACATCGCCAGCAGCGAATGTCCCAGGCCCACCACCATGATCACCAGCGGCATCTGGATCCAGAAGGTGCCGGTCAGCCATCCCGTGGAGGTGCCGTTGGGGTTGAAGGTCACGTTCTCTGGCTTGGGCAGCGGCGGCAACTGGGCGTCGCCCCGCACCAGCAGCGTCACCACGCACCACACCAGCAACACCACCACCATGCCGCTGGTCACCTGCATGATCCGCAGCGCCTTGCCGCTCGACTCGTGGATCCCCTTGATGTTCATCCACCAGAAGTAGCCGGTCACCGCCACGCCGAAAAAAACCGCGAACAGGTGCGGATCCACCAGCGCGGGCCGGTGCCCCAACTCCAGAATCTCGTTGATCAGGTGCCCCAAGTATTGGCCCGCGCTGACCACGGAGATAGGTCCGGTGAGGATGTAGTCCACCACCAGCGCCGATACCGACAACTTCGCCATGTTCGGACCGATGGAGTCCCGCACCACGACGTACACGCCGCCGCGCACGAACATGCTGGAGCTTTCGGTGTAAACCGCGCGAATCGCAAAGCCGAACAGCATCACCGATAACACGAACCACGGTGCGGCTTTGCCGATCGCCTGTTCGGCGATCCCGCCCACGTAGTACATGGTGGAGCCCAGATCGCTGAGCACGATGGCTGCGCCCCGCCAGAAACTGATGAAGGAGAGAGCTACGGTCGTCGCGACGACAACCTTGGGTGACGCCAGCACTTTGCCCTGCGGTGCTGGCCCAGTATGAGATGACACGTCTGACATGATGAGCCCGCGTCTTGCGACGCGGGCCTCCAACCACGCTATTCTACGATCAAACCATGGGCCGCGGCGGAGCGCTACTCGCTCAACAAGTTACGAGCACCCTGCGGGAGGCGGGTCACGCCGCATACCTGGCTGGCGGCTGCGTGCGCGACTTGCTGCTGGGCCGCGACCCTACGGATTTCGACGTCGCCACCGCCGCCCGGCCCGATGAGGTGCTTGCACTGTTCCCCGGATCGGTTGCCGTCGGCGCCCACTTCGGCGTCGTGCTGGTGCAGGGTGAAGTGGAAGTGGCCACCTTCCGCAGCGACCACGCCTATCGCAACGGCCGCCACCCCGATGAGGTGGTCTTCGAGACCGACCCGCGCCAGGACGTCCTCCGCCGGGACTTCACCATCAACGGCCTGCTGCTGGACCCCGAGACAGGAGAGGTGCTGGACTTCGTCGGCGGCCGCGACGACCTCCGCGCCGGCGTCATCCGCGCCGTCGGCGAGCCCCGCCGCCGGTTCGACGAAGACCACCTGCGGATGCTCCGCGCCGTGCGCTTCGCCGCGCGCTTCGGCTACACCATCGAGCCGGCGACGCTTGCCGCGATTCGGGAACTTGCCGTCCGGATCCACCGCGTCTCGGCGGAGCGCGTGCGCGACGAACTCACCCGGATCCTCACCGAGGGCCAGCCCCGCCGCGGCCTGGAACTGCTCGACGAGACCGGCCTGCTCGCCGAAGTGCTGCCCGAATGCCGCGCCCTGCAAGGCGTGGAGCAGCCGCCCGAGTACCATCCCGAAGGCGACGTCTGGATCCACACCTTGCTGATGCTCCAATCGCTGGAGCAGCCCTCGCCGGTGCTCGCCTGGGGCGTGCTGCTGCACGACATCGGCAAGCCCGCCACGTTCCGGCGCGCGGCGGACCGGATCCGCTTCGACGGTCATGTCGATGCCGGGCTGGCGATCGCCCGGCCCATGCTGGCACGGCTGAAGTTCTCGAACGCCGACACGGACCGGATCCTGGCGCTGATCGCCAACCACATGCGCTTCATGGACGCCCCGCGCATGAAGGAGTCCACGCTCAAGAAGTTCCTGCGCCTGGAGCACTTCGACGAACACCTGGCGCTGCACAAAGCCGACTGCCTTGCGAGCCACGGCGGGTTGGACAACTATGAGTTCGTGCGCGGGAAGCTCACCGCGCTGCCGCCGGAGCAACTGAAACCCGCGCCGCTGGTCACCGGGCGCGACCTGATCGCGCTTGGTCTCGCGCCAGGGCCGGAGTTCAAACGGATCCTCGCCGAAGCCGAGGATCTGCAGCTCGAAGGGCGATTTGGGAGCCGGGAAGAGGCGCTGGAGTGGGTCCAGAGGCGGAAATAGTTGACAAAGTCAACTAATTTAGTTGACTTTGTCAACCTTTTCGGCGCCAAAGCAGGTCCGAAGGCGTAGAATGAGGGCATGTCCGGCAAAGTCAGTGTCGTGGTCGAGCAGGACGAGCATGGCCTCTACGCCTGGTGCCCGGAACTCAACGGGTGCCAGTCGCAGGGAGAGACCGTCGAGGAAACGCTCGCGAACATCAAGGACGCGATCGAGCTGTTTCTGGAGACGCTGAGCAGGAGGAGCGTTTTGCGGCTCTCCGCCAGACGATTTTGACGACTGCCATCGAAGTCAGTGCCTAAGGCGCCTCGCCTCACGTTTCCTGTGCCCGGCTACGGACAGGCGGTGCCGCACTGCGCGTTGATCAGTTGCAGCAACGCCGCGTGGTATTGGAGCGGCGAGACGCCGCGCGGCGCCTGCCCGCGCTCCGCGGGCACGGTTTTGTGTGCGACCACCAGGTCCAGCGCCGGCAGCACCGTGATAAATTGGCCCACCGCGCCGATGCCGGTATAGGCGCCCTGGAACGGGCCCACGCGGTTGTGGTCGTCCCACACCCACCACATGTATCCGTAGCCCCACAGCGTCCCGCTGGCGTGGCCGCGGGCGGACGGCGGGTTCATGTCGTGGAGCGGCGTCACCAGTGACGTGATGGTCTTCACCCAGTCGCTCGCCACCACTTGCCGGTCGCCCCACTTGCCGTTGCGCAGCATGAGAAGGCCGATCCTCGCCATGTCGCGCGTGGTGAGCCAGATGGGATACGCCGCATACTTCGAAACCGTGAGATCGCCTTCTTTCTTCTGGCGAGCCCGGTCGAAGTCCTGCATGCCGAGCGGAATGGCGAGGTCGTCGCGCAGGGCGTCGTAGATGTCGATGCCGGTCTGCTTCTCGAAGGCGAAGCCCGCGGCGTTGAAGTCCCAGTTGCTGTAGAGGTGATAGGTTCCGGGCTGCTGGGTGCCGCGCGGGGGCGCCTGGGCGAGGTCGTCGCCCGCGTAGGACGCCGGGTGGTAGACGCCGGAACGGGCCGTAATCAGGTGCCGGACCTTGGCGCGTTTCTCGCGGGGCAGCAGTCCGCCGATGTCGTCCATGCCGAGGTCCTCCAGCGTGGCCTCCAGGTTGATCTTGCCGCTGGCGACATACTTGCCGTAGAGCATCGCCAGGATGCTCTTACGGACCGAGGCCAGGTAGCTCTGTTTCGTGAGGTCGCCGTACTCGAAGATCACCTTGCCGCGGTGGACGGCCATCAGGGCGGTGGTATCGAGGGTCCCGAGATAGGACGACAGCACGGCGAGCCGCTTGCTCGAGAACCCGTGGTCTTCCGGCTTGGCGCGTTCCCAGTCCTGGCCGGGATAGGCGGCCTGGGCGGTGAGCGCCGCCGCCAGGGATAGCGCCAGTAGGATGAGGCGGAACATGGTCCGCAGTATACATGTGGTGCGGGCTGGGCTACGGCGCCGACGTCTTTGCCCAAGCGGCGAGGATCTTGTCGAGCGCCGTCTTCTGCTCGGCGATCGCGTCGGCCAGCGCCTTGAAGCGCTCATAGCTCTGCTGCGTCGGCGGGGCGTCGCCCATCGACGCGAGGTTCGCTACGCGGGTGAGCTTGTTGTCGAGCCCCGAAGGGAAGTTCGACAGGTCCTGGTTGGCGCGCGCCCGGTACTGCGTGAGGCGCTCTTCCACCGGATAGAGCTGATCGTTCAGCGCGGCCAGTTGCTTCTGGCGCGCGGCGTCGGCGCCCGCCCACTTCTCCGCGGCGGCGCGAGTCTCCCGGATCTTGCGCACCAGGTCGTGCGTTTCCGAGATCTTGTCGCGCACCGTCATCAGGAACGAGAACTGCTCGGCGAGCTGGCCGGCCGGATACGTCACCCGGGGATCCGTGCGGATCTCGAACTTCTCCCGGTAGGTCTGGCCGTCGACGGTGAGCGCGACTTCGTACGTGCTGGACGGCGCGAGGGGCGCGAAGGGCGGCCCGTGCAGCGTGGTTCCGGGAATCACGCGCGCGGCGGGGTACCGCATGTCCCACAGGAAGCGGTTGGGGCCGGCGTTGGCGCCGACGCGGGAACGCGGCTGGTCGCTCGCATACTGCTGGATCACCTTGCCCGCCGCGTCGTAGATGGCGATCGACACCGGACCCGCCGGCTTGTCCTTCAGGTAATACGAAACGCTTACGCCGCGCGGCGCCGGCGGTCCGCCCCCTTCGCCGCGCGAAGCGGGCCCGTTGGCGATGCGCAGCCGCACGGTGGGCGCCGGCTGGAACAGCGTCGTCGCCGGGGCTTCCAGCTTGCGCTCCAGACCCTGCACCAGCAGCGACACGTCGTCCAGGATCCAGAACCCGCGGCCGTGCGTCGCGGCCACCAGGTCGTGATGGTGCGCGTCCTTATGGACCACCAGGTCGTGGATGGGCGCCACCGGCAGGTTCAACTGGAGCGGCTGCCACTTCGCGCCGTCGTTGTAGGAAACGTAGACGCCGGTCTCGGTGCCGGCGTAGAGCAGGCCCTTGCGCACGGGGTCCTCGCGGATGGCGCGGGTGAAGTCCCCATCGGGGATCCCGGCGTCGATCCGCGTCCAGGTCGCGCCGTAATCCGAGGTCTTCAGCAGGTAGGGTTTCCGGTCCTGCAGCTTGTAGCGCGTGGCGGCGGCGTAGGCGGTGCCGGGGTCATGCGGCGAGGCGTCGAGAATCGAAATCATCGCGAACTCGGGCAGGTTCTTCGGCGTGACGTTCTTCCAGGTCTTGCCGTTGTCGGTGGTGACATGGATGTAGCCGTCGTCGGACCCCGTCCAGATGACGCCCGCCTTCACCGGCGACTCCGAGAACGCGAAGATCGTCGAGTACCATTCGACGCCGGTGTTGTCGCGCGTGATGGGACCCCAATACTCGCCCAGCTTGGGATTGGCGTAGTTCGGCGTCGGCTCCAGCTTGGAGGGATCCGCGCGCGTCAGGTCCGGGCTGACCACCTGCCAGCTCTGGCCTTCGTTCGTGGATTTGTGCACGAACTGCGAGGTCGCGTAGACGACGCCGGGTTCATGCCGCGACGCGACGACCGGGAACGTCCACTGGAACCGGAAGTTGATATCGCGCGCGCCCCAGCCGTAGTGCGTCTCCGGGTTGGGCGAGATGTCGCGGGTCTGGTTGGACTTCTTGTCGTAGCGGTACACCCAGTGGTGGTCGCCGACATACAGCACGCTGGGATCCTTGCGGTTCACGGCGATATAGCCGGATTCGGAGTTCGCGGGCGACCACCAGTCCTCCTGCGTGACCGCGCCGAAGTCGGAGCGCGAGGGCAGAGAAATGGAGCTGTTGTCCTGCTGCGCCCCGTAGAGGCGGTACGGGAACTGGTTGTCCGTGATCACGTGGTACATCTGCGCGGTCGGCTGGTTCAGCACCGTGGACCAGGTGCGCCCGCCGTTGAAGCTGATGGCGCCGCCGCCGTCGTTGCCCTGCACCAGGTGCTGCGGGTCGTTCGGGTTGATCCAGAGGTCGTGGTGGTCGCCGTGCGGCGGGCGGACCTGCGTCCAGTTCACGCCGCCGTCGGTGGACTTCCACATGTTGATGTTCAGCACGTAGACGGTGTCGGCGTCCTTGGGGTCCGCGAAGATGTGGTGGTAATACCAGGGACGCTGGGTCAGTTCCGCGTAGTCGGTGATCCGCTTCCACGTGGCCCCGCCGTCGTCGGTGCGGAACAGGCCCTTCTTGCCGGTCTCCGCGTCGATGATCGCCCAGACGCGATCCGGCTGTGCCGGGCTCTGCGCCAGCCCGATCCGTCCTTTCGGTCCCTTGGGCAGCCCGGGGTTGTTGGTCAATTCCATCCAGGTGTCGCCGCCGTCGATGGACTTGAAGATCCCGGTGCCGGTGCCGCCGCTCTGGTTCGCCCAGGGGTAGCGGCGGAACTGGAGCAGCGACGCGTACAGGACCTTCGGGTTGTTCGGATCGAGGGTCAGGTCGATGGCGCCGGACTTGTCGTCGCGGTACAGGACCTTTTTCCAGGTCGCCCCGCCGTCGTTGGAGCGGAAGACGCCGCGGTCTTCGTTGGGGCCGAAACCGTCGCCGAAGGCGGCCACGTAGACGATGTTCGGGTCCTTGGGATGGATGCGGATGCGCGCGATGTGCCGCGTCGGCGCGAGGCCCACGTGGGCCCAGGTGCGTCCCGCGTCGGTGGACTTGTAGACGCCGTCGCCATGGGAGGCGTTGCCGCGGAAGCAGGCCTCGCCCATGCCCACATACAGGACCTTCGGGTCGCTCGGCGCCAGCGCGATCGCGCCGACGGCGCCGGTTTTGAAGTAGCCGTCGGAGACGTTGCGCCAGTTCCAGCCGCCGTCGTCGGTTTTCCAGACGCCGCCGCCGGTGGCCCCGAAGTACGCCACCAGCTTGTTGGTGGGGTCGCCGGTGACGGCAAGGACGCGCCCGCCGCGCATGGGTCCGATGGACCGCCACTGGAGCAGCTTGAGGTAGGAGGGATCGAGGTTCTGTGCCGCCGCCGAGAACGCGAGGAGAGCCAGTACGAGGTGCCGCATGGCTCTCCAAGTTATCACGCGGCTACGCGGCGCCGGTGAGCTGGATCAGGTTGAAGTTCGCGCCGGTGGGGTCCTCGCAGATGGCGATCCAGCCGACCGTGGGGGCTTCGAACGGCCCGTGATTCACCTTGCCGCCCAGGGCCTTCACCCGTTCCGCCAGGGCTTTGCAGTCCGCCGCCTGGAAGTAGATGATCCAGTGGGGCGGGGTGTCGCCCCACTCGGCGGTCATCTGCATCATGCCGCCGAAGGGAGCGTCGCCGTTCGAGCACAGCAGGTACGGGCTCGGCGACGCCGCGTGCGGCATGGTCGACCAGCCGAACAGGCCGGTGTAGAAGTCCTTGGACTTGTCGAGATCCTTGCTATTGAGTTCGGACCAGCACAGCGTGTTGGGCTCGTTGGCGACGCCGAAGCCTTTGTTGGACTTCGATTGCCAGATCGAGAAGACCGCGCCGCCGGGCTCCTGCAGCACGGCCATGCGCCCGTAGTCCATGACGTCGAAGGGCGCCGCGATGACGGTGGCGCCGAGTCCGGTGGCCTTGGCGACGGTGGCGTCGGCATCGGCGGATTCGAAGTACAGCATCCAGTGGGGCGGCGCGGGCATGTCCGGCATCATGGTGTAGCCGCCGCCGATCATTCTGCCGCCGTGCAGGAACATGGTGTAGCTGCCGCCCTGCGGCATGTCGTTGTCCATTGCTTCCCAGCCAAGCAGGTCCTGATAGAACTTCTTGGCGGCGGCTTGATCGCGGGTCCCGAGTTCGATCCACGTAGGGGATCCGGGAGGGTGGGAATCGTAGTGAGGCACGTTGCGTTCTCCTTGGTTACTGAATGTTTCTTGGAAGTGCGCAGGGGTGTGGACGGCAGAATAGCATGCGGCGCCGGGGGCGGGAATGAAAAAGGGGTGAATGTGGATCCCCGGCTGTAAGGTCCGGTCATGATGCTGACAAACGCCCGCCTCGAACTCCACCACGCATTGCAGTTAGGCACCCGGGTTGCGCGGGCGTACCTGGAGGAGCGGCCGGACGACAGCCATACCAGCTTCACGTGGCGCGACGGCGGTCTGGAAGGGGAACCGGTGCAGGACTGGCGGTTCGCGCTCCGGTTCGCGGCGTTGACGGTGGAGGCGGGCGGGGAGAGCTACCCCCTGGAGGGCCGGAGCCTGGCGGAGGCGGAGGCCTGGCTGATGGGCGTGATGCAGCGCCGCGGGCTGTGCCCGGCGCGGCTGGCGCGGCGCTTGCACTTCGAGATCCCGAGCCACCGCGTGGCTCAGGGCGGGCGCTTCGTGCGGGAGCCGGGTCTGGCCGAGCTGGCGGGGTGGTACGAGCGCGCGGCAGGTCTGCTGGAGGGCTTTGGAGGGCCCGTGCGGTGCTGGCCGCACCATTTCGACATCGCCAGCGTGCGGGACCTGGGCGGCGGACAGACGCTGGGCGCTGGATTCTCCCCGGGCGACGAGGGGCATCCGGAGCCGTACTTTTACGTCACGCCGTGGCCGTATCCCCAGGGAAGGAACCTGAGTCCGCCGGTGCTGGGGCGGTGGCACGATGCGGACTGGTTCGGCGCGCTGTTTCCGGTGCACGAACTTGAGGGTCGCGCCTCGATTTCCATGTTCCTGCGGGGCGCGGCCGCGGCGCTCGAGAATGCGCTGCTGGTGGGGCGGCGCGCCGTCGCGTGCTGAAGGGCCGGCTCATCGAGCTTGAATTGCCACCATTGCGGGCGGTACTCTGGTGCTGTGCGCGGCGCTCCCCGCCCGCGGAAGCTGCGAGAATCCCATGGCCACGCTCCGCATCACGGAAAGCCAACTCGCCCGCGACCTGCACGGCGTGCTCGCCAAAGTGCGCGAGGGTGTCGAGGTGATCATCGAAGAAGACCACCGTCCCGTCGTGCGGATGCAGGCGCACAAGCGAGCCGGGCGTGCGATCTCCGAGTGCATCGCATCCGCTCGAGCGAGCGGTTCCCCGGTCACGCTGGATGGCGATTTCGCTAGCGACGTCGAACAGGGGATCAAGGAGCGCAGCCAGCCATGGAATCCGCCTTCTTGGGATTAGTACTGGATTCCAGCGTTCTAATTGCCGCAGAAAGGAAGCATCAAACCGTCGAGCAATTGCTGGCCTCGATTCGCCAGACCTTCGGCGAAGTGGAGGTACTGATTTCCGCGGTTTCCCTTGCGGAACTCGCGCATGGCGTTGGCTCGGGCCACCACGCCGGAGGTCAAGACTCGCCGCCGCGCTTTCCTGGACGATTTGAAGAAACACGTGCCGGTGCAACCGGTTACCGCTGACGCAGCCGAGATCACCGGCCAACTCGGAGGGGAGCAGGCGGCTCGGGGCGTCGTCGTTCCGATTGACGATCTTCTTATCGGAGCCTCCGCGATGGAACAGGGCTACGCCGTCGCGACGCTGAATCACCGCCACTTCGGGAAGATCCCAGGCCTCCAGGTGGTCCCGGCGTGACAACGCGCCGGGGGCCCCGTGCGTTCCCCGTTTGACTCCGCCCGCGCGGTCCAATAAGCTGGCCGTAACCATGAACATCCGGTTCCCGCTGCTGCTTGCCGCCGCCTCGGCTCTCCTGGCCCAGGAAGGCTACCAGAAACCTCCCAAACCCATTCAGGACATCCTCAACGCTCCGGCGCCGCCGGCGCTGGTTGTCAGTCCCGCCAAGACCCACGCGCTGGTCTATGAATCGGAGCGCTACCCGTCGATTGCGCGCGTCGCCGCGCCCATGTTGCGCCTGGCCGGGCTCCGCATCGATCCGAAGACCAACGGGCTGCACCTGGCCGGCAACATCACTTCGCTCGCGGTGCAGACGCTGCCCGACGGCAAGGTGACCCCGGTGGCGCTGCTCCCGGGCGCGCGGCTGGGCCGCCCGGCGTTCTCGCCCGACGGCAAGCTCTTCGCCTTCCCGAACTTCACCGAGAGCGGCATCGAGCTGTGGATCGGAGAGACGGCGTCCGCCAAGGCCCGCAAGGTCAACGGCTTGAAGCTGAACCTGGTGATGTCGCGCTCAAATCCGTTCGAGGAGCGTAGCGACCTCGACTGGCTGGCGGACTCCAAGTCCCTGGTGGTGCCCACCGTGCCCGCCGGACGCGGCAATCCCCCGGCCGGCAGCGGCCCGCCCGCCGGACCCAACATTCAGGAGAGCCTCGGCAAGGCCGGTCCCGTGCCCACTTACCAGGACATGCTGAAAAGCCCGCTGGACGAGGCGCTATTCGAGTACTACGCCACCGCGCAGCTCGTGATGGTGGACGCGCAATCGCTGAAAGCTGCGAACGTCGGCAAGCCGGCCATCTTCCTGGGCGCGGAGCCCTCGCCGAGCGGCAAGTTCCTGTCGGTGGCGCACGTCCACAAGCCGTTCTCTTACCTGCACCCGGCGACGATGTTCCCGCAGGAACTCGAGATCTGGACGCTGACGGGCGAGCAGGCGTTCAAGATCGGCAGCCGCCCCACGTACGACGGCGCGGGCTTGGGCGGCGACAACGTCCCCACGGGTCCGCGCGCGGTGGAATGGATGCCCACGGAGCCCAACACCATCGTCTGGGTGGAGGCGCTGGACGGCGGCAATCCCAAGACGCAGGTGCCGCACCGCGACAAGATCATGCTGCAGCGCGTGCCCACGCGGATGGCGGCGGTGGAGATGTTCCGCACCCAGTTCCGCTTCCAGGCGTTGACCTTCGGCGAGAAGGGCGACTGGGCGTTCGTCCGCGACTTCGAGCGGGACGCGCGGCGGGTCCGCACCCTGCAGGTGAGCCTGAAGCAGAATGGCGAGCCCAAGGTCATCTGGAGCCGTAACCAGCAGGACCGCTACCGCGATCCCGGCACGCCGGTGCAGAAGACGCTCGCGTCCGGGCACCGCGCCATCGCGCAGGATGGCGACAGCATTTACCTGCAGGGCAACGGCGCGTCGCCGAAGGGCGACCGGCCGTTCCTGGATCGCTACAACCTGGTGACGGGCAAGAGTGAGCGGCTGTTCCAGAGCGACGAAAACAAGTACGAGACGTTCGTGACGATGCTCGCCGCCGACGCGTCCAGCCTGGTGATCCGGCGCGAATCGCCCACCGAGCCGCCGAATTACTTCCTCAAGACCTGCTGCAGCGGGGAGAAGGCGCTGACGGCGTACCAGGATCCGGCGCCGGCCATGCGCGGCGTGAGGAAGGAACTGGTGACGTACCAGCGCAACGACGGCGTGCCGCTTTCCTTCACCCTGTATCTGCCGCCGGACTACAAGCCCGGCACCCGCCTGCCCGCCGTGATGTGGGCCTATCCGCGCGAGTACAACGACGCCGACACCGCCGGGCAGATCTCCGGATCCACCAAGCGGTTCAACCTGCCGACCGGGGCCTCGCACCTGTTCTTCCTGCTGGCGGGCTACGCGATCCTGGATGACGCCGCGCTGCCGATTATCGGCACGCCGGAGAAGGTCAACGACACGTATGTCGAGCAGTTGGTTTCGGGCGCCAAGGCGGCCATCGACAAGGCCGCGGCCATGGGCGTCGTGGATCCCGACCGCGTAGGGGTGGGCGGACACAGCTACGGCGGGTTCATGACCGCCAACCTGCTGGCGCACTCGGAGCTGTTTCGCGCCGGGCTGGCGCGCTCCGGCGCTTACAACCGCACCCTTACTCCGTTCGGCTTCCAGAGCGAGCGCCGCACGTTCTGGGAGGCCAAGGACACCTATCTCCGGATGTCGCCGTTCATGATCGCCGATAAGATCAAGGAGCCGATCCTGTTTATCCACGGCGAGGCCGACAACAACACCGGCACATACCCCATTCAGAGCGAGCGCATGTACGCGGCGGTGCGCGGCAACGGCGGCACCACGCGGCTGGTGATGCTGCCGCACGAGTCGCACGGCTACCAGGCCAAGGAGTCGATCGAGCACTGCCTGTACGAGATGATCACCTGGCTGAACAAGTACGTGAAGGATCCGCCGCCGCGAGTGTCGGGCGGGCAGTAAGTCCGGGAACTCCGGGGGCGGCTGAAGCGTATTCTAGAGCGGGAGGGTCCCGATCATGGTCGGTTTCCTGCTTTGGTGCCTGCTGTTCGTGGTGTGCTGGCCGCTGGCGCTGGCCGCCCTGGTCCTGTATCCGCTCGTGTGGTTGCTGCTGCTGCCGTTCCGGATTGTCGGGATCGCGGTGGGCGGGGTGCTGGACTTAGTTTGGGCGATCATCACGCTGCCCGCCACGGTGATCCGGCGGCTGGCCCGCGCCTGAAGCCGTAACGCCCGCCGGGACCGCGAACCGGCTCCTTGCCGGGCCCCGCACCTCTGCGGCCGCCGACGGCCTTCACTGAATGGGCTATGATGGCCACGTGCGGGAGTTTGGCCGTATCACGATGGATCCTGAGGTCATGGGGGGCAAGCCGTGCGTGCGCGGCATGCGCGTCACCGTCGGCATGATCGTGGAAGCGCTTGCGTCGGGGCGCACGATCGAGCAATTGCTTGTCGATTTCCCCTACCTCGAGGAAGCGGACGTTCGGGAAGCGCTCGCGTACGCTGCCGGCCTGGCGCAAGGCCATGAGGTTCGTCTCGCTGGCTGATGCGCATCCTGGTCGACATGAACCTGACGCCCCGCTGGGTTGGGTTCCTGAACGGTGCGGGGTACGAGTCGCACCACTGGTCGTCGGTTGGTTCCGTATCGGCAAAGGACCGTGAGATCTGCGAGTACGCCCGCGTCCACGGCTTTGTCCTTCTGACAAACGACCTGGATTTCCCTCAAATCCTCGCCCACACGCGAACTACGGGGCCGACCGTCGTGCTCCTGCGTGGTGAGCCGCTCGTGCCAGAATCGCGCGGGCGGGCAGTCATCGAGGCTCTGGTTGCATGTCAACGAGAAATGGCTGTGGGGGCCATAGTGTCACTCGACGTGTCGGGCCAACCGCGCGCCCGGGTGCTGCCCTTGTAACCAGCTCTACAATGCCACCCGGAACACCCGAGCCGCGGCCGGTCGCTGAGGGCTAACGATTTCGGGCACTCCAGCCCGGCTACCGCCGGCGGCTCGGCGCGGCTGGCCAAAACATCGATTCCAGCACGCTGTCGGCTCGGTCTGACACGCCCTTCCGCCTCGCGGTGTGGGAGAATCCTGGCATGAAGCGTCCGTTTGCCGCGAGCGTCTGGCAAGAGGGCGATTGGTACGTCGCTCAATGCCTGGAACTGGATATCGCCAGCCAGGGCGAAACCGAAGACGCAGCGTTGTCGAATCTGAAGGAAGCACTCGAGCTTCATTTCGAGCCGCCGCTCGCCACCCGGCCGACCTGCGACTGAGCAACCGGCACGGGTGAACTGCCCGGCGCGGACCTCCCCCAAAGTGATAGCTTGGAACCGCAGCCGGTCCCGGCGGCACGAACCTCAAGGGAGGTTCGCCCCTCTTCGGCTCTCGCTGCGGAGGTAGCCCCATGGTTCGTGACGACGATGCGCTGGAGTACCACGCATCCCAGCCGGCCGGAAAGATCTCCATCACCGCCACCAAGCCCTGCTGGACCCAGCGGGACTTGAGCTTGGCCTACACGCCCGGCGTCGCGGCGCCCTGCCGGGCCATCCACCAGGACCCCGATCTCGTCTACAAGTACACGGGCAAGGGCAACCTGGTGGCCGTGGTGACCAACGGCACGGCGGTACTCGGCCTTGGCGACATCGGCCCCGCGGCCGGCAAGCCGGTGATGGAGGGCAAGGCGGTTCTGTTCAAGCGCTTTGCCGATATCGACGTCTTCGATATCGAGCTTGCCGCCAGTTCCCCGCAGGACGTGATCCGTGCGTGCCAGATGCTGGAGCCGACTTTCGGCGGCATCAACCTCGAGGACATCAAGGCGCCCGAGTGCTTCGAGATCGAGGAGACGCTGCAGCGGACGCTGCGGATCCCGGTGTTCCACGACGACCAGCACGGCACCGCCATCATCGCCGGCACCGCGCTGCTCAACGGGCTGGAGCTGGCCGGCAAGACCCCCGGCGCGGCGCGCCTGGTGATCAACGGCGCGGGCGCCGCCGCGATCGCCTGCGCCAACCATTTCATCCGGCTGGGCGTCGCGCCGGCCCATATCCTGATGTGTGACTCGCGCGGCGTCCTTTACGAGGGGCGCGCCGGCGCGCTGAATCCTTACAAGGCCCAGTTCGTCCGCCGCACGGAGGCGCGAACGCTCGCCGACGCTCTCCGTGAAGCCGACGTCTTCGTCGGGCTCTCGCAAGGCAACTGCGTCTCCGGCTCCATGCTGGAGGCGATGGCCGCCCGGCCGCTCATCCTCGCCCTGGCGAACCCGGACCCCGAGATCCCCTACCCGGAAGCCGTGGCCGCCCGCCCGGACGCCATTGTCGCCACCGGCCGCTCCGACTATCCGAACCAGGTCAACAATGTGCTCGGGTTCCCGGCGATCTTCCGCGGCGCGCTGGACGCTCGCGCCACGTGCGTGAACGCGCCGATGATGCTGGCCGCCACCCGCGCGCTCGCGGACCTGGCCAAGGAAGACGTACCGGAGTCCGTGTGCGCCATTTACGGCAGCGAGGACCTGCGCTTCGGGCCGCACTACATCATTCCGAAGCCCTTCGATCCGCGCGTGGTGCTGCGCGAGGCCCCCGCAGTCGTGCAGGCCGCCATGGACTCGGGCGCCGCGCGGCGCCCGCTCGAAATCGAGGAATACCGCCGCAGCCTCGAAAACCGCCTCGGCGTGGGTTCGGGCGTCACCCGCCTGTTGCTGCGCAAGGCGCGGCGCCAGCCCTGCCGCATTGTGTTCCCGGAAGGCGAACAGCGCACCGTGGTGCGCGCCTGCCGCGCCCTGCTGGACGCCGGCATCGCCACGCCGCTGCTGCTCGGCCACCGCGGCGCTATCGAAGCTCTTGCCGCCGAAGTGCACCTCGATGTCTCCAGGATCGAGATCGCCGACGTGGCCGCCGACCCGCGCCGCGCCGCGTACGCGGCGGAGTTGTCCCGCATCCGCGAGCGCAAGGGCATCACGCTCCGCGAGGCCGAGCATCTGCTGCGCGATCCCAACGTCTTCGGCGCGATGATGGTGCGCCAGAACGACGCCGACGCCCTGGTCACCGGGCTCACCACGCACTATTCCGACAGCGTCCGTCCCCTGCTGCAGATCATCCCGCTCCGTCCGGGCGTCCGGCTGGCTTCGGGACTCTACCTGGCGCTCACCGCCACGCGGAACAAGCTGTACTTCCTCGCCGACTGCACCGTGAACATCGATCCGTCGTCCGAGGATCTGGCGGAGATCGCCTGGTGCGCTGCCGAAACCGCGCGCCGCTTCGACGTCGAACCCCGCGTCGCGTTCCTGTCTTTCTCGAACTTCGGCAGCAGCCGCCACGCTTCCTCCGAGAAAGTCCGCCGGGCCGTGGAGATCCTCCACCGGAAGGCTCCGCACCTGGTGGCCGACGGCGAAATGCAGGCGGACACGGCGGTGCTGCCGGAGCGGGTGGAATCCACGTATCCGTTCTCCACGCTGCGCGGCGGGGCCAACGTGCTAGTGTTCCCGAATCTGGACGCGGGCAACATCGCCTACAAACTGCTGGGGGCGCTGGGGGGCACGCAGATCCTGGGTCCGATCCTGATGGGCCCGTCGAAGCCCGTGCACGTGTTGCAGCGGGATGCGTCGGTCGCCGACGTGGTGCATCTGGCGGCGCTGGCGGCGGTGGAGGCGGGCGCGTTGCCGCTCGCCGAGTTGCCCGCGTTGCAGGCGCGGGCTCTGACCGGCTTTGACCCCCGCCTACCGGCGGGGGCTCAGTAGCACGGAAGAACCGGCGGGCAAATCGGCAACCCTTGCATCAGCAGCAGGATCATCGTCCGCCTCATTTGAAATGCTTCCGATACCACGCGAGCGCCCGGTCCATGTAATCCACGCGGTGCTTGATCTCGCGCAGCCCGTGCCCTTCCCGCGGGTACCGCACGAAGATCGTCTCCACGCCGACGTCCTTCAGCGCGATGTACATCTGCTCCGCCTCGGCGATCGGGACGTCGTTGTCGTTCTCGCCGTGCACGATCATCGTCGGCGTCCTGGCCTTGGCGACGTGCTTCAGCGCCGACCGCTCCCACAGCACATCCATCAGGTTGCCCTGGTGCGGACGCTTGCCGAACTCCATTTCCTCGTACTGGTTGTAGTACGTCATGTAGTTGTAGCTGATCAGGTTCGAGATCCCCGCCACGGGAATGGCCGCCTTGAAGATCGGCGTCTGCGTGATCAGCCAGAACGAGAGCTGTCCGCCGTAGCTGACGCCCTCCACTCCCAGGCGCTGGCGGTCGATCCACAGGTAGCGGCGGAGCGCGGCGCTGGTGCCGTACAGCACGTCCATCGCTTCGTTGCCGTTCTGGTCGCCGAACACCAGGTCCGCGAACTTCTGGCCGTAACCCGTGGATCCCCGGTAGTTCACGTGCAGCGTAGCGAAGCCCTGCGCCGCGTACACCTGGTTCTGCACCACGAACGCGGGACCCTGTTGCCCGTGCGGCCCGCCGTGGATGTTCACGATCATCGGGTACTTGCGGTCCGGGTCCAGCCCGACCGGCTTGGTGAGGAACGCCTCGATCTCGTACTGGTTGTCGTTCGAGACGAACGTGAAGCTCTCCACCTCGGCCACTTCCTTGCCGCGCAGCACTTCGGCGTTGAGATCCGTAAGCTGCGCCGTGGATCCGCCGGAGCGCAGGAACAGTTGCGCCAGGTCCCGCGTCCCGAGGAACGCGTAGGCCAGCGCTCCGTTCTTCGCCACGCTGTACGCGGCTACCGTGCCGGTCTCGCGGATCACCGCCTCGGCCTTGCCGTCGATCGTCTTGCGGTACAGGCGCACGCTCCCGCGCTCCTGGACCGTGAAGTACACCGTGTCGCCGCCGCCGGCCCAGGAGTGCCGCCCCTGCCGGTTATCGACGTCGCCCGTGATCTCGCGGCGGCCGGTGCCGTCGGCGTTGACGATCCACAGGTGGTTGTCCTCCATCGTGGTCTCCAGATCCGTCAGCCCGCGCTTGGTGCCCTGGTACAGGATGCGGCGGCCGTCCGGCGACCACAGCGGCATGTACTCGCAGCTCTCCGTGGCTGTGATGCGGCGGATCTTGCCGTCGGTCACGCGCACGGCGAAGATGTCGTAGTTGTGAAAGAAGTCCTGATCCGGCTCGCGGTTCGAGATGAACGCGATCTCGTCGCCCTTGGGCGACCAGTCGATGGAGTGCTCGTAGAACACGCCGTCGGTCAACTGGCGGACCTGCCCCGAGGCGACGTCCGCGATGTAGATATGCGGGCGCAGGTTGTCGTTGAAGCGCGAATTGCCTTCGTCCGCGTCGGGCTTGTAGAGGTAGCGCGTGATCACCACCGGGTCGCCGGTGGCCTCGGCGGTTTCGGGTCCGGGCGTGGAATGGACCAGCGCGATCTGCTTCCCGTCCGGCGACCACGTGTAGCTCTGGCCCACGAACGTCAGCGGGCTGTTGGTGAAGCCCAGCTTGTGCACGAACTTCGTGCCGGATCCGTCGGGCCGGGCCACGAACAGCCCGTTCTGGTCGCCGCGCTTGCCGGAGAAGGCAATCCACTGGCCGTCGGGGGACCACCGGGGTCCGGCGGAGCGGTCGGCATCGCCGCCGATGCGGACGATGGCGCCGGTGGCCACCGTGCGCACGAAGAGCTGGTTGAAAGGCCGTCCCGGCTCGGAGTTCAGGGTGACGGTGTAAGCGAGCTTGGTCCCGTCGGGGGAAAATGCTACGTCGCCGATGAAGCGGAGCTTGTAAAGATCGCTCGAGACCAGACCACGGGTCTGCGCCCCAAGCGCGAGGGCGAGGAAGAACGGTGCACAGCGAAGCATCAGGTCGAGTCTACTACTCCGTGTGCCCCGTGGCTTGTGTTTATTGGACTGCCGCGCGGCTTTCCTCGACGATGCGGCCGTCGAACAGGTGGATCACCCGGTCCGCGCACTTGGCGTAGCGCGGATCGTGCGTCACCATGCAGATCGTGGAGCCGTTGCGGTGCAGGTCGTGCAGCAACTCCATCACCTGCTCGCCGTTGGCCGAGTCCAGGTTGCCGGTCGGCTCGTCCGCCAGCAGGATCGCCGGGTCGCCGGCCAGGGCCCGGGCTACTGCGACGCGCTGCTGTTGCCCGCCCGAAAGCTGCGACGGGTAGTGCTTTACGCGGTGCGACATCCCGACGCGCTCCAGCGCCTCGTGGACCTTCTTCTTCCGCTCCGCCGACCCCATGCCGCGGTACGTCAGCGGCAGTTCCACGTTCTCGTAGACGTTGAGGTCGCCGATCAGGTTGAAGGCCTGGAAGATGAACCCGATCTCCCGGTTGCGGATCCGCGCCCGCTCGCTGAGCTTCAGATTCGCCACGGGGGTCCCGTTCAGCGTGTACTCGCCGCTGGAGGGCGAGTCCAGCAGCCCGAGGATCGCCAGCAGCGTCGACTTCCCGCAGCCCGACGGCCCGGAAATCGAGACATACTCGCCCTGGACCACGTCCAGGTGCACGCCCGCCAGCGCGTGGGTCTCCACTTCGTCGGTGACGAACACCTTCATCACATTGTCGAGGTGGATCAGGGTCTTGCGGTTCTCTTGGGTCATCGGCGCATCCTTAAATGGCTCTTACGGAGTAGAGACGTTGGTGGTTCCCTTTGTTTTACTGCCCGTTCGCCCCAGGGTTACGGGACTACCGCGAAAGGACCTGCTCGAAGAAGCGCGTCGCCCGGGGATCCTTGCTCTGGCCCAGCCAGAACATCGCCTGCTTCCGCACCGCCGCATTGGGGTGCTTCTGCGCGACCTCGATCAGTTTCGACACCCCCTCGCCCGCCGGCATCTGTGTGAGCGCAAAGACCGCCTTCTTCTTCACTTCGGTTTCCGGATCGTTGTCCAGCGCCTGCTGGATGCTCTGTTCCGAGATGGTCTTCGAGGCCCGCTGGGCGAGCCAGAACAGCGCCTGCCCGCGGACCCGGGGACTCCGGTCCTCTTTGGCCGCCCGGACCACCAGGTCGATGCCGCCGGCCTCCTTGGATTGGGTGAGCGCGAACGCCGCGTGTTCCCGGACCTTGTCCGAGGCGTCCTCGCGCAGCGCTTTGGCGGCGGCCTCGAAACCCCGGCGTCCCCGCGTCGTCGCCAGCCAGTAGACCGCCTTCTTCCGCAGCGACTCCGGCTTCGCGGACCCCAGCCAGCTCTCCAGCACCTGGTCCGCCGCCGGATCCTTGGTCAGCGCGATGGCGCTCGCCGCGCCCTCCGCCATCCGCCGGTCCTCGCGGACATCGGTGTCCTTTACGAAGCCCTCCAGGTAGCGCACGTGGTCGGCGGGCGAGACGCCGGAGAGCCAGTACACCGGCAGACCGCCCGCATCCAGCGGGCAGTCCTCGGTGAACGTCCGCAGCTTCTGGACCAGCCGCTGCTCGGCGCGGATCAGGACGTACAAAGTCTGCGCGCCTTCCAGCTTGACCGGAGCGTTCGGGGTGCGGATCGCGGCGTCCGCGGCCGGCCGTCCCTCGATCCAGCAGCCCATGTTCGAGTTGTTCCAGCAGCAGGAGCTGTGCTCGCCGGCGACGATCGGCACCGCCCAGGCGATCCACAGGGGGCCGGGGCTTGCGTTCACGATCTCCGGGACCGCCTGCGCCAGCGAGCCGCGCATCGCCCGTGCTTCGAGTTTCGCGTTCTGGATCTGCGGGGGCTGCGCCATGGCGCCTCCGGGCGCCAGAAGCAGGCCGCAACCCGCCGCCAGGAGGAGGAACGTCCCGCGTTTCATTTGTTCAGCAGCTCCATCATGAAGTCGGTGGCTTCCTTGGCCTTCATGTTGGCCAGCCGCTTCACCATCTCGCCCTTCAGCGTGGCGTCGGATTCCTTCCGCGCCAGGTCCACCAGTTGCTTCGCCGCACCCTGCGTGTAGAGCGAGCGGATGATCTCGGTCCTGGTGTCCTTATCCGATTCCGCCGCGTACATCGCCATCAGCCCATCGGTGGACTGGGTGCGGCGCATCGACCCCAGCACCCGGATGGCGCGCTGCTTCAGCACCGGGTCCTTCTCGTTCTTGATCAGGTCCAGAATCTTCTCCGGCTCGCCCGCCGAAAGGTAAGCGTTCAGAATCGCGCGCTTCACTTCGGTCGGCGCATCGGCGGTGTACAGTTGGCCGAGTTCCGCGGTCGCCTTGGTGGCGCCCAGCATCTGGATCGCGTAGATCTTCAGTTCCTCGTTCCCTTCCGACTTCGCCGCCTCGAACAGCTTCTGGGCGTCGCGGGCGATCATGTAGCTGCGCAGCACCGCGCGCTTCACGCCTTCGTCGTTCGAGGAACGGTAGACATCGGCCAGGATCTGCGGCACACCCTCGCGGCGTCCGAAGCTGCCGAGATACTCGATGGCGCGCAACTGGAGATCCGGATTGCTGGCGCCCTTGGCGTACCGCGCGACCACTTCGCGCGCCTTGGCGTCGCCGCTTTGGGCGAGCACAAACAGCGCGCGCTGTTTCAGGCGCGGCCCGCTCTTCGGCTCGTTCAGCACCTTTTCGAGCAGCGGCAGCGCGCGCTCCGGGTCCGTGTTCATGAGGCTGTTGATGGCCAGCAGCTTCAAATCCTCGTCGCTCAGGCTGTCCGGCGACACGCCCTGCCCCGTGGCGTTCTTCACTTCCACTTCCAGCGCCTTCGCGTCGTTCAGCCAGCGCGAGCCCGGATGCGTCTTCTGCATCTCGGCGAGCGTCGCCAGCGCTTCGTCGCGGCGGCCCATCTTATACAGCGCGTAGGACTTCCAATACAGCGCGCCGTCCGGCCGGTCGATCTTGTACTCGATGGCGCGGTCGAAGTACCGGACCGCGCGCTCGTACTTGCGCTCGTCCAGCGCCTCCTGGCCGTCACGATACGACTCGCGGGCGCTGGAGCCGCGCTCGCGCATCCGGTCCGCGGCTTCGCGGGCCCGCTCAGCGGCCTCGCGCTGGCGTTCGCGCTCCTCGCGTATCCGCTCCGCCGTGGAGCTTTGCTGGGCGAGGAACAGCGGCGCCAGCGGTGCGTCCAGGGTCAATCCCAGAGGGGCCACCGGCGGCAGCGGGGGCAGGGGAGCCCTCGCCGGCAGCGGTGCAAACGGCGGCTCCGGCGGCAGCGGCGGCAGCGGCGCCATCTGCGCCAGGGCGACCGCGGCCGCCGGTGTCATCATCCAGGTTCGGATCAAGGTCTTCATGTGTTTCTGTCCTGTTCGCTTAGAGAGTTCCGGCTTCGGGCGCCGGTGCGCCCTGGCGGGCGCGCACCTTCGAACCGAAGACTTTGACTTTGAAAAGGATCCCCCGGTCCTCGATGTTTTTCCGGAGGTCCTCATACTGTTGTTCGCTCGGGTTGGCCGGGCTGTGCGCGATCTCCATCAGCACCCGCTCCAGATCGTCGAGCACGCTCGCCGTCGCCGTGTCGCCCGAACTGAGCGCCGTCTGGCGGTAAATGCGGTTCGATTCCAGCAGGTCCTCGGCGGTGGACTGTTCCCACGTGATGTCGAGCTTGCCCTGGCCGGGCTGCGAGTTCGCCAGCTCCACGAGCATCATCTGCGAGCGCTCCAGGTGATTACCCACCGCCACCAGCAGCACCCGCTCCCGCACCTGCTGCTGCGCCACCGGAGCCGGCGGCGCGGTCGACGTCACCCGCCCCAGTACGAACGCCCCGATCAGCAGCGCGGCGGCTGCGGCACCCATCGCCCATTGAGGCGCCGCAAACCACCGCCGCCGCTGCCGGACGCCCAGCTTGGGCGCCAGCCGTTGCCACACCTGGGCGCCGTACTCCGCCGGACGCTCCGGCACCGGAGCCGCATCCAGCGTGTTCAGCACGCGCTGGATGGCCTGCAGTTGCGCGCGGCACTCCGCGCAATCGTCCAGATGAGCGTTTCCTTCCAGGCTCTCGCCGTAGTAGTGCAGCACCAGTTGTTCTTCCGTCAAGTGTTCTTCCATCGCTTGCCTCTAGGTCACCACCGGTTCCAGGATCCGCCGCAGTTTCTGCACCGCCCGGAAAATACTGTGCTTTGTGGCGTTCGTGCCGAGCCCCAGCGTGCCGCCGATCTCCTCGATCGACTGCCCCTCGTAGTGCCGCAGGATGAACGCCGTCCGCTCCTGCTGGCTCAGGGTCTCGAGCGCCGCCTCGATCCGTTGCGCGATGTCCCGCGAGAACAACAGCCGGTCCGGCCCCGCATCCGTCGTGGCGACGTCCAGCGTCCGGTCCACGCCATCCTCGTCTTCCACCTTCACCGCCGCCCGCGTCTTCCGCGCCCGGATCAGGTCCAGCGAGTAGTTCGCCGCGATCCGGTACAGCCAGGTCCCGAAGCTGGCGCGGGATTCGTACCGCGCTAACTGCTTGTAAGCTCTCAGGAAAGTCTCTTGCACCACGTCTTCGGCATCCTGTTCGTTGCCGGTCATCCGGAACGCCAGACGGAACACACTGCGGCTGTGGCGCTCGACCAGGACGCGGTACGCATCGCCTTCACCCGCCAGGACTTGGGCTACTACCGCCGCGTCGTTGGCTTCCATCCGTCCTTTAGACTACGCGGTCCCGTCGCGGTTAGCCGCGTTTCGGGTTCACCCGGGCTTGCCTCTGAGCCCCGGCTGGAGTTCACAGCTCCGGAACCAGCGGAAATCTCGGGTCCGGCCCAATGGAGGCACCCAAAGCCGCGCTGGTAAGCCAAGACTCGCGACAACATCCATGCGGCGCCCGGGCTTTTTTCGCAAGTCCCGGCGGGCGACACGCATGTCCTGGCGCAATGCGCGTTCTCATTACTCTTTTCCTGCTGAGTCTGCCGGCGCTGGCGCAGACGATTACCACCGTGGCGGGCAACTCGTCCTGGGGCCAGGTGTACAACGTCGCGGTCGACGGAGCGGGCAACATGTACATCGCGGACGCCTCGCGGAGCTACCTCTACAAGGTGGACCCCAGCGGGGTTACGACGGTGCTGGCCGGCATCGGGCGAGCGAGTTTCAGCGGCGACGGCGGCCCATCGACAGCCGCGGCGCTGAGCAGCCCCAACGGCGCGGCGGTGGGCCCCGACGGCAGCATCTACATCGCCGATTGCGGGAACGACCGGATCCGCCGGATTGCGCCCAACGGGACCATCACCACCATCGCGGGGTCAGTCGGAGGCTTCTCGGGCGACGGCGGTCCGGCGACGGCGGCGCGGCTGAACTGTCCGGTGAGCATCGTGTTCGACGCCGCGGGCAACCTGTATTTCAGCGACAACTTCAACCTCCGGGTCCGGAGGATCACCCCGGCGGGGATCATCAGCACGGTGGCGGGGACGGGACGCCTGGCGCTGAGCGGCGACGGGGGCCCGGCGACGGCGGCGGACGGCTGGCCGGTGTGGCTGGCGATCGGCCCCGACGGAAGTCTGTACTACACCGATGACGGCGATGCGCGGCTCACCGGCAACAAGCGGGTGCGGCGCGTCGCGCCGAACGGTATCGTGACTACAATGGCGGGCACGGGGGTGGCGGGTTATACGGGCGACGGCGGTCCGGCGCGGCAGGCGCAACTGCGGTCGGCGAGCGGCATCGCGGTCGACTCCGGCGGCAACATTTTCATCGCGGACGCGATCGGGGCGCGCATCCGGCGCGTGGACGCGAACGGCATCATCACCACCTATGCCGGGACGGGGGCCGCGGGCACGGCGGGAGATGGCGGTGCGGCGCTGCAGGCCCAATTGAACTTTCCCACGGGCATGACCATCGATGCGGCGGGCAACTTGCTGTTCGCCGACCGGAACAACCTCAAGATCCGCAGGATCTCGCCGCCGCCGGTGCCGGCCATCCGGCCCGGGAATCCGGTGCTGACGTCGTTTCTAGGGCAGGCGGGGTTCTCGTCGAACACCTACGTCGAGATCTACGGCTCCGGCTTCGCGACGACGTCGCGGCTATGGGCCGGCGCGGACTTCAATGGCGCCAACGCCCCCACGTCGCTCGACGGCATCAGCGTCACCGTGAACAACCGTCCGGCGTTCATCTATTACGTGAGCCCGGGGCAGATCAACATCAATACGCCGGAGGACTCCGCCACGGGTCCCGTGCAGGTGCAGGTGCGCACCGCGCAGGGCTTGAGCAACACGGTGACCGTGAATCGCGCCCGGCTCTCCCCCACGCTGCAGACCGTGCCGCAGTTCCTGGTGAACGGACGCCAGTACGTGGTGGCGCAGACCGCGGACTTCCGCAGCTTCATCGGCACGCCGAACCTGATCCCCGGCGTCGCGTTCACGGTGGCCCGGCCGGGGCAGACGATCCTGATCTACGCACTGGGTTGCGGGCCGACTACACCAGCCACGCAGGCAGGGCTGGTCGCCGGGCAGAACGCCGCGCTGGCCCTGCCGTTCGAGGTCCGCATCGGCGGCCGCACCGCGGCGGTGAACTTCGGCGGCATCGTCGCCAACACCATCGGGCTCTACCAGTTCAACATCGTGGTGCCGGACCTGCCGCCCGGGGACCACGCGATCGAACTCACCGTGGACGGGGTCCCGAACAACCAGAACCTGGTGCTGACGGTCGGCCAGTAGCTTCGGCGCGTCCCAAGTTCGATAATGAGCGTCGCGATGCGCGGATTCCATTACGCCGCGGCCGCGTTGCTGCTCCTCGCAGGCCCGGCGGGCGGGGCGCCGCACCGCTACCGTTTGCACCCCAACCCGGCGATCACGGTGCTCTCGATCGCCGAGGGCCCGGACGGGCTGCTATGGCTGGCGGCCGAGGACGGGCTGTACCGTTACGACGGGTTTCATTTCCACAAGATCGGCGCGTTTCCGTTCGGCAGCGCGAGGTTCGTGGCGTTCACGAGCGACGGGGTCCTGTGGTGCGGGGGCATCGAGGGACTGGCGCGGTTACGGGACGGAGCGTTCACCGTCGTGCTGCGGGATCCGGTGAACGGGATGGCCGCGCACCAGGACCGGGTCTACGTGAATCGCCGCCAGTTGCTCGAAGTAGAGGCCCGCGGCACGGTGCGCCCGCTGCGACACAACTCGCTGCGGGACCTGAACGTCGACGCGCGGGGCCGGTTGTGGTTCGTCTGCCTGGACACGCGGCGCGCGTGCGCGCTCGACCCGGCGCATCCGGAGCGCCTGGAGCAGGTGGAACTGCCCGGAACGTACGAGGACGCGGTGCCGGACGGCCAGGGCCGGCTGTGGGCGTCCAACGGGGAGCGCGCGGAGCGGATCGAAGGCGGGCGCCCCGGGAAGCGGCTGGAACGGCAGCGGGGCGGCGCCACCCGGCGGCTGGGTCCCTTGCAGCCGGGCCGGAACGGCCAATTGTGGTTCACCGGCGAGACCGTGCGCGGCTTGAATCCAGAGGTGGAGTTCGTGGACGCCGCCGACGCGGCGCGGTTTCCTCCGACGGCGGGCTACGAGGACCGCCGGGGTCACTTCTGGGTGGCGCAGCACGGGCGCGGATTGATCGAGTGGATCCCGGACGCGGCCTGGGAACGTTGGTATCCCGAGGATTACGGGAGCGGCGAAGCGACCCAGGTGACAGCCGGAGCCGGGGGAACCGCACTGCTAGCGACCAGCAAAGGCCTGCTCGAGTTCCGCGGCGGCTGGCGTGCGCTGACGGCGGAGCCGCGGCATTTTGATGCGGTGCTGCCGCTCGCGGCGGGCGGTTATCTGACCGCGGTGCGCGGACTGGGGATCGCGCGGCTGGCGGCGGACGGCCGGATGGTGGAGCGGGCGGGCGATGCCGCCGAGGAATTCCGCGAGCTGCTGCGCGACCGCGGCGGCCGCATCTGGGCGGGCTCGAAGCGAAGCCTTTGGAAGGTGGAGACTGCGGCGGGGCCGTTGCGTCTGGACCGTCAGGAACTGCCGGGCGTCCCCGCAGGCGGCTTCACGAACGCGGTGGATCTCGAGTTGGACTCGGCGGGTCGGCTGTGGGTGGGTTACGCGGCCGGCATTGCCTGGCTGGACGAGGGCGGAGCGTGGCGCAGGCTGGATCCGGATCCTCCGGTACCGCTGGTGCGTTCGCTGTTCGCAGGTCCGGATGAGATCTGGGTCGCGTTCCGCCCGCCGGGGAGCTTCACGCGGCTGACGCGCACCGGCGAAAGCTGGCGGGGCGAGAGCTTCCGGGCTCGCGACGGGTACGGTCCGGTGGACACGCACTTCCTGAAGCGCGACACGCGGGGTTGGGTCTGGCGCGGTTCGCCCGAGGGGGTCCACGTGGCGGATGGGCGGGACGTGTCCGCGCCGGGGTGGCTGCACCTGGGCCCGGCGAGCGGGCTGACGGCGCTGGAGAGCAGCTTGTACGGCTTCCACGAGGACGCCCAAGGCAACGTGTGGATCGCGGGGGAGAAGGGCGTCACCCGGGTGCGCCCGGACGCGCGGTGGTTTGCGTCCGCGGAGCCGTCGCCGCCGCGCGTGACGCGCGTGGACGCCGACGGGCGGGAACTGGTGCTGGCCGAAGAGCTGCCCCTTGAGCTGCCGGACGGGGTACGCCGCTTGCGGATCGAGTTCGGCGGGCTGGACGCGCCGCCGTTCCGGGTGCAGCCGCTGCGGTACCGGCTGCTGCCGTCGCAGGAGAAGTGGACGATGTCCCGCGACGGAATGGCCGAATTCCGCGACCTCGCGGACGGCGCGCAGGTCCTCGAAATCGGATACGCCGGCGCCGGCGCGGTGGCTCGCTACGCCTTTCGCACGGGGGCGGCGCCCGGCCGGTCCCCGGGGCTGTGGCTGGCGCTCGCCGCGGCGGCAGCCGCCGGGCTGCTGGCTGCGTTGCGCTACCTGCCGTGGTTCGAGGTCTGGAACTACCGGTTGGATAAGGCGCTGTTCCTTCTGCGGCGGCGCTTCAGCCGGCGAGGTTCGGTGTCGGATTCCGGAGGCGCGGAAGACACCGGCGATCTTACGGGCTGGCGCCTGGGCGGTAAGTACGAGCTGACGCGGCTGGTGTCGCGCGGTGGTTTTGGGGCGGTGTACGAGGCGCGGGACTCGCAACGCCCGGGGCGCCGGTTCGCGGTGAAGGTGATGAGCCGCGGCGCCGCGAGCGAAGGCTGGGTGCGGGATCGCTTCGCGCACGAGGTGGCGGCGCTGCGTTCCGTAGACCATCCCGGCGTGGTGCCGGTGCTGGATAGCTGGGTGAACGAGCGCGGCGAGCCGTGCCTGGCGATGCCGTTCCTCGAAGGTCCGACGCTGCGGGAAGAGATGCGCCGGGCGCGGATCGCGCCGCAGCGCGCGGCGCGGATCCTGCGCGACCTGGGCGAAGCGCTGGCCGCGGTCCACGAGCGCGGGATCGTGCACCGGGACCTGAAGCCCGAGAACCTGATGCTCGCCCGGGAGCGGCTGCTGATCCTGGACTTCGGCACCGCCGGCCTCCGCGGCGCCGAGAACGAACTGGCGGCGACCACGCTGATGGCCGGGTCGTTTCACTACCTCGCGCCCGAGCGGCTGACGGGACATTACTCGACGGCAAGCGACGTGTACTCGGTGGGCGTGATCGCGCTCGAAATGCTGAGCGGCAAGCGGCTGTCGGACCTGCCGCGCATGTTCTCGGATCCGGCGTTTGCGGGCGACCTGGAGGCGGCGCTGCCGGGCCAGGAAGGGTTCGCGAGACTGCTGGCTTCCGCGTTCGATCCCGATCCGCGGCGGCGGCCGGCGGACGTGGCCGGGTGGACGGCGGAACTGGCGGCGAGCCTCGTTCAGGCGTAGCGCTTCAGGCGATTGGCCAGCCACTGGAGGCCGAAGTCGTAATCGGCGCGCACGCGCCACGGCTCGCGGCCCTGGACGGCGGCCAGTTCGGCGATGGTGAGTCCTTCGACGGACCGGCGCCAGACGGTGTCGGCGACCCGCGAGTCCAGCGCGCGCAGCTTCTCGAACTCCAGCCGGACGGCGAGGCGCGATTCGGCGCTGCCGGGTCCGGTGGCAAGCAGGGCGGGGATCTTCTCCAGCGGCACGGGCGGCGTCTTCCGGACGCGGGCGTGGTCGATGAGGACCTGGCGCATCGCGCGGGCGGAGAGGCGGAAGAAATGATCCTCGTCGAGGATGTGGGCCTCCCAGCGCTGGAGCTTCAGAAACAGCTCGCTGACCAGGGCCGTCGGCTGAAGGGTGTGGCCGGGACGCTCGCGGAGCAGGAGCGCGCTGGCGATTCCGCGGAGGCGCTGGAAGGCCAGGCGGTAGACAGCCTCACGGGCCCAGCCGTCTCCGGCTTGGGCTTTTTCGAACAGCGAGGCAAAGGCGTCCGCCATGGTCAAGCGGAGTATAGCATCAGGACTTCGCGGCGGCGGGTTTCTTCGGGGCGGCCTTCTTGGGAGCGGGCTTGTAGTGCTTGAGCCAGTCGACCTGGATGGCGTTGACGTTGCGATCCTGCTTCTCGCGGATCAACCAGCGGCCGCGGTCGTTCCAGCCCTCGCCGCCCGAGGGTTCGGAGTGGCAGAAGGCGCAGTTCTTCGCGCCGAACTTCAGGGCGGGTCCCAGAAAATCGGGACGGGCCAGGGCGGGGAGAGCGGCAATCAGCAACGCCAGCAACCTCACGGCGATAACTCCTTTAATGGCTTCGGTTGACGCTCGAAAAGCATATCGCGGCGTCGCGGGATTTGGCAACCGCTGTATAGGGCTGATAGACTGCGCGGGCGTAACCCGGCGGAAAGCCGCGGTGTCCGGGAGGAAGCGTGCCGGTTCGTCCCCACAAGTCAGCGCCGCTGGAGGCCATGGTCCCCGAAGGGGAACTGGTGGCGCGCGCCAAAGCGGGCGACGAGCAGGCGTTCGAACTGCTGGTGCGGATCCACGCGCCGCGGGTGTTTCAGATCACGGGGCGGTTCTTCCGCGACGCGGCGCAAGTGGAAGAAGCGGCGCAGCAGGTATTTGTCCGGGCCTACTTCCAGTTGGGGCGGTACGAGGCTCGCGGGTCGTTCGAGGGCTGGCTGGCGCGGCTGGCGACGAACCTGTGCCTGAACGAAATCCGGAGCCGGAAGCGGCGTCCGGAATCGTTGGAGGAGGCCGGGGTGATGGACCGGTTTCTGGCGCCGTCGTCGCGCAAGCGATTCGCGGATGCCGAGCGCGGGCGGATTGCCGCGGACCTCGCGTTGCGTCTGCTGGAGCATCTGTCCCCGGCGGATCGCATGGTGCTCGAAATGCTGGACGGCGAAGGCTGCGGCGTGAAGGAAGTGGCGGAGGCGACGGGCTGGACCGAGGCCAACGTCAAGGTCCGGGCGTTCCGGGCCCGGCGGAAATTGCGGAAAAAGATCGAGGAGTTGCTGTGAACGACGGGCATATCGACGAGGAATTGGACCGGGGCGGGGCGGAGTATTTGTCCGAGGAAGCGCGGCGGCACGCGGCGGAATGTGACCGCTGCGGGCGGGCTTCGGAAGCGGCGCGCGCGGCGCGCGTGGCGCTGGCGGTCCGGCGCCCGGTGGCGGTTCCACGCGGTTTCGCGGCCGCGGTGACGGCGCGGTTGCAGATCGCGGCCCCGGGCTTGTTCGAACGGGCGTGGTCGGCCTCCCGGCCGCTGGTGTATGCGTTCGCGGCGGCCTGCCTGGCGCTGCTGATTGTAACCCTGGAAGATCGCGACAGCGGCCTGCAGCAATCCGGCTCGATCGCGGAGCTATGGGAGGACGCCGATGCAATCCTCGACTAAAGACCGCTGGATGTTTCGCGGCTTCGTCGCGGGCATTTTCGCGATGGGAATGCTGGCCGGCGGGCTGGGACTGCGGATCGCGGAGAACCGCGGTTGGGCGAGCCCGGCGGCGCCGGACGCCTATCAACTGCAGAGCGTGGTGGAGCGGCTGGACGTCCCCGAGGGGCGGCGCGTGGCGGTGCGGGCGATCCTCGCCGAGCATTTCGACCGGACGCGGGCGATCACGAAGCGGCAGCGGCCGGACTACCGGGCCGCGTACAAGGACAGTGAGGCGCGGCTCCGCGAGGTGCTGACGCCGGGGGAATACGAGCAGTTCGAGCGCAAGTTCGCGGACTGGCTGGAGCGGCGGCGCGGGATTACGAAGGTCCGGTGAGGAGGCTCGTATGAAGTGGCTGCGGATGCTGGCGGTGGCGGCGGCGGGCGCCGCGGGCTGGCTGTGGATCGCGAATTCTTCGCAGGCGCAGCGCGGGGACTACCTCAGCGCCGCGCTGCGCGACCGCGTCCAGCAGTTGAAGAAAGACGCCGCGACGCCCGCGCCGACGCCCGAAGCGACCCTGGAACGCGTGCGGACGCTGTGGGACTGGGCCAATGCTTATTCCCTGACCGGCGGCAAGATCCCGGTGGATTATCCGCTGAGCACTTTCGGGCTGATCCGGGCATTGCGGTTCGATCCCGAGCCCCGGCGGGCCCAAGCAGTGTCCCGCGCGAACGACTTCGTCCGCCGGTACGTGAAGGAGTTCACGCTGCTCGACGAGAAGCCGAATGCGCTGGGCAAGGTGACGATTTCGAAAACCGGGCCATTCCGGGCCAGCGAGTACGTGACGTTCGAGCAGGTGTGGACCGTGGGCGAGGTCCCGATGCAACCGGGCGGCGGGCTGATTCTGACGGTGGGCCGCGGCGCGGCGGTGCAGGCGCAGAATCCGGCAGCCGACGACTACGTCACGCTGCGCAGCTCGAATCCCGCGGCGCGGTTCGAGGCCGCGCCGGACTGGGGCCGCTGGACCAATTTCATCACGCGGGACACGCTGAACTTCCGGTTGTCGGGCGCGGCGCTGCAAAAGGGCGACACCGTGACGATCTCCTATGGCGACCCGGCCGGCGGGTCCAAGGGCGTGCGGCTGCAGGACGTCTCGAACGACCAGGTGATCTTCCCGATCCACCTGGACATGGACGGCAAGGGCGAGCCCATGACGCCGCACTGGCCCAGCATGGTGGTGACGGGCGAGAACGCGGTGGCCTTCGTGAACGCCGTCGCTCCGTCGGTAGTCAAGGTGGGTGAATCGTTCGCGGTGGCGGTGCGGAGCGAGGACCGCAACAAGAACCTCGCGAGCGGCGGGACCCCGGAGTATGAAGTGCTCGAGAACGGCAAGCCGGTGCGGACGCTGGCTGCGGGCAGTCCGGCCATGAACGTCCTTATCGCTACACGGTGCGGTCGCGTGACGGCAAGCTGAGCGGGCTCAGCAATCCGATCCTGGCGGAGACGAATCCCCGGGCCCGGATCTATTGGGGCGAAACGCACGGGCATTCGGGATACGCCGAGGGCCAGGGATCCCCGGACGGGTACTTCCAGTTCGGGCGCGACGTCGCGCGGCTGGATTTTCTGACTCTTTCCGAGCACGACCTGTGGATGGACGACTGGGAATGGAAGACGCTGCAGGAATCCACGGCGAAGTACAGCGACCCGGGGAAGTTCACGACGATCCTCGGCTATGAATGGACCGGCGCGAATCCTTACGGCGGACACCACAACGTGTTCTTCGCGAACCCGAAGAACAAGCGGATGCCGGTGCAGGAGGCTCCGGATCTCGACGAGCTGTATCCGAAGCTGCGCACCGTGGCGAACGCCAAGGACGTGCTGATCATCCCGCACGCGCACCAGTCGGGCGACTGGAACCGCAACGACGCGGAGATGGAGCGGCTGGCGGAGATCACGTCCGGGCACGGGACCTTCGAGTACTTCGGCAACAAGTACCTGCAAGCGGGCCACGAGGTCGGGTTCGTGGGCGCGTCGGACAACCACGCGGGACATCCGGGGTATTCGGGGCGGCGGAATCAGCAGTTGGGCGGGCTGGCGGCGGTGTTTGCGCCGCGCAACACGGCGGAGGCGATCTTCGCCGCCATGAAGGACCGCGCGACCTACGCGACCACCGGCGAGCGGATCGTGCTGGATGTCCAGTTGAACGGCGGCATGCCGGGACGCCGCCTGCCGGACGCCCGGGAGCGGCGCGTTACGGCGAAAGTCTACGGCACGGCGCCCGTGGACACCATCGACGTCATCAAGAACGGCAACGTGATCTTCAGCCGGCGGCACCTCGAAACGCAGGTGCGGCCGAAATCCACCGTGCAGGTGAAGTTCGAATCCTCCACCGAGGTCTTCACCGGCCACAAGAACCCGCGCGGCGTCCGCCTCTGGCGCGGCTGGGTGGAAGTGAAGGGCGCGAAGCTCGCGCAGTTCCGCGAGCCCTGGTTCAACAACCCGAACTACCGGTTCTGGCTGGATCCGCAGAATCCGAACCGCGTGAACATCCAGACGTCGAGCCGCGGCAAGGGGCAGGCGCTGGTGCTGGAGCTGGAGGGCGTGGATTCCGCCACCGAGATCGCGGTGCACACGAACCCGTATCGCGAGCAGATCGTCCAGGACGGCACGTCGCGGGAACTGCTGGACCGGGATCCCATGCAGTTGCCGGCCGAAGATGTCCGCTGGAAGCTCGGGGAGCTGCGCAACGGGATCGCGCGGCACGAGATGAAGGCGGGGCAGAACGTGGATTCGATCCAGGTGCAACTGGTGCCGCCCGACGCCAAACTGGACCACGAGTTCAGCTACGTGGATTCGGGCGAGGGGAAGCCCGGCGATTATTACTACCTGCGCGTGGTGCAGGTGGACGGCTCGATGGCGTGGTCCAGCCCGTTCTGGGTGGGCGGTAAATCCCGGCAGCGCTGAGACGGTTGCGACCGGCAAACGTCCTGGAACATCTGGAGAGCATATGAACCGGATCGTTCTGTTCGTTCTGGCGGGCGTGTGCGCGGCCGCGGATTTTCCCCAGTGGCGGGGCGCCGCGCGCGACGGCGTCGTGGAATCGCGAGGAGCCTGGCCGGAGAAGCTTACGCCGGGGTGGAAGGTGACCATCGGCGAAGGGCACGCGTCGCCGATCACCGCCGGCGGCCGGGTCTACTCATTCGCGCGCCAGAACGGCCAGGAAGTAGTGCGGGCGCACCAGGCCGCGGACGGCAAAGTTCTGTGGGAGCAGTCCTATCCGGCGCCGTACAAGATGCACGAAGCGGCGACGGGGCACGGCGAAGGTCCGAAGTCCACGCCGGTGCTCGCCGGCGGACGGCTGTACACTCTGGGGATCAGCGGGATCCTTTCGAGCTGGGACGCCACGACCGGCAAGCTCGCTTGGCGGAAGGAGTTCGGGCAGAACTTCAAAGCCACCTCGCCGCTGTTCGGCACGGCGATGTCGCCGGCGGTGGAGTCAGGCTGGCTGATCGCGCACGTCGGCGGCAATGACTCGGGCGCGCTGACGGCGTTCGACGCCATGACGGGCGAAGTGAAGTGGCAGTGGAACGGGGACGGCCCGGGTTACGCGTCGCCGCTGATCGCGACCTATGACGGCGTGAAGCAGATCGTCACGCAGTCGCAGGACCACGTCATCGGCGTCGAGTTCGCCACGGGCAAGCTGCTGTGGAAGATCCCGTACACGACCGAGTACGTGCAGAACATCGTGACGCCGGTGGTGCATGGGGACCTCATGATCGACTCCGGCATCAACAAGGGCGTCACGGCGATCCGCGTGACGCGCGCGGGCGCGCAGCAAGTGTGGCAGAACGGCGATGTGTCGATGTACATGAGTTCTCCGGTGCGCAAGGGCGACACCCTGTTCGGGTTCTCGCACAAGAACAAGGGACAGTACTTCGCGCTGGATCTGAAGTCCGGCAAGACGTTGTGGAAGGGCACGCCGCGGGGCGGCGAAAACGCCGCGCTGCTGCTGGCCGGCGATTCGGTGCTGGCGCTGAACAACGACGGCGAGCTGGCCGTGTTCGCGGCGACGGAGAAGGGCTTCGAGCCGCAGCGCAAGTACACCGTGGCGGCGTCGCCGACATGGGCGTACCCGGCGCCGGTGGCGGGCGGGATCCTGATCAAGGACAAGGAGTCGCTGGCGCTTTGGAAGTGACGCGGCCTAGAGGTTCATCATTACGCGCAGCCGCGTCAGGACGGCCTTTTCCGCGTCGCTGACTTTCACGCCGCCAAAGCCGAGAAAGCCGCCCTCTCTCGCGGACTCCGCCACGCGGTTGGCGATGTGGAACAACATCGTGCGCACCTGCAGCGACTCATTCAGGTCGCACTTGGCGGCGAGAATGTCGAGCACGTCGTTCACTTCGGCGAAGCGGTCGCCCTCATGGGCCAGGACCACCTTGCGCGCGCCGGACCTCATGTCCCGCAGCGCGCTGCGCTGGTCCGCGAGAATCGCGTCGCACAGGAATCCGGAAGTCGCCACCGTGGCGGCCTCGTCCAGGTAGCGGACGAAGTCCAACAGTTCCTTGACGGCGCCGAGGCCGCCCGTTCCGCCGGCCTGCATGATCAGCGTCGCCATCAGCAGGGGCGCGGTGGAGAGCTTGGCCCATTCCTCTTCGGTGAAGCGGTCGCGGATGAGGGCGGCGGTGTCCATGGGTTCGATTATCGCCTGATGCAAAGCCACCCGCTTGCCGCGAGGCTACAGGCTCATCAGGAAGCGCAGCCGGGTGAGCACGGCCTGCTCCTTCTCGCTGACCGGAACGCCGCCGAAGCCGAGGAAGCCGCCTTCCTTGGAGGCTTCGGCCACCCGCTGAGCGACTTGATACAGCATCTGACGCACTTCGAGCGACTCCTGGAGTTCGCACCTGGCGGACAGGATGTCCAGGATCTCGTTGACCGGCGCATAGGGATCGGGGCTGTACTTCGCAAGCTTCAAGGAATGCACGCCGGACCGGGGGTCGTCGAGCGCCTTGTTCTGCTCCGCGAGGATCGCGCCGCAGAGCATGCCCGGCTGCGCGCTGCGCGCCTCTTCAAGGTAGCGCAGCAAGCTCCTCACTTCGTTGAAGACGCCGCCGGGGTCCGCCTGGATGATGAGGGCGGCGATCGTCATCGGCGCGGTGGAGAGCTTCGCCCATTCCTCCTCGGTGAAGCGGGAGCGGAGGGCGGCGTCGAGGTCCATGCGCTCGATTATCGCCGAGCCGCGCGGGTGAGGCGGTCGCGGATGGCGGCCCACTCCGGCGCGGCGGGCGGCGGCTCCACCGCGATCCAGGCAAGGCCCGCGGCGTCCGCGTCATGCAACGCGGCGTAGAGCCGCGCGGCGTAAGCTTCCGGTTGCTCCGGCATGCGGATGGCAAGTGCGGCCGGACGCTCGCGCGCGATCCACAGGTAAGCGCCCAGGCCGGGCGGCAGCTCCGGGCCGGCCCACACCAGCGGCGTGCGCGGCGCGTAGTGCAGCTCGTGCATTCCCGGCGACGCGTGCGGCAGGTCCGGTTGCGCGGCGGCGGATTCGAGGTCCGCGAAGCCGATCATGCCGGGCCGCAGCAGCACCGGCTTGCCGCCGGCGAGCGATACGACCGTGGACTCGATGCCGACGCGGCAGGGTCCGCCGTCGAGCACCAGCAGATCCGGAAAGGACTGCCGCACGTGCTCCGCCGTGGTGGGCGAGAGTTCGGTGAAGCGGTTCGCGCTGGGAGCGGCGATGGGGACGCCGGCGGCGTGGATCAGCTCCAGCGCCACCTCGTTGTCCGGCATGCGCAAGCCGACGCTGCCGAGCCCGGCGGTGACTTCGTCGGGGACGATGGGCCGTTTCCGGACCACTATGGTCAGCGGTCCCGGCCAGTAGGCGGCGGCGAGGCGATCGGCTTCGTCCGGCCACGCGGCGGCGAGGGAGCGCGCCATGGCGAGGGAGTCCACGTGGACGATCAACGGGCTGGTAGCTGGGCGGCCCTTGAGCGCGAAGATCTTGCGGACCGCCGCGGGGTCGAGCGCGTTGGCGCCGAGCCCGTAGACGGTTTCGGTGGGAAAGGCCACGAGTCCGCCGGCGCGGATGCGCTCCGCGGCCGCGAGGATCTCGTTAGTCGACATCCTTGTCGTCGCCCGCGATCTTGCCGGTCTTCTTCCAGACCAGGAAGGCGTGCATCAGCGGCTCCAGGTCGCCGTCGAGCACGCGGTCCACGTCGCCGATGGCGAGCTTAGTCCGGTGGTCCTTGATCAAGCGGTAAGGCGCCAGCACGTAGCTGCGGATCTGCGAGCCGAAGTTGATGTCGAGCTTCGACTCCTCGAGCTTCCGCTCCTCGGCGCGTTTCTTGTCCATCTCGTGCTCGAACAGCCGCGCCTTCATCTGCTTCAAGGCGCTGGCCCGGTTCTTGTGCTGCGACCGTTCGTTCTGGCACTGCACGACGATGCCGGTCGGCAGGTGCGTCATGCGCACGGCCGATTCCGTGCGGTTCACGTGCTGGCCGCCCGCGCCCGAGGCGCGGAAGACATCGACCTTGAGGTCGTCGGGCTTGATCTCGATCTTGACGTCGTCGTCCACCTGCGGATAGCAGAAGACGCTGGCAAACGAGGTGTGCCGCCGGGCGTTGGCGTCGAACGGCGAAATGCGCACCAGCCGGTGGACCCCGATCTCGCTTTGCAGCAGTCCGTAGGCGTTCTCGCCGTTGATCTCGACGGTGGCGGACTTGATGCCCGCGCCTTCGCCGGGCTGCTCGTCGGTGACGATCGCTTCGAAGCCGTTGCGTTCCGCCCAGCGCAGATACATGCGCAGCAGGATCTCCGCCCAATCCTGGCTTTCGGTGCCGCCCGCTCCGGGGTGGATCACCACGATGGCGTGCCGCCCGTCGTTCGGGCCGCTGAGCAGCATCAGCGTTTCGAGCTGCTCGACGCGCTTGCCGAAAGTGCCGAGGTCGCGCGCCAGGTCCCGCAGGACGTCCTCACCCTCGCGCGCCAGCTCGAACATCGTGTCGGTGTCCTCGACGAGGCGCGCCACTTCGTCGTCCTCGGCGATGGATTTCTCCAGGCGCTTGCGATCCTGCATGATCTTCTGGGAACGCTCGGAGTCGTTCCAGAAGTCGGGAGCGGAGATTACCTCTTCGGTCTTGGCGAGCTCGGCTTTTTTCTGGGCGGCGTCAAAGATAGCTCCGCACGGCCTGAGCTTGCGCGCGGAGCGAGGAGTATTGCCGTTCGAGTTCTTCGAGGGTCATCGGGTTAGGCTTCTTTGACGATCGGCACGCCGTTTTCGGCCAGGACGCGCTCGGCGTCGCGCTGCATCATGCGCGAGGCGTCCCATTCCACCAGCAGGGATTCGGCGCTGGTGGCCTGGACGCGGAGCATCCCGAAGACGCTGTGAGCCCGCCGGATCCCCTCGAAGTCGTGGTCCTGGAGGGGACGGCCCAGCCGGTAGGTGTGCTGTACCTTCGTCATCTCGATTTCAGCATAGCACTTGTTGCGATGCATCATGATGCAGGGATGGTATGCTTGTATGCATGAGGACCACGCTGAGCCTGGATGATGAACTGCTGCAAGAGGTTAGGCGGATGGCCGTGGAGAGCCGCCGCACCATGAGCGAGGTGGTGGCGGATGCCATCCGGGTGGCGATTCACACGAACCGCCAGATCCAAAGCCGGCCGGTTCCGCAGATCAAGACGTTCCGGTCAGAGGTCCGGCCGGGCCTCGACCTGAATCGGATGGCCTCGATCTACGACTTCATGGACGAAACCGACGGGCGGTTCCGTTGATCGTTCCGGATGTCAACGTCCTGGTAGCGGCGCACAACGAGGCCAACGCTGATCACGCTGCCGCGCGGGGATGGCTGATGGCGAGCTTGACTTCCGCGGAACCGCTGGGCATTCCGAGCGGAATCCTGGCCGGGTTTGTGCGCATAGTGACCAATCCAAGGATCCTGAATCCGCCGCTGTCCGCCGCCGGAGCCCTCGAGATTCTCGAGGCGATCCGCAGCGCGCGGCCGACGATGGTCCTCGAGCCGGGTCCCGGACACTGGGAGATCTTTGCATCGCTCTGCCGCGCAACCAACGCGCGCGGCGGGGTGGTGCGGGATGCCTACTGGGCGGCGTTCGCGATCGAGCGCGCGGCGACGTTTGTCACCTTGGACGGGGATTTCGCTCGTTTCCCGGACCTGATCCGCTGGGACCCCCGGCAACCCCGCCGCGTCTAGCCGCTACGCCTTGCGCCGCCGGCCCGCGAACCAGCCGGCCAGCCCCCCGACGACCAGTCCCGCTGCGCCGGCGTACCACAACAGGTTGGTGAGTTCGGAGATCAGAGTGTTCGTGAAGACGTTCGACGAAAGGTGCAGGTTCACGATCTTCCACTGGCCTTCGGACCTCGCGGCCGTCGCGCTCCAGCGCGAGTTGAGCCGGAACGGACCCCGGATGATCGGGAAGAACTCGTCCTCCATGCTGCCGTCGGCCACCGCCACGTCGCCGGACCCGACGAAGCGCGCGGGCGCGCCGAGCTGCGCCTTCGTCGTGTACTTCGAGATGATACGGCCGGGATCTTTCACCATCTTGCGGTAGTAAGCCCGGATCTCGGCGTGCCCGCGCGAGATCTCCGCGTTCCACCAGGTCACGGTGCAGTTGGGGTGCGCCTGCGCGATGATCCCTTCGATGTCCTGATCGTTGATCGCCTTCTCGACGGCGCTGAGGATATTCAACAGCGCCTTCCGGTCTTCCTGGTGCAGATCGTCTTGTGCCGTCATGGGTAGGGGCCGCAGCATCGCGGCCACGGCGAGAGAGTAGCACAGCCATTGGCGCAGCATGATTGCCCCCGATCTTATTACAGAATGGTCAGGATGCCGAGCCTGTATCAGCTCAAGCCGCGCTTCCAGGCGCAGTTGCGTCCGCTGGTGCGCGCGCTGGCCCGCGCCGGCGTCACCGCGAATCAAGTGACCCTTGCCGCCTGCGCCGGGTCCCTCGCGCTCGGCGTCACGCTGGCCTTCGGGCCCCGCTACTGGATCCTGCTGCCGCTGTTCTTGTTCGTGCGCATGGCGCTGAACGCCATCGACGGCATGCTGGCCAACGAGCACGGACAGCAGTCGAAGCTCGGGGCGATGCTCAATGAGGTCACCGACGTGATCTCAGACGCCGCGCTGACGCTGCCCTTCGCGACGCTGCCCGGCTGGAGCCCGCTGTGGACCGGCGGCGCGATCTTCTGCGCCACGCTCACTGAGGTCGCGGGACTGGCGGCGCTTGCCGCGGGATCGCCGCGCCGCTTCGACGGTCCCTTCGGCAAAAGCGACCGCGCCTTCGCCCTCGGATTCTTCGCCACCT
>CAYYID010000050.1:0-44685 GCA_964471915.1 uncultured Solibacteraceae bacterium | reverse complement strand
ATGATGCAGTAGCCCAGAATCCGAAGTCCGTAGTGCTCGGAATACTGCTTCAGCAAGCCGAGGTATACCCGGCGGTCGGCCAGGGAGTAGAAGACGTCGCGCCGCGCGTTGCCGCGCTGCGTAACGTGATGCAAGCATTCGGGAATGACGACTCGGGCAAAGCGCGGCAAGCTGCCGGATAGTGCCGCGAACCAGATGAAGCTCTCATGAAATCTGAGAAAGACTCGTCTGTCCCCACATTGAATTGATGGCGCAATCGCGATATAATGTCGCCAGTTCTCCTAATGATCCCGAGGTTTCTCACCGCGAGCCATCGCTCACGGGGGAGGGAGGAATGCCATGTTGTCCATCGCCCCCTTCGAGGGGATTCAGATTCTCAGATTGCTGAAGAGCGCCGCCCTGACACAGGCCATGGCGCAGTCCATCCAGATTGAATGGAAGAGCAGCGACATGGGTTGGGCCACGCCGCTTTATTCCATCGCGTCGCTGTGGGGCGTGGAGGGCCCCGGCGCCGCGGAGCTGACCATGAAAACCGGGCAGGAACTGCTGCCCTACACCGACCAATTGCTGCAACGCTACCTGGAGGGCTTCGCGAAGGCCATGGCCTTGGGCCCGGCGGAGATGCACAAGTACCTGAGCCAGGTAGAGGGGCAGCGCGACGACGCGCGCCTCAACATCCAGGCCGCCCTGGCCGACGTGCAGGGCGTGAACCGCGAAGTGTCGGAGAAGCTGGGCGGCGCGATCCAGACCGCCGCCTTCATCAAGGCGTCGGCCACCATCGCGCTGGCGCTGCTTGGCGGCGGCGCCGGGCTCTACAGCATCGCGCTCGGCACCGCGGCCGCGGCGGGCACCGGCGGCGCGGCGGCCGCCGCGTGGGGCGCCACGGCCGGCACGGCGGGCTGGATCGGCACCGGTTACAGCATCGCCGGGACGCTGGTGAAGCACTGGAACGAAGTTCCCGCAGCGAAAGCAGTGATCATCAGCCCGGTGGTGGACGACGTCGGCGGCGAGTTTCTCAAGTGGACCGACTGGACCGACTACGGGCTTGGCAAGGTGCTGGATAAGGCCGGCGAGAGCCGCGACCTGCACCAGCGCGCCGCCGATTTTCTCAACCGCGCCATCCACCGGCGGGCGGAGGAACTCATGCTCACCGCGGCCGGCGCCGGGCAGCAGCAGGCGCACAACACGCTGCACCGTTTCGTGAACGCGAATGCGCGAGCCCACCAGGGCATCGCGACGGCGCGGACGGCGGCGGTGGGCCTCGGCGCGCTCCGGGGATTCCTGTGCGTCTTCGTCGCGGCGAACGACATCTCTTCCGCCGTTACGGAGTACCGGGAGACGGCGGCGGCCATCCGTTAGAGGCGCGCCAGCCGCCCAAACCCTTCCGGACCCGTGGTGAAGCGTCCGTCCGCCGCCCGGCGGATCCGCTCTACGATCCGCGCCTGAAACTCGGGATCCAGCCACTCCCCGCACCAGCGGACCTCGGCCACGCGCAGCGCCTCCGCCCGCGTCGTCGCGCCCCGCGGCTTCACCGCGCGCACGTGCAGGGGATCCCCGATCAACTCCCGGCCCGAGGCTTCGAGCGCCAGGGCGGCCAGCCGCTCCGGATCGCACGGCAGCAGCGGCGAGAGCGTCGCGTAGGTTTCGATTCCCGCGGCACACAACGCGCGGATGGTGTCCAGGCGCTCCGCGAGCGGCGCGCAGTGGGGCTCGAACCAGCGCCGCACATCCTCGCGATCGGTGGTGACGGAAAAGCTGACGCGCAGCGTCGTCCGCCGGTGGAGTTCCCGCAGCCACGCCAGATCCCGCAGGATCTCCGGACCCCGGGTCTGGATCACGAACACCGCCGGCGGGCGCTCCGCCACCGCCTCCAGCAGCGGCGGCATCAGGCGCCGCTCCCGTTCCGCCGGCTGATAGGGATCCACCAGCGGCGAGCAGTAGATCACCTGCCCGGGGCGAAGCTCCCGCCGGGCGAGCGCCGGGGCGTTGTCCTTGAATGTCGTGAACTGGCCCCAGCGCCGCCAGTCCTCGGGTTGCAGTCCGCCCTGCAGTCGCATGGTGGGGACATAGCAGTACGTGCAGCCGTAGGTGCAGTTCCGGGCGGGGGAGAGCGAGTGCGTGAAGCCGGCCTCGCGCAGGAAGCCGGAAACCGGCGACAGGATGCTCCGCGCCGTCATTCCGCCGCGGGCGGATCGAGGTAATGGATCAGCACGACTTCGTTGCCCGCCTCGTTGTAGATCAGCTCGTCGACCATTTGGCGCGCCAGCAGGATCCCGAAGCCGCCCGGGCGCAGGCCCTTGGCCTCGCGCCGCTGCAAATGCTCCATCGGAGCATCTTCCTGAGCCGCGTGGTCCAGATCCTCGCCGCGAAACCCGGGACCCGGGTCGCGGAAATGGTACACGATGGCCCGCTTCGTCCGCACCGCGTCCACGTGGATGTACTGGTTCGGGTCGAACTTGCCGCCGTGCTCCATCGCGTTCAGCAGCATCTCGCGAAACGCCATGCCGATCCGCGAGCGGATTTCGTCGGGCAACCCCGCGCGCAGCTCATGCATGAACTGCAGCAGGCGCTCGGCGACATCCAGGCGGCAGGCCACTTTCAGCGCCACCCAGTCCGGCCGCGCCGACAGAATCTGGATGCCGTCGTTCACCGCGCAGCCTTCGTACAGCCGCACCAGCAGGTCCCGCACTTCGGCCGGATCGAACGGCGTCGAGAACGACGCGCAGATGTGCTCGCGCATCGCGGCGATTACCGATTGGGGCGCCACGTGCGGCGTGAACACCACCACGCCCACGTTCGGCTGCAGCTCGCGCAGCCGCGCGGCCAGTTTCAGGTCCTCTTCGACGGGGGTATTGACGCCGGTGAGCACCACGTCATAGTCGGCCTCGCCGGCCTGGCGCACGGCGCTGTCGGCGTCCGGCACGGTGTCGATGTGCCAGCCCAGCGGCCGCAACTGCTCTTCGACCAGAACATGCATGGCCGGGTCGTCGTCCACTGCCAGTACCCGTCGCGGTTCCAAGTGTCCAGTGTCGCATACGATCCGCCCCCGGCTTGCCGCGCTTCGCCCCAGTGCGATGGGGTCTCTTTGGTGTCCGGTGCTATGGTCGCAGCATGAGAGTCTCGCGTCTTTGCCTCGTTTTCGCCCTCGCCGCGTTTCCCGCGCTGGTCCGCGCCGAAGAGGGCGTGTCGAAGATCGACCGCCAGCGCCTGGTGGTGCACCTCGAAATGACCCGCGACATGCTGCAGGAACAGGTACGCGGCCTTTCCGAGGCGCAGTATCGTTTCCGCGCGACCCCGGAGTCCTGGAGCGTGCTCGACGTCGTCGAGCACCTCGCCATCGCCGAACCCCAGTATTGGACTGACCTGCAGAAAGCGCTCGAAGCCACGCCGGGCAACGTGAAACGGCAGGGCACGGACGCTGACATGCTCTGGTACGGGATCGACCGCACCCGCCGGAACAAGACCGCCGAGGCCCGCACGCCTTCAGGCAAGTACCAGACCCTGGCCGCGGCGCTCCAGTCGTTCCTGGATCTCCGCGAGAAGCAACTCGCCTTTGCCCGCACCACCGATAAGGACCTGCGGAACTACCAGTTCGGCCCGTCGCTCGATACCTACCTGTGGTTCCTGATGATCTCGTCGCACTCGGAGCGGCATATCCACCAGATCCGCGAGATCAAGGCGAACGCGGCTTTCCCCAAGTCCTGACGCGCGGCCCGAAAGTCTAAGGTTCGGCGGCGCAAAGGCCGATGAAGGCTCAGGCGGCGGTTTTCACCCCGCCCAACGCCCGTATAATGGGCTCCGTATGCCTTTGCCGAAACACATGCCGCAGAACGTCGGGCGCGGTGTCAATCCCGAAAAGGTGGAGGCACGCCGGAACCTGATTCGCATCGCGCTGGTCGGGGTTGCACTGCTGCTGGTCGGCGGCGCCATCGCCGGCGTCGGTTATTACTTCTCCCAGGGCAAGAAGCGCGCGGCGGATACGCTCGAGAACGCGAAGCGCCTGATGCGGCCCGCGTCGCTCGACCAGGCGGTCCAAGCCCTGGATTCCGTGCTCGCCAATGACAAGCAGAACAAGGAAGCGCTCCTGCTGCGCGGCAAGGCCCGGCGCGATTCCGGCAATCTCGAAGGCGCGCTGGAGGATCTCACCGCCCTGCTCGGCGTCGATCCGGAGAACCTCGAAGGCCTGATCACCCGGGGCAGCGTCAATACCAAGCTCGGCCGCAACCGGGACGCGATCGAGGACTTTCAGGCGGCGATCAAGATCGCGCCGTCGTCCGAGCTGTACGCCGAACGCGCCCTGCTCCACGAGAAGCAGGGCGACCACAAGAAGGCGCTCGAGGACTGGAACGCGGTCATCGAGATGAATCCCATCTGGCCCACGCCGTACCGCTCCCGGGCGCGCTCCTACAAGGCCCTGGGGGATGCCGCCGCGTCCGAAAAGGACATGGAGACCGCGCGCCGCATCGAGCGCGGCGGTACGCATCATAAGCCGGACGCCCGCTAGCGGCTACGGCGCTCCCAGGATCGCCCGCAGAATCAGCGGCGCCATCTCCGCCCGCGTCACCTGGCTGTCCGGACAATACGTCGTGGCGCTGCAGCCCGTGCGGAACCCGAGGTCGCGCATCTTCTGGATGAAGCGGAAGAACGGGTGGTTCGCCGGCACATCGCTGAAATACGGCGTCTGCGTGAAGGTGAAGGTGGTCTGGTTCGTCGCCTTCAGCCACGCCGCGATCATGAATACGGCCATTTGCCCGTGCGTGATGCTCGCGTCCGGGCAATACAAAGACGGCGTGGCCGAGCAGCCCGCCGTAATGCCGAGCTCCCGGATGGACTGGACAAACGGGAAGAACGGCGAACTGGACGCCACATCCTGGAAGTACGGCGTGGTGCCGTTCGGCGGCACCGTGATCTCCCGGCGCAGCGCGGCGACGATGAACACAGCCATCTGCGCGCGCGTCGCTTCGGTGTTCGGGCAATACAGGGCGGGGTTCACTGCGCATCCGGCGGTGATGTTCAGCGAGTTCAACAGCGAGATGTAGTCGAACTCGCTCAGGGCCGGCTGCACGTCGTTGAAGAAGATGATCGACGGGTCGCCGTTGAGCATGATCTTGGCTTTTTCTCCGCCCGCGAACACGGTGCCAAGCCGGGCGCGTTCCGTGTTCAGCGGCGTCGTGTAGGTGAACGACTTGGTGCCCGGCCCCACGGCGTCGGTTAGGGTGATCCACGACGGCGAGTCCGTCGTTGCGGTCCAGGGACAGCCGGGCCCCGTGGTGACCGTGCCCTGGCTGCTGCCGCCGGTGAACGGCTGGCGCCGGTTCAGGAAGCTCAGGTTGTAAGCGCAGTCGAAGGCGGCCAGGATGTTCAGCGGGCCGGCTACGGGCGCCGACGCCGGGTTCGTGGTGCCGGTGATCGATCCGGAGAACGCCGCGAACTTGAAGCCCGCCGCGGGCACGGCGGTCGCCACCACCGTGCTGCCTTCGTCGAAGAACCCGTCCGTCACCGGCGAGAGCGCCACCGAGCCGCGCGCCGGGTCCGTGGACCCCGCCGTTACCTGGAACTGGCGCTGGAAGTTCGCCTGCAAAGTCTCCGACGGCCACGCGGGCCGGGGCACGTTGACCGTAGGCGTCGTCAACGTCTGTGCTCCGATGGTCCAATTCGCGAACCGGTAGCGGGAGCCCGCCGCCGGCGGCAGGAAGCTGTCTACCGTCAGCGAGAAGCTCGCCAGCGGATCGATGGACCGCGACTGCGGCGCGGGGCCGGTGGTAGTGACGCCCTCGGCCGTAATCGTCACGGGCGCCGTGATCGGGCTCGTCGTCACCGTGATCGGCACATTGATGCGGAACGTCTCGGTGACCTCGTTGTTCTCCGGGATCGGATCGTCGGTGTCGGCGTTACCCGCAAACGAAATGGTGACCGTGCTGCCCGGCGTGGGCGCGCCGGGGCTGCCGGCGCCCTTCACCTTCAGCTGCAGAGTCAGTCCCACCGTGCCGCCCACCGGAACCTCGGCCACCACCGGCGCCTGGAATCCGGTCACCTGGTTGCCGCAGTTCTGGCCGTTCAGTACGCATGCGTTGCCCACCGGAGCGATCTCGACCGACGGCGGCAGCCCGGCAGTCACCTGCACCTTATCCGCGGTGGAACTGCTGCCGCTGGGGCCGTGCGGCTGGTTGCTGAACTCGCCGACATACTGAATGATGGCGCCGGGGTCGATGCCGGCCTTCCGGCGTTCTGGACGCTGGAGCGCCAGCTTGCCGGGACTCGGCGAAACGTCGGTAGCGAACCCGGGCGGCGGGCCCAGCGAAATGGTGCGCGCGCGGATGTCGGCTTTCGCGAACTTGGCGACGAACATGCTATCGCCCCCGGCATTCGGCGTGCCCAGCAGATTCAGCGCGTCCACCACCGGATTCAAGCCGACGTTGCCCGCCAGATAGAGAATGCTCGCGCCGTCCTGCGCCATGCCTCCGACCGGAGCGTCCTCCGTGGGGCTGCCGAAGAAGTACGAGAACAGCAGCTTCGAATCCGTCACCCGCGGCTGCACCTTGACGACGAACACATCGCTGACGCCCTGGAACGGCGCGGGCTGGCCATTGGCCGTCTGGAATCCGCCGCTGGCGCTGTACTTGCCGGCGACGTACATGTTGCCGAAGGTGTCGGCCGTCACCGAGAAAGCCTGGTCCGTGCCGCTGCCGCCAATATAGGAGCAGTAGACGACCGCGCCAGCGTTATCGATCTTCGCCACGAAGGCGTCCGTGCCCGCGCGCGTGCTGCGCAGGGCATTGGCCGTGATGGGCAGGCCGTCCTGCGAGGCGAAGCCCGCCACGTAGAAGTTGCCCAGCGCGTCCGCATAGCCCGAAGTGACGACGATGTTCGGGTTCTCGGAGCCGCCCAGGAAGAAGCCGTAGTTCGGCCGTCCGCCGCGCCCCCAGCGCTGCACCCAGTTCGGCGCGCCGGCGAAATAGGTGACGCCGGCCGGATCCTTCACCACGTTGGGCCGCGTGCGCGACAGCTCGAAATAAATAGCGACCGGCGACGAACTCGCCAGGTTGAACACCACCGCGTAGTACTGATTGCCGGGCGACGGGCCGGGTCCGTTCGGCAGATTCGTGGACGTCGTGGATCCCACCGCGACGATCTCGCCGCCCGTCGGGTCGGTGGCAATGCCGGTGCCCGCTTCGTCCCCGCTGCCGCCGAAGTAGCTCGAGAACACCCGCGTGCCCGCGGTGTTTAGTTTCGCCAGAAACGCATCCGACGGTCCGCTGCGCGCCGCGCCGTCGATCGAAAGGTACGTGAGCGGGTTCAGCGTGGGGAAGTCGCTCGACACGGTGCGGCCGGTCACATACACGTTGCCCAGCGTATCCACGGCGATCTGGCCCGGGTCCTCGCTGCCCGATCCGCCCAGCACCGTGTAATAGCTCTCCACGCCGTCGGTGGTCAGTTTCTGCACGAAGATGTCATCGCCGGTCTTGCCGGTGACGTACACGCTGCCCGCCGCGTCCACCGCGGAGTTGGCGGCGACGCCGGTCTTGCGCCAAAAGAACGTCAGAATCGGATCAATGGTCAGCGGCTGCGCGCGGTCGTAGTCGCCCACGGCGAAGCCGATGGCCCCATCGGGCCCCACTTCGAAGCGCGAAGCGACCGCGATCCGCCGTCCGCCGATCGTCTGGTACGACACGGGTTTCAAGTGCCGGAAGCTGCGGCTGCCGGATTCGATCAACAGGTCCCCGGAGTCGAGCGCGCGCACGCGGTCGGCGCCCGCAAAGCGGAAGCGGATCGCGCGCGGGTCCGCGCCCGGCTGCAGTTCAAAGTCGTACTCCAGGTGATCGCCCTGCCCGTAGAACAGCAAGTCGGTGCCGGCGTAGAGGTTCGCGTAACGAAGCTCCGCGAATTGCGGCACTCGCTCCAGCGTCTGCGCGCCGCGGTAGTAGTTGTGAACGCCGGGCAATGGCGCACCCCCGGTCAGCCTCGCCGCGGCGGAGGCGCCCAGAAACTGGAGCTCCACTGCCGGCCGCTCTCCGCTGGAGGGCAACAGCATCAGGCTGTTGCGCCGGAACTGGAGCGCGTTGGCCCCCGCGTTGGCGACGAACAGCGCATCGCCGGACGCCTGGCCGAGATTGGGCTCGAACGAGGTCCGCAAGCGGCTGAGCGCGTCGCCGTTCGTTTCCTCGCCCCCGAACGTCAATGTTGTCAACAGGATAAAGACGAAAGCGAAACGAAAGGACATAGTTTAAAGACCTCGGACTCCGCGCCGGGACAAGCCTCGGCAGGTCGCATTGTATGCGGCTTGCAGGGGCTAAAGCAACAGCCGCGCCGCACTTTGCGGGCCGCGGCGAGGGCGTTTCAGTACTTGCGGTACTGGAACGTTTGGCGCATTGTTTTTCCTACGGTTACGGCTCAGTTCTTCTTGGTCAGGTCCTTGATCAGCCGGTCCACGACATCGCCCGCCGCCTCGACCGCGCCCTGATTCTTGTCCCCGCCCACGAAGGAGATCGCGCCCGAGAAGGCTCCGTAAGCCTCCGACTTAAAGACTTCCTTGCCGCCCTTGTCCTTCAGGGTGAACGCCACCCGCAGCTTGGTCTTGCCCGCGCCGAAGCCGACGGCGTAGCGGGCGGCGCGGTTGCCGGGATCGAACTGCACCACCTGTCCGGTCAGTTCATAGGCGGGTTCCGGCGCCGTCGCCGCCGTGGCGCCGTCCACCACGTCCGCAAAGAGACGTTCCTTCTTCAGGCGCTCGACGGTAGTCTTCTGGATGAAGACCTCCTGTCCCGCGGGCCATTTCTCCGTGGCCGCGCCGGGCGCGACCGTGAAGGTCTTGACCACGACATTGGCCTTCGGATCCAGCCCGGATCGCAACTTACTTTGGGCGGCGAGGGCGAGGGGCAGCGCGAGAAGCGCCAAGGTACGCATGTTCATAAGGGTCCTTTCCGCCGGGCTGCGGCGGCAAACCCGGCGTCATCTTTTGTGGCGTGCAATGTCATCGCAGTGGCTCACTGCGTGGCTGCCAAACCGCTTGTCACCGTCCGCCCCATGCGTACAATAAGGAGGTTCCGCGGACGACATTTCTAACGAGGAGGCCACCCCGGCCGATGTGCGATCAAGACCATTTTGAAGAGGACCGGCAGAAATTCGAATCGCTGGGCCTGGTGACGCGCAAGCAGTTCGGAGTCCTGCTCGGCGCGGGCGTCGCCATGCTGCTGCCGCCGGTCGCTAACGCCGTCACCGTCACCGAGGCCGAGGTCAGCATCCCGACGCCCGACGGGACCTGCGATGCTTACTTCGTCCATCCCGCTTCGGGAACCGCGCCCGGCGTGCTGGTCTGGCCGGACATCTTCGGGCTCCGCCCCGCGAAGCGCCAGATGGCGAAGCGCCTCGCCGAGAGCGGCTACTCGGTGCTGGTGGTGAATCCGTTCTATCGCACCAAAAAAGCCCCGACCGCCGAGAAGGGCGCGGCGACTCCGATCCAGGAACTGGTGCCGCTGGCGCGGGCCCTGAACGAAACCACGCACCTGACCGACGCGAAGACCTTCATCGCCTGGCTCGACCAGCAGGCGCCGGTCGCGAAGAACAAGAAGATCGGCACGCAGGGCTACTGCATGGGCGGTCCCATGGCGTTCCGCACCGCCGTGGCCGCGCCGGACCGCGTCGGCGCCGTGGCGTCGTTCCACGGCGGCGGCCTGGTGCGCGGCGACGCGGCCAACAGTCCGCACCTGCAGGCGGCGAAGACGAAAGCGCAATTCCTCATCGCCATCGCGGCGAACGACGACGCCCGGGCGCCGGGCGAAAAGGACGTGCTCAAAGAGGCCTTCGCCAAAGCCGGCCTCGAAGCCGAAATCGAGGTCTACGCGAACGCCGCGCACGGCTGGTGTCCGCCGGATTCGGGCGTCTACAACGAAGGCCAGGCGGAGAAAGCCTGGTCCCGGCTGCTCGCGCTGTACAAGAAGGCTGTTTAAGCGCTGCGGACGTTGACTCCCGCCCACGGGCGGGGCTCACGGGTTGTCGACGTGCCCGCCGGGAGAGCGTGCCGGTTCCCGCGGGCCACTGAGCCTTCGCCGGCCAAAACGGGGCCGCGACCGTCAGGGAACGGCAAGCCCCGGTGTTCGCCTGCCGTCACCCGATCCATTTGGCGACCGCCGGCGGCGCATACGCCTCCACCAGCGCGAGCGCCGCGGCTGCGTCCGGAGCTGCCAGCAGCATTTCCCGGTGCTCGCGGCGCAGAAATCCCTCCCGCACCGCTACATCGGCCTGCGCCAGCAGCCCGTCGAAGTACCCCGCCACGTTCACCAGTGCGAACGCCTTCCGGTGCAGGCCCAACTGCGCCCACGTCGCGATCTCGAAGAACTCGTCGAAGGTCCCGAAGCCGCCCGGCAGCGCCAGGAACGCATCCGAGAGATCCGCCATCATCGCCTTGCGTTCGTGCATCGAGCCCGTGACGTGCAGCTCCGTCAGCCCCGTGTGCGCGATCTCTTTCTCCACCAGGCTGCGCGGGATCACGCCGGTCACCGCGCCGCCGGCCGCCAGGCAGGCGTCGGCGAGGATGCCCATCAATCCGAGGTGCGCGCCGCCGTAGACCAGCCGGATGCCCCGCGCGGCCAGCAGCCCGCCCAGTTCCGCGGCAGCGGCCCGGTACTCCGCGCGGACCCCCGCGCTCGATCCACAGAAGACACACACGGAACGCAGCACCGCATCAGGATCGCACGCGCCTCAGGCGAAGCGCAGCGCGGACGTCGCCGCCGCGTGGCGCATCCCCGGCGGCACGTACGCCGACTGCGAGCCTTTGCGTCCGGCGAGCTTCGCCTTGCCCACCCAGTCCTTGCCCCCCGCTTCGGCGAGCTTGAGGGGGAACTCCTTGCCGACCGGATCGGTCTGCAGCGCGGCGATCGAGCTGGTGACCTCCAGGAAGCCGGCCCACTGATTGTTCGACTTCAGCACCAGGCCCCGGTTCAGTTGCTGCACCTCGCCGCTCGCGGTCGCGTTGGCGCCCGGCGCCCCCAGCGACCACGCCACCGGGATCGTGGAAACCTGGCAATAAAGGGTGAGGAAGCCCTTCCCGGGCACCTCGAAGATGATATCCATCGGCATGGTGTTGTGCCGGCTCCTTGGCGGCTCTATCCAGGAAGCGAGAGTCCCCCTGGAAGTGACTCACCCTGCCGGCGCGATAAAATCGGGCGCAACATGTCGAACCTCTATAAGACCGACCGCCCCTTCGGCTTCAACACCCGCGCCCTCCACCACGACGCCCCGGAAGCGACCACCCACGCCCGCGCCGTGCCGACCTACCAATCCACCTCCTTCACCTTCGAGGACGCCGGTGCACGCCGCCAGCCTCTTGGTGCATGAAGAGCTCGTCGAGAGCTACACTCGAATCATGAACCTGACCCTCGCGGAACTCGAGCAGAGGCTTCGCTCGGTGGTGTCACCACCTTGCTTGAACCCCCCACCCCATGCCCGCGTTGGGAATCGCCCCAGCCTTGCGGCTTGGCCGATCGCGTGAGGATTGGCGATGGCCAGTGGGGTGTGGGCACCTAGAACGATCAAACGGTTCATCGAGTCGATTGGCACAAGCACCAATGTTGCGCATGTCGAAACCGATCAGGGAGAGGGTTACCTCAAGGCATTGGGCAACCCCGAGGGTCCCCATGTGCTGGCTTGTGAACTCGTGGGAACTCTGCTCGCGGAATGGCTCGGGCTCTCAACACTGGACAACGCAATTGTTCGGGTATCGGAGGATGACGAGATACCGTTCGCGAAGGGGGGCCGTGCGTTGCCAGGTCCAGCCTTCATTACGCGAAGGGAACTGGGCTTCTCTTGGGGCGGGGATGAGGCAACCTTGCACAAGCTCACAAACCCAGAGGATGTTGCGAAAATGGTTGTCCTGGATACATGGATTCGAAACTGTGATCGATACCGGCCAGGACCCAAGCCGCGCATCAATCGAGACAACGTGTTCCTGGCATGGGAGGCGGGGCAATTGCGAGGCCTAGCGCTTAAGGCGATCGACCACACGCATGCGTTTACTTGTGGCAGGAGTCTCACGTCTCGGCTCCACGCCATCGATGACGTGCGCGATGAGACGGTCTTTGGTCGGTTCCCTGAGTTCTTTCCCTTCCTGCAGCCGCGCGCTATCGAGGCGGCTGCGGAGCGCCTCGGGCATATGTCGCAGCACGATGCGGCGGAGTTCGTCGCCCGAGTTCCGGATGAATGGGAGGTCGCGGAGCCGATCCGATTGGCGTGGACGAACCTAATTTCCGACCGGGCGCAGTTTGTCGCGACCGGCATCGCGACCTGGATGTGACCTCAAGGAGGGCGGAAGACCCCAATATGTCTCGTCGGGAGAGAACGCAATGACAACCTCAACGAAGGGCTACTATTCAATTGTTCAGTATTGTCCAGATCCGTCTCGGCTTGAGGCAGTAAACATAGGTGTTGTGCTTTTTTGCCCGGAAGTTCCGTTCCTCAAAGCGCGCTTCGGGAAACGAAAGAAGCCAATCAGCGCGCTATTTGGCAGGCAGGAGTGGGAGTTTCTCGAAGCGCAGAAGGCGTCGCTTGAGGCGCGATTTGAGCGTCGCACTGAGGAGTTTCGCGATCTTGAAGCGTTCGAGCTGTTTGTCGCGAAGAGAGCGAGTGCATTGAGATTGACATTGCCACGCTCGGTCAAGGTTGAGGAACCCCAGAAGGAACTTAACGCTCTCCTCAGTCGATTGGTCGGCGTGCAGCGAGAGGCCGCGCTGGCTCAGCGAAGTTCGCACAGAGCTCTTCTTCAAGAACTCAAATCATGCTTTCACAGTGCAGGCATCTGGGAGCGACTCGAACCTGGCGTCACCGTTTGTCCTCCAACGCTGCCCAAGCCCTTCAAAGCTCCGTTTGCCTTCAGAAACGGCAAACTCAACCTGGTCGAGCCGGTGCAGTTTGAGGGTCAGTCTGCCGAGGCGGTATTCGGACGAGCAAGTGTTCATGCCGTCGAGGGGCAGTTCCTCTCGGAGTACGCCGACCCCGAGTGGGGGCAACTGGGACTGGTCGTAGTCGGCAAGTTCACGCCAGACCAAGAATCAGCACGCAAGACCGTCGGGGCCGTTCTTTCTAAACACCAGGTGAAGTTCCATACCTTCGACAATTTGGAGCCTCTGATCGCAGAGATTCGTGACCACGCGCATGAGTAGTGGCGAAGCCGCTTTTCGAGGCGTCGAGTCGGTATTCTGAGTCCACGCGGTTCAGAGACTCTCACCCCAGCATCTGCCTTGCGCTCGACGAATGCAGAGGCCGCAACTTGAGGCCTCTAACGCCAGCGGGCCCAGTCGCCTGTTAGAATCTCTCCGAAATGTCGAACCTCTATAAGACCGACCGCCCCTTCGGCTTCAATACCCGCGCCCTCCACCATGGCTACGCCCCGGACGCGACCACCCACGCCCGTGCCGTGCCGATCTATCAATCCACCTCCTTCACCTTCGAGGACACCAGCCACGCCGCCAGCCTCTTTGCCCTGCAGCAGTTCGGCAACATTTACACGCGAATCATGAACCCGACCACCGATGTGCTGGAGCAGCGCCTCGCGTCGCTCGAAAACGGCGCGGCGGCGCTCGCGGTTTCGAGCGGTCAGGCCGCGCAGTTGCTCGCTATCACCTCGCTCGCCGAAGGCGGCGACGAGATCGTGGCCGCGTCCACTCTGTACGGCGGCACCTACACGCAGTTCGACGTCAGCTTTCGCAAGTTCGGCATCCAGGTGAAGTTCGTCGAGCCCGACGATCCCGAAAACTTCCGCAAGGCGCTCTCGTCCAAGACCAAGGCCATCTACGGCGAGACCATCTCGAACCCCCGCGGCAATGTCCTCGACATCGAAGCCGTCGCCAAGATTGCCCACGCCGCGAACGTTCCCCTCGTGATCGACAACACCTTTGCGACTCCCTACCTTTGCCGCCCCATCGACTTCGGCGCTGACCTCGTCGTTCATTCGCTGACCAAGTTCATCGGCGGGCACGGCACCTCCATCGGCGGCGTGATCGTCGACGCCGGGCGCTTCGACTGGAAAAAGAGCGCCCACTCCCAACTGAACCAGCCCTCGCGCGCCTACCACGGCATGAACTTCGCCGAAACTTTCGGCAATCTGGCCTGCATTCTGCGCGCCCGCGTCGAAGGACTCCGCGATCTTGGGCCCTGCCTCAGCCCGTTCAACGCCTTCCTGTTCCTGCAGGGCGTCGAGACGCTGGGCATGCGCATGGACCGGCATGTCGCGAACGCCCTCGCCGTCGCGCGGTTCCTCGAACAGCACTCCGCCGTGAGCTGGGTGAAGCACCCGTCGCTCGCTTCGAGCAAATACAAGCCGCTGGCCGACAAGTACCTCCCGAAAGGCGCGGGCGCCGTGTTCTCCTTCGGCATCCGCGGCGGCTTCGAAGCGGCCAAGCGGTTCATCAACGAACTGCGCCTGTTCTCGCACCTCGCCAACGTCGGCGACGCCCGCAGCCTGGTGATCCACCCGGCGTCCACCACCCACCAGCAGTTGAGCGCACCGGAGCAGGAAGCGGCGGGCGTTACTCCGGATCTGGTGCGGCTGTCCATCGGCCTCGAGGATCTCGAGGACTTGCAGTGGGACCTCGAGCAGGCGCTCGCCGCAGCGGCCGCGTAGCGGATCGCCTCAAACCCGGACCGCCGGAGCCGATAAGCACAGGCGAATGCCCCGCTTTGCGGTTTTCCTGTTTGCCGCCGGCCTTCACGCCGGGACGATCTCGTCGACGAACCTCACCGTCGTCGTTAACGAGGTCAGCGGCGCTATCGAAAGCGTCACCTACCAGGGCACGCCGGTGCTCGGCGTGGCCACCGGTTACGGATTCCAAAGGGGTTCCGACCCCGCGACGTTCGCGTCGCCACCCGCTGGCGTCACGGTGACCGCCGGCGGCGGAGCGATCCAGGCCAGCGGCAGCTTCGGCCCGTTCGCCTGGGTGCGCACCTACACCCTGGTGGGCGACGTCCTGCACATCGTCATGACCCTGACGAACCTCTCCGGCGAGCCCGCCGAGATCCGCTACTTCGGGACCTACAATCCCGGCGGATCCGATCCCACCGAGAATGACGCCGTGGGCCCGGCGGTGCGGGCGACGCTCGCGAACGGCGTCACGCTGATCGTCGGGTCCCGGGACCCTGCCGCGGTCGTCGACCTCGGCTCCAATGGCTTCGGCGCGCTGCTCGACCAGGGGATCGAAGCGAACTGGCTGTTCCTCGGCAGCGATGGCGGCGGCGCCACTGGCGACTTCGGCCTGGCGATCGGCTTCGCCACCGTCCTCGCGGGCGGCGCTTCCATTACTTTCGAATACCAGCACGCCTACGGCTCCAGCCCCGCCGGCGCCTGGGCCGCCTACGACGAAGCCGTCGTCCCGGAACCGGCCACCGCGCTGCTCGCCGCCGCGGGACTCGCGGCGCTGCTGGTCCGAAACCGCCAGCGAAGCCGCTGCGGCTCCGGTTAGACTAGAAAGATGCTGTTTCGCTCGGGGCTGGCCATCTGCGCCAGCGCAATCGGCTTACTTGCCGCGGAATCCGGCCCTCTGCCGGTGCGCTTCCATCCCCTTCCGGATGGCGGCTTTGCGGGCTCCGGCTTCCGCGCGGCCTACCGCCTCACCGCGGCCGGCGCCGACTGGCGCACCCAGCACGCCGCGCTGCGCCTCCGCTTCGAAGGCGCGAACCCCGCCGCCGAACTCCGCGGCTCTGGCGCGGCCCATCCCCTGAACTTCTTCCTTGGTAACGAACGCACAGCTTGGCGGACCGGCGTGCCGGCCTACGGCGCTCTCGAAGCCCGGGGCGTCTACCCCGGCATCGACGTCGTGTACTACGCGACCGACCGGGAACTCGAGTACGATTTCGTCGTCGCGCCGGGCGCGGATCCCGCGGCCGTCCGCCTGCGGTTCGCGCCGGGCGCGCGCCTGCAGGCCGACGGGACCATCTCCCTCGGTTCCGGTGCGCTCCAGAAAGCCCCGGTGGCCTTCCAGGAGGGCACCCGGATCGCCTGCGCGTACCGGCGCAATTCCGACGGAACCTTCGGGTTCCGGCTGGGAAGCTACGACCGGGCGCGGCGTCTGGTGATCGATCCGGTGCTGACCGTGGCCGGCTATTTCGGCGGCTCCGCGGGCGAGATCGCGCGCGGCGTGGGCCGCGACGCGCAAGGCAACCTCTACCTCGCCGGCACCACCCTGTCCACCGACTTCACGGTAAGCGACACCCCGCGGCAGGCCACCAACGCCGGCGGCTCCGACGTCTTCGTCGTCAAGCTGGACCCCGAGGGCAAGACGGTCCTGTATGCGTCCTACCTGGGCGGTTCGGGTCCGGACGTACTGAACGCCATGGCGGTCGATCCCCAGGGACGCGTGTATCTGACCGGCACCACGCTGTCGCCGAATTTCCCGCTCTCCGCAAACTCGCGCGGCACGGCGATCGCCGGCAACACCGACGCATTCGTGACGCGGTTGAACCCGTCGCTCGCGGGCGATGACTCGCTGGAGTATTCGACCTACCTGGGCGGCGCCGGCGATGAAGCCGGGTTCGCGATCGCAGCCGACGCGGAGGGCCGGATCCTGGTGGCCGGGCAGACGACGTCCGCGGACTTTCCGGTCTCGGGCGGCGCGTTCCAGACCTCGCCCGGCGGCGGGCGCGACGGCTTCGCCACCCTCATCAACACCGGCGGCTCCGGCGACGCGGCCATCGTGTTCTCTACTTTCATCGGCGGTAGCGGCCTCGACGCGGCGCGCGGCATCGCCGCCGCGCCGGGCGGGCGCATCTGGGTGGTAGGCCAGACCTTCTCGAGCGACCTGCCCGTCACCGGCAACGCCCCCGACGTCGAGTACGGCGGCGGCGGCGACGGCTTCGCCGTCCAACTGGATCCCGCCGCGCAGGCCTCGAACGCGCTGGTCCTGTCCTCGTTTCTCGGCGGCCCGTCCATCGACGACGCCAAGGCCGTGGCCGTGCGGCCGGGCGGCGGCGCGGTGGTGACGGGCGTAACGTCGTCGAGCGAGTTCGCCGTCAGCGGCAATGCGCTGCAGCGCTCGCTGCGCGGCTCGACGGATGCCTTCGTCGTGGCGTTCGATAACGCCGAGCGCGTGGTTCTGTCTTCGTTCCTGGGCGGTAATGGCTCCGAGGTGCCCACCGCCGTGGCCGTGGACGCCGCCGGCGACCTCTACCTGACCGGCTACACGGTTTCGACCGACTTCCCGGTCACCTCCGGCGCCTTCCAGCCCGCGGCGGGTCCCGGCCTCGACGGCTTCCTGGCGCGCCTGCGGATCCCGGCCGAGGGACCCGCGACGCTCCGTTACGGGACCTACATTACCAGCGGCGGACGGCAGATCCCCTACGGCCTGGCCACCGGCGTGGGCGGCGTGGTCTACCTGGCTGGCTACACCACCGGCAACCTGTTTGCCGCCGATGGCGGTCCGGGGCGAATCGCCGAGCCGGGAGTCACCAGCGCCTTCCTGGCGGGCATCCCGACGGGCAACTGACGACCGCGACGCGTTCCCCATACAATGAAGATCGCCGGTGGTGAGGCGGTCATGAAGGGTACCCGCGTCACCTTGCGGACGATCCTGGCGAGCCTGGCCGAGGGCGCTACCATCGGCGAGATCCTGGCCGACTTCCCGACATTGTGTGAAGAGGACGTGCGGGCCGCGATTGCCTTCGGGGAAACGCCCTAACTATCCGGCCCGGATCCGCCGATGAACCTACTTGGGACCCCGGTCCGCTCGACGGGCCCCGTTCGACACTATGCTAGGATGACACAAGGGGGAAGCGCGGCTTCCGCAGACCGGCCACATGTACAACGCTTTCTTCGGCTTCAGCGAAAACCCTTTTAGCCTCAGCCCCGATCCGGCCTTCCTCTACCGGAGCGAGCCGCACGAGGAGGCGCTGGCCAACCTCGTCTACGGCGTCCAGAGCCGCAAAGGCTTCATGGTCCTCACCGGCGAGGTGGGCACCGGCAAGACCACCATGCTCGAGTGCCTCCGCGACTACCTCGAGAGCCAGCGGATCCAGTTCGCCTACCTCTTCAACTCCCGGCTGACCCCGGACCAGTTCTTCGAAATGATGGCCTACGATTTCGACCTGCGTTGCAACCGCAGCTCGAAAACCGAGGTCCTGTTCGCGCTGAACAACCTGCTGCTGGAACAGAACCACCTGGGCCGCACCACCGTCCTGATCGTCGATGAGGCGCACAACCTCGAATGGGAAGTGCTCGAGGAGATCCGCCTGCTGGGCAACCTCGAAAACCGCCGCGGCAAGCTGTTGCAGATCGTCCTCGCCGGACAGCCCGAGTTCGACCGCAAATTGGACGCGCCGAATCTCCGCCAGTTGAAGCAGCGGATCGTGCTGCGCTGCCACCTGCGCTCCTTCAACCTCACCGAAACCGTCGAGTACATCGAGAGCCGCCTCGCCAAGGCCGGCATGCGGGAGCAGAAAGTGTTTCCCGACGACGTGCTGCAGGAGCTGCACCTGCGCACCCGCGGCGTCCCCCGCATCATCAACGCCGTGTGCGACAACCTGCTGTTGACCTCGTTCGCCCTCGAATCGCGCGTCACCACGCTCGAAATGCTCGACGAAGTCTCCAACGACATGCGGCTCGAATGGCCGGGCAGTTCGCGCGTCCAGCGCGGCGGCGGACGCTTCGGCGAAGAGGCCTACGAGCAGGCCTACCTCCCCCGCCGGAACGAATAGCGGACCCGCGATACAATCGGGGCACGTTATCCGATGCGCCGACTTTTTCTGATCTTCCTCTGCGCCCTTCTCGCGGCGCAGTGCTTCGCCCAAAAGAAACGCGGCAAAAAGGGTGAGGACGAAATCACCCAAACCCTGCCCGCCCTGCCGGATCCCCCCGCCGCCGTCAGCGCCGAGACCGCGCGCCTGGAGTTCCAGGTCTCCACGCTCTCCGGAAAAGGACTGCTCTCCCGCCAGACCCGTGACGCGCTCGACGAGCTGTTCCGCAAGCACCGCGGCGCGCAAATCGTCCACTTGCGGGCCTTCGTGGCCGGCACCGGGGACCTGCGCCGCGTAACGTCGATCGTCGCCGAGGAGTTCTCCGAAAAGAAGCTGCCCCTGCCCGCGCTCAGCCTGATCCAGGTGGGCGCCCTGCCGCTCGAAGGCGCGCAGGTGGTGCTGGAGTCCGTGGCGGCGGCCAAGCGGCCCCTGAACCCCCAGGGCGTCGCGTGGTTCTCCGGGGTCGCCGAAAAGTCGCCCGAGGAGTCCGTCGCCCGCCTGAAGCGCCACGTCGCGGCGGCGCAGGCGACTCCGCTGCGCGTCACCTGCCTGCTCGGCTCGCTCGAGTTCGCCAACGCGGCGCGCACCGCCGTCAGCGCGGCCTTCGCCGGCGCGCAGCTCTCGCTGGTCCAGTTACAGCGCCTGCCCGGGGATCCGCTGTGCGAATGCGAAGCCGTGGGCCGCCTGGAGCAGGCGGCGTCGAGTCGCGTGCAAGTGGTGCCGGAGACCGAACTGTACGCCCGCGTCGCCCTCACCGCGACGTCCCGGGTGGTCCTCACCGGATCCCAGATGGCCTTCGGCGGCGCGGAAAAGGACGTCCGTCTGCTCTTCGAGCGCCTGAAGAAAGCCCTGGAAACGCAAAAGGCCGGGTTCGGCGACGTGGTGCTGTACCGCGCCTACCCGCTGACCGCGAACGTCCGGGGTCTGATGCGGCAGTTGCGTTTCGAGTATCTCGACAAGGCGCGTCCCCCGGCGAGCACGGTGCTCCTGTTCGAAGGACTGCCGTCGCTCGATGCCATGGCGGCGGTGGATCTCGTCGCCGCGGTCGAATAGACGGTACTCCTGAGCGCGACGTACCGGAGTCCCATTCCTGCCCGAGCTACGGATTCCCCCCTAGGGCAACCCCGTCCGTTGTTCCATATACTAGGATTACGCGAAGTCAGGTTCGCCTCGATCGCGAATGACGTTCCAGTACTCCTATCGGTTCTTGCTGGCGGCGGCGCTCGTCCTGCCCGCTCCGGCCCAGGTTCGGCTCAGCCTGGAAAAGGCCACCGCACGCCAGTCGTCGGATTACTCCCCCGCGCTCGAAGGCCAGACCGTCATCGTCGCCGGACAGGTGATGAACCGTCCGGTGGTGATGCCGAACAACGAAATCCTGCTCTCCATCCGGGACCGTGACGGCTACGGCCTGCTGCTCAGCGGCGCGCCCGGCAAGTTCGACGGCCTCATCCCCGGCGACTGGCTGGAAGTGGACGGCGTCATCCTCAAGCGCCACGGCATGCCGGTGCTGCAGGCCAACCAGATGAAGCGGACCTCCAGCGAGCCCGCGCCGCCGCCCAAGGCCGTGTCGCTGAACGATCTGAACGGGTTCCGCTACCAGGGCCTCATGGTCACCACCGAGGGCCGTGTCGCCTCCATCGGCGAGAACCAGGGCGGCGACCTCATTGCCATCACCGACGGGCGCAATTACATCAACGTGTTCCTGTACCGCCCGAAGGAGCTTCCGCAGGGCTGGCTGGAGGACATCAAGGTCGGCGACAAGATCCGCGTGCGCGGCCTCGCCAGCCAGTTCTGCAATTCCCCGCCGTACAACCATTTCTTCGAGCTGATCCTGCCCGACGCCTCCGGCCTGTCGGAGGTGCGCGACGGCGGCAACATCCCGCTCTGGGTCTGGCTGGGCGGCGCCAGCGGCGTGGTGCTGATCCTGGCGCTCTGGTGGGTGCGGGAAAACCGCATGGCGCGCCAGCGCCGTACCATGCGGACTCTGAACACGCTCAGCGAGCAGATCGTCGGCACCAGCTCCCCGGCCGAAATCGTCGCCAAGCTGCAAGGCACGCTGCCGCAAGTCTTCGGCGACACCGTGGTGCGCATGTACCTCTGCCAGCGGCGCACCAAGACCCTGGAGCGCGTGGCCAGCGCTACCGATCCGGCCGCGCTCGCGTTCTCCGTGGACGCCGCGCCCGACGCCGTCACCATGGGCGCGGCGGCGTGCTGCCGCAACCGCGCCCTGCTGCACATCCCGGATACGAAGCGCAGCCCGCTGCTGAAGGGCGCCGACCTCGCGGACCTGCCCCGGTCGATCCTGTTCGTGCCCATGTTCACGCAAACCGAGATGCTCGGCATCCTCGAGATGGCCCGCAGCGAAGGCGTCCAGACCTTCTCCGTCGAGGAACAGGCCGCCATGCAGCACCTGGCCAACCAGGTGGCGACGGCGCTGAAGCTCCAGGAACAGCAGACCATGCGGGAACAGTTGTTCCGCACCGAGAAACTCGCGGCCACCGGCCAGCTCATCTCCGGCGTGGCCAGCGAACTGCGCGCGCCGCTCGAAGCGATTCTTGAGGAGGCCCGCGCCGCGGCGCAAAGCCCCGAGCCGCAGGCGCACCTGAAGTCGCTGACCGCGGAGGCCAAACGCGCGGCCGCCATCGTGTCGCGCCTGGTGTCGTACGCGCGCACCGACGCCGCGGCCGTAACGCCCGTGGACCTGAACGAGCTGTTGCGCGGCCTCGCCGCGTTCCGCGCCCCCGAATGGTCGGACCGCGAGATCGGCTTCGTGGACCACCTGACCCCCGATCCGCTGCCCGTCGACGGCGTGCAGGCGCAACTCGAGCAGGTGTTCCTGAACCTGCTGGTGCACGCCGAACAGTCCGCCGCCGAAACCGGCGCCGAGGGCGCCATCCGGACGCTCACCGTCACCAGCGGCGCCATCGCCCGGCGCGCGCTGGTCACCATCACCTATCCGGCGCTGGCCGGCGTGGAGCGGGATCCGCTCGGCGAAGGCGGACTCGGCCTCGGCGTGGCGCGCGGCATCGTGCAAAGCCACGGCGGTGAACTCCGCTTCCAGCCGCGCGGCGCGCAGGGTGTATTCGAAGTGGAACTGCCGCTCGCCCGCGTCGAACCCGCCGACAAGGGACCGGGGTCGGGCAGCTTCCGCAAAGCCAAGCGCGCGCTGACGGTGCTGGTGGTCGAACCCGACCAGGCGTCGCAGCGCCAGCTCGTCAGCGCGCTCAGCCAGCGCGGCCACCGCGTGGTGCCCACCGGCGCTCCCGAAGAGGGCATGGACCTCGCCGGGCGCATGCGCTTCGACCTGATCGTCTGCCCCGTGCTGCTGCAGGGCCGCAATTCGCTCGAGTTCCTGCACGCGGTCCGCGAGCAGGCCGGCGCCTTCGTGGTGGTCAGCGACCGTTACGACGCCGAGCTGGCCGCCTCGCTCACGCGGCGGGAGTGTGCGCTCCTGGTCCGGCCCTGGAGCGACGAGGAACTGGACCGGCTGCTCGAGCAGGTGGAACAGCGCACCGAAGTCGCCGGCGCGCGGGGGTTCCGCTAAGCTCCGCCGCGTTCTCGCCTTATCAGCGAAACACCCGACTGCACGGCCGGCGGCAGCCCGCCGATGGAGGATACGGGGGAACATGACGGTTCAACTGTGGGACGAAACCATCCCCGGCGGCCGCACGCTTGCCGGGTCGCTGACCCTGAACGCGGGCCGCGTCACGGTGCGCGAGCTGTTAGAGACCCGCGTGCTTCAGGAAGTGGAGCGCTATAACCGGTCGCTGGGCGAGACCTTCCAGGGCCTGGTGCAGCCGGAGGAATCCGAGCAGACTCTGAACGGCTTCCGGATGAAGTCCCGGCGGCCGCTGGACGCCGCGGCGCAATGCCGGCGCGCCTGCGCCAGCTTCGAACAGAACGGCTTTCTGGTGCTGGTCGATGGCGAGCAGGTAACCGCGCTGGATGCGGCGGTGGAACTCGCCGCGGACAGCGAAGTGGAGTTCGTGAAGCTGGTGCCGCTCATCGGAGGTTGAGGTCCATGACGGAACAGGCCACGCACCTGGCGAGTTTCCGGGCGGCCGCCGCCGCCCAGCCGTTCGTGTTTACCGAGCGCGAAGCGCTACGGCTGGTGGCGGATCCCCTCGAGCAACTGAAGGCCGCGTCCGCCGAGGAACGGCTGGCGTTCGTGTTCGAAGCGCTGCGCGAGCTCGCTGCGGCGAATTCGTTGACGCTATCCCTGGCGCTGAAGGGCGCCGCGTCGGCCCTGTTGCGCAGCGGCCTGCCGGTGAATGCTCTGGAAGCGGTGCGGCTGGTGGAGGCGGTGACGCCGCCGCGGCTCACGTGGCCGCACAAGGCCGTGCTGAGCGCGGTGGAGACGGCGCCCGCGACCCCGGCGCTGCGCGAGGCCCTCGCCGCGCTCCGGCGGAACATCGACGACTGGCACGGCTCCGGCGAGGCGCGGGAACTGCACCAGCGGATCGACCGGCTGCTCCACGGCGCGGTCGAGAAGCCGGTGGCGCCGGCCGCCGCGTGGAGCCAGCAGGTGTTCCGCGAGATGGAGCAGTCGGGCCAGGCCTTCGCCTGGCGCGCGCTGTTCCAGCACGCGCGAACCCTCACGCAGTCCACGGCACCGCGGAAGTGGCAGGCCGAGGCGGCGGGGCGGATCGGGAACATCGGACGGGAGGAGTTCCTGGACGCCGCGCGGCGCTGGCTGGCCCTGAGTCCCACCCCCGGTTGGACCACCATCCAGACCCCCGACGCGGAAGCCGATTACCAGAAGGGTTTCGTCTGGAGCGTCGGCGCGCTGGGCGACACGTCGGTGGCCCCCGACCTGGCGAACTTCGCGCTCGCCTGCTTCCGCAAGATCCCGATGGTGGGCGCGGTGTCGCACCGCGTCGGCAACGCCTGCGTCAACGCGCTGGCCGCGATGCCGGGGCTGGACGCGGTGGCGCAGTTGAGCCGGCTGGCGGCGCGCGTGAAGTACGATGTCGCGCGGCGGCTGATCGAGAAGGCGCTGGGCGAGGCTGCCGCACGCAACGGCGTCAGCCGCGAGGACCTGGAAGCCATGTCCGTTCCCGCCTTCGGCCTGGACGCGCATGGCGTGCGCGAGGAATCCGCGGGCGATTGCGTCGCGCGCCTCGCCATCGCCAGCGGCGGCGCCGTTCTCTCGTGGTCGCGCGACGGCAAGCCGCTGAAGAGCGTCCCGGCGGCCGTCAAGGCCGATCACGCGGAACTGGTCACCAGCCTCAAGAAGACGGCCAAGGAGCTGGACGCCATCCTCGCGACGCTGCGCATCCGGCTGGAGCGGCTGTTGCTCTCGGATGCGCTCTGTCCGCTCGCCCGCTGGCAGGAATGGTATCGCGACCATCCCGTGGTTTCGCACTTCGCGCGCCGCCTGATCTGGGAGATTGGCGGCACGACGGCCATCTGGCACGAGGGACGCTGGATCGACTGGGCCGGCCACCCGGTGGAGGCGGCGCCCGAATCCGGCGTCCGGCTGTGGCACCCCATCCGCGCGGACGTGCAAACGGTGCTGAGCTGGCGGTGCTGGCTCGAGGACCACGAGGTCCGCCAGCCGTTCAAGCAGGCCCACCGCGAGGTGTACCTGCTCACGGACGCCGAGCGCGCCACCGGCGACTACTCGAACCGCTTTGCCGCACACATCGTGAAGCAGCACCAGTTCTCCGCGCTCTGCCGGGAGCGCGGCTGGCAGTTCCAGTTGATGGGCCAGTGGGATTCGCACAACACCCCGTGCCTGGACCTGCCGCGCCACGGCCTGCGGGCCGAGTTCGACGTCGAGTTCCCGGAAGACGAGGAAACCACCGGCCACGGCGTGTATCTGGCGATCCGCACCGGCCCCGTGTCCTTCCTGCCGCGCGACACGCCGCGCGGCGGCATGCCCATGCCGGTGCGGCTCGAGGACGTGCCGCCCGTTGTGTTCTCTGAAGTGATGCGCGACTGCGACCTGCTGGTCGGCGTCTGCAGCATCGGGACCGACCCCGAATGGACCGAGCGCAACCCGCGCGACGGCCACGAGGACTACTGGCGGGGCTTCGCCTTCGGGGAACTGACCGCGGCCTCCGAGACCCGCAAAGCGGTGCTGACGCGCCTGCTGCCGAAGCTCGCGATTCGCGACCGCTGCCGCATCGAAGGCCGCTTCCTCGAAGTACGGGGCAGCCTCCACGAATACCGGATCCACCTCGGCAGCGGCAACGTCCTGATCGAGCCCGGCAGCCGCTACCTGTGCATCGTGCAGGGCCCGGGCGACACCGCGGAGCGGGTGCCGCTGCCCTTCGAAGGCGACCGCATCCTCGCGGTGATCCTCAGCAAGGCCTTCCTGCTGGTCAACGACGCGCAGATCCGTGACGAATCGATCCGCCGCCAGCTCTAACGGCTACGGCAGTTCCAGCGTCCGCACCCGGCCGTCCTTCCACGCAAACAACAGCCCGGCCCCGGTCGACACCACGCGCGGAAACCCGGACGTCCTGCCCGGCGGCAGCGCTGCCGCCGTCGCCGCCGCTCCCGGCACGCCCGCGGGATCTACGCGCCGGTAGCGCAATTCCGCGCCCTCCAGCCACGTGACGATCATGCCGTCACCCGCCGCGGCCAGATGCACCCGGCCCTCGGCCGGCTTGTCATTGATCTGCCGCGGCGGCGAGAACCGTGCCCCGCCGTCCTCGGACCACGACAGATACGCCTTCTTGTCCTTGCCCGAATACCACGCCACCGCCACCGCCCGGCCCCGCACCACCAGCGACGGGCCGTTCACCGGGCACGCGTTGATCGACCAGGCGTCGGCGTGCACGGCGCTCCGCACCCACCGCCCGCCGCTCTTGCGCGCCAGCGCCGTATCCCGGATCTCCCCGGCCTCGTGATCGCGGTACGCGATCACCGGACCCTGCGCTGTCCAGCCCACCGCCGTCTGGCAGCAACTGCACACGTCGCCGTCCACCAGTTCATCCGTCAACTGCTTTCCCGTCCGGTCGAACGCCGCGTACCGCAGGCTCGTGTGGTGGCCGCCTCCCGCGCCCTCCACCGGCGCCAGATACGACATCGCGAAGCCGTCCGGCGTCTCGGCCAGGGAGACGAACCCCGTATAGGCGTTCTTTGCGGCCGGCTTCGGCGCCAGAATCACCTTCCAGTTCGCCCCGCGGTCGGTCGAAAGCGCCAGCCGCAGATTGTACGAGTACTGATCGGCGCCGTCCCGTTCCAGCCAGTGCGCGGCCAGCACTCCGCCGCGCAGCGCCAGCAGGGAAGGGAAGTCCGCCCAGTTGACGAACCAGTTCGCCCCGCCCGCGATCTTGCGCGGCGTCGACCAGCCGTCCGCCGTGCGCTCCGCGAACCGCAACTCGTGCCCGCCCGGCGTCTTCTCCACCCAGCTCAGGTACGCCGTCCCCTCGGGAGACGCGGTCAGAAACACCGGACCGCTTCCGTCCCCGGCCGGATTGCCGAGCGCGGCGGCCAGTAATGCGAGATGCCACATGCAGTTCATTTTGTCACCAATCCCCGAATGCGGCATCCTAGAGAACAGCACCATGGTCTACGCCGTCTGGCTTGCCGGACTTTCCCTGTTCTTCGTCGCCTGGGAGCGACTGATGCCCCGCCGGCAGCAGCCGCTGTTCCGGCGCAACTGGTGGAGCGACCTCGTCTACGTCGTCTTCAACAGCGAATACCTCGGCGTGCTCATCGGCATGGCTTCGCTCGGCGTCATCGCCCGGCTGGACCGGACGCTCGACCTCGCCGGTCTCAAGAAATACGCCTACCTCGGCTTCATGAAAGACCAGCCGTTCTGGGTGCAGTTCCTCGTGTTCCTGCTGGCCTACGATTTCCTGCAATGGCTGGTGCACAACCTGCTCCACCGTGTCCCCTGGCTCTGGGAGTTCCACAAAGTCCACCACTCCATCGTCGACATGGACTGGATCGGCGACTGGCGCTTCCACTGGTTCGAGATCGTGGTCTACCGTTCGCTGCTCTACATCCCCGCCGCGTTCTTCGGCATGAGCGGCGCGGCGATGTTCTGGGTCGGCATCGTGAACACCTTCGTCGGGCACTTCGCGCACGCCAACGTCGCCGTGAACGTCGGGTGGCTGAAGTATCTGGTCAACTCGCCCGAGATGCACCTGTGGCACCACAACCACCCGGACGAAGGACCCGTGAACCGGAACTTCGGCCTGACGCTCGCCTGCTGGGATTGGATCTTCGGTACGGCCTACGTGCCGGAGAAGCACGATCCGGCGAAGCTCGGGTTCACCGGCATCGAGGCCTACCCGCAGAACATCGTCACCCAGTTTCTGAAGCCGCTCCGCGGCCTCGTGGACCTCGCCCGCGGCCGTTAGCTGCCGGATCCCGCACCGCGAGCGTCTACACTAGGGAAAATGTCCTCCGAATACGCGGTCCTCCCGCACGACGGCCTGCGCCGCTTCGCCACCGCCGTGCTCGAAGCCGGCGGCGTCCCCGCGCCCCATGCCGCCCTCATCGGCGATTCGCTGGTCGCCTCCAACCTCCGCGGCGTCGATTCCCACGGCGTCCAGTTGATCCTTTTCTACCTCACCCACATCGAGAACGGGAACGTGAACGTCGGCGCCCAGGGCCGCGTCGCCCACGAAAGCGGCGGCGCCATGGTCTACGACGGCGAAAACGGACTCGGCCAGGTCGTCTCCGCCGCCTGCTGCGAGCACGTCGTCCGCCTCGCCCGCGGCAGCGGGCTCGGCATGGTGACGGCGCGCGAGTCCAATCACTTCGGCGCCGCCGCCTACTGGGCGCAGCGCATCGCCCGTGCCGGCCTCATCGGCCTCGTCATGTGCAACGCCACGCCGCTCGTGAATCCCTGGCAGGGCCGCGAAAAGCGCTTCGGCACCAACCCCATCTGCATGGCGCTCCCCGGCCCCGAGATCTTCCTGCTCGACATGGCCACCACCACCGTCGCCCTCAACAAGATCTACAAGGCCGTCCTCGGCGGCAAGGACCGCATCCCCGAGGGCTGGGCGATGGACCCTGACGGCAACCCCACCACCGACCCCAAGCTCGCCCTCGAAGGCACGCCCATGCCCCTCGGCGGCTACAAAGGGTCGGGGCTCGCCATGATGGCCGAGATCCTCAGCGCCGTCCTCAGCGGCGGCGCCATGTCCACCGAACTCGGCGGCATCCGCGTCCACGAAAAGCCCATGCGCGTCGGGCACTTCTTCCTCGGCATCGAAGTCGAGCGGTTCCTTCCCATGGACGACTTCGTCGATCGCATGACGCGGCTGCGCGAAATGGTGAAGAATACCGCGCCCGCGCCGGGCTTCGACGAAGTGCTGATCGCAGGCGAGCCGGAGTGGCGCGAGGAGGCCCGCCGCCGCGAACGGGGCATACCGCTGGACCTCGAAATCTGGAAGCAGCTCGCCGAAGCCGGCGCCGCGCGCCGCGTGCCCGCGCCCGAGGCGCGCATCACGAGTTCGCTAGAATAAGGCGGTGTCCGGCGAGCCACAACCGAAGCCCACGTTCGAGGCGAGCCTCCAGGAGCTGGAGGGCGTCGTCAAGGAAATGGAAGGCGGCGACCTGCCGCTGGAGCGCGCGCTCGAACTGTTCGAGCGCGGCATGGCGCTGAGCGAGACCTGCCGGAAACAGCTCGAAGACGCGGAAACGCGCGTCGAAATCCTCACGCGGCGGCAGGGCGCGATGCAGCCCGAGCCTTTCCGCACCGACAACAACAAATGACTCTGTCCGAGTACCTGGCGGCACAGCAGAAACGGATCGAACGGTTGCTGGACCAGGCGTCGCCGCCCGAAACGGCAGACCCGCCCGTAATCCACCGCGCCATGCGCTACAGCCTCTTCGCCGGCGGCAAGCGCATCCGCCCCGTGCTGTGTCTCGCCGCCGCGGAAACGGTGGGCGAAGCCGGTCCCGCGGCCGAAGCCGCCGCCTGTGCGCTGGAGATGATCCACACCTACTCGCTGATCCACGACGACCTGCCGGCGCTCGACAACGACGACCTGCGCCGCGGCCAGCCCACCTGCCACAAGGTCTTCGGCGAAGCGATGGCCATCCTCGCGGGCGACGCCCTGCTGACCCGCGCGTTCGAAGTCCTGGCCGGCGCGGGTTCCCTCGCGCTGATGCGGGAACTCGCCGCCGCCGCGGGCACCGTGGGCGGCATGATCGGCGGGCAGGTGAACGACATCCAGGGCGAAGGCCAGGCGCCCACGCCGGCACTGCTCGAGTCCATCCACCGCGCCAAGACCGGCGCGCTGCTGCGCGCCAGCGTCCGCATGGGCGCGCTCGCGGGCGGCGCGGGCGGCGAGCAGCTCGCCGCCCTCACCGCCTATGGCGAAAGCGTGGGCCTCGCGTTCCAGATCGTCGACGACCTGCTCGATGTCGAGCAGTCCTCCGAACAGTTGGGCAAGACCGCCGGGAAGGACGCCGCGCAGCACAAAATCACGTTCCCGGCCGTCTACGGACTGGAGCGGTCGCGCGCCATGGCGGAGGCCGAGTGCGCCAACGCGCTGGCCGCGCTCGCGCCTTTCGGCGCGCGCGCGCACCGGCTCCGGGAGATCGCCGAACTCGTCGTCCGCCGGACATCATGAAAGCCCGGCGCAAATCATGAAAGCTCAGAAAGCCCGGCTCGATCATCTGCTGCTCGAGCGCGGGCTGGTCGAGTCCCGGGAAAAGGGCCAGGCTCTGGTGATGGCGGGCCAGGTGCTGGTGGACGGGCAGGCGGTCACCAAACCCGGGCACGCCGTGGCGCGCGACGCGCGCCTCGAGGTCGCCGCGGGGATGAAGTACGTCAGCCGCGGCGGGCTGAAACTGGAGGCCGCGCTCGACGGGTTCGGCATCGACGTGCGCGGCAAGATCTGCCTGGACGCGGGCGCGTCCACCGGCGGCTTCACCGATTGCCTGCTCCAGCGCGGCGCGGCCAAGGTGTTCGCGGTGGACGTGGGGCACGGCCAGCTGGACTGGCGGCTGCGCCAGGATCCGCGCGTGGTGGTGCGCGAGGGCCTCAATGTGCGGTATCTTGCGGCGAGCGATCCCGGCGAGCCGGTGGACCTGGTCACCGCGGACTTGAGCTTCATTTCGCTGACCATGGTGGTGGGCGCGCTCGCCGGGGTCCTCCAGCCGGAAGGCGAAATGGTCCTGCTGGTGAAGCCGCAGTTCGAAGCCGGCAAGGGGGAAGTCGGCAAGGGCGGCATCGTGCGGGATCCGGCGCAGCACGAGGCCGCGTGTGCGAAAGTGGTGCACGCCGTGGAAGGTTTGGGGTTTGTCTGCGCGTTGTTGCCGAGCCCGATCCTCGGCGCGGAAGGGAACCGGGAATTCTTATTGCATGCCCGCCATCAAGACCGTCGGCCTGATCACCAAACCGAATAGCGACCAGGCGCGGAAGCTGGTGCCGGAGTTGCTGGCGTGGCTCGCCGAGCGCGAGGTCGCCGTCCGCTGCGACCCCGAGACCGCCGGCTATGCGGGCGGCACAGGCATTGAGCGCGAGCGAGTCCCCGAGGGCGCGGACCTCGTCGTGGTGCTCGGCGGCGACGGTACTCTGCTGTCGGCGGCGCGCGCCATCGCCGGCCGCGAGATCCCGCTGCTCGCTGTCAACGTCGGCAGCCTCGGCTTCCTCACCGCGATCACCGTCGAGGAGCTGTATCCCGAACTGGAGCGCGCCCTGCGCGGCGAGCACCGCATCGGCCTGCGCCGCATGCTCCGCTGCGAGCTGTGGCGCGGCGAGCAGCGCATCGCCCTCTTCGAGTCCCTGAACGACGCCGTGCTCACCAAGGTGGAGATGGCGCGCATGATCGAGCTCGATACCCACGTCGACGATCACTTCGTCTGCGTGTACCGCGCCGACGGCCTCATCGTCGCCACGCCCACCGGCTCCACGGCGTATTCGCTCTCCGCCGGCGGACCCATCATCTTTCCCTCGGTGGGCGCGCTGTGCATCACGCCGATCTGCCCGCACACGCTCACCGCGCGGCCGGTGATCGTGTCGGACGAGAGCGTCATCACCATCGTGAACCGCGCCCAGTCGGGCGCCACCTACCTGACCATCGACGGGCAGGTGGGCCAGACGCTCGACGAGGGGGATCGCGTCGTGTGCCGCGCTTCCGAGTTTTCGATCCACCTGGTGCGGCCGCCGAAAATGCGGTTCTTTGACGTGCTGCGCAAAAAGCTGCAGTGGGGAGGACAGGTTCCTTGAAGAAGCTTTCGCTGACCAACTGGATTTTCATCGGCATGGCCGCCGGCGTGCTGATCGGCGCGGTGTGGCCGGACGTGGGCAAGGAACTGGGGCCCGCCAGCAACATCTTCCTGCGCATGATCAAGTCGATCATCGCGCCGCTGCTGTTCGGCACGCTGGTGTACGGCATCGCCGGCACCGGCAGCGTGAAGGCGATGGGCCGCATCGGCTTGAAGGCGATCATCTACTTCGAGGTCGTCACCACGATTGCGCTGTTCCTTGGCTTGGGCATGGTGAACTTCGTGCGCCCCGGCGCCGGCGTCCACGTGGCGGGGGACGCCGCGGTAAGTACGGCGCCGGTCGCCAAGCAGAGTCTCGCGCAAATCCTGGAGCATACTTTCCCGGCCAGCGTGATCGACGCCATGGCCAAGGGCGAGGTGCTGCAATTGGTCGTGTTCTGCTTCCTGTTCGGCGGCGCTTGCGCCGCGATCGGCGCCAAAGCCAAGCCCATGGTGGACTTCGCGCACTCGCTGAGCGAGGTGATGTTCAAGTACACCGGCTATGTGATGTACCTGGCGCCCATCGGCGTCGCGGCGGCCATCGCCGTGCCCGTGGCCACGAAAGGCATCGGCGTGCTCACCGTGCTCGGCAAGCTGGTGGCGACCGCGATCGCCGCGCAGGTGATCTTCGTGGTGTTCGTGCTCGGCGCGGTGGTCATCCTCTGCCGCATCCCCATGAAGCGTTTCTACAAGTCGGTGCGGGAGCCGTTCCTGATCGCGTTCTCGACCGCGTCGAGTGAAGCCGCGCTGCCCAAGGCCCTCCAGAATATGGAGTCCTTCGGCGTGCCGAAGCATATCGTGGCCTTCGTGCTGCCCACCGGCTACAGCTTCAACCTCGACGGCTCCACGCTGCACCTGGCGCTGTCGTCCGTGTTCTGCGCGCAGGTTGCCGGCATCGAGCTGACGCTCAGCCAGCAACTCGTGATGATGCTCACCCTGATGCTCACCAGCAAGGGCGTTGCGGGCGTGCCGCGCGCGTCGTTCGTGATCCTGTCGGGGACGCTCGCCACGTTCAACATTCCGATGGAGGGCATCGGCCTGCTGCTCGGCGTCGATGTGATCCTCGACATGGTGCGGACCTCGGTCAACGTGCTCGGCAACTGCCTGGCGACGGCAGTGGTCGCGCGGTGGGAAGGCGAGAAGCTGGAGGCTCCGGCGGCGGCCGAAGTGGCTGTCTAAGGGCCAAATCTGGAACGCGTTCGAAAATGAACAAGTTCATTATTGAACCTGTTCATTTTCCGGGAGGTTGACTCGTGATTCTTCTCCTGCTCGCCCTGTGGCCGCAACTCCTTGGCCCCACAAGAGATGGCGTCTACACCGGACCCTGGTCGCCGAAATCCAGCTTCGCGAAGCTGTGGGAGCGCCGCGCCGGCGAAGGATTCTCTGCGCCCGTGGTCACCGCGGACGGAAAGGTACTACTGTTCCATCGCGAGGCGAATCAGGAAAAGCTGGAAGCGCTCGATCCCGCTAACGGGAAGATAATATGGACCTTTTCTTATCCGACCGCCTACCGCGACGACTTCGGCTTTAGCGAAGGCCCCCGCGCCGCGCCCGCCTGCGATACGGAGCGCGCCGTAATCTACGGCGCCGAAGGCCTGCTCCATGCCGTGGAACTGAAGACAGGTAAGAAGTTATGGGCCGTGGATGCGCGGCGGGAATTCGGGGTCCGCAAGGAGTATTTCGGGGCCGCGGTTTCGCCGCTAATCGACGGCGACCGGGTCCTGATGAACATCGGCGGCGCGAACGCCGCAGGCATCGTGGCGCTGGACAAAGTCACCGGACGCACGCTGTGGAAGGCTCTGAACGATGAGGCGGGGTATGCTTCGCCCACGGTGGCGGCGATCGGCGGCGAGCGCCATGCGCTGTTCTTCACCCGCACCGGCCTGGTGGACGCGGATCCGGCGACGGGGCGCATCCGGTTCCAGTTTCGCTGGCGGTCGCGCTCGGCGGCGAGCGTGAACGCCGCGACGCCGCTGGTGCTGGGCAACCGCGTGTTCCTGTCGGCGTCGTACGGAACGGGCGCGGCGCTGCTCGAGATCGGCGAGGGGCAGCCCAAGGTCATCTGGTCCGGCGATGACGCGCTGTCGAACCACTATGCGACCAGCGTCCACCGCGCGGGCGTGCTCTACGGCTTCCACGGGCGGCAGGAGACGGGGCAGGAATTGCGCGCGGTGGAGGCGGCGACGGGCAAAGTGCGGTGGTCGGAGAACGGGTTGCGCGCCGGCACGGTGACGCTGGCCGGGGATCACCTGTTCGTGATCACGGAGGGCGGGGAACTGGTGGTGGCTCCGGCGTCGCCGCAGGGGTTCGCGCCGGTGAAGCGGGTGCGGTTGCTCCCGGGGGTGGTGCGAAGCTATCCGGCGCTGGCGGCGGGACGGATGTACGTGCGGAACGAGGCTACGCTGGCGGCGTTCCGGATCGACTAGCGGGAAACCCGGGAAGGTTCCGGGAGCTCCGGGTTTACCGGCCGTATTCCATTGACAATGTGGTTCTTCGGTCGCGACGGCGCGAAGCTCGCGAAAACCGGAAAACCCGGAACTGTCCCTGGTTTTTACAATCGTCAGTCGCCGGCGGCGCTGATCTGGTGCAACTGCGGGGGCACGCGCGCCGGCATCACGAGTTCCGGCATGGGGCGGCCCTGGAACAGCTTCAGGGTCGGCTTGGCGAGCCAGCGGGCCCAACGGCTGGAGTTGCTGCGGCGCGCGCTATCGCTCGAGATGCCCGTGTTGGCGTACATCTGGCGGTACAGCTTCGAGACGAAGAGAAACGCCAGGCGTCCGCGGACCGTCGGGACGCAGCGGGAACGCTTCCAGATTTCCGAGAACGCATAGAAGTCGTCCCAGACGCGCTGGGTGCGCATGCGGATCTCGTCGCTGGACATCGTGGGATGGGGCGCGAACATCTTGGGGCGCCGGGACGCCGGGATCAGCCAGTAGCGCGTGAGCGGGACACCGTCGACCGAACCGGCCTCGAGCCCTTCCTTCTTTTCCCAGCGGTCGAAGTCGACGGTGCCGGGGAACGGCGTCATCATCACGAATTGCGCGAAGGTGAGGTCAGCGCGCTTGGCGAGCGCCGCCGTGGCGTCGAACGTGTCCGCGCGGTCCGTGGGCAAGCCGAAGATGAACGAACCCAGCACGTGCACCTGGTGCTGGCGGAAGGTCTGCAGGCGCTTCGCCAGGCCGTCGCCGGCCTGATTGAAGTTCTTGAAGACGGCCTTCAACCCTTCTTCGGTGACGCTCTCGACGCCGACGAGGGCGCCCTTGATCCGCGCGCGCTTCATAGCGTCGAGGAACTCGGGATCCTCGCCCGCCTCCATGGTGATCTGCGTGAAGAACACCATGTCCTTCGGCAGTTCCTCCATGCGGCGCATCAGTTCGAAGCGCTCTTCGCGGAGCGCGGTGAGCTGCGCGACGCGGTCGCGGTTGTTCTGCCGTTCGGCGAGCCGCAGATCCTCGTTGCTGACCGGATAGAAATTGTCGTCGGCGAGCGCGATGAACCGGAACCCGAGGCGGCGGAGGGTCACCATCTCCTCGATGACGACTTCGACGCCGCGCTGGCGCGGCTTCTGGCCGTCGGTGCGCCACACCGAACAGAACGAGCAGTGCTTCGGGCAGCCGCGGACGGTCTGCACGGAGGCCCACATATAGCGGTTCTTCGGCATCAGGTCCCAGCGGGCGGCGATCAGGTGGTCGCCTTCGACGCGGCCGCCGTCGTACTCGCGGAGCAGCGCGCCCCGTTCGCAATCGGCCAGCACCTGCGCCCAGATCTGGTCGCCATCACCCTTGACCACGGCGTGCGCGGCGCCGCGTTCGAACGCTTCCTCGGGAAAGAGCGTGGCGTGGATGCCGCCGAACACCACCCACGCGCCGCGCTCACGCGCGGCCCGGCCAAGTTGGAAGCCGCGCAGGGCGTTTCCGGTATGGATGCCGATGCCGACGATATCGCCCGCGTGAATGGTGCCGGGGTCCATCGACTCCAGAGTTTCATCGATCAAGACAGGGTCGCCATAGCTGGCGGGGGTGGCGGCGGCGAGCACGAACAGCCAGCGGGGGGTGATTACGCCGATGCCGAAGGCCACATCACTCGGGTTTACCAAGTGTACTTTCACTAACAATCTCCTTCCGTCGAAAACAACTCGACAGCGGCCGGGTTCCGGAAGGTTGGCGAACGGCCCAATCCCTTGCGTGAAAAACGAACGCCCGTTAATGATATCAGAGCAGCACGGATTTCGATACACTGACGCGCAATGCCTACACTACTGCGTGGTGCGTTGGGAATCGGGTTGCTACTGGCGGTGGCCGGAGCGCAGCGCTCGGCGGGCCCGACGGTGACGGTGGAATTGCCGCCCGGCCCGCTGCGCGACGGACGGCTGCTATTGCTGCTTTCGAACGACTCCGCGGCGGAGCCGCGCTTCCAGATCAACGACGGCCCGGGGTCGCAGATGGTGTTCGGCCTGGACGTGGAAAACGCGAAGGGCGGCGCGAAGATCGAAGTGGACGCGACGGCTTTCGGCTGGCCGGTGCGGTCGCTGGCGGACGTCAAGCCGGGCGAGTACTTCGTGCAGGCGGTGTTCGACGTCTACGAAACGTTTCGGCGCGCGAACGGCCCGGTGGTGAAGCTGCCCATGGATCGCGGCGAAGGCCGGCAGTGGAACCGCGCGCCCGGCAATCTGTACTCGAAGCCGGTGAAACTGCGCGTGGAGAAGGGATCCCGGCTGGCGGTGAAACTGGATCAGGTGATCCCGCCGCTCCCGGAGCCGAAGGACACGAAGTACGTGAAGCACCTCAAGATCCAGAGCGAGCGGCTGACCAAGTTCTGGGGCCGCCCGATGTTCCTGGGCGCGCACGTCCTGCTGCCCGAAGGATTCGACGAGCACCCGGAGGCGCGGTATCCGGTGGTGATCTTCCACGGCCATTTTCCGGCTGACTTCGGGGGCTGGCGCACGGAACCGCCGGATCCGAACCTGAAACCCGACTACGCCGAGCGCTTCAAGCTTGCCGGCTACAACCGGATCCAGCAGGAGGAGGCGTACAACTTCTACAAGACCTGGACCGGCCCGGACTTCCCGCGCATGCTGATCGTAGAGATCCAGCACGCGAATCCTTTCTATGACGATTCCTACGCGGTGAACTCGGAGAACATCGGCCCGTACGGCGACGCCATCATGCGCGAACTGCTGCCGGAGATCGAGCGGCGCTTCCGGGGGATCGGCCAGGGCTGGGCGCGGTTCACTTACGGCGGATCCACGGGCGGCTGGGAAGCGCTGGCGGTGCAGTTGCTGTATCCGGACGAATTCAACGGCTGCTTTGCCGCGTGTCCCGATCCGATCGACTTCCGGGCGTACACGGTGGTGGACATCTACAAGGACAAGAACGCCTACTTTCTCGAGGGGCCGCACCACCGCGTCCCGCGGCCGGGGAAGCGCGATTACCTTGGTCACGTCTCGGCGACGTTGCAAGACCTGAACATGTACGAGCTGGCGCTGGGGACGAAATCCCGCAGCGGCCAGCAGTGGGACATCTGGGAGGCGGTGTACTCGCCGATGGGTCCCGACGGCTATCCGAAGCGAATCTTCGACAAGCTGACCGGAGCGATCGATCCGGCGGTGGCCGCGCACTGGCGCGAGAACTTCGACCTGCGTCACATCGCCGAACGGGACTGGGCGAAGCTGGGCCCGAAGGTGCGGGGGAAGATCCACATCTACTGCGGCGACATGGACAACTACTATTTGAACAACGCCGTGTATCTGATGGAGGACTTCCTGAAGAAAGCGGCGAACCCGCCGGCCGACGCCGAGGTGGCGTATGGGGACCGGGCGGAGCACTGCTGGAACGGGGATCCGAAGCTGCCGAACGCGATTTCGCGGCTGCGGTACAACACGATGTACGTGCCGAAGATGCTGAAGCGGATGGAGGCGGCGGCTCCGGCGGGCGCGGACCTGAAGAGCTGGCGGTACTGAACGGACTTAGTGCGTGCGAATGGTGTTCGGATCCTTGTCGAAGCGGTACGCGAAGTGGCAGTTCTGGCAGGATTCGAAGAGGTCCCCGCCCTTGGTGAAGAGGGCATCGACGTCGCGCGCCTTGGCGGCCTTGTGTACGGCGCTGCCGGTATCGACGAGCGAGCGGCACAGCTCCATCCACTTCTTGTCGTCCTTGGCGCGGCCTTCCATCATGAGGAGATTGCCGGACTCCATCAGTGTGACGGCGGCGGCCTCGACGGTGATCCACTCGTCTTCGTTTTGCGGGCGGCGATCCTCGGTGCCTTTCGCGGTCATGATGCTGCCCGAGGCTTTCCAGACGATCTGGGCGCTGGGAATCACGAGGCCGTGCATCACTTCCTCGAGGGTGGCCACCGGTTTGTAGGGCGGCGCGGCCTTGGGCGGCGGCACGTTCGTGCAGGCGGCCAAGATCAGAAACGCGGCGCAACTGGCGGCGGAACGGGCGAAAGTGGACACGAATGACTCCTTCCGGTGCGGTCGGCCCTAGAATATCGCAACCGCCCCCGCAAGTTTTCTTCGCACCAGTGATCCCCGGCGGCGGTGGCTTCCGCTGGGTACGGACATGGCGAGCATTCAGACCCAGGCCCTTTCCAACCCGCCCCAGCCGGCGACGGTGAACGGGGAGTTGCGCTGGCAGCGCAGCACCCAGGTTACGTCGCCCGGGGAATCCCAGCGGCGCATGATCTACGCCAACGGGATGAACAATACGCCGGACGCGGCAATGGCGGATGCTTTGTCGCTTTCGGGAGTGATCGAAGGACGCATCCTGCACCTGTACAACCAGGCGGGCGACATCGCCGTGCCGCCGACGGCGTGGCTGATTCTGGCGCTGAAGACCGCTCCGTTCCTGAACGGAATTCAGATCCAGCGGGCGCTGCCCCCGCCCCCGCCCACCACGGGTAACTGGTTGGTCGACCAGGCCGCGCAGGCCGCCTGGCAAGCGCTGGCCGTGCAGGCGGGACAGATCATGCTCGCGCGGGACCTCATCGTCAAGGTGGTGGAGGGAATCCTGAAGGTCCGGCAGTTCGGCAACGACATCGTCCAGTGCGTCATGGACTGGGCGAACGTGCTGGCGGCCCTCAAGGGCGATGCCATCCTGGGACCGGTGTTTCAGAGCAACCCCAGGCTGGCGGCGCAGTTGATGGAGCTGTATCTCGGCTACAACCCGCCGATCCGGTCGCTCTTTCTGTTCCTGCGGGACAACATGTGGGACGGCGAGTTCGTCATCGCGGCGCACAGCCAGGGCAACCTGATCACGTCGGCGGCGCTGCACGGCCTGAAGGTGGTGCAGACCCCGTTTCCGCCGCGGGCGATCACGGTGTTCGCCATCGCGTCGCCCGCGACGAACTGGGTGGGCGAGGTGGCGGTGCGGTTCTACACGAACGACTCGGACCTGGTGCCGTACCTGAGCCTCGGAACCAGCTTCGTGAGCACCACCAAGTCGCCCGCCAGCCTCGGACGCCCCGGAGTTACGTTTCCGGGCTCGCATGCGGTCTCGACCCATTTGAACAGCACGGCGCTGCGGAAGGACCTCCGGATCAAGTTCGGTCTGGCGGCGGAGCCGGCGATCCGGATGGACACCCGGAGATACGCGATCCGGGCTTGAGGGGACATGCTTTAGCCCGCTGCTAATCTCTCGATTGCCACAAATCTTTGCACTCGGCGGCCCCGAGGGGAGGGACCGCTGACATATACTAACGGGATCAAGCTCCGGCTCCGGAGCGGGACCCGATGAACCTGTACGACTTTTTCAAACAGTTGGAGGCTACCGGCACCAGCACGGCGATCCGGGAGTCGATCCTGTTGTATCCCATCATCGAAACCACGCATGTCCTGTCGCTGTGCCTGTTTTTCGGGCTGATTGCACTGATGGACCTGCGGCTGGTGGGCGTGGGGCTGCCCGGCGTGCCGGTGTCGCAGATGATGAAGCGGATCCAGCCGCTGGGCGTCGCGGGATTCGGGCTGATGGTGCTCAGCGGGGTCCTGCTGTTCTATTCGAGCCCGCTGCGCGCCTACACCAACATTTTCTTCCGCGTGAAGATCGCGTTGATCGTGCTGGCGGGACTGAACGCCATGCTGTTCCACTTCACGATCTTCCGGAAGCTGGAGAGCTGGGACACGGTGGAGCCGCCGCCGGCGCGCGCCCGGCTGGCCGGGGTGCTGTCGCTGCTGTTCTGGAGCGGCGTGGTGATCTGCGGCCGTATGCAGGCTTACAAGTGGTTCGAGTAGACCGATGATGGATCTTCTCCCTCTCTTTCAATGGTTCGAAGCCACCTTTGTGGGAACGAAGGTGCGCGAGTCGCTGTGGATGTTCCCGGTGATCGAGTGCTTCCACCTGCTGGCGCTGAGCATCCTCGGCGGCGCGGTGATCGCGCTCGACCTGCGGCTGTTGGGTTTCAGCCTGCGGGAACAGCCCGCGCCGGAGCTGGCCGAGAAACTGCACCCGTGGATGCGGCTGGGGGTGGTGGGGATGTTCGTCACGGGGATCCCGATGTTTTTGTCCGAGGCCATCAAGTGCTACTACAGCCCGCCGTTCTGGTACAAGATCGGGTTGCTGGTGGTAGCGACGATTTTCACGTTCACGTTGCGGCGGCGGGTGGCCGCGAAGAGCGGCGAGGCGAACCGGGCGGGCGCGGCGCGCCTGTCGGCGCTGGCGTCGCTGGGCTTGTGGTTCGGCGTGGCGTTCGCCGGACGATGGATTGCGTTTTACTGAGCGGAGAGCATAACGAATGCGAAAAGCAGTGCTAGTTTCCCTGTTCCTGATTGCGGGAACCCTCGCCTGGGGACAGGCGGCCCGCGGCTTCCAGCCGCCCCGTTTGGCCAATGGCAAACCGGACCTGAACGGCATCTGGCAGGCGCTGGGGCCTTGGAATTACGAACTCGAGCGGCACAACGCGCGGCACTCGATGATGGAGCGCCAGGGGCCGTACGGTCCGCTGCCGGCGGTGCCGGTGCTGCGGCTCGGCGCGGTCGGTTCCGTGCCGGGGAGCATGGGCGTGGTGGAGGGCGGCAAGATCCCCTACAAGCCCGAAGCCGCCGCCAAGCGCGACGACAACCGCAAGAACTGGCTGGACCGGGATCCGGAGATCAAGTGCTACATGCCGGGCGTGCCGCGCGCCATGTACATGCCGTTTCCGTTCCAGATCACGCAGAACGCGAACTCGCTGTTCATGGCGTTCGAGTATGCGGGGGCGGTCCGGGACATTTACTACAAGGACCCCGGTCCGGCGGAGACGGATAGCTGGATGGGATTGTCGTACGGCAAGTGGGAAGGCGACACGCTGGTGATCGTGACGACGGGGCAGAACGACTCGACCTGGTTCGACCGGTCGGGCACGCACCACTCGAACCAGTTGAAGGTGACCGAGCGGATCACCATGATGAGCCCGAACCATCTGAACTACGAGGCGACGATGGAAGATCCCGAGGTGTTCACGGCGCCGTGGAAGATTTCGCTGCCGCTGTACCGGCGGATGGAGCCGGGCGCGCGATTGATGGACTTCAAGTGCACCGAGTTTGTGGAAGAGCTGATCTTCGGGGAGTACCGGCGGAAGCCCCTTCCCCGTCCGTAATGGATTGAGTATGCTGTGGTTAGCTGGAGGAAAACGCTCATGACCCTGCGAAGGATGATTCCCGCCCTGGCGCTGCTGGCGGCTAGCCAGGTGGATGCTCAGGCTCCGCGGGCGGCGGCAGCCGCGCCACCCGATCTGTCTGGAACGTACGACATTGCCACGCTGACGCCGCTGGTGCGCCCCCGGCAGCACGGGGACAAGCTGGCGCTCTCGCCGGAAGAAGCCAAAAAGGTCGCGGCGGAAGAAGCCAAGCGGATGGCCGAAACCAACAAGGCAAGCGATCCGAACCGGACGGCGCCGCCCAAGGGCGGTGACGGCTCGGAAGGCGCCGCGGGCAACGTTGGCGGCTACAACACGGTCTGGGTGGACCGCGGCAGCGGCATGTTCCAGATCGACGGCATGTTCCGGACGTCGATCATCACGGATCCGAAGAACGGGCAGATGCCGGCGATGACGCCGGAGGCCCAGAAGCGGGCGCGCGCGCGCTTCGGCTTCAACCGGCCGAACACGGGCGACGCGTACTGGATCCGGGAAAAGATGAACCCCGGCCCGTATGACGATCCGGAGATCCGCTCCACCGCGGAACGGTGCCTGGTGGGCTTTGGTTCGTCCGCCGGCCCGCCGGCCCTGCCGGTGCTCTACAACAACGTGAAGCGCATCGTGCAGTCCAAAGACACGGTGATCATCCTGAACGAGATGGTGCACGACGCCCGGGTGATCCGGATCAACGGCAAGCACGCACCGGACGATGTCCGTTTCTGGTACGGCGACTCGATCGGCCGCTGGGAGGGCAACACGCTGGTGGTGGAGACCACGAACTTCAACGACAAGCCCGCGCTGTTCGGGGCATCGCGGAACCTGAAGGTGACGGAGCGGTTCTCGCGGATCGACGCGAAGACGCTGCGGTATCAGTTCACGGTGGAGGATCCGACCATCTGGACGGCACCGTGGAGCGGCGAGATGGTATGGCCGGCGACGGACCAGCGGCTGTACGAGTACGCGTGCCACGAGGGCAACTACTCGTTCCAGGGTATTCTGCGCGGCGCGCGGATCCTGGAAGCGGACATCGAAGGCAAGAAGGCGCCGGAAACGCAGGAAAAGAAGTAGGAGGATGAACTTCATGAAAACCACGTGGAAGTCGATGGCCGTGGTGACGGCCCTGGCGGCGGGCGCCCTGCTGCTGTGGCAGGCCGCGCCGCTGTACGCCCACCACGCGTTCGGAGCGGAGTTCGATCCGAACCGGCCGCTGCTGCTGAAGGGTCCGGTGGTGAAGGTGGAGTGGATCAACCCGCACACCTGGATCCACCTGGAGACCACGACCAAGGAAGGTAAGAAGGAAGTGTGGATGGTCGAGGGCGGCACGCCGAACAGCCTGCTGCGCCGGGGCCTGAAGCGCGACACCATCAAGCCGGGCGACGTGATCATCGTGGACGGCTACCAGGCCAAGGACCGGTCGAACCGGGCCAACGGCCGCGACGTCACGCTGACGGACGGCCGCAAGTTCTTCATGGGATCCTCGGGCACCGGCGCGCCGTACGACAAGCCGGGCGTTCCGGAGTCCCGGCAGTAAGATCAAGCGGGGCGGAGGCAGCGCCGCCCGCCCCACGATCATCGATACGCCATGCCCGCTTGGCAGGATTACCTGAGCAGCAACGCTGCGGTGTGCGGTGGCAAGATCTGCGCCACGGGCACGCGGATCCCGGTAACGGTGATCCTGGATAGCCTCGCCGAGGGATCCACGGCGGTCGAGATTCTGGCGAGCTACCCGTCGCTGCGGCCGGAGCACATCAGCGCGGCTCTGTCCTACGCCGCTGAATTGGCCCACGAGGAACAGTTGGTTCCGATTCGCTAGCCTTAGGCCAGTTCGTTCTTAGCCCTATCTCCGGCCCGGGACCTGCGGCACGAAGCGCTGCAAAAAGAAGCTCATCGCCAGCTCCCGCAGCGTCCCGTTCAGCGACCGGATGAGCCGCGGCTTCAGCCCCAGGTAGTTCTGCGTCCCCGCGAAGAGATCCTCCACGATGGCGCGGAAGCGCGGGCTCCAGCGCATGAACTGGATCATGCGGGCCGGCATGGTGGAAAAGAGAAAGCGCTGCGCGAAGAACCGCTCGGCGAGGTGCGCGCCGTACTCCAGGTCCGCCGCGAACTCGTGCCGCACCGCCGCGCGGTAGGCGTCGATTCGCTGGTCCGGCGCGGAGTCCGCCAGTACGATCCGGCTGGCCAGATCCCCGGAGCGCATCGCGTAGTACAGGCCCTCTCCGGTCACCGGATCCACCAGGCCCGCCGCGTCGCCAACGGCATACCAGCCGTCGCCCGCCACCCGGTTCGTCTTCCAGCTCGGCTCGTCGAGCGACGGCAGCATGTGGCTGAAAAACCGTGCGCCCTGGTACTGCAGACCTTTTTCGCGCATGTACTGCTCCAGCCGCGCGCGCAGCACGTGCGCCGGGGCGCCTTTGCCGCCGATCCCGACGCTCGAGTGCCCGCAACGGGGGAACACCCAGATGTAGCCTTCGAGTTGCGGCAGGAACTGGATATCGACGCGCGGCAGCTCGCCTTCGACGAAGTAGCCCAGGGCTAGCATCGTATCGCCGGCGCGGTATTCGGTGCCGACCTCCCGCAGCGGATTGCGCGCGCCGGTGGCGATCACGCACTCGTCGGCTTCCGCCGCGCCATGCTTGGTCCGGACGGTCCACTTCGCGCCGCGCCGCTCCAGCCCGAGCACGCGGGTCTGCTCGAGTTGGGCGCCCGCGGCTGCCGCCCGGTCCAGCAGCATCTTGTTCAGGTCGTAACGCGAGTAGATCACCAGCGGCTGCGCGAGCCGCAGCGCGAAATCGCCGGCTTCCGGCGCCGCCAGGCAGGCCTCGGCGACCACTTTCTTCGGCGTGCCGTTCTCCAGCAGGTAGGGATACTCTTGATAGGCCTTGTAGGTAAGGCCGCCGCCGCAGGGTTTCTCCCAGGCGAGTTTCTCATCGAACAGCAAGGTCCGGACCCCGCCGCGCGCGAGCCGCTCCGCCGCGAAGGAGCCGGCCGGGCCTCCGCCCAGCACGGCCACCGTCTTCATGGCTTCTTGGTTCCCGGCGTCACCGGCGGATGATCGGCCGGCATGGCTCCACCGCCGGATCCGGCGGCCGGCGGGGCGGCGCCGCCGCCGGCGCCAGGCAGCAGGTCGCCGCCGCCGTGCACGTTGCCCGGCGCGGCCGAACGGCCCTTCACTTCCCAGTGGTCGCCCTTGCGCTCCAGCGTGTAGCTCATCGACATGCCGCCGGGACCTCCCTGCTTGGGGGCGAACGACACCGTGGCCTGCGCCTCGTCCTTCTTGAACGTCACGGACGAGACCTCGACGTTCATGCCGGCCATGTTCAGGCCGGTCTGTCCCTGCCGCTTGGTCAGGTAGTCGATCACGCCCTGTTTTACGGCTTCTTTGTTCTGAATGTCTTTGCCGCAACCGGCGAGGAACACCGCCAGCGCCAGGCCCGCATATGGGATCTGCTTCACGAGTCAATTATACCCGGGCGTCCCCGGGGGCTTTCGCCCGTGCGAGAATCGAAGCTTGTCTCACGTCACCCGGACCACCGCCCGCGACCTCCGCACCTTTCGCTCCTTCGACCTGCTGCTCGCCATCTTTGTCGTGGTGCTGCTGATCTCGAACCTGGTGGCGCAGAAGATCTGCGCCATCGGGCCGTTCCGGCTCTCGGGCGCGCAGTTGATGTTCCCGCTCACCTACATCTTCGGCGACATCTTCACGGAGGTCTACGGCTACTCCGCGTCGCGCCGCGCCATCTGGCTGGGCTTCCTGTCGAGCGGCCTGCTGGCCGCGATGGGGCTGGCCGTGGTAGCCCTGCCCCCCGCGCCGGACTGGCCCCACCAGGAGGCCTTTGCGACCATCTTCGGCTTTGTGCCGCGCCTGGTGATCGCGAGTCTCATCGCGTACTGGTGCGGCGAGTTCGCGAATTCGTTCGTAATGGCCAAAATGAAGGTGATGACCGACGGCAAGCACTTGTGGATGCGGACCATCGGGTCCACGGTGGCGGGCCAGTTGGTAGACACCGTGGTGGTGATCGTCATCGCCTTCGGCGGCACCGTGGAGTGGACCACCATCGCCACGCTGATCGCTTCCGGCTACGGCTTCAAGGTGCTCTACGAGGTGGTGATGACGCCGATCACTTATGGCATCGTCAATTTCCTCAAGCGGTACGAGGGCGTGGACGTCTACGACCGCGA